>NZ_JBHTCF010000025.1:0-114556 GCF_042665355.1 Streptomyces monticola | reverse complement strand
CGAAGGAAGTGGGTTTCGACGCCCACCACTTCGGCGACTCCTTCATCCCGGGCATGTGCGACCCCGAGGTGATGTACGAGTACTCGGTCGCGATCCGCGGCCGCCGCCACACCTGGAACCGGATGGCGCTCAGCGGCCGCGGCCTGCGCACCCCGCGGGGCTAGGCCCTCTTCCCCGGAGCGCTCAGAGTTCGTACGTCACGCCCGGCGCGGCCAGCTCCGTCGGGCCGTCGTACGCGGCCCGCGCGTCGGCCAGATTCACCGACCCGTCGGTCCACGGCGGGATATGGGTGAGGACCAGGCGCCCCACCCCCGCCCGGCGGGCCGCCTCACCGGCCTCACGGCCGTTGAGGTGCAGGTCGGGGATGTCCTCCTTGCCGTGGGTGAAGGAGGCCTCGCAGAGGAACAGATCGGTGCCGTCGGCGAGTTCGTCCAGGGCCGGGCACACCCCCGTGTCCCCGGAGTACGTGAGCGACTTGCCGGCGTGCTCGACTCTGATCGCGTACGCCTCCACCGGGTGGAACACCTTCTCCGTACGCACGGAGAACGGGCCGATGTCGAACGAGCCCGGCTTCAGGGTGTGGAAGTCGAACACCTCGCTCATCGAGGACGCCGAAGGTGTGTCCGCGTACGCCGTGGTCAGACGCTGTTCCGTGCCCTCGGGACCGTAGACCGGCAGCGGGTCGCAGCGGCCGCCCTCGTGCCGGTAGTAGCGGGCCACGAAGTAGCCGCACATGTCGATGCAGTGGTCGGCGTGCAGATGGCTGAGGAAGATCGCGTCCAGGTCGTAGAGACCGCAGTGGCGCTGCAGCTCGCCCAGGGCACCGTTGCCCATGTCGAGGAGCAGCCGGAAGCCGTCGGCCTCGACGAGGTAGCTCGAGCAGGCCGAGTCCGCGGACGGAAACGACCCCGAGCAGCCGACGACGGTGAGCTTCATGGAGCGGGAACCTCCGTGCTGGCTGGAAGGACGGGGGTTGTGCGGTCCGTTGAGCGTAAGGCGCAAAAGAGCTGGTCGCTCCTACCTGCCGGGCCGTTGTGGGGGAACTCACCTGCGTTGTCACCGGTTCGGGCGGTGAACCGGCCGGGCGAGCGGGTGCGCGGGGGCCCCGGTACCGTCGGGGGCATGGACACGTCCTGGTGGTTCGCGCTGGCCGCCGTCGTGGCGATCGCGTTGGTCGCCGCGGTCGCGGACGGCTATGGACGGTCCCGGACCCGGCCCGGCGGCCGCACCCGCCCCCCGTCCCGCCCGCGCGGCCCCCAGCGGACCCCCAAGCGGCGGCCGCAGCCAGGGGAGATCTGGTGGGCGGATGTGCCGTACGAGGACGGGCCAGGATCGAAGGACCGGCCCTGCCTGGTGCTCACGGTGCGGGGTGAGAGTGCCGTCGTCGCGAAGATCACGAGCAAGTACCACGACGAGCGGGCCGGCGTCATTCCGCTGCCGCCCGGCTCGGTGGGCGACGCCCACGGCCGTCCGAGCTTCCTCGAGACGGACGAGCTGCGGGACGTGCCGTTGTGGGAGTTCCGGCGCAGGGCGGGCATCGTCGACCCGGCGCTGTGGGACCAGGTGCGGTACCTGGCGGAGTGAGCCCGTGGCCTCGATCGCCGGACGGGTTGTCGCATCAAGCCCGTCCGGCGGTCGGGGACACCTACGGCGAGGTGCCTATGCCCACAGCTGCCCGTGCAGGGCCGCCACCGCTTCCTCCGTCGAGGACGCCGTGTAGATCCCCGTCGACAGGTACTTCCAGCCGCCGTCGGCCACGACGAACACCACATCGGCCGGCTCACCCGCGCGGAGCGCCTTGCGGGCGACGCCGATCGCGGCGTGCAGGGCCGCTCCGGTGGAGACGCCCGCGAAGATGCCCTCCTGCTGCAGGAGTTCACGGGTGCGGGTCACCGCGTCCACGGAGCCGACCGAGAACCGGGTGGTGAGCACCGACTCGTCGTAGAGCTCGGGGACGAAGCCCTCGTCGAGGTTGCGCAGGCCGTACACCAGGTCGTCGTAGCGCGGCTCGGCGGCCACGATCTTGATGTCCGGCTTCTGCTCACGCAGATAGCGGCCGACCCCCATGAGCGTGCCCGTGGTGCCGAGGCCCGCCACGAAGTGGGTGACCGAGGGCAGGTCGGCGAGGATCTCGGGGCCGGTCGTGGCGTAGTGGGCGCCCGCGTTGTCCGGGTTGCCGTACTGGTAGAGCATCACCCAGTCCGGGTGCTCGGCGGAGAGCTCCTTGGCGACGCGTACCGCCGTGTTGGAGCCACCGGCCGCCGGGGAGGAGATGATCTCCGCTCCCCACATGGCGAGCAGTTCGCGCCGCTCGGACGAGGTGTTCTCGGGCATCACACAGACGATGCGGTAGCCCTTGAGCCTTGCCGCCATCGCGAGCGAGATGCCCGTGTTGCCGCTGGTCGGTTCGAGGATGGTGCAGCCGGGCGTCAACCGGCCGTCCTTCTCGGCCTGTTCGATCATATGGAGCGCGGGGCGGTCCTTGACCGAGCCGGTCGGGTTGCGGTCCTCCAGCTTCGCCCAGATCCGGACGTCCTCGGCCGGCGAGAGCCTCGGCAGGCGGACGAGCGGGGTGTTCCCGACCGCGGCCAGCGGGGAGTCGTACCGCATATCAGGCCATGCCCGCCCGTCGCCCGGCCGCCACCCCGACAGGACGCGGCTCCGTCACGGCCGCACCTCCCGCGACGGCCGGGAGGATCGTGATGCTGTCGCCGTCGTTGAGCTTGGTGGTGATGCCGTCGAGGAAGCGGACGTCCTCGTCGTTCAGATAGACGTTCACGAAGCGGCGCAGTTCGCCGCCGTCCACCAGGCGGTCCTGGATGCCCGAGTGGCGGGACTCGAGGTCGTTGAACAGCTCGGCGAGGGTGTCGCCGCTGCCCTGGACGGCCTTCTCGCCGTCGGTGTACTGGCGGAGGATGGTGGGGATGCGGACCTCGATGGCCATGGCTGTGGGCTCCTGTCGAAGGAAGTCAGGTGGGTGGGCGCGCGGCAGCCCGCGCAGAGCGTGGTGGTACGCGTGGGAACGCCGTGGCCCGCGGGCGCCCGGCGGCAGGGTCAGCGTGGACAGATGGCGCTGTTGAGCCTGCACAGGTCGACGTGAAGGCGCGCCACGAGCAGCATGCCCGGCGTCTTGTCGTTCACGTCGTGAGAAACCATGCGGTCATCGTATCGATTCCCGGTCCGGCTCCTGGAATGTGATCTCGCATACTGGACGACTTTCGTTCGTCACGCGGACAGTCACACGGACAACGGGGCCGCGGGAAGGTAGGTGACCGTCGGAGCGCCGGTGCCCGGATGCACGCTGACCTCGGCACTCACGCCGTAGACGGAGGCGAGCAGCTCGGGCGTGAGGACCTCATCCGGTGTGCCGAACGCCACGACGCGGCCCTCGTCCAGGACATACAGGCGGTCGCAGTAGTACGCCGCGAGGTTCAGATCGTGCAGGGCCAGGAGGTTGGTGGTGCCCAGGGTGCGGATGAGGCCCAGGATCTCCAGCTGGTAGCGGATGTCCAGGTGGTTGGTGGGTTCGTCGAGCACCAGGAGGCGCGGCTGCTGCACCAACGCCCGTGCCATCAGGACCCGTTGGCGCTCGCCCCCGGAGAGCCGGGGGAAGGGGCGCCGGGTCAGGTCCCCGGCGCCGAGCCGGTCGAGCGCCTCCTGGACGAGCCGTTCGTCGGCCGCCGTGTCCGCCTCCCAGAACCGCTTGTGCGGGGAGCGGCCCATGGCGACCACTTCGGCGACGGTCAGGTCGAAGCCCGCGTGCCCGTCCTGCGGGACGGTCGCGATCCGGCGGGCACGGTCCTTGACGGAGAGCTCGCCGAGGTCGTCGCCGTCCAGGAGGACACGGCCCGACGCGGGGGTGAGCGTGCCGTAGACGCATCTCAACAGGGTCGTCTTGCCGCTGCCGTTGGGGCCGACCAGACCGACCGTCTCCCCCTCGGCGGCCCGCAGCGTGACCGCGTCGACGAGCCGGCGGCCGCTGATCTCGTACGAGAGTTCCTCGGTGCGCAGCATCAGGCTTCGGCCCCTTCGGCGGTACGTCCACGGTGCAGCAGCCACAGGAAGAACGGGCCGCCGGTGAGCGCCGTGAGCACGCCCACGGGTATGTCCTGCGGCGCCGCCACCGTGCGCGCCGCGAGATCCGCCGCGACCAGGAAGAACGCCCCGGCGAGCGCGGCGGCGGGCAGCAGTCTGCGGTGTCCGGCGCCCACGGCCATACGGACCGCGTGCGGCACCATCAGGCCGACGAAGCCGATGGCCCCGCTGTACGCCACGAGGACGCCGGTGAGCAGTGAGGCGAGGACGAAGACGGCGGCGCGGAAGCGCGCGGTGTCCAGGCCGAGCACGGTCGCACCCTCCTCCCCCACGAGCAGCAGGTCGAGCGGCCTGGCCAGGGCGAGCAGGAGCGCGGTGCCCGCGACGAGCACGGCGGCGGGCAGGGCGAGCATGTCCCAGCGGGCGCTGCCGAGGCCGCCGAGCGTCCAGTACAGGACTTCCTTGAGGTGGTCGGCGCGGGCCGAGACGACCAGGAACAGGCTGGTCAGGGCGGAGAGGATATAGGCGACCGCGACGCCCGCGAGGATCAGGCGGCCGGTGGTGAAGCCGCCGCGGCCGCTTCTGGCCAGGATGTAGACGAGCGCGAGCGAGCCCATCGCGCCCACGAAGGCCGCGATCGGCACGGACACGGTCGTCGCCACTCCGGCCAGGCCCAGGCTCCCGCCGAGCACGATCACGGCGACCGCGCCGGCGGAGGCACCGGAGGAGACACCGAGCAGGAACGGATCGGCGAGCGGATTGCGCACCAGCGCCTGCAGCACGGCCCCGATGACGGCGAGCCCGGCACCCACGCAGGCGCCGAGCAGGACCCTGGGCAGCCGGACGTCGAGGACGATCGTGCGGTACGGCGACGGCTCCGCGTTCCCGGTGAGCGCGGCCATGACATCGGCGGCCGGGATACGTACGGAGCCGAGGGCGAGCCCCGCGAGCGCCGCCACCGCGAGGGCGGCGCCCAGCACGACGAGGGTCACGGGGGTGCGGGTCACTGCCGGTCGGCGGGTGCGGGGCACCGGGGCCGGGCGGGTGCGGGTCACCGGAAGGAGTCCGGGTGCAGCTGCTTGGCCAGCTTCTCCACCGCCGCCGGTGCCCGTACGCCGAGGACCGCGTCCGACAGCGGCAGCACGGCGAAGCGCCGGTGCTTGATGGCCGGGACGTCGGCGAGGGCCGGGTCGTCCAGGAGGCGCTTCTTCTTCTGGGCGACCGAGGTACCGCCGTAGTCGTAGATCACGACGACATCCGGGGCCCGCTCGACGACCTTCTCCCAAGAGGCGTCGGCGAAGGGCTTGTTCAGGTCGGCGAAGACATTGCGGCCGCCGGCGCGCTCGATGATCTCGTTGCCGATGCCCTTGCCGCCGGCGGTGAAGGCGGTCTTGTCGCCGCTGTCGTAGACGAAGACCGAGAGCGGCTTCGCGCCCTTCAACCGGGCCGTGGTGTCCGCGACTTCGCGCTCGGCGCCCTCGACCCACTTCTGCGCGCGCCCGCGTACGCCGAAGGTGGCGCCGACCTCGCGGACCTCCCGGTGGACGTCCTTCATCGTGGAGGGTCCCGAGGTGCAGCTCTCGATGTTGAGGCGGGTCTCGATGCCGGACTTCTGCAGGGACGCGCGGGCGCGGCCGTCCGTCGCGGCGAAGGCGCTGGCGTATCCGCCGTAGACGAAGTCGGGGTTCGCGGCCAGGAGCTTCTCGTACGAGGGGTACTCGTCGGCGAGCACCGGCAGGGACTTGTAGTCCGCCGCGTACTCGGGGAGTACCCGGTCGTCGAGGTAGGCGGTGCCCGCCATCCGGTCGCGCAGGCCGAGTTCGAGCATGACCTCGGTGGCGTGCTGGTTGAGGGTGACCGCGCGTTTCGGGGGCGCCTTGAAGGTGGTCTTCACGCCGCAGTTGGTCACCGTGTACGGAAAGCCCGCGGCGGGCTCGCCCCCGGATTGCGCGGTGTTCGCGGCGCCGGACGAGCAGGCGGCGAGCGGGGCGAGCAGGGCGGCCGTGGCTATGAGGGCACGGGTGCGCGCGGGCCAGGTCACTGAGGACACAACTGGGGCCTCTCCGGGGGATTTCCGCGTCCCCTGGTCGGTGGGAGAGGGCGGCAGGTCAGTTCCTGACTTCCAGGCCGTGCCTGGTCACAGTGGCGGGACCGTCCCGGGTTCGCACCGGGTTCCTGGCTCCTGCCGCCTCAAAGGTCAGCGCTCAGTATGCCTGCACGACCTCGACCTCTTCCTCGGTGACCTCCCCCTCGACGATCCGGAAGGAGCGGAACTGGAACGGTCCGGCGTCGTCCGCGTCCGCCGTCGACACCAGGACGTAGTGGGCGCCCGGCTCGTTCGCGTACGAGATGTCCGTGCGCGACGGGTAGGCCTCGGTCGCGGTGTGCGAGTGATAGATGACCACGGGCTCCTCGTCCCGGTCGTCCATCTCGCGGTACAGCTTGAGCAGGTCGCCCGAGTCGAACTCGTAGAACGTGGGCGAGCGCGCGGCGTTCAGCATCGGGATGAAGCGCTCGGGACGGCCGGTGCCGACCGGGCCCGCGACCACGCCGCACGCCTCGTCGGGGTGGTCCTCGCGCGCGTGGGCGACGATCTGGTCGTGCAGGGCCTGGGTAATGGTCAGCATCTGATGAGAATAAGCAGATGGGCCGCGGATCTGAGATCCGCGGCCCATCTATTGAGACAGCAGCTGAGACGCCGGGTGCTCCGGACGCTTCGGTGCCGCCTCCTGCCTCAGCTCTTGGTGTCCTCCAGGGCCGGCGCCGCGGCCTGCTTGCGACGCTGCACGGCCAGATAGCCGACGGTCAGGATCAGAGCCCAGAGGGGGGCGAAGTACAGCGAGATCCGCGCTTCCTCGTCGACGCCCATGAGCACGATGGCCGCGGCGATGAAGGCGAGGGCGAACATGCTGGTGTAGGGGGCGCCGGGGGCCTTGAAGCTGGACTGCGGCAGCTCACCGCGGTCGGCCTTGCGGCGGTACTTGAGCTGGCTGATCAGGATCATGATCCAGGCCCACATACCGGAGATGGTGGCGAAGGAGACGACGTAGTCGAACGCCTCACCCGGGAACTCGTAGTTGATCCAGACGCCGAACAGCATCAGCGAGGCCGAGAAGCTCGTGCCGACGAGCGGCAGGCCGTTCTTGGTCAGCTTGGTGAAGAACTTCGGGCCCTGGCCGCTCAGCGCGAGGTCGCGCAGCATCCGGCCGGTGGAGTACATACCCGAGTTGCAGGAGGACAGGGCGGCGGTGAGGACCACGAAGTTCACGATCGCGGCACCGATACCGAGGCCCATCTTCTCGAAGGCGGCGACGAACGGGCTGACACCGGGCTGGAAGTGGGTCCACGGCACGACCGACAGAATCATGATCAGCGCACCGACGTAGAAGACGGCGATCCGCCACGGCACGGTGTTGATGGCCTTGGGCAGCACGGTCTTCGGGTCCTTGGACTCACCCGCGGTGACGCCGACGAGCTCGACGGCCATGAAGGCGAACATCACCAGGTGCAGGGTCATCAGGGAGTTGCCGACGCCGTGCGGGAAGAAGCCGCCCTCGCTCCACAGGAGCGACATGGAGGCGCTGTCGGCGGCGTCGGAGAAGCCGATGGTGAGGATGCCGGCACAGATGAGGATCATGCCGATGATCGCGGTGACCTTGATCATCGAGAACCAGAACTCCAGCTCGCCGAAGAGCTTCACGGAGATCAGGTTGGCGCCGAAGAGGACCACGGTGAAGATCAGCGCGAACACCCACTGCGGCTGATTGAGCCAGCCGTCGGCGTTCTTGGTCCAGAACTGCATGTACTCGGAGGCCGCGGTGACCTCGGTGATTCCGGTGACGACCCAGAAGAGCCAGTACGTCCAGCCGGTCACGAAGCCCGCGAACGGGCCGATGAACTCACGGGCGTACTCCGAGAAGGAGCCCGACACCGGGCGGTACATCAGGAGCTCGCCGAGCGCCCGCATGATGAAGAAGATGACCAGACCCGCGAGGGCGTACACGAGGATGAGGCTCGGGCCCGCCTTGGAAATGCCCTTGCCGGCGCCGAGGAACAGGCCGGTGCCGATGGCACCGCCGATCGCGATCATCTGGATCTGCCGGGCGCCGAGGCCGCGCTGGTACCCCTCGCCGGACGTGCCGCCGGCCACGGCCTCATTGCCGTCGTACTGCTTGTCGACCTGCGCTGAGGTCATGATGTGCGCCTTTCTCCATGCCGACCCGTGCCACTGTGGCCCGGATCGGGTCCCGACCCCCCGGATGTGGATGGAGCTTTTGCCTATCGACGTTCGGCCGACGGGGCGCCCTCGCGGTACATGGGTGGCGTCACGCGAGTGGTCGTGAAGATTTACCACGGCGCGGCGAACGCCCCTCGGGAAAAAATGTGGCACGGACCACAGGAAGAACCGGACAAAGGCCCCTTGCGACGGCAATAACGGCCGGATGGGTGACGGGATCGTTATCCGGATTTGAGAGTCCGTTGAGCGAACGCGCGAGGGCCCGCGCCCACCGGAACGGGTGGGCGCGGGCCCTCGGTCGCCCCGCCCTGCGCAGGGCGGGGCGGTCGGGCTGTCAGACCTTCGCCTTCTCCAGCGCGGCGTCCTCCGACTCCGGCTCCTGCTCGCCGTTCTTGCGGCGCTGGACGTACGCGAGGAACGAGTTCAGCTCCCGCTTGGCGATCGGGGCGAGGAGGTAGAGGCCGATGATGTTGAAGACGGCGAGGAGGAAGAGCACCGCGTCGGCCATGTCGATCAGCGTCTGCAGGGTCAGGAGCGCACCGGCGACCGAGAAGACGGTGTAGATCGCCTTGTACGTGACCTCGCTGGCGCGGCTGCGGCCGAAGAGGTACGTCCAGGCCTTGAGGCCGTAGTAACCCCAGGTCAGCACGGTCGAGATGGCGAAGAGCAGCACCGCGACGGTCAGGACGTACGAGAACCAGGGCAGCACGGTCCCGAAGGCGTCCGAGGTGACGGTGACGCCCTCGACCTGGCCGCTTCCGGCCTCCCAGCTGTCGGGGCTGGCGATGACGACGGTCAGCGTGGTCATGGTGCAGACGACGACGGTGTCGATGAACGGCTCGAGGAGCGCCACCAGACCCTCGCTCGCGGGGTGCTTGGCCTTGACCGCGGAGTGCGCGATCGGAGAGGAACCGAGACCGGCCTCGTTGGAGAACGCGGCCCGCTTGAAGCCGATGATCAGGGCACCGAGGACACCGCCCGCGACACCCTCGGGGTTGAAGGCACCCTCGACGATCGTGGCGATCGCGGACGGGACGGCGGTGACGTTGACGAGGATGACGACCAGGCAGGCCACGATGTAGAGGCCGGCCATGGCCGGGACCAGACGGCTGGTGACCGAGGCGATGGAGCGGATGCCGCCGAGCAGCACGATGCCGACCAGGGCCGCGATGATCAGGCCGAAGAAGAGCGCGCCCGCGGACGAGCCCATGGCGCCGCCCTCGCCGCCGGTGACGGAGACCAGCTGCGCGTAGCCCTGGTTGACCTGGAACAGGTTGCCGCCGAAGAGGCCGAAGAACAGGATCATCACGGAGGCGAGCACGGCGAGCACCTTGCCGAGCGCCTTGCCGCCGGAGCCGAAGCGCTCGGCGAGGCCCTTGGGCAGATAGTGCATCGGGCCGTCGGAGACACAGCCGTCCTCGTGCACCTGGCGGTACTTCACACCGAGGGTGACCTCGACGAACTTGGTGGCCATACCGAGCAGGCCGCACAGGGTCATCCAGAACGTGGCGCCCGCACCACCGATGGAGACGGCGACGGCGACACCGGCGATATTGCCGAGGCCCACGGTGCCGGAGACCGCGGCGGTCAGCGCCTGGAAGTGGTTGACCTCGCCGGCCGACCCCTTCTCGTCGCACTTCCCTCTCACCACGTCCACGGCGAGCTTGAACTTACGCAGCTGGATGGCTCCGAACCAGGCCGTGAAGACCAGGCCGGCGACCACCAACCAGGCGACGGTCAGGGGCAGTTCGGTGCCTGCGACGGGCACCGAATGGAAGACGACCTCGCCGGGCCAGGTGGCTACGGGCTCGACGTGCTCAGCTCACTGATCGCGTCGTCGATGGAGGTGGTGATGGAATCGAGTGACATGTGACTGCCTCGATGGCGCAGTGCTGCTGCACGGCTGGAGCGGCAGCAGGGCAGAAGTGCGGGCTGGAGCGAACGCCGTTGTCCGATCGGCGACTTGGGGCGTTCCTTGTCCGCGGACCCGGACAAGGTGGTGCCTCGGTCGTGCGCGCGCCGGGCATGCCTCGGGCATGCGCTGGACGCGTGTCGTTGCGTCGTGCGTTGCTGGCGATGCGCCAGGTCTCCACTGCGGCGAGGGGTGGCGCCGGAAATGGAGTTGACGATTCTCGCCATGTCTTTAACGCTGCTTTACGTGACGCAGGTCACCCGCAAAACAGCAAAAAGGCCCCCACCTGTCAGGAAGGGGCCCCGCTGTGACGGGATCGCATTCGGGCAGACGGCCGAGATTGCGTCCGGTAATCGGGCTCTCAGCCTCGGCGAACCGGGGTATATGCCGTCACATCCACCGCGTGACCGCGTGAGCGCGCTGCGCTCAGGCCATCAGCGTCTCGACGAGCGTCTCCTGCAGCCCGCCCAGCCACAGATACGCCATCACCATCGGCTTGCGCGGATCGCTGTCCGGCAGCTGATAAAGGAGGTCCGTGTCCTCCTCGTCGATGACGTCGAGGCGGGCGGCGATCGCGAGCCGCAGGTCGTTGAGGGAGCCGAGCCACTGCTTCGACTCGTCCACCGAGAGCTTGAGCACCGCGCCGCCGTCGCCGCCGGAGCTGAGCGCGTCCAGGGAGTGCACCACCACGAGGGCGCTCTCCCGCTTGCCGGCCCGCAGGTCGTTCTCCGTGAAGCGCCTGAACTCGGCCGAGTACTCCTTGAGTTGGTCGTCCGGGACCGCCTCGGGGTCGCCGTACGCGTCCGGGAAAAGGCGCTGCAGGACCGGGTCGGACGGCGGCTCGCTCGGGCCCTCGGCGAACAGCTCCGCGAGCGGGTCGGGGTCCGCTTCCGCGCCGCCGGGTCCCGGCCCGATCAGTTCGAGGAGCTGGACCGCGAGCGAGCGCAGGATGGAGATCTCGACCTCGTCGAGCGCCACGGCCGCGCCGCCGCCGGGGATCGGCTCGAAGTGCCCGGCCATCAGGTGCGGTCCTGGCTCAGGGTCGCCCACAGGCCGTAGCCGTGCATGGCCTGCACATCGCGCTCCATCTCCTCGCGGGTACCGCTGGAGACGATCGCGCGCCCCTTGTGATGGACGTCGAGCATCAGTTTGTGCGCCTTGTCCTTCGAGTAGCCGAAGTACGTCTGGAAGACATACGTCACATAACTCATGAGATTCACCGGGTCGTTGTGCACGATCGTGACCCAGGGGACATCGGGCTCCACGACGGCGGAGACCTCCTCCGCCGACTCGGGGCGCTGGACCTCTACGGGGGACACATCGGGAGCCACACTCACTTGCCCCATGCTGCCACTTGCGCCCGGCTCCCGCACAAATGACCCCCGGAAATCGTCAGAGTGACGAGATAGGGGTAGCATCCGGAAGCATGAACAGTGGGCCTTTGAACGCTGCAGACCCCGGCCTCGGTCTGCCCGTGGATGTGCCGTCGACGGCGCTCTTCACCGACCACTACGAGCTGACGATGCTGCAGGCCGCCCTGAAGGCCGGCACCGCCGAGCGCCGCTCGGTCTTCGAGGTCTTCACCCGCAGACTGCCCGAAGGGCGCCGCTACGGCGTCGTGGCAGGTACGGGGCGCGTCCTTGACGCCGTCGAGAACTTCCGCTTCGACGACGCCGTCCTCGGCTTTCTGCGCGAGCGCCGCGTCGTGGACGAGCCGACCCTGAAGTGGCTCGCCGGATACCGCTTCAGCGGCGACATCTGGGGCTACCCGGAGGGCGAGGTCTACTTCCCCGGCTCGCCGGTCCTGCGGGTGGAGGGCTCCTTCGCGGAGTGTGTGCTCCTGGAGACCGTGATCCTGTCCATCCTCAACCACGACTCGGCGATCGCCGCGGCCGCGTCCCGGATGTCGGCCGCCGCGGGCGGGCGCGCCCTGATCGAGATGGGCGCCCGGCGCACCCACGAGCTGGCCGCGGTGGCCGCCTCGCGCGCGGCGTACGTCGGCGGCTTCGACACCACGTCCGACCTGGCCGCGGGCTTCCGCTACGACATCCCCACGGTCGGCACCTCCGCGCACGCCTTCACTCTGCTGCACGACAGCGAGCGGGATGCCTTCACCGCCCAGGTGGACTCGCTCGGCCGGGGCACGACGCTGCTCGTCGACACCTATGACGTCGCCGAGGCGGTACGGATGGCCGTGGACGTCGCGGGACCCGAGCTCGGCGCCGTGCGCATCGACTCCGGTGACCTGCTCCTGGTCGCGCACCGCGTGCGGCAGCAGCTGGACGAGCTCGGCGCGACCCGGACGAAGATCGTGGTCACCTCGGACCTGGACGAGTACGCCATCGCCTCGCTCGCCGCGGCCCCCGTGGACGCGTACGGCGTCGGCACCCAGCTGGTCACCGGTTCGGGCCACCCCACCTGCTCGATGGTCTACAAGCTGGTCGCGCGGGCGAAGTCGGCCGACCCCAAGGCCACACTCGAACCGGTGGCGAAGAAGTCCCTGGGCGCCAAGTCCTCGCGCGGCGGCCGCAAGTGGGCCGCGCGGCGCCTGGACGAGTACGGCGTCGCCGAGGCCGAGGTGATCGGCACCGGGCCCGTGCCCGCCGAGCTCGCCGACCGGCAGCTCCTGGTGCAGCTGGTCAAGGGCGGTGACGTGGTGGCCCGCGAGCCGCTCGACACCGTGCGCGAGCGGCACAAGGCGGCCCGTGATCTGCTGCCGCTCTCGGCGACGCAGTTGTCACGCGGGGACGTGGTCATCCCCACGGAGTATGTATGACGGCGTGAAGGCGCGCTCGCGGTGGCCGCGCACAGACGGTCGAGCGCGCATGAACGCACGGCGAGCGGGAAGGCAACGGCAGTCACCCACCGGCGGCGTGAGCAGCCAAACGCCCTCTCCCGCAATGCACTTGGAGTCTCTAGGCTCAGTCGGTATCGGCCGAGCCGCACCTTCCACCCGGATCCTCAGCCGACGCCTCCAGCCGAAGGACAACCACCATGCGCCGCGCCCTGATTGTCGTGGATGTGCAGAACGATTTCTGTGAGGGCGGCAGCCTCGCCGTGGCCGGCGGCGCCGATGTCGCCGCGGCGATCACGGATCTGGTGGGCCAGACCGCCGGGGCGTGCTACCAGCATGTGGTCGCCACCCGTGACCATCACATCGCCCCCGGCGACCACTTCGCCGACCACCCCGACTATGTCGACCACTGGCCCGCGCACTGCGTGGCCGGCACGGAGGGCGTCGGCTTCCACCCGAACTTCGCCCCCACGGTCGCCTCGGGCGCGATCGACGCGGTCTTCGACAAGGGCGCGTACGCGGCGGCGTACAGCGGATTCGAGGGCGTCGACGAGAACGGCATGCCGCTGGCGCGGTGGCTGCGGGCGCGGGAGGTCTCCGAGGTGGATGTCGTGGGGATCGCCACGGACCACTGCGTGCGGGCCACGGCTCTCGACGCGGCCCGCGAGGGTTTTCGTACGCAGGTGCTCCTCGACCTCACGGCCGGGGTGGCGGAGGAGACGACTCAGCGGGCCCTGGAGGAGCTGCGCGAGGCCGGCGTGGAGCTGACCGGCAAGCCGGTGGTTTAGCGGGGCCGGGGCCGGGAGGGGAGAAATCAGGCGGGCCTGGCCGGGCGCAACAGGGCCCTGATCGGATGCCAGAGTTCATCCGCCTCGTCCGGTGCCGTGCGCCATATCAGGCCGTCCGGATGGTGCAGGACCGCCGTGATCTCGTCGGGGGTCGGCGGGGCGGAATTGCCCCGCAGGTACACCGCCCGCAGCCCCAGGTTCCGCAGCCGCGTCAGCGCCCGCGCCCGGTTCGCGGCATGCACCAGGACCCGCACCTTGCCCCCGGCCCGGTCAGGGCTCGGCAGGGTCAGGGCCACCACCACACTGCCGTTCGGCAGCTTGCTGAAGCCTCCTCCAGCCATCCGGCATCACACCCCCGTGAGACGTTGCGTCAATAAGAAACCCACAGGACGCACCTAAACACGATCGGCCGCGACCCGCTAGAGGGTCGCGGCCGATACGTCCCTGACCTGCAATAACGCCGATCAGTCCTGCTGGGGGCCCACCTGGACCGTGATCGTTTCGCCGTTGGCCGGCTGCTTCAAGATCGAGATCCGGGTGTTGGTGTCAGTTACCTTCACGCCCGCCGTGGGGTTCGACGGGTCGTAGTACGACACCCAGTGACCGTCGTCGAAGACCGGCACTCCGGCCCGCGCCGGGATCTTCTTCGCGACCCCGTCCTTGTGCAGAGTGATCGCGTCGGTGCGCTCCCGGCTGAAGGGCGAGTCGAAGGACTGGATGCGGTTGCGCATCAGCGTGCCGTCGCCCCACTTCTCGGCCTTCGGGCGCGCGTCGATCGGCAGGACCAGACCCTGGCCCGGGTGCACGCCCGTGTTGTTGTCGGCCTGCGAGGTGTCCCACTGCCAGAGCAGCAGACCGTTCTGGTACGGGAAGTGCTCGACCCAGTTCTCCCGCGTCTTGGCCCAACCGAAGTTGTACGGGCCGGACTTGAGGGTCTTGTCGTACGACACGTACTGCCGGTTCTCGGCGATGTAGTACTGCGCGTAGTCCTTGGTGAAGGACGCGCCGATACGGTCGAAGCCCTTCTTGGTCCAACCGCCGTCATCCGTCTCGGCGTTGTCCGTGAACAGCTTCTCGCCGTCCGCGGTCACCGAAATGCCGTCCGCCGCAAAGCCCTTGAGCGAGGTGCCGCCGTCCGTCTGGTAGCGGAAGCGGAGTTCGACCTTCTTGCCGGCGTAGGCGTCGAGCGGGTAGCCGAGCTTCTTGTACGCGCCCGAACTCCCGGTCAGGGCGGGCTTGTCACCGCCGTCACGCGGGATCGGCTTGCCGTCCGCGGTGCCGTCGAGCGGGGTGTAGCTCGCGCCGCCGTCCGTGGAGACCTCGGCGTAGGCGTAGTCGTAGTTCTCCTCGATGTCCCACCAGCCCGAGAGGTCGAGGGACGCCTTGGACCTGCCGGTCAGGTCGACCGTGCGGGTCAGGGTGTTCTTGAGGTCGTCGCCCTGGCCGCTCCACCACTGCTTGGCGCCCTCGGCCGGCTTCGTGATGGTGGTCGTCACCGGCTTCTTGGGGAGTTCGACGACGAGCGCCTGCTTGTTCTTGGTCTGGAACTCGGCAAGACCCAGCTTGTGCGTGGACTTCGTCCCGGCCTTCGCCGTGTCGTAGTCGAGCCAGCCGAGCTGCAGCTTGTCCCAGGCGGTCATGTCACCCGGCAGGTCGCCGATGGAGTCCTTGCCGCGGCCGAGCCACGAGCCGGAGGACATCAACGACCAGTAGGCGGTGGAGTTCTCACCCTTGCCCGAGGTGTCGTAGAGGTCCGGCAGACCGAGGTCGTGGCCGTACTCGTGGGCGAAGACGCCGAGGCCGCCGTTCTCCGGCTGCATCGTGTAGTCGCCGACCCAGACGCCGGTGCCGCCGATCTGGGTGCCGCCCGCCTTGTTCTCGGCAGGACCCGTCTTGCCCGCGTCCGAGCCGTACGCGTACCACCGGTGCGCCCAGATGGCGTTCTCGCCCTCGGCGCCGCCGCCGGCGGACTCGTCCTCACCGGCGTGCACGATCTGGAAGTGGTCGATGTAGCCGTCGGGTTCGTTGAAGTTGCCGTCGGCGTCGAAGTCGTAGCGGTCCCACTTGTCGTACTCGGCGAGCTGCGCCTTGATCTCGGCGTCGGTCTTGCCGGCCGCCTTCTGGTCGGCGGTCCACTGGTTGGTGCCGTCGCGCACCGCGTCCCAGACGTTGGCGCAGTTGGTGTCGCCGCAGTAATTGGAGCCGTAGCGGGCCTCGTTGTAGTCGACCTTGACCCAGTCGGAGACCTCGCCGTCCACCGAGTAGCGGCCCGAGGACTGCTTCTCGTAGTACTTCTTGACGGACTCCTTCTTCGGGTCCTTGGAGAAGTACAGGTCCTGGAAGTGCTGCTTGTTGTAATCCGCCTGCCAGGCCGTGGAGTTGTCGTTCTCGCGATCCGGCTGGGCGATCTTGTTGTGCTGCGGGCCCGGCTTGCCGCCGTACTTCTTCACCGGCGGCTTCGGTCCGTCGCCGTCCGGGTCGTACATCGTGGTGTCGTCGACCTTGTCGCCGAACTCCACCAGGATCGTGAAGATCTTGTCGGTCTTCTCCCGGCCGAGCTCGACGTACTTTCCGTCGTCCAGCTTCACGACATGGGAGGCACCGCGCTTGGTGGCCTTCGCGTCGCCGGATATGACCTGCCGCAGGGCGTCCTCGCGCAGCTGCGCCTGGCGCTCGCTGAACGGCCCCTCCAGATCGTGGTCGTCATGGCCCTTGCCCTTGGCGGGCGCCGGGTCCTGCCGCTCCACGTCGGCGGCCCGCTGCCGGCCGTGGTCATCGGCCTGCGCCATGCTGTACGCCGACACCGTCGCGCCGGCCGCGGCAAGCGCTGTCACCACGGCTGCCGCCCGCAACGTACGGCGGCGTCTGCCGCTCCTGGTCCCCTGGATCACTTCGTACTGTCCTCCCCCGCGACCGCGCCTGATGGAGCCTGCGGATGAGGAGTGATGGGTTCCGGGCGCAGGGCCGCGTCACAAGTGACGCCATTCGACCGGAGTCACGCGAGAAAAGACAGACCTTGACTTGGAGCGTTCAAGTGCGTTACGCGGTCGACCAGTTGCACTATCCGGACACTGTTGGTTCTTGAGTGGTTCCCCGTCGGACCTTGAGCGAGGGCGCGTACATCTCAAGTCATGGACTGTCGAGTGAGCCCGTGCGCCCCTCATGCTTCGGCACCGTGGGTTAGGTCACGCTTACTACCCGTTCCGCCCGGGAATCCAGCGGAATAGAGTCACGCGACGGCGCGCTAAGCCAAGTCGACCGTCCATCCGCATCTGCTGTCCCCCAGGACGACGGAGTTCGCCATGCCTCGCCCGACTGCCGCACAGCTCGCCTACGGTTCCGCCACCGTAATCTTCTCGACCCTCGCCATGCTGCTGCTGTCCCAGACGACCACGGGCATCGGCATCGCCGTCATCACCATCGCCGCCCTGGGTCTCGGGCTGCTGGTCGCCGTGACCGTGCCGATGCCGAGGGCGGCGCCGAGTCCACGTACCTCCCAGGCGCCGGAACCCGCCGTCGCCGCCACCGCGGCCGCGACCGCCTCCGACGAGCGCATACCCGTGCAGCGAGTGCACTCCGGCGCCGAGCCGCGGGTCACCGAGCCCTCGCTGCGCCGCTGAACTCCCCTTCCCCACCCCGGAGTTCGGCAGCACCCCGCACAACAGCCGGCGGGCCCGTGACGCTTGTCACGGGCCCGCCGGCGCACATCCGCCGCTCGGGGTCGTTCAGGCCGTGCTGACCACCACCGTCTTCGCGGCCTTGTCGTGCAGACCCTGCTTGTACGGCTTGTCGAAGAAGCTCCAGCCACCGCAGATCGCGGTCCAGATGCAGGCGCAGCAGAACGCGAACGGCAGCCACAGGACCGCGGCCCGCACCAGCGCGGTCTGCATGGTCGGCGTGGCCCCGTTGTCGAGGTTCGCGACCCGCAGGCCGAGCCACTTCTTGCCGAGCGTCTGACCGGTCTTGGAGATCATCACCGTGTCGTAGCCGGTGTAGAGGACCGCGGCGAGCAGCGACTGCCCGAAGGACTCGCCGTACTCGACCTTGTCGGGGTCGGTCTCGAAGTGCACTCCGCCGAAGAGCAGCGAGAGCAGATAGACCACGGCGCCGACGATGATCATGTCGATGACGCGGGCGAGTACGCGCTTGCCGCTGTCGGCGAGCGGCGGCATCCCGGCCAGCGGGTCGGTTCCGCCGTAGCCACCGCCGTACGGGTCGCCGCCGTAGGGCGGCGGCATACCGCCGCCGGGCGGGGGCGGCGGAGTGCCGAAGCCGCCCGCGCCGCCCGCGCCGTCACCGGGCGGGGGCGGGGGCGGAGTGTTGTACGGGTTGTCGGCGCCGCCGCCCGAAGGCGGGGGCGGCGGCTGCGGGCTGTCGTACGGAGAGCCGCCACCGCTGCCCGCGGGCGGCTGCTGCGGCTTGCTGAACGGATCGTCGTCCGGCGGGCCCGAGCCCGGGGGCGGCGGCGGTTGTGTGGTCATGGCCCGAGTCGACCGTGCCGGTGGGCGGCCCGCACGCGGCAGGGGGCCGAACGGGCGACGCATCACGCCCGTCCGGCGATTGCGGGCGACCCATCACGCCCGTCCGGCGATTGCGGGCGACGCATCACGCCCGTCCGGGGGCACCTCCCAGCGGTAGCTGGAGGAGTTTGAGGACAAGCCCGAAGGGCGGGTTCACGGAAGCCGGACGACGTCCAGGGACGAACCGACCTCAGCCGGTCCCGGCCACGAACGTGCGCGCCGTCTTGTCGTGGAGGCACTGTCGCCACGGCCGGTCCCACGTGCACCACAGCACGCCGATGACACCGATCATCAGGACACCGGGAACGCTGTACACCAGCCAGCGCCGCAGAGCCGCACCGAAGGTCGGGGCGACATGCTCCTCGATGTCCCGCACCTCGATCTTCATCAGCTTCTTGCCGAGGGTCACACCCCACTTGGAGGTGGGCAGGGCCTCGTAGAGGACACCGAAGACCAGCAGGACGGCGAGCACGATGCCGAGGTACAGCGACGTCGTGCCGTCGAGCAGCCACACCGTGGTCTCCACGCCGGACTGCTTGGCGTCCTGGATCTTGCCGTCGATGTGGTCCACGGACTGGGTGACCAGCGGTACGGCGACCGCCGCGGTGACCGCGCCGGTGATCACCGTGTCGATGAGCCGGGCCACGAGCCGCTTGCCGAGCGAGGCGGGCCGGGCCGCGGCCGCCGCCTGGGCGGCCGCGAGGAACGGGTCGTTGGCCACCGGCCTGATCGGCGCGGCGGGGCCCGCCGCTTCCGGACCCTGCGCCAGCTGCTGCACCTGCTGCGGCCAGGAGGCGGCACCGCCACCGGGCCCCGAGGTCATCGGCGAACCGGCGGGGCCGCCGGACTGCGGCTGCGGATAGCCGTAGCCGGACTGCGCGGGCTGACCGGGCTGACCGGGCTGACCGGGAACGGCGGGCGCTCCCTGCTGTGGGTAGCCGTAACCGGACTGCGCGGGCGCGGAGTTGCCCGGTGCGGCAGGGGCGCCGCCCTGTGACTGCGGGCCCGCCGAGCCAGGCAGCGCGCGGATCGCCATGGTGCCGGGCTCGGGCTGCTGCGGGGCCTGGCCCGCGCCCTGCGGCCCGCCCTGGCCCTGTGCTTGGCCCTGCGTCTGACCCGGTGCACCGCCGGCTCCGGGACGCACCCGGCGGACCATCACCGTGTGCTCGGCGGGCGGGCGGCCCTGGGCGTCGCCCGGCGCCGCCGGATTCTCACCGGAAGCCGGAGCGGCCGGGGACGCCGGAGCTGCCGGGGGCTGCTGGCCGCGACCGGGCTTCAGGGCGCGGATCGTGACCGTGCCGTCCGGCCGCTCGCCGGGAGCCTGGGCCGCGGGCTGCTCGGGGGACTGCGCACCGTGGGTGCCCTGCGGCGGGGTGCCGGGGACGCCCTGCGGCGGCGTACCGGCGCCGGTCTGCGGGGCCTGGCCGGTGCCGCGCGGGTCGGAGTCGTCCGGGGAGCCCCAGGAGACCCGGCGGTCCTGCTCGCCGCCGAACCCGGCCTGCCGGGACGCGTCGGCGCCCCACGCGGAGGCGGGCTCGGGGCGGCCCGGCTGGCCGGTGGCCGCCGGGCCCGGCTCGGCCGCGGGCTCCTCGTCGAAGAACATCGGGCCGGTCTCCTCGGCCGGAGCGACCTGCTGCTCGGGGAGGACGGCCGGGGCGCCGCCGGGCGGTTCGGGCATCGGCTCGCCCTCGGCGGGAGCGGGGCGGCTGGTGCCGGGCACCCAGGCCGCGCCGTTCCAGTACCGGATATATCCGGGGATGGAGGGATCCGGGTAGTACCCGCTGTTGGGGCTGGAGTCGCCGGGTGCCGGGGTTGGGGCGCTCATGGTCCGTCGTCCCGTATCTGCTCGAAGGTCTTGTTGTGGCTCCACATCTATCAGACCCTCGCAACCCCTCGGGCCGCTCCGGGCGTTCCGTCCACTTTCCGGGCACATTCCGGTCGCCGAAAAGAAACCCGGAAAAGCCGCGTAAGCACGGACGGCCATCGCGCTCTCACCTCATGCGGGCCTGCTTCGGGCCCCGCACCGCAGCAGCACAAGCCGCAGGCGCAAGCCACCGGCTCAAGCCGCAGGAACAAGAGGGAAGGAAGCGCACAAGATGCACACCGTGGTGGAACGCGAACTGGAGCTCAAGCTGGTCCTCTCGCCGGAGCGCAGCATCCCGGTACCGGCCAGGCTCACCTACCGCACGGACGACCCGTACGCCGTGCACATCACCTTCCACATCGGCTCCGACCAGCCGGTGAACTGGACCTTCGCCCGTGAACTCCTGGTCGAGGGCGTCTTCAGGCCGTGCGGCCACGGGGACGTGCGGGTCTGGCCGACCAAGATGGACGGGCGCAGCGTCGTGCTGATGGCGCTGAGCTCACCGGACGGCGACGCCCTCCTGGAGGCACCGGCGGCCGCCGTGTCCGCCTGGCTCGAGCGCACCCTTCGGGTGGTGGCGCCGGGTTCTGAGTCCGAGCAGCTCGGCATCGACGACGGCCTGGCCGAGCTGCTCGCCCCGACTCCGGCCGACGACCTGTGGCTGCGGGACCCGTGGCCGTCCGACGAGTCGAAGGACGGTGAGTGAACCGCGTACCCGCGCGCGTGCCCGCGGATCGTGCGGAAGCAGGAGAGCCGAGGTCAGAACAGCTTGCCCGGGTTGAGGATGCCGAGGGGGTCGAAGGTCTGCTTGATCCCGCGCTGCATCTCGATGCCGACGGGGCCGATCTCGCGCGCCAGCCACTCCTTCTTGAGTACGCCCACACCGTGCTCGCCGGTGATCGTGCCGCCGAGTTCCAGACCGAGCCCCATGATCTCGTCGAAGGACTCCCGTGCGCGCCGGGACTCGTCGGGGTCCTGTGCGTCGAAGCAGACCGTGGGGTGGGTGTTGCCGTCCCCCGCGTGTGCGCAGACGCCGATGGTCAGTCCGTACTTCTCGGCGATACGGGCGGTGCCGTCGAGCATGTCGGCGAGCCGGGAGCGGGGGACGCAGACGTCGTCGATCATCGTGGTGCCCTTGACCGCTTCGAGCGCGGTGAGCGACAACCGCCGCGCCTGGAGCAGCAGTTCGGACTCGGCGTGATCGTCGGCGGGCACCACGTCGGTGGCCCCCGACGCGGCGCACAGCTCACCGACCGCGGCCAGGTCGGCGGCCGGGTCCGCGGTGTCGAAGGCGGCGAGCAGCAGGGCTTCGGTGCTGTCGGGCAGCCCCATCTGCGCCATGTCGTTGACGGCCTTGATGGTCGTACGGTCCATCAGTTCCAGGAGCGAGGGCACATGCCCGCCCTCCATGATCTTGCAGATCGCCTCGCAGGCGGCGGCCGTCGAGCCGAACTCCGCGGCGAGCGCGAGCTGCGCGGGCGGCTCCGGCTTCAGCGCGAGCACCGCGCGTACGACGATGCCGAGACTGCCCTCTGAGCCGACGAACAGGCGCGTGAGGTCATAGCCCGCGACGCCCTTGGCGGTACGGCGGCCGGTGGTCATCAGACGCCCGTCGGCGAGGACGACATCGAGTCCGAGGACGTACTCGGCGGTGACCCC
Organism: Streptomyces monticola; assembly: GCF_042665355.1. NCBI lineage: Bacteria > Bacillati > Actinomycetota > Actinomycetes > Kitasatosporales > Streptomycetaceae > Streptomyces > Streptomyces monticola. The sequence goes on along the minus strand of NZ_JBHTCF010000025.1, from coordinate 92,747 downwards.
GTACTTCACACAGCACAGGCCGCCCGATGCCGTGCCGATGTTGCCGCCGATGGTGCACTCCTCCCAACTGCTGGGATCCGGCGGGTAGTAGAGACCGTGTTCGTTCACGGCGCGGGAGAGCGCGGCGTTGACGACGCCCGGTTCGACGACGGCTATCCGGTCGACCGGGCTGATCTCCAGGATCCGGTCCATCTTGATCAGGGACAGCACGATGCAGCCGTCCGACGCGTTGGCCGCGCCGGACAGGCCGGTGCGCGCGCCCTGGGGCACGACGGGGACGCGCAGCGCGGTGGCGGTGCGCATGATGTGCTGCACCTCTTCGACGGTGCGCGGCATGACCACGACGGCGGGGGCCCCGGCGTCGCAGAAGCTCGCCATGTCATGGGCGTACGAGGACATCACGTCCGGATCGGTGAGCACCGCGTCGGCGGGCAGTCCGTCACTCAGCCGGGCCAGGAGCACTTCGGATCCACCGTTCATGATCCAAGGGTCGCACCGGGGGCCATCGGTGTGAACCCGTCTGCCTTCGCCTTCCTGTGCCACCATGTGCTCTTCGTATTGACGCACAGTGTGCGCCATGGAGAACGAACAGCCGGTCCCCGCCGCCGTACCGGAACCGGAGCCCGTGCCGGAGCCCGCACAGGAGTCGGCACATGCGCCGGCGCCGGTACGTGAAGCTCCGCGCCGCCGCCTCTCCCCCGCCGCGCGGCGCGCCCTGTTCACCTCGGTCGCGGGGGCCGCGGTGCTCACCGGCCTGCTGACCCTCGTACCGCTCCTGCAGGACGAGGAGACCAAGCCCGCGCTCGGGCCCGTGGGGCGTGCGATGGCCGCGACCGGAGCCGGCGCACCGGCGGCGCTGCCCGATCTCGCCGCCCTGATCGGCGACCGCGAGGCGCATGTGCGCACCCACCCGGGCGACGAGGAGTCCTGGGCCGTGCTCGGTGCCGCCTATGTCGAACAGGCCCGCCGCACCGCTGACTTGACGTACTACCCGAAGGCCGAGGACGCCCTGAAACGGTCGCTCGCCACCCGCCACGCCGACCAGGGCAACGTCGAGGCGCTCGCCGGGATGGCGGCGCTCGCGGCCGCGCGGCACGACTACCGCGCGGCGAAGAAGTGGGGCGAGCTGGCGGTGATGCAGGCGCCCGAGCGCTGGACCCTGTACCCGAATCTGATCGACGCCTACGGCAGGCTCGGCGACCACAAGGCGGTCGGCAAGACCCTGGAGAAACTGCAGGAACTGCAGTCCGGCAGCGCCGTGATGGCGCGTACCGCCCAGGTCTACCGGGACCGCGGCTGGCGCGAGGACGCGGCGGCGGCCCTCTCCGACGCGGCCGCGCTCGCCGAGACCCCCACCGAGCAGGCGGCGTATCTGCACCGCGTCGGCGAGCTGGCCTTCGAGCGCGGCGAGGCCGCGGAGGCACTGCGCTACTTCGAGGCCGCCCTGCGCACCGACCCCGAGCAGCACGCCGCCCTCGCGGGCAAGGGCCGGGCCCTGATGGCGCTCGGCAGGACCTCCGAGGCGCTGGTCGCCCACCAGGCGGCGGTCACCAAGCTGCCGCTGCCCGAACACATCCTGGAACTCGGCGAGTTGTACGAGTCGCTCGGCATGGAGCCGGCCTCGCAGGCCCAGTACGACACCCTGCGGGCCCGGATCAAGGAGGAGAGCGCGGGCGGCGTCAACGACGCCCTCGTCCTCGGTCTCTTCGAGGCCGACCACGGGGACGCCGACGCGGCGGTGCGGCGTCTCACCGCCGAGTGGAAGCGGCATCCGGGCCGCCAGACCACGGACGCTCTCGGCTGGGCGCTGCACCGGGCGGGCGACAGCAAGAAGGCCCTCTGGTACGCGAAGAAGGCGATGAAGGACGGTCCTCGCAGCGCCCTGTTCGCCTACCACCGGGGGCAGATCGAGCGGGGCCTCGGGGAGCCGGGGGCGGCCCGCCGGTACCTCCAGGAGGCGCTGCGGATCAACCCGCGCTTCTCACCGCTCTTCGCGCCGTACGCCGAAGAGGCGCTGGACGAGCTCGGCGAACCGCCCGAGGGCGGCCCCGCGAACATGCACGGCAAGCCGCCACAGTCCCCCGAACTGCGGCGTCCGGCGACGGGGCAGCGGCCGGCGCGGCCCGGACGCACCTCGGGGAGCAAGCCGTCCACCGGCAAGCCGTCCACGGGCAAACCGTCCGGCTCCGGCTCCGGTGCGGGCGCCGGCTCCCGGGAGACGTACCGCAAGAGCCCGCAGCAGCAGAGCCCGCGCCGTGAGCAGAGCGCCACTCCGCGCCGCACCGGGCAGTCCGAGCCGAAACGGACCGCGCCGCGCAAGCAGCCGCAACGACAGCAGCCCGCCAAGCCCGCACCGAAGCGGACGGCAAGCCGCTGACGACGGGACGGCGGCGGGCTCACCCAAGGGGGGGGCATTGAACCTCCGGCGGCCGCACGGGCCGCCGGGGCAGCAACCAGCCCAGCAAGGAGCTCTTCATGCGCCGAGCGCGCCTGCTGGCCGGTGCCGTCCTGGCATCGGCCCTCGCCCTGACCACCGCACTTCCCGCCACCGCGGCGCAGGCCAACCCGAAGCCGCCGCCGGACCCGTTCCACGCGGGCACCGTGGCGTCCGACATCAATCTCTACGTCGCCCGCGGCGGTCACGCCGAGATCAAGCTCGCCCCCGGCCTGCAGGCCAAGGTCAAGGCCGCCGGCGCCTCGTTGAAATACCTGCACCCCTTCAGCAACATCCCGGGCAGGGACACGCTCGCGGGCTTCCGGATGCCGGTCGGCAACCGCTACGACGCGATCCAGCTGGACACCCGCTTCACGTACCCCGGCGGGCTCGTCCTCACCAACCCCAAGCTGAAGAAGACCTTCTCCTTCAACGGCGTCTCGCTGTACATCGAGCCGGTCATCGCCGGCTTCTACGCCCACCCGTGGGTCGGCGACAAGCAGCTCGGCAAGAAGTTCAAGCTGGTCGACGCGAGCTTCGTCGAGGCGCTCACCACCGGCGGCTTCTTCGCCCCGCACTTCGAGGACGGGCAGTTCTCGTGGGGCCCGACCAACGTCAGCCTGCGGGTCACCGCGGAGCTGTCGGACGCGCTGAAGTCCGTCGGCGTCAAGGCCGCCAAGGGCGAGGTGTTCGGGCACATCACCGTGCGCTGGAACGACAACCCGGAGTGGAAGGACGAGGACAAGATCAAGCTGGGCAAATAGCGGCACTGAAGCGACACCGAGAGCGACACCGAGGCGGGCGGCTCACGTCGGCCTGCTCTTCGCCTGGCGTTCGGTCACCGGACGTCGCGCGGATCGCCCTGCCCCGGACGGGCTGAGAGATCGGCCCGTCCCGGGGGCTCCTCCCAGCGGTGGCCGGGGAGCTCGGGCGGCAAGCGGCCATCGGTGTGAAGTTGGCCCGCGGGGGACGACCGGGGGCGCACGCCGGTCGCGTCCCGCCCCCACAGTGGCAACGTGAAGCTCCTGATCCGCACCGCAGTCGCAGCCCTAGCAGTCGCCGGGATCGGGTCCTGGCTGCTGACCCTCGGGCCCGGTGAGCCACCGCCGCCCGCACCGCCGGCCGCGGTGGCCCCGGCCTCCGCGCCCGATCTGCCCCAGCTGCTCGACGCCCGGCAGAAGTGGCTGCGCGCACACCCGGACGACGACCGTTCGTGGGCCGTGCTCGGCTCCGCGTACGTGGAGCAGGCGCGGCGCGGCGCGGATCCCTCGTACTACCCCAAGGCCCAGGCCGCACTTGAGCGTTCGCTGAAGCTGCGGCCCGAAGGCAATGTCGACGCACTGGTCGGAATGGGCGCGCTCGCCAACGCACGGCACGACTTCGCGGCGGCCCGCGACTGGGGCGAGCGGGCCCGGAGGGCGGCGCCCGCGAGATGGCCGGCCTATCCGGTCCTGGTCGACGCCTACACCCAGCTCGGCGACTACCCGGCGGCCCGCGACGCGCTGCAGCGGCTGCTCGATCTGCGGCCCGGACTGCCGGCCTTCACCCGCGCCGGGTACGAGCTGGAGATGCGCGGCCGCGGCGACGAGGCCGCGGACGCGCTGCACCGCGCCCTCGACGACGCCACATCCCGCTCCGACCGCGCCTTCTGTCTGCACCGGCTCGGCGAACTGGCCTGGGAGCGCGGTGAGGTGCGCGGGGCGCTGCGGAGTTACGAGGACGCGCTGCGGGCCGACGCGAAGGCGCACCAGGCGCTCGCCGGGCGGGCCAAGGCGCGGGCCGCGCTCGGCGATACGCGGGCCGCCCTCGCGGACTACGAGCAGCTGACGGAACGGGTTCCGCTGCCCGAATACGTGCTTGCGCGGGGCGAGTTGCTCCAGTCGCTCGGGCGTGAGCGGGAGGCGGGCGAGCAGTACGAGGTGCTGCGCGCCGAGATCGCCCTCTTCGCCGAGAACGGCGCCACCGACGACCTCACCCTCGGCCTGTTCGAGGCGGACCACGGCAGCCCGGAGCGCGCGGTGCGGCAGCTGCGCGGCGAGTGGAAGCGGCGGCAGAGCGTCCTGGTGGCCGATGCCCTCGGCTGGGCCCTGCACCGGGCCGGGCGCTCCCAGGAGGGCCTCACCTATGCCCGTAGGGCTTCCGAACTCGGCTGGGAGCGCGCCGAGTTCGCGTACCACCGCGGGGAGATCGAGCGCGCCGTCGGCCTGCACGACGAGGCCAGGACCCATCTGCGGCAGGCCCTGCGCCTCAACCCGCACTTCTCACCGCTCCAGGCTCCGGCGGCCCGCAAGGCCCTGGGGGGTGACGGGGTGTGAGGCGGGCAAGGCGGGCGGCTGTGGTGCTCGTGACGGTGATCCTGGCCGCCTTGTGCGGTCAACCCGCGGCCACAGCGCACCCGTTGGGGAATTTCACCGTGAACCACTACCACGGGCTGCGGGTGCTGCCCGGACGGATCGAGGACACCGCCGTCATCGACCGCGCCGAGATCCCGACGCTGCAGGCACGGGGGCGGGACGATGCCGCCGGGGTGTGCGGCGCCGTGGCCGGATCCCTGCGGGCGCGGGCCGACGGCGAGGAGCTCACCTGGCGGGTCACGGAGAGCCGGCTCACCCACCCCGCGGGGCAGGCCGGACTGCGCACCACCCGGATCAGCTGCTCCCTGCGGGCCGATGCCGATCTCGCGGACGGCGGCGCGATCGAGTTCTCGGACGGCTACGGGGAGGGGCGCCTCGGCTGGCGCGAGGTGACCGCCACGGCAGCGGGCGGGGTCCGGCTCGCCGCCTCCGATGTGCCGGGCCGGAGTGTCTCCGACGAGCTGCGCCGCTACCCGGACGATCTGCTCGCCGCCCCGCTCGACGTCCGGGGGGCCGTGCTGCGGGTCGAGCCGGGGGCGGCCACCGGGGCCGGTGCGCCCGCCGCGCTCGCGTCGGACGGGATGAGCTGGCTGGCCGGGATGGACCAGCGGCTCGCCTCCTTCGCCGCCCGTGACGGCCTCACTGTGCCCGTCGGCCTGGCCGCCGTGGCCCTCTCCCTGCTGCTCGGCGCCGCACATGCCGCGCTGCCCGGGCACGGCAAGACCGTGATGGCGGCCTGTATGGCGGGGCGGCGCGGCGGAGTGCGGGACGCGATGACGGTGGGGGCGACCGTGACGTTCACGCACACCGCGGGCGTCCTGCTGCTCGGGCTGCTCCTCACGGTGTCCGCGACCCTCGCCGCCGACCGTCTCCTCAGCCTGCTGGGGGTGGTGAGCGGGGTGCTCGTGGTGGGGGTGGGGGTGATGCTGCTGCGGGGGGCGCGGGTGCCACATGGCCATGCGCACGGCCATGGGCACACGCACGGACACGGGGACGGGCATACGCACGGGCCCGGCGAGGGCCACGCACACGGACACGGGGACGGGCATACGCACGGGCCCGGCGAGGGACACTCGCACGGGCCCGGCGAGGGCCACACACACGGGCCCGGTGAGGGCCACACGCATGGTCCCGGTGAGGGCCACTCACACGGACACCAGGGCGGCCACGCCCACGGACACACGGACGGCCACTCGCACGGGCCCGGTGCGGGTCACTCGCACCGGCACCGCCGGCGCACCCTGCTCGGCATGGGCGTCGCCGGCGGACTCGTGCCCAGCCCCTCCGCCCTCGTCGTACTGCTCGGTGCCGTCGCCCTGAACCGGACCGCGTTCGGTGTCGCCCTGGTGCTCGGCTACGGCCTCGGCATGGCGGTCGTGCTCACCGCCGCCGGGCTGCTCGTGGCCCGGTTCGGCGACCGGGCCGAGCGGCTGCTCGCCCGCAAGGGCCGTGCCCTATGGCTACGGCGCTTGCGGGCGCGGCTTCCGCAGCTGACCGCCGCGCTGGTGATCGCCGTGGGAGCGGGGCTCGCGGTGCGCAGTGCGGTGCCACTCCTCGGCCCCTGAGACGGCGCGGTTACGGCAACGCCCGTGGCTCCGCGACATAGGGGAAGCTCGCCGCCACCCCGGGGACCGGGCCCCTGGCCAGGCTGAAGCGGTACAGCTCGGGGTGGCCCTTGCCCGCGGGCTCGCCCAGGATGATGCGGCTGAAGATCAGCGTCGCGTCGTCCGTGAAGCGGCGGCCGTTGGGGAAGCCCGCCCGGTCGCCTTCCAGCCAGCCCTCCAGCTTGGGCTTGGCGCTGGGCGGCACCGACATGTTGAGGCGCAGCATCTCGGCGGGGCGCAGCGCCGAGGGGCTCGCGTCGCGGTTGAGGGCGTGGGCGTTGAGGTCCTGCTTGACGGGGCCGTTGCCCTTGCCCACGCCCTTCATCAGGATCTGCCACAGGTCGTCGCGCGGCTGCTTGGGCGGCGGTGTGGTCAGGAAGTGGAAGAGGTTGACCAGGTGCGGCCCGCCGGGCTTGCGCACCATGTCGTTGATCGGCTTCCACCGGTGGTCGTCCTGTGGCCTGCGCGCGTTGAACTGGTCGGCGACGCCGCCCGGCAGGCCGACGAGGAGACCGCCCGGCTGCAGGAAGCCGTCCGGCGAGAGCCCCTCGTTGAAGAAGGACTGGCCGACCCGGGAGACCTGCACCCACTTGGGCTTGCCGCCCTGCACGTTGAGGGACTTGCGGGCGGCGCTGGCCCAGACGCCGGCGACCGGGTTGCGGCCCGGGTCGCCCTTCAACGCGAGCTGCTTCTTGGGCACTTGGACGGACATGACGTTGACGTTGCTGAAGATCAGCGGGTTCACCGGCACCGGCACGTCCACGCCGAGCTTCAGCATCGCGAAGTGGCGTACGTCGATGAAGAACGGGTCGGAGGCCTGGCCCGCGTAGGTCTTGCCGCCGCCCGGCAGCGGATAGGTGGCCTGGCGCATCAGACGGCCGTAGTCGGGCATCGAGACGAGGCCGGCCCGCGTGGGGGCGGCGATCTTCTGGTTCACCAGGGTCTTCGCGGCCTTGCCGGGGCGCAGCTCCTGCAGGGTGTAGCGCTGGCGGAGCAGCAGGTCCTTGTCGTCGAGCGTGTTGACATGGCCCTTGGCCTGGGCGATGCCGGCGATCCGCTTGTCCTCCGTGTCGAAGGTCCAGCGGTAGGTGAGATCCGGCTTGCCGTCCCCGGAGCTGTCCACGTTGATGTCGTAGCGGGTGTTCTTGCCGAAGAGAGCGGGCGGCAGCACCCCGCCGGCCTGGGGCAGGGTGATCGGGTTGTAGGTGACGGCGAGCGTCACCATGTCGGGGTTGTCCGGGCTGGTGAAGGCGAACAGGTCGGCGCCGTTGACGTCGGGGTTGAGGATCGCGCTGGGCGCGTCCACATGGCTGCCCGCGTGCCCGGTGCCCGTGCCGGGCCCGGCGAGTGCCGCGGCGGCGAGGACGGAGACGGTGACGGTGGCGCCGATGGCGTACAGGTGCGGCTTCCTGAGGCGCGGGTTCTTGCGGCTCAGGCGCCGCGCCCCCTCATTCGTGAGGCTCATGCGCCCTGCCCCTTGAGGCGCGCCCAGAAGTCCGGTCCCGGCAGGAAGCTCAGGGTGGCGTCCAGGTTGAACAGCGGGGTGCCCTCGGGGAGTTGGACATCGAACTGCGCGAGCGCCGACTGCAGGTCCTTGCTGGCCCGGAACTCCCAGTCCTTCGGGCCGAAGCCCAGCTCACCGGTCTTGGGGTTCACCCGCGGGGTGATCACGGGGTGGAAGGAGCTGGAGCCGACGAGCAGGTCCTTGGCGGTGGTGGAGGCGAGCTGGACGCGCTGCTCCTTGCCGCCGTTGATGCTGAGGTTGCAGTACGCGCCGGGCTTCGGGAACACCGCGAGCCAGATGCCGTCGCAGACCGCCCGGTCGTCGGTGGCGGGACGGGCGATGGTGAGCCCGCCCGGGTAGCAGACCCGGAACAGATGCTGGATATCGGGCTCGATGCTGTCCTCGAGCCAGCCGAGCGGGAAGCGGAACTGGTCGGTTCTGCCCGGGTTGTTGGAGAGCGGCGCGATCGGTGCGAGGGAGGCTTTCTCCTTCTTCAGGAGCTCCTTGACCTCGGGTTTGAGGGTGACGTCTGCGTGCCCGAAGGGCGAGAAGTAGACACCGCCGGTACGGGTCTTGCAGGGGCCCTCACCGGGGGCCGTCCGCTGCGGGGCGCGGTCGGCGGCACGGTCGGCGGCCGTGGCTGTGGTGCCGGTCAGGGTGAGGGCGAGCGTGGCGGCGGCTGCTGCGAGGGCGGCGGCCGTGCGGGCGAGGCGCATGGGTGACTCCTGGGTCGCGAAGGTCCTGGGGTCACTGAACCCCGGACCTTCGCGACCGGCGACACGGAGGGTGCCGAATGAGTAACGATGCGTTACTTCGTACGGCGCAACCGCTGCTCAGCGGCGCCTTCTGACGGCTCCTCAGAGGTTGCCGCGCTTCTCCTGCTCCCGCTCGATCGCCTCGAACAGGGCCTTGAAGTTGCCCTTGCCGAAGCCCATGGAGCCATGGCGCTCGATCATCTCGAAGAAGACCGTCGGCCGGTCCTGGACCGGCTTGGTGAAGATCTGCAGCAGATAGCCGTCCTCGTCCCGGTCGACCAGGATCTTCAGCTCGCGCAGGGTGTCGACGGGCACGCGGGTCTCGCCGGCCCACTCGCCGAGGGTGTCGTAGTAGGAGTCGGGGACGTCGAGGAACTGCACGCCGGCGGCGCGCATGGTGCGTACCGTCGAGACGATGTCGTTCGTGGCGAGCGCCATGTGCTGGACGCCGGGGCCGCCGTAGAACTCCAGGTACTCGTCGATCTGCGACTTCTTCTTCGCGATCGCGGGCTCGTTGATCGGGAACTTGACCTTCTTGGTGCCGTCCGCGACGACCTTCGACATCAGCGCCGAGTACTCGGTGGCGATGTCGTCGCCCACGAACTCCTTCATGTTCGTGAAGCCCATGACCTGGTTGTAGAAGGCCACCCAGTCGTTCATCTTGCCGAGCTCGACATTGCCGACGCAGTGGTCGATGGCCTGGAAGGTGCGCTTGGCGGGCGGCTCGACGATCGGGTCGGCGGCGACGTAGCCGGGCAGGTAGGGGCCGTCGTAGCCCGTGCGCTCGACGAGGGTGTGCCGGGTCTCGCCGTAGGTGGCGATGGCGGCGCGGACGACCGTGCCGTGCTCGTCCTTCGTCTCGTACGGCTCCTCGACGCCGGTGGCGCCGTGCTCGACGGCGTACGCGTAGGCCGCGCGGGCGTCCGGCACCTCGATGGCGAGGTCGATGACGCCGTCGCCGTGCTCGGCGACATGGGCCTCGAGGAAGCGGCCCCAGTCGGTGGACGCCTTGATGACGGAGGTGAGGACGAAGCGGGCGGCACCGCTCTCCAGGACGTAGCTGGCGGTCTCGCGGCTGCCGTTCTCCGGTCCGGAGTACGCGACGAGCTTCATGCCGAACGCGGTGGAGTAGTAGTGCGCGGCCTGCTTGGCGTTGCCCACGGCGAAGACGACCGCGTCCATTCCCTTGACCGGGAAGGGATCGGCCTGCCGTGCGGTGTCGGGAGTGGGCGTCGTGTTCGTAGAAGTAGCTGCCATGGCCGCAGGGTCCCGCCGATCCACAAGGTGCGCAATAGTTCGCTGATTTGCTGGGCAATCTGCTTAGCAACCAGCCAGTATGGCCGGGCGTTCTGTACAGGATGACCATCAGGAGTGTGATCCAGGCCATGCCTTCCATCGACGAGCTCGACGGCCGGCTCATCGTGCTGCTCGCCCGTGAGCCCCGGATCGGTGTGCTCGAGGCGTCCCGGCGGCTCGGCGTCGCGCGCGGCACCGTGCAGGCCAGACTCGACCGGCTTCAGTCGAATGGAGTCATCCGCGGCTTCGGTCCGGAGGTCGACCCGGCCGCCCTCGGCTACCCCGTCACCGCCTTCGCGACCCTGGAGATCAAACAGGGCCAGGGAGCCGACGTCCGGGCGCACTTGGCGACCGTGCCCGAGGTCCTCGAACTGCACACCACCACCGGTCAGGGCGACATGCTCTGCCGCCTGGTGGCCAGGTCCAACGCCGATCTCCAACGTGTGATCGACCGGGTTGTCGGTTTTGATGGCATCGTTCGGGCCTCCACGGCGATCGTCATGGAAAACCCCGTTCCGCTGCGGATCATCCCGCTGGTGGAGCAGGCCGCGTCATGGGAGCCCGACAGCCCCTGAGCTCTGTGCTCCGCGCCCTGACCCGTGAGGTGAGCCGGTTGTGAACTTCTGGGACTACCTGGGCAACCGCCACCAGCAACTTCTGACGGACGCCTTCCAGCACGCCAGCGCGGTCTTCCAGTGCATGGTCGTGGCCACCCTCATCGGAGTGGTCATCGGCGTCGTCACCTACCGCAGCGAGTGGGCGGGCAACCTCGCCACCCTCTCGACCTCCACCATCCTGACCATTCCCTCGCTCGCGATGATCGGTCTGCTCATCCCGATCGTGGGCCTGGGCGTCGCGCCGACCGTGATCGCGCTGACCCTGTACGGGCTGCTTCCGATCGTGCGGAACGCGATCGTCGGCCTGCGCGGCGTCGATCCGTCCCTGGTGGACGCGGCCAAGGGCATCGGGATGTCCCGTGCGGCCCGGCTCTTCAAGGTGGAACTGCCGCTCGCCTGGCCGCCGATCCTCACCGGAATCCGGGTCTCCACCCAGATGCTGATGGGCATCGCCGCCATCGCCGCCTATGCGTCGGGGCCCGGGCTCGGCAATGAGATCTTCCGCGGCATCGGCTCCCTGGGCAGCAAGAACGCGCTCAACCAGGTGCTCGCGGGCACGCTCGGGATCATCATCCTGGCGCTTCTGTTCGACGCCGCGTACGTCCTCATCGGACGACTGACCATTCCGAGGGGCATCCGTGTCTGAGACCACGACCACGAGCACGGCGAGCACCAGCACGGCGGGCGGCGGTACGACCACCGGCGCCACCATCGAGCTGGAGAACCTCTCCAAGCTGTATCCGGGCAATCCCAACCCGGCCGTCGACGAGGTCAATATGGAGATCAAGGCGGGTGAACTCGTCATCTTCGTGGGCCCGTCGGGCTGCGGAAAGTCCACGACCCTGAAGATGATCAACCGTCTGATCGAGCCGACCGGCGGCCGTATCCGGATCAACGGCGAGGACGTCACCGAGATGGACCCGGTGAAGCTGCGCCGCAAGGTCGGCTACGCGATCCAGTCCTCCGGGCTCTTCCCGCATATGACCGTCGCCCAGAACATCGCCCTGGTGCCGAAGATGGTCGGCTGGCCCAAGAACAAGATCAAGGACCGGGTCGAGGAGATGCTCGACCTGGTGGGCCTCGACCCCGGCGAGTTCCGCGGCCGCTATCCGCGCCAGCTCTCCGGCGGCCAGCAGCAACGCGTCGGCGTGGCAAGGGCGTTGGCGGCCGACCCGCCGGTGCTCCTGATGGACGAGCCGTTCGGCGCCGTGGACCCGATCACCCGTGACCACCTCCAGGACGAGCTGATCCGGCTGCAGCACGAGCTGCACAAGACGATCGTGTTCGTCACGCATGACTTCGACGAGGCGATCAAGCTGGGCGACCGGATCGCGGTCCTGCGCGAACGCTCGCACATCGCGCAGTTCGACACCCCGGAAGCCATTCTCACCAACCCGGCCGACGACTTCGTCTCCGGCTTCGTGGGCGCGGGCGCGGCCCTCAAGCGCCTGAACCTGACCCGCGTACGGGATGTGGAGATCCGCGAGTACCCGACCGTCACGGTCGACGACCCGCTGCAGGACATCTTCAACAAGCTCCGCTCCGGCAACACCAACGAGATCCTGCTCCTGGACAAGCGCCGCCGCCCCTACAAGTGGCTCAGGCGCGGCGACCTGATGCGCGCCAGGGGCTCACTCGCCCGCGCCGGCACCCTCGTCCACGACACGGTCACCCGCGACGCCACCCTGCGCGACGCGCTGGAAGCGGTGCTCACGGACAACGCGGGCCGGGTCGCGGTGACCGGGCGGCGCGGCGAGTACGAGGGCGTCGTCGACATGGAGACGCTGATGAACTCCGTACACGAACTCCTGGAGGCCGACCGGCTCGACGCCGTGGAGCACCAGCACGAGCTGGAGGAGCAGCGCGCCGAGCAGACGCACCGCGAGCAGGAGGGCGCCCTGGGCGCCGGACCGGAGGAGGAGAGGGCGTGAATCCGTCGCGCAAGCCGCCGCACTCCCCCGGTCCCGGCCGCCCCGAGGGCGAACACGAGGTCAAGGGCGTGGCGTTCCGCGATGTCGGCGAGGCCGAGCAGGAGGCGCCGCCGCCCGAGGAGCCGCTGCGGGACCCACCGCGGATCACCTGGCAGAAGCTGACGTTCCTGCCCGCGGTCCTGGCGGTCGTGCTGCTCGTCACCTGGCTGTGGTTCCGTAACGCGGACCTGGACTCGATCGCGCAGAACGCCCTCGCCAACGGCAACGTCTGGCTGCGTTTTCGCCAGCACATCGAACTGACCGCGATCTCCACGTTCTTCGTGCTGATCATCGCGATTCCGCTCGGCATCCTGCTGACCCGCCCCGGGCTGCGCAAGGCCGCCCCCGTGGCGATGGCCCTGGCCAATATCGGGCAGGCGACACCGGCGATCGGTCTGCTCGCGCTGCTCGTCATCTGGATGGGCATCGGCATGAAGGCCGCCCTGTTCGGCATGGTGATCTACGCGGTGCTCCCGGTCCTGTCCAACACCATCGCGGGCCTGAAGGGCAACGACCCGACGCTCCTCGAAGCCGCCCGGGGCATCGGCATGTCCCCCATGGGCGTGCTGCGCAAAGTCGAACTGCCGCTCGCGGTCCCGCTGATCCTGGCGGGCGTGCGCACGGCGCTCGTCCTCAACGTCGGCACGGCGACCCTCGCCACCTTCGGCGGTGGCGGCGGCCTCGGCGACCTGATCACCACGGGCATCACCAATCAGCGGATGGCCGTGCTCGTCCTCGGCTCGATCCTGACGGTGGCGCTGGCGCTGCTCGTGGACTGGCTGGCATCCCTCGCGGAGCTGCTGCTCCGGCCGCGGGGCCTGGAGGTGAAGTCATGAGGCGTACGTCCGTGATCGCCCTGGCGGCCGCCGCGGTGCTCGCCCCGTCCCTGCTCGGCGGCTGCGGGCTCACCAGCGGGTCCCCCATGGTCGACGATGTGAAGCCGGGCTCGATCGGCGCCGGGCAGCCGCTGAAGGGGGCCGATCTCACGGTCACCTCCAAGGAGTTCACCGAACAGCTCGTCCTCGGCCAGATCACCGGGATCGCCCTGCAGGCGGCCGGCGCGAAGGTCCTCGACCGCACCGGCATCCAGGGCTCCATCGGGGCGCGCGAGGCGGTCAAGAGCGGTGACGCGGACCTCATGTACGAGTACACGGGCACCGCGTGGATCACCTATCAGGGCAACACCGAGCCCATCGACGACCCGCACAAGCAGTGGCAGGCCGTGCACGACGCCGACCTCAAGAACGGCATCACCTGGCTGCCGCCCTCGGCACTCAACAACACCTACGCGCTCGCCATGAACGCGGCCAACGCGAAGAAGTACAAGACCAAGACCCTCTCGGACGTGGCCGCGCTCGCGAAGTCCGACCCGAAGGCGGTCACGCTGTGCGTGGAGAGCGAGTTCGCCTCGCGCAACGACGGGCTGCCCGGCATGGAGAAGGAGTACGGGATGAAGATCCCGGCCTCCAACATCACCAAGATGGACAGCGGCATCATCTACACGCAGGCCTCCAAGGGCACCTGCACCTTCGGCGAGGTCTTCACCACGGACGGCCGCATCAAGGCGATGGACCTGACCGTGATGGAGGACGACAAGCACTTCTTCCCGAACTACAACGCCGCTCCCGAGGTCAACTCCAAGTCCCTGGAGAAATACCCCGAGTTGCAGAAGATCCTGGACCCGATCACCAAGAAGCTGAACAACGACGTCGCCCGCGAACTGAACGCCCGCGTGGACGTGGAGGGCGAGGACCCGCACTCCGTGGCGATGGACTGGATGGTGTCGGAGGGGTTCGTCAAGAAGAAGTAGACCGAGTTACAAAGAGACCCTTGCAAAGGGTCCTTTGCATCTCTACGCTGACGGCATGACGGAACACCCGGGCGAGCGGTCGGTTCGCGATCTGGATCCGCGGTCGCTGCGGGGGCTCGCCCACCCGCTGCGGATGCGGCTGCTCGCCGAGCTACGCCTTCGCGGACCCGCGACTGCCTCCCAACTGGGCGGCAGACTGGGCGAGTCGAGCGGTTCCACCAGCTACCACCTGCGCCAGCTCGCCGTACACGGATTCGTCGAGGACGACCCGGAGCGGGGCAAGGGGCGGGAGCGGTGGTGGCGGGCCGTGCACATGGGCACCCGGACCACCGATGAACTGATCCACCATCAGGACCCGGAAGTCCGGGGCGCGATGAGCACGCTGCTGCACGAGATGGCCTCGGGCCACGCCCTCGAACTCTCCACTTTCATCGGGTCGTTCTACGACTGGCCCGACGAGTGGAGAGACGCCTCAAGCCTCAGCGACTACTCCCTGCGCCTCACTCCCGAACTCGCCCGGGAGCTCAACAAGAAGCTGCACCAGCTGGTCGAGAGCTACCCGAGCCTTGAGGACGAGACGCCCGAGGGTGCCGTCGGCTATCGCGTGCATCTGCACGGATTTCCGCGTCCCGCGGACTGACCACGGAGGACTGGTCCATGCATCCTGAGATTCACCTGCTGCTGCACACCCAGCGCGCCGGGGAGTTCCGGCACGAGGCGGCGCAGCGCGTCACGGGAGGCGGCTCGCTGCGGGTTCAACTCGGCTGGCGGATGGTGGAGTTGGGGCTTCGGCTCGCCACTCCCCGGACCGCCGTCGCGGCAGCGGTCAGCAGCTAGGAACCTTGTCACCCTTCTCAAGGGCCCGCAGTGAGTCCACCGTGCCGGAGAGGGTCGTCACCGGGATCAGTCGCAGTCCCTTGGGGAGTTCGGCTTTCGCGTCCGTGCACTCCGCCTTCGGTACCAGGAAGACACTCGCGCCGTCGCGGCCCGCCGCCTGGGTCTTCAGGGCGACCCCGCCGACCGCGCCGACAGTGCCGTCGGCGGCGATCGTGCCCGTACCGGCGATGGTGCGGCCGCCGGTGAGGTCGCCGCCGCTGCCGTCGCCGTCCAGCTTGTCGACGATGCCGAGGGAGAACAGCAGACCCGCGCTCGGCCCGCCGATATCGGCCAGCTTGAGCTGCACCTTCACTTCCTTCGGGCTCCTGCCCAGATACTTCAGGGCCGCCGTGACCGCCTCGTCCTGGGACTTCTTCATCTCACCGAGGTTGTGCTCCTCGATCTCCTTGACGGAGTCACCGCTCGGATAGACGGCCTCGCGCGGCATCACGGCGCGGTCGGTGCGGAACCAGCCGTCGATCACATCGCCCAGACCGACGTCCATCGTCGGCCCGGTCGCGATGATCGTCGTCATCCGCAGCTGCCCGTCCGTCTTACGGGTCGGCGCGCCCTCGATGGTGATCACCGGTTCGCCCTTGTGCTCACCGAGGACATCGGAGGTGCCGCCGGGCTGGGCGACCGAGTACGGCAGCGGGGCGAACACGGTCACCCCGAGCAGCGCGAGAAAGGGCACGGCGCCCAGAGCGATGGCCTTGGGGCGGGAGAGACTGGCGAGGCGAGAGAGCACCCCGCCAATGTAGTGCGTGGCGGCCCTGTCCAAGGCGTCACCCCGGGCGCCTCAACGCAGCGCGTCCGCGACCTCACGCGCCGCGTCGACCACCCGCGGCCCCACCCGTTCCGGCACCGAGTCCGCCAGCATGACCACGCCGACGCTCCCCTCTATCCCCGTCACACCGAGCAGCGGTGCCGCCGCTCCGCTCGCGCCGGCCTCCAGCTCGCCGTGGGTCAGGGTGTAGCCGGGGTCGGTGACCAGGCCCTGGCGGGCGGAGAGTATCGCCTTGCCCGCGGCGCCGCGGTCGAGAGGATGACGGAAGCCCGTGCGGTACGCCACGTGATAGTCGGTCCAGGTCGGCTCGACCACCGCCACCGCCAGGGCCTCCGTGCCGTCCACCATCGTGAGGTGGGCGGTGGCCCCGATGTCTTCGGCGAGTGCGCGCAGCGCGGGCAGCGCGGCCTCCCGCACCAGCGGGTGCACCTGCCGGCCGAGCCGCAGCACCCCGAGACCTACACGCGCCCGGCCGCCCAGGTCACGGCGTACGAGAGCGTGCTGTTCGAGCGTGGCGAGCAGGCGGTAGACCACGGTGCGGTTCACCCCGAGCTTGTTGGACAACTCGGTGACGGTCAGGCCATGGTCGGTGTCGGCGAGCAGTTTGAGGACCCGCAGGCCCCGGTCGAGCGTCTGAGAAGTCTCCGCGGTCACGACGCCCTCTCCTTAGTGGTGAGTTGCGACGGCCCCCTACGCGGCGGTACGTCACCGAGTCCCGTCGGCGACGCGCGTCAGAGGCCGCCGGGCGAAGGGGAGGTGCGGGGCGTGCGTGCCCCGGCACCACCTGGCACCGGCTGCGCTCCGCGGCGGCGCTGCCACGGGGCGTGTGCGTTGCCGGGACAGTAGCGAGACGTTCCCGCTGAGCGGAAGACTCCGTCCAGAATCCGGGCACCGGGTACGGCGAATTCGCCACGATTCCGGGAAACGAAATTCCCGTACACCCCTTATCTCCGCAATGCCCGTTTCACTTTGCCCGTTTGGGGACCAAGGGCACTCAGGTCAGGACTTTCGCGATCCGGAGTTCGGGACCTTTGCGGTCGGAAGGGCACTTATTTGATCAATACGTTGACGTTCAACAGCCTCAAGATCGCCGTACGCCTCCGCCCCTCAGCACCTTCACGCCCCTCCATGAGCACCACGAGCACCATGAGCAAAGGCCTGCCCCCGCAATGAAGCTCCGCCGTACCGTCCGCCGCACCTCTCCCTTCGTCGTCGCCGCCGTCATCGCCCCCGCTCTCGCCTTCGCCGCCCCCTCCCCCGCCCTCGCCGTCACCGAACCGCCGTGCTCGCTCGCCGCTCAGGCCGCGGCCGCGGGGGAGGCCCCGGCCACGCCGGACACCGACGGTCAGCACCCCGCGGCCACCCCCTCGGCCACCCCCTCAACTGCCCCGGAGACCCCGGCGACGACCGAGCCGCCCGGCGGGTCGACGGAGGACTCCGAGAACTCAGGGAACCCGGGGAACTCGGGGAACCCGGGGAACCAGGAGGAGGCTGAGGACGCCCCCGGTGTGGCGGTACGGGAAGCAGGCGAGGGCACCGACGGCGCCGAAGGCCAGGAGCAGGCCGGGCCCGCGCTCTCCCTGTCCGGCTTCCCCTCCCTCTTCCGGGCGGGCGGCGACTGGTCGGTGTTCACCCTGGACGTCGACAACAAGGGCGGTGCGGATATCGCGGAGTTCAGCCCGGCCGTCGTCGTGGCGCACGCGTCCCCGACCTTCCAACAGCGCCATCTGCGGGTGGAGTTCCAGACTCCGGACGGTACGTGGCAGCGGCCCGACATGGCCGGCGGTGAGGGCTGGGTGGTGGCCGACCTGGGCTACGGCCCGCTCAAGGCCGGTGAGCGGCTGCACCTGAAGACGCGGATCAAGTTCACCGCACAGGCACCGGCGGGCGAGGGCCTGAGCATCGCCTTCGGCTTCTCGGACGAGGACCACTACTCCGAGAGCAAGGACTACTGGTTCACCGTGCGGGCGGCGGGCACGGGAGCCGACGGCAGCGGTGGTGACGGCGCCAACAGGCCGTCGCCCGAGGGCGGCGCCGAGGCTCTGCCGGGCGCCGGACAGGACGCCCCCGCGGGCGGGGCAGGCGCGGCCAGGCCCGCCTCCACCGCCCTGGCCGGCCAGCTGGCCCAGACCGGAAGCGACGCCTCCGGCACCCCCTGGATCATCGGGGCGGGCGCCCTCACTCTGGCCGTGGGCACGTCCATGGTCGTCATCGGCCGCCGCCGCGGCTCCCGGGGCTGAGCCCGAGCCCCCCATGCCCCCGGGGCCGGTGGACGGACCGGCTCCGGGACGGATCCCGTCCCCGCGGGATGAGCGGGGCCCGTACGAACGTCTCCTTCGCACGGGCCCCGCAATCACCGGCGATCAACGGCGGCCAAGGACAACCACCAGCGACGACCGACGACGACCGGCAACCGGCAACCGGCAACCGGCAACCGGCAACCAACCGTCCAGCACCGTCACTTCATGCGCGTGGCCCACTCCTGCACCTTGGCGATCCGCTGCCGGATCTGGCCCCCCGTGGCCTCCGCGCTCGGCGGGCCGCCGCACACCCGGCGCAGCTCGGTGTGGATCACGCCGTGCGGCTTGCCCGACTGGTGGACGTACGCGGCGACCATGGTGTTGAGCTGCTTGCGCAGTTCGAGGAGTTCCTTGTGGGAGACCACGGGGCGGCGCTCGGCGGGCAGTTCGAGCAGGTCCGCCTCCTCGTCGGGACGCTTCTTGCTGTGCGCGATCTGCCGGGCCTGCCGCTTCTGGAGCAGCATCTGGACCTGGTCGGGTTCGAGCAGCCCCGGAATGCCGAGGTAGTCCTGCTCCTCCTCGCTGCCCGGGTGCGCCTGCATCCCGAACTCGGCGCCGTCGTAGAGGACCCGGTCGAAGACGGCGTCCGACTCCAGCGCCTCGAAGGGCAGCATGTCCTGCTCGCCGGTGTCCTCGTCCTGCTCCTTGTTGGCCTCGTCCATCTCCTTCTCGGACTCGGCGTAGGGGTCCTCTTCCTCGCCATCCTTCTTCGGCTTGTCGAGCATGTGGTCGCGCTCGACCTCCATCTCGTTGGCGAAGCCGAGGAGGTCGGGGATGGTCGGCAGGAAGACGGAGGCCGTCTCGCCGCGCCTGCGGGACCGGACGAAACGGCCCACGGCCTGCGCGAAGAACAGCGGCGTCGAGATGGTCGTGGCGTACACACCCACCGCGAGGCGCGGCACGTCGACGCCTTCGGACACCATCCGGACGGCGACCATCCACCGGTCGTCGTTGGCGCTGAAGTCATCGATCCGCTTGGAGGCGCCGGTGTCGTCGGACAGGACGACCGTGGCCTTGGTGCCGGTGATCTCCCTGATCAGCTTGGCGTAGGCGCGCGCGGAGTCCTGGTCGGATGCGATGACAAGGCCGCCGGCGTCCGGAATGCCCTTGCGTACTTCGCTCAGGCGCTGGTCGGCCGCCTTCAGCACATTCGGCATCCAGTCGCCGCGCGGGTCGAGCGCGGTGCGCCAGGCCTGGCTGATCGCGTCCTTGGTCATCGGCTCGCCGAGCCGCGCGGCGATCTCGTCACCGGCCTTGGTGCGCCAGCGCATATTGCCGCTGTACGAGAGGAAGATGACGGGCCGCACGACGCCGTCGCCGAGGGCGTTGCCGTAGCCGTAGGTGTAGTCGGCGGCGGACCGCCGGATCCCGTCGTTGCCCTCCTCGTACTGCACGAAGGGGATGGGATTGGTGTCGGAGCGGAACGGCGTACCGGTGAGCGCGAGCCGCCGCGTCGCCGGCTCGAAGGCCTCAAGACAGGCCTCGCCCCACGACTTGGAGTCACCGGCGTGGTGGATCTCGTCGAGGATGACGAGGGTCTTGCGCTGCTCGACGCGGTTGCGGTGCAGCATCGGGCGTACGCCGACACCGGCGTAGGTCACGGCGACACCGTGGTACTCCTTGCTCAGCGGACCGGCGCTGTACTCCGGGTCCAGCTTGATCCCTATGCGGGCCGCCGCCTCCGCCCACTGCTTCTTCAGATGCTCGGTCGGCGCGACCACCGTCACCTGCTGCACCACGTGGTGGTGCAGGAGCCAGGAGGCGAGCGTGAGCGCGAAGGTCGTCTTGCCGGCGCCGGGCGTCGCCACGGCGAGGAAGTCCCGCGGCTGCTCCTGGATATACCTGTCCATGGCCCCCTGCTGCCAGGCACGCAGCTTGTTGGCGGTACCCCAGGGGGCGCGGCCGGGGAAGGCGGGAGAGAGGTGGTGGGAGGAGGTGGCGGTGGTAGTCACGGTCTCCGTCGGGGTTTGGCGGCTCGACTGGTACGTCGAGGACGTCGGCTACGTATGACAACCGGGCCACCCTACCGGTGCCGGATTGACGGTTCCCGACGACTGCGCCGGAGGGGGTGACGGTGGGACGTGGGTCACACCGTCCCGAGCAGTTCCCGGCCCCGCTCACTCCGCGCCCGGAACCCGCCCCTACGCGCCGTCCGGCACCCCCTCACTCCCCGCCTCACTCCCCGCCTCACTCCCCGTCCGGAACCCGCAGCCGTCCCGCCACGAACACCCCCGCCAGCGCCACCACGGCCGACAGGGCGAAGACCGCGACGAACGCGGCGGGGTGCGAGCCCGCGGACGCGGTGCCGTGGACGGCGCCCACCGTGCCGCCGCCGAGTGCCGCGAAGGCCGCGCCGCCCGCGGCCAGGAGCAGGATGTTGGAGAGGCCGTCCGAGATCTGCAGGGCGGCCGAGTTGGAGCCGGCCTCGTGCGGCGCGGAGAGCTTCAGGAGCAGCACGCCGGTCGAGGAGATGGTCAGGCCCATGCCGAAGCAGCCCCACGTCCAGGCGACCGCGACGAGCCACACGGGTACGGCGTCGATCAGCACCGTCGGCGCCGTCGCGATCGCGCTCGCCACGAGGAGCATGCCGAGCCGGACGAGGCGCTCCCGGTGCGGTTCGAGGCGCGGCCGTGACTGGAGGTAGGAGCCGAGCGCCCAGGTCGCACCGCCGACGGCGAGCGACAGCCCGGCCATCGTCGGCGACAGGCCGCGCTGGGCGACCAGCATGAGGGGCACGAAGGACTCGGCGGCGATGAAGGAGCCGGCGGCGATCCCCCGCAGCAGGACGACGGCGGGCAGTCCGCGCCCGGCCCGGAACGTGCCGCGGGGCAGCAGGCCGCGCTTTCCCGACACCGACGGCACGAGCAGCGCCGCGCCCGCGAGAGCCGGGACGAGGGACAGCGGCGCCAGGTCCTGGCCCGCGTACTGCAGCAGTGCCGCACCGAGGGAGACACCGAGTGCGAGCCGGATACGGCGCGGGTCGATGGGCGGCGCGGCACCGGCGGAGCCCGCAGGACCTGACGCGGTGCGCCGGATCGCGGGCAGCGCGAGCACCAGCGGGATCACGACCAGGACCGGGATGCCGAGGAACACCCAGCGCCAGCCGAGGTGTTCGGTCACGGTGCCGGAGGCCAGCGGTCCGACGATCGACGGCACGATCCAGCTCGCCGCGAAGGCGGCCATGATCGCCGGCCGCAGATGGTCCGGATAGGCCCGGCTGACCACGACGTACAGCGCGACGATGACCAGGCCGCCGCCGAGCCCCTGCACCGCACGGCCCACGATGAACAGCCACATCGCCCCGGCGGTCCCGGCCAGCACCAGCCCCGCCGCGAACGCCCCGATCCCGGCGGCCAGCGGCCCGAGCGGCCCGCGCCGGTCGGCCCACTGCCCGGAGAGCACCATGCCGAAGAGGCTGGTGGTGAAGTACCCGGAGAAGGCGAAGGCGTAGAGCGCGACTCCGTCGAGCTCACGGGCGGCGACGGGCATGGCGGTACCCACGGCGGTCGCCTCGAAGGCGATGAGCAGGACGACGGAGACGATGCCGATGCTGAGCGCACGATAGGGCCGCCGCAGCACGCCGTCCGGCACGGAGTTCGCGGTGGCGTCCTCGGCGTCGTCGGCGCCCTTCGCGACCTCGTCACGCGGTTCGATGGCGGTCATGGCCGCCAGCGTAAGGGCCTATACGGGAATTGACCCCTGTCGTTGGACGGTCACCGACTGGTCCCTTGGTCGTACGCCCACGACCACGCCCGTCTCACTCCGCCTCACTCCGCCTCACCCCGCCCTGCCCAGCCTCGCCTCACCCCCGCCTCGCCCGTGAACGCCGTATGGCAGTCGCGTTGCAGGCGCGCCCGATCCCTTGAGCGCCACGTCCGGCCCGGCCTACGGTCGGGTCACACCCACCGAACACGGCCGTGTGCCCGAGTGGTTGAGGGGCTCGCCTGCAAAGCGAGTTACGCGGGTTCGATTCCCGCCACGGCCTCCAGGGCTCACGTGCTTGCTTGCCCACCGACTCGCTGAGTTGCCGACTCGCTGAGTTACCAAATCGCTGAGTCACCAACTCGCTGAGTTACCGGGTCACTTGTTGTCGTACGCGTCCCGCAGTCCCTGGACGTCGATCTTGCCCATGCCGAGCATCGCCTTCATGACGCGTCCCGCCTTCTCGGGGTCGGGGTCGGCGAGGAGTTCGGGGAGGGCCCTGGGGATGATCTGCCAGGACAGGCCGTACTTGTCCTTCAGCCAGCCGCAGGGGCCTTCCTCGCCGCCCTCACTGAGCTTGGCCCAGAGTTCGTCGACCTCGGCCTGGTCCTCGCAGTCGACGGAGAGCGAGATGGCCTCGGTGAAGTTGAACTGGGGGCCGCCGTTGAGGGCGGTGTAGGTCTGGCCCGCGAGCTCGAAGACGACCAGCATCGGGCTGCCGGGGGTGCCCGGGCCCTCCTTGCCGTACCGCTGCACCTCGGTGATGCGGGAGTCCTTGAAGAGCGAGGTGTAGAACGCCGCCGCCTCCTCCGCCTGGCCGTCGTACCAGAGGCAGGGGGTGATCTTCTGCTGGGTGCTCATGAGGGTCTCCTCTGTGTCGTTCCGGCGCCAGTGCCGGTCCTGGTATGCAGACCGGCCGGCGGCCCCGAACTCATCGGTCCCCGGCGAAGTGCTCCCAGGTGTGCAGAACGAGCCGGCGGCCCTTCTCCGTGACTCGCTCCGCCTCGGCGTCTTCGACGAGCCGGTACCCGGCCGCGCGGGCGACCTTGATGCTGGCCGCGTTCTCGCGGTCGATCTGCAGGCAGACGCGCGGCAGGCCGAGTTCGTCATGGGCGTACGCGGTCAGAAGGCGGGTGGCGCGCAGGGCCAGGCCGAGGCCGCGGTGCGCGGGGCCGATCGCATAGCCCAACGTCGGGGCACCGACCGGCCGTTCGGCGCCGAGTGCGCCGATCAGGACTTCGCCGAGCGGGGTCTCGCCGTCGGTGGTGACGGCGAGCTGCAGCCGGGTGCCGGCGGCGCGGGCGGCGCGCAGCCTGTCCAGGTACGCGCGGGCCGCGGCCAGGTCGAAGGGGCTGACGAGCGGGGTGAAGTGGGCGACGGCGGGATCGTCGAAGAGCTCGGACATACGGGGCGGGTCCGCCTCGGTCCACTCCCGCAGCACCAGTCCGTCGCCACGGATGACCACGGGCTCCTGCGGGAGCGGCGGCTGCTGTGGCAGCGACTGCGGCTGGGGCTGCGGCTGTGACTGCGGCGCCAACCGCTGCCGCCCCTCAGTGCCCGCCGCCGACGCCCGTGTCGACACCGGCGCATCTTCCACAGCATCTCCACCTTCGGTATGCATAGAGCCCTCCCGCCCCTTCCGGCCTGCGCTTCCTCTGCACTTGCATGCCATTTCAGTCTGCATCCATCAGGGAGGGGACGGCATCTCGATTGAATGAGGGCGGCACTTCGCCCGTCTCGCCCCGAATCGTCGCCTCCCGGCCGGGATACCTTCGACCCGGACTGAACAGGGCCGTGCGGCATGATGTGCGCATGGCAAGCACGGGGGATCTCATAGCGGGGCGCTACCGCATCGCGACGCGGCTCGGCCGCGGCGGCATGGGCACGGTCTGGCGCGCCCAGGACGAGCTGCTCGGCCGTGCCGTGGCGGTCAAGGAACTCCACGTGGACGACGAACTGTCGTACATGGACGCCGAGTTGCAGCGCGAGCGTACGCTACGCGAGGCGCGCACCGTGGCCCAGGTCCGGCACCCCAACATCATGGTCCTGCACGACATCGTGGAGCACGGGGCGCAGCCCTGGATCGTGATGGAGCTGATCGACGGCCGCTCCCTCGCCGACCGCATCGCACTCGACGGCCCCCTCTCCCCCGCCGCTGCCGCCCGGATCGGGCTCGCCCTGCTCGACGCCCTGCGTGCCGCACACGCCTCGGGCGTCCAGCACCGTGACCTGAAGCCCGCCAACGTCCTGCTCGAAGCGCGCACCGGCCGCGTGGTCCTCTCCGACTTCGGCATCGCACAAGTGGCGGGCCAGACGACGCTCACCGAGACCGGCGCGTTCGTCGGCTCGCCCGAGTACACCGCGCCCGAGCGGATGTCGGGCACCCGCACGGGCCCCGAGTCCGATCTGTGGTCGCTCGGCGTGCTGCTCTGCGCGGCGGTGGACGGCGAATCCCCCTTCCACCGCGATTCGGTGGCGGGAGTGCTGCACGCCGTGGTCATCGACGACGTCCGCGTCCCGGAGGCGGCGGGCCCGCTGGCTCCGGTCGTACGCGGGCTCCTGGAAAGGGACTTGGGGCGGCGGCTCGGTCTCGACGAGACGGAGAAGCTCCTTCGGGCGCTGGTGGAGGACGAGGCGGCGTACGCGGCGACCACGCCCCAGGACCCGCGGGCCACCCCGCCGGCCCCGCACACCCACCGCTCCACCCCGTCCCAAGTGCCGTCCCCCGCACCGGAACCGGTGGTGTCCCCCACCCTGCCGGGTCCGCCCCACGGCCCCCGGCGCCGGATGCGGACCGCCCTGGTGAGCGGCATCCTGGCGGCCGTGATCGCCGCGGGCGGCACCGGGTTCGGCGTCTGGTACGCGACCCGGGACGACGGCGGCACCGACTCTCAGTCGGCGGGCCGGGTGGAGGACGCGGGCGACGGCACACAGACCCCGCAGGGCCCGGAGGGCGGGCGGGTCCCGGAACCGTCCGCGAGCAGGTCGGGCGGCGGCGGCAAGAAGAAGCCCGCCGAGCCCTCGAAGCCATCGGGTGACGGCGGCCGCACACAGCGCCCCGACGGGGGTACGGGCACCACCGCGCCCGACAAGGACCCCGCCCCCTCGGGCTACCGCACGGTCGTCGACCCGCTCGGCTTCAAGCTCTCCGTGCCGACCGGCTTCACCCGTTCCTACGAGGCGCCGCGCGTCTACTACTACTCCCCCGGCAAGGAGTTCCGCCTCGGCGTCCACCCGCAACAGCAGGACCCCGACGGCCCGTTGGCGGTGATGCGGCAGGCCCACCGCGACGGCCCCGACGACTATCCCGGCTACCGCGGCGGCTCGGTCCGCGAGACCACGCACAACGGCCACCCCGCCGCGCTGTGGGAGTTCACCTGGGACGGCGGCGCCGACGACGGCGGCCCCCGGCACACGTACGACCTGAGCTGGAACGAGGGCGGCAAGATGTACGACCTGTGGATCTCGGCCCCGGCACAGCAACAGGCCACGGAGAAGCGGCACTTCGACAAGGCCCTGGCCACCTTCGTAGTGACGCCCTAGCCGCCACTCCTCGCGCCCCGCTTCACCGCTTCACTCCGGCACGCCTCACGCCTCACGCCTCACGCCACCCGAGCCTCGTCTAGCCGTCCAAGGAGCGCGTCCACCGTCTCCTCCACCGTCAGCTCCGAGCTGTCCAGCCAGAGGCCGATCCGTGGGGTCTCCTGCCGGAGTCCGCTCTGCAGTGCCTCCACGGACCACTCGCCGTAGCCCGTCTTCCCGCGGCCGGCCTCGCGTGCCGCCACCACATCGGCGTCGGGGTCGAGCACGACGACGTAGAACGGCCGGGTCCGCACCCCCGCGACGTACTCCTTGAGCACCTCACCGATGACGACGTCCTGCACGACGGCCGTGAACCCGGCGTCCGCGTAGGCGTCGGCGGTCGACGCCGAAAGGCGGTAGCGGAGGCGCAGTTGGGCGAGGGCTTCCGCCTCCGCGCCCGGCGCCATCTCGGCCCGCCCCGACACGACCATCCGCCGGAACACATCACCGCGCACATGCGCGGCCCGGGGCAGCCGCTCGGCGAGCGCCTGGGCGACGGTGGACTTTCCGGAGGCCATGATTCCGGTGAGCAGGACGACGGCGGGCCCGGGGTCCCGGGACACGGGGAGGCCTGGATCTTGGGTCATGAACCAGACCGTAGCGCCGGGCGCGGCCTCTGCCGCAAACCCTTTACGGGCCTTACGGGCCTTACGGGCCCTCAAGCCCCGCCCTGCACCACAGCCGCCTGCGGCCGGATCGGCAGCCGGTTCACCGGGCGGCCCGTGGCCGCGCGGACCGCGGCCGCCACCGCCGCCGGTGAGGTCACCACCGGTACCGCCGAGGCCGCCTTCGCGCCGAAGGGAGCGACCACGTCGCGTTCCTCGACCAGCTTCACGATGCGGATGTCGGGGGCGTCGAGGGCGGTCGGCAGGGCGTACCCCGTCAGGTCGGGATGGCGGACGACACCGCGCGAGGTGCGCAGATTCTCCATCAGCGCCGCACCGACCCCCTGGGTGACGCCCGCCTCGATACGGGCGGTCAGCTGCGCCGGGTTGAGGACGCGGCCCACGTCCTGGGCCACCGCCAGCTCCACCACACGCACCGAGCCGATCTCCACATCCACGTCGACCACCGCGCGGATCGCGCAGAAGGCGAGGCCCACGAACGCGTCGCCCTGGCCCGTGTCGTCCAGCGGCTCCGTGGGGTGCGGGCGGCACTGCGCCGTGGCCCACAGCTCCTTGCCGTCCATCGCCTCCGTGACCGTGGTGGACAGGACGCCGTCGTACGACGTGATCTTGCCGTCGGTGATCTGGAGCAGTTCCGTTGACATCCCGAACTTGGCCGCAAGCGGCTGCAGCAGCTGCGTACGGACCATCTTCGCGGCGCGTTCGACGGCGCCACCCGAGACCCAGGTGTGCCGGCCGCGGCAGGCCGGGCCCGCGGGCGGCTGGTCGGTGTCGACCGACGCCACATGAACCTCGTCGAGACCCAGGGTCTCCTGGACGATCTGCCGGGCGAGCGTGGAGAAGCCCTGGCCCGTGTCGACCGCCGCGCAGATCACCGTCGCGACGCCGTCCTGGACCTTGACCGTCGCCGTCGAGACCTCGTCCGCGCCCTCCGCGCCCAGCATGTGCACCATGCCGAGCGCGTAGCCGACGCCCCTGCGGACCGCGCCGGGCTCGCCCGCGCCCTCCAGGCCGCCGGGGAGCAGCCAGTCCTCCTCCGGGGTGTCCTTGGGCAGGTCGGGAAGCGGGAAGTCCCTTACGGAGCGCAGGAGTTCGGCCACCGGGGCCGGGCAGGTCACCGTCTGCCCTGTGGGCAGGATGTCACCCGTCGCCATCACGTTGCGCATCCGCAGTTCGGCCGGGTCGACGCCCAGCTTCGCGGCCAGCTTGTCCATCTGCGCCTCGTACGCCGCGCAGACCTGCATCGCACCCTCGCCGCGCACATGCCCCGACGGCGGGTTGTTGGTGCGTACCGCCCAGCCCTCGATGAAGGCGTGCGGGACGACATACGGGCCGCAGGCGAAGGACACGGCCGCCGCCAGGGACTCCGACGAGGCGTCCGCGTAGGCGCCCGCGTCGAGCAGGATCTGGGCCTCCACCTTCACCAGGCGGCCCTCCGCGTCCGCGTGGTGGCGGTAGCGAAGGAGCGTGGGGTGACGGTGCGCGTGGCCGAGGAAGGACTCCTCGCGGGTCGCCGTCAGCTTCACCGGGCAGCCGGTCTTCAACGCCAGGAGCCCGAGCGGGAGTTGGAAGCCCGGGTCCTCACGGTCGGCGGTCGCGCCGGGGACGCCGGTCACCACCACCTTCACGCGGTCCTGCGCCAGGCCGTAGCAGGCGGCGGCCAGATCGCGGTCGGCATGCGGATCGGTGGACGCGACATACAGCTCCACGCCGCCGTCGGGGCGCGGCACCGCGAGGCCCGCCTCGGCGCCGATGGGAGCGGGGTCCTGGCGGCCGATGCGGTACAGGCCCTCGACCACGACCTCGCCCGCCGCCTCCGGGTCGCCGTAGCGCAGCGGAATGTGGCGGATCAAGTTGCCGTCGGGGTGCAGGGGTTCGGCGGCGAAGGCCTGCTCCGGGTCGGTGACCGGCTCCAGGACCTCGTACTCCACGGCGATGGCGGCGGCCGCCATCCGGGCCGTGTCCGGGTGGTCGGCGGCCACGGCCGCGAGCGGCTCGCCGTGGTGGCGGACCAGCTCGGACGCGAAGACCGGCCGGTCGGCGACCCGGCGGCCGTGCGCCTGGTCGCCGGGGACGTCGGCGGCGGTGACGACCGCGCGTACGCCCGGCATCGCGGCGGCCTGCGAGGTGTCGATCGAGACGATCCGCGCATGCGGGTGCGGGGAGCGGAGCAGCGCCGCCCAGAGCAGCCCCTCGGCCCACAGGTCCGCGGCGTAGGGGAAGGTGCCTTCCGTCTTCGCACCGGCGTCCAGGGGCGGCAGCGAGGCGCCGAGTCCGTGCGGGGGCTGCTGCGGGGCGGAGGGGGCGGGGGTGGTCGCCATGGCGGCCGTTTCGTTGCTCACGCCGGGCCTCCGTCCTGCGGATAGTGCTGCGGGTTGACACCGCCGGCGCCCGGTGCCGCCTGA
Organism: Streptomyces monticola; assembly: GCF_042665355.1. Lineage (NCBI taxonomy): Bacteria > Bacillati > Actinomycetota > Actinomycetes > Kitasatosporales > Streptomycetaceae > Streptomyces > Streptomyces monticola. The sequence continues at coordinate 64,125 of NZ_JBHTCF010000025.1, read as the reverse complement.
TGCGGGATACGGGCCGTCTCGTCCGCCCCGTCCCCGCTGCCGTCGGCCGCCGTCGCGGACGCCCGGCGCTCGGCCACCACGTCCTGCACGGCGTCCAGTACGCCCCGGTAGCCGGAGCAGCGGCACAGGTTGCCGCACAGCGCCTGCCGGGTCTCGCGCTCGCTGGGGGCCGGGTTGCCTTCGAGCAGATCGTGCACGGTCATCGCCATGCCGGGTACGCAGAAGCCGCACTGCACCGCGCCGCCGGCCGCGAGGGCCCGCTGCACGTCGGACGGCTGTCCGTCCGTGGCCAGGCCCTCGACCGTACGCACCTCACTGCCGGCCGCGGTCGCCGCGGGCACCAGGCAGGACGCCACGAGACGGCCGTCCACCTGGACCGCGCACGCCCCGCACTCGCCCTGGGAGCAGCCGTCCTTGGCGCCCGCGAGGCCGAGGCGCTCCCGCAGCACGTACAGCAGGGACTCGCCGATCCAGGCGTCGGTGACGGGCCGGTCGGCGCCGTTGACCCGCAGGACGTAGGAGACCAGGGGGTGTTCGTCATGGAAGGCGGCGGAGGTCTCCGCCCCGGCGGCCTCGGCTTCGGTGCCGGTACCGGCTTCGACTTCGGTACCGGCCCCGGTACCGGCTTCGGCTCCTGTCACGGTGCCGACTCCGGCTCCGGTCACGGCTTCGGCGCCGGGTTCCGCAGCGCTCAGTGCAGCGGTCTCCGCGGCGCTCTCCGCCACGGTCCCTGCCGCACTCTCCGCCACGGTCCCTGCCGCGGGGGCGGACTGCGGCTCACTCGCGGGTGCGGGCTGCGGCTCACTCTCGGTGGTGGCCTGGAGCTCGCTCTCAGGTGCGGCCTGGGCCTCGGCCTGTACGTCGTCCTCGGAGGAAGCCTCCGGCTCACCCTCGGGCTGCTCGGCGGACGGCGCGGCCGCCTCCGTCTCCACCGCGGGCGCGGGCTCTGGCTCTGGCTCTGGCACAGACTCCGGCGCGGGCGCGGCCTCGGGCTCCGGCGGCGCCTCGGCGGCCTTGGCCTGCTGCTGCGCCCACGGCGCGGGAGCGCCGCCCGGCAGCGTCGCCGGTGCGTTGCCGCCCCACTGCTCGATGAGCGCGGACTGAGTGAACTCGCCCGATTCGTCCGGGAGATCGCCCCCCGCGAGCGGGATGGACCACTGCCCGGTCACATTGGCCTGCGCGCTGGCGTCCTGGTAGCCGTGCCCGGCCGCGCCACCGTCGTAGGAGTCGGTCCCGCGGCCGTCGTATCCGTCGTATCCGTCGGCCCCGCGACCCTCGTACGAGTCACCCTCATACGGGCCGTAGGGCTGCGCCCCTTGTTCGTGGCGCTGCTGCTCGTAGGGCGGCGTTCCCTGTTCATAGGGCTGCTGCTCGTAGGACTGCTGTCCATAGGGCTGCGCCCCTTGTCCGTACGCCGCCGCCTCCGTGAACGACCACTGCCCGGTCGCGCCCGGGTCCGGCGGCCCCGGCGCGGGCGGCTGCGGCGCGTTCGGCTCGGGCCACTGCACTGCCTGACCGCCGCCGCCGTGCCCGTGGTCATGTTCCCGGTCCTGCGCCCCCGACGCGTCCATGGCCGGCATGACGAACGTCCCCGTCGCCGCGGGATCCGTCGCGGCGCCGCCGGTCACGGCGATCTGCGGGGGCACATAGCCGCCGGGGGCGGCCAGCGGAGCGCCCGGTGAGGCGCCGTCCTCGAAGTCCGCGAGGCCGAAGCCCTCCGGGATCTGCACGAACGCCGTGGCGTCGGCGTCGTACTCGCCCTGTGGGGTGGGCTGCCAGCCGCCGTGGCCCGCGTTCCCCCGTGCGTCGTCGTCGTTGCTCACGACAGCGCCCTCCCCAGTGCTCGTCGGGCCAGCGCGGCGACGGTGCGCCGCAAGTGCAGTACGGCCGGCGGCAGCTGCTCCTGAGTGCCGTCCGGGGCCTGGTCGGGAATGCAGGCGGCGGCGACGTACTCACCGAAGGCGTGCAGCGCTTCGGGGGCCAGGGCGCGCTCGGCGTCCCAGTCGATGAGCGAGGCCACCCAGTTCTCCGCCTCAAGAGGGCGCAGCGGCATCGGGGCGATGGCGCCGACCGCACAGCGCACCCCGCGGCGCGCGGGGTCGAGGACCAGGGCGACGGAGGAAGTGGCGCGGCCGGGCCCGGTGCGTCCCGTCGCCTTCAGGAAGACCTGGGGAGCGTGCAGGAGGGGCACCCGCACGAAGCCGATGAGTTCGCCGGCGCCCAGCATCTCCATGCCCGCGAGGAGATGCGAGACGGGGACCTCGCGGCGTACGCCATGGGGGCCCGCGATGATCAACGTGGCTTCCAGGGCGGCCAGTACGGGCAGCGTGTCACCGGTCGGGGCGGCCGAGGCGATATTGCCGCCGAGCGTCCCGGCGTTACGGATCGTGGGCGGTCCCGCGGCGCGGGCGGAGGCCGCGAGGGCGGGGATCAGGGCGGCGAAGTCGGGGCGGCCCATACGGGCGTGGGTGAGGCCCGCGCCGAGCAGCGCGTGTCCGTCCTGGTACTGCCAGCCGCGGATCTCGCTGATCCGGCCGAGGCCGACGAGGGCCGCGGGCCGAAGGAGACCGGAGTTGACCGAGGTCATGAGATCGGTGCCGCCCGCGACGGGAACGGCGGCGGGCATGGCGGCGAGCGCCGCCACTGCTTCGTCGAGCGTGGCAGGCAACGTCACCGCGTGCACGGACTGCGCCGCCTGCGAGGAGTGCGGTGCGTGCGTGGTCAAACCGGCTGCCCCTTCCCTATGACCGGCCAAGCGAGCCTTGAGCCTGTGAGCCTGAGCTGTGAGCCAAGGTGTGCCTGCTGCGCCGTACGGTACGTGCTCACAGGCCGGACGTGGCAACTCTGGCACATCTTCCAGGCCTGCCGACGCGGGGGTCCGCTAGGAGCTGTTCCTCCCTCGACCTGCGCAAAAGTCCGGTTTCTCATGTCCTCACCGGTCAGTACACATTGCCACTCTTCGGTGACCCTTGTGGCAGTTCTTCCTGGCGGCCACCCACAGTCCCAGGGCCGCACCCCCGGGACCGCTGACTTGCGGGTCGCCTCACACGTTTGGGGGCGACCCCTCGATCGGGCGTCCGAGCACCCCCGGACGCCGCTGCCAGGGCAACGGCCCGCCGGGCGGCCGGTAATCGACGCCGAGGGCGTCAAGTCGCGCGTAGTGGGCGGTCATTCGGGCCTCGAAGGCGGCGAAATCCCGCTCGGCGGCCGGCGGCAGGGCGCTCCAGGCGACCTCGGCGAAGGCCACGAGCCGCGGGAAGGCCTGATAGTCGACGCGCCCCTGGTTCTCCATCACCTCGGTCCACACATTGGCCTGGGTGCCGAGCACATGGCGGGCCTCGTCGGCGGTGAGCTGCGGCGGTACGGGCTCGAAGCGGTAGACGTCCTCAAGGGTGCGGACGTATCCGATGGGCACCGGCTCGTCGGCCCCGCCGTCCTGCCGGTGATCCAAGTACACCTGCTGTTCGGGGCACATGACGACGTCGTGCCCCGCCTTGGCGGCGGCGATGCCGCCCGCGTAGCCGCGCCAGGAGGAGACGGCCGCGCCGGGCGCGAGGCCGCCCTCCAGGATCTCGTCCCAGCCGATCAGGCGCCGACCGCGCCCGGCGAGCCAGCTGTCGAAGTGCCGGATGAACCAGGACTGCAGCTCGTCCTCGCCGTGCAGGCCGAGCTCCGCGATCCGGGCCTGGGCCGCGGGCGACTGCTTCCACTGGTCCTTGGGACACTCGTCGCCGCCGATGTGCACGAAGGCCGAGGGGAAGAGTTCGAGGACTTCCTCCAGGACACCTTCGTAGAAGCGCAGGACGGTGTCGGTCGGGGCGAGCACATTCGGGTTGACGCCCCAGGTGTCCCAGACGGAGAGGGCGGCGGTGTCGACGACATCGGTGTTGCCGAGCTCCGGGTACGCGGCGATGGCGGCCTGCGAGTGCCCGGGGACGTCGATTTCGGGGACGACGGTGATGTGCCGCTCGGCGGCGTACGCGACGATCTCGCGGATGTCGTCCTGTGTGTAGTAGCCGCCGTGCGGCTTGTCCTCCCACAGGGGCGAGGCGCGGTGCCCGTACTTGGTGCGCGAACGCCAGGAGGCCTGCTCGGTCAGCTTCGGGTGGCGTTTGATCTCGATGCGCCAGCCCTGGTCGTCGGTGAGATGGAAGTGGAAGACGTTCAGCTTGTGCGCGGCCAGGAGGTCGAGATAGCGCAGGACGCCGTCCTTGGGCATGAAGTGCCGCGACACGTCGAGCATCATCCCGCGCCAGCCGAAGCGGGGGGCGTCTTCGATGACGGTGCCGGGCACCGTCCACACCTGGTCCGCGCGCAGCGGTGCCCTGCGGAAGGCGTCGGGCCCGAGGAACTGGCGCAGGGTCTGGGCGGCCCAGAACACTCCGGCGGCGTCAGCGCCGGTGACGGTGATGCCGTCGGCGCCGACGGAGAGCCGGTAGCCCTCGGCGCCGGTCACTTCCTGCGGCGCGATACGCAGCCGCAGCGCGGGTCCTTCGGTGCCGGGCGCCAGGGCGAGACCGGTGGCCGCGCCGAGCGTGGCCCGCAGCCAGCGGGCGGTGCGCTCGGTGCCGGGGCCCGCGTCCAGGACCGTCGCCTCGTCCAGGACGAAGGAGTCGGGGGTGCTCCGCCGGGTGACGGGAGCCGGGATCACATCCGCAGGTGTCATGTGATCGAGCCTGCCACGCCGCAGCGCCGTACAGATATGCCGCACACATGCCCGCGCCGGGACCGCACCGCCGTACGCGTACGGCTCCGGCGCACGCCGAAGCGCACACCGAAGCCGTGGCCAACGTCCGGAAAAGCGGGGCTACTTCTTGCCGCCGCCCTTGCCGCCGTCCTTGTCCTTGTCGCCGCCCGCGCCCATGGACTCGTAGATCTCCTTGCACATGGGGCAGACCGGGTACTTCTTCGGGTCGCGGCCCGGCACCCAGACCTTCCCGCAGAGCGCGACGACCGGCGTGCCCTCCAGGGCGCTCGCCATGATCTTGTCCTTCTGGACATAGTGGGCGTAGCGCTCGTGATCGCCGTCCCCGTGCGACGTCTGCGGCGTCGGCTCAACGAGGGTCCCCGTACCTGTCCCGCGCTCGGGCTCAAGAGTGCTCATGAATTCAAGGGTACTGAAGCCCCGCCACATCGGCGGCAGAGCGTCAACCGAGTCCACGGGAGCAGCCAGTTCGCGGCCGCCCGTGACGGTCAGTTCAGGGATGGATCGTCCGGATACGTCGCCACCATCGCCAGTTCGCTGCGCTGGCGTCGCAGGACCGCGCGCCACAGCCGCTCCGGCACCGGCGACGACACATCACCGGGCTCGGACTCGACGACATACCAGGCACCCTCGGCGAGCTCGTCCTCCAGCTGCCCCGGGCCCCAGCCCGCGTACCCCGCGAAGATCCGCAGTGAGCCGAGGGCGGCGGCGATGAGTTCGGGCGGGGTCTCCAGGTCGACGAGCCCGATCGCGCCGTGCACCCGGCGCCAGCCGAGAGGGCCCTCCTCACCGGGGATCACCCCGACCCCGAGGGCGGAGTCGAGCGAGACGGGACCGCCCTGGAACACCACACCGGGCTCACCGGCGAGTGAGGCCCAGTCCTCCAGGATGTCGCCCACGTCCACCGGCGTGGGACGGTTGAGGACCACGCCGAGTGAGCCCTCGTCGTCATGGTCGAGGAGCAGCACCACGGCACGGTCGAAGTTCGGGTCCGCCAGGGCGGGTGTGGCGACTAGCAGCCGCCCTGTGAGCGAGGACACCTCGGTCATGGCAGACATGATCCCGCATCTTCGCCCTCGGTGGGGAGGCAACGGCCTTACGTGAGCCATCCCAGCTCAGGGCGCACGGAGGCGGAACCCGCGCACATGTACAGAACCTCCGATTCCGGTGACCGTATGCGCTGGATAAGGCACGGTTCGTGTTGTAGCGGAGTCATGACGTCCTTGACCGCCCTTGGCCTTACGGGAAGGGGGTAGGAGCCCATTACCCTTGCTCTTCGGCCCCCTGCCCACCTCATCGGAACGCGAGATACATGACCGTCAACGGCAATGACGACGTCCTGCTTGTCCACGGCGGAACCCCGCTGGAGGGCGAGATCCGTGTCCGCGGCGCGAAGAACCTGGTTCCCAAGGCCATGGTCGCCGCGCTGCTCGGCAGCGGTCCGAGCCGGCTGCGCAATGTCCCCGACATTCGCGACGTCCGGGTCGTACGCGGTCTGCTGCAGCTGCATGGCGTGACCGTCCACCCGGGAGACGAGCCCGGTGAACTCGTCCTCGATCCCTCGCACGTCGAATCGGCCAATGTCGCCGACATCGACGCGCACGCGGGCTCGTCCCGTATTCCGATCCTGCTCTGCGGCCCGCTTCTGCACCGCATCGGCCACGCGTTCATCCCGGGCCTCGGCGGCTGTGACATCGGCGGCCGCCCGGTCGACTTCCACTTCGAGGTGCTCCGGCAGTTCGGCGCGACGATCGAGAAGCGCGCGGACGGCCAGTACCTGGAGGCCCCGCAGCGGCTGCGCGGCACGAAGATCCGGCTGCCCTACCCCTCGGTGGGCGCCACGGAGCAGGTGCTCCTGACGGCCGTACTGGCCGAAGGCGTCACGGAGTTGTCGAACGCCGCGGTCGAGCCGGAGATCGAGGACCTCATCTGCGTACTGCAGAAGATGGGCGCGATCATCGCGATGGACACCGACCGGACCATCCGGGTCACCGGTGTCGACAAGCTCGGCGGCTACAACCACCAGGCGCTCTCGGACCGTCTGGAGGCCGCCTCCTGGGCGTCCGCCGCGCTCGCCACCGAGGGCAACATCTATGTGCGCGGCGCCCAGCAGCGCACGATGATGACCTTCCTCAACACCTACCGCAAGGTCGGCGGCGCCTTCGAGATCGACGACGAGGGCATCCGCTTCTGGCACCCCGGCGGCCAGCTCAAGTCGATAGCCCTCGAGACCGACGTGCACCCCGGCTTCCAGACGGACTGGCAGCAGCCGCTCGTCGTGGCTCTCACGCAGGCCACCGGCCTGTCCATCGTCCACGAGACGGTGTACGAGTCGCGCCTCGGCTTCACGTCCGCCCTGAACCAGATGGGCGCGCACATCCAGCTCTACCGCGAGTGCCTCGGCGGCTCCGACTGCCGCTTCGGCCAGCGGAACTTCCTTCACTCCGCGGTGGTTTCGGGCCCGACGAAGCTGCAGGGCGCGGATCTGGTCATCCCCGACCTGCGCGGCGGCTTCTCCTACCTGATCGCGGCCCTCGCCGCCCAGGGCACGTCCCGCGTCCACGGCATCGACCTGATCAACCGCGGCTACGAGAACTTCATGGAGAAGCTGATGGAGCTCGGCGCGAAGGTGGAGCTGCCCGGAGGCGCGCTGGTGTAGTACGTCGCGGTTCCTGAAGTCTCAAACGCCGGACGGGCTGACATTCAGCCCGTCCGGCGTTTGAGGACCGCCCGAAGGGGCGCGGGGAACTGCGCGACCAGCCACGACGCACCCGCAGGTGACCGGACTGCCCGCGGAGCGCCTAGCCGACGGCGAACGTCGTCAGCACGGCCGCATGATCCGTGGGCCACGCATTGTCCGCGTGATCCGGATACGGCTTCGGCGAACCCTCGACGATCACCGACGAGTCCCGCACGGACAACTTGCTCCCGGCGTAGTTGATGAAGTCGATCCGGTCCTGCGGCTCGACCTCCCCGGTGGAACCGTCATGCTTCGGATACACCGGCGACCACGTGGTGGCCGGATCCGACGCCGGATCCGGGTGCGCCTCCCGGTAGGAGTCCTTCAGACCGGCGTCCGCGACGATCTTCGTCGCGGGCCAGTCCACCTTCCCGTACCCGCAGTGCTTGTTCGCGTCCGTCCAGTCCAGATGCGAGGGCGAGTTGAAGTCGCCGACGACGAGCACCGGCGTCTCGTCCGCGTTCGCGATCTTGTCCTTGAGCTTGGCGGCCAGCTCCGTGGCCTGCCCCGTACGCCCGGACTCCGCCTCACGCTTCATGATCTCGTCGACCGGCATCTGGTCGAAGCAGGCGTCGTAGGGCCCGTACGGCGTGTAGCCGAGGTGGGCCGTCCACAGCTCGACCTCCTGGCCGCTCGACTCGTCGATCCGGATCCGGACCCCGGCGCCCGCGCCACCGCTGATCGTCTCCGCCTTGGAGGTGATCGGGAAGCGGCTGATGATGCCGAGGCTGCCGTTGGACTGCCAGTGGTCCCAGCCGAGCTTCGCCGCGAGGTCCTTGGCGGAGTGGCCGGAGGTCTCCTGGAAGCCGACCACGTCCGGCTGGTGCTTCTCGATGACGGCGAGCTGCTTGGTGAGCCCGTCGTTGACCTGCGCGCCCCCGTGCCACAAGTTCATGGACAGGACGCGCAGTTCGCCCGCGGCCTTGGGCGCGGGCGCCGGTGCAGGCCGGTCCGCGGGTCCCGCGAGGGCGGTCGCGGTGGTGGCCGCGGCGGCGACGGCGGTCGCCGCCAGGGCCAGGGTGATACGCCGTGTGACAGTCACGAGGTGGGTCACTCCTTGTGGACGGTGCGCTCGGCGATGAGCGCGGGATTGTCGTGCGGGGTGATCGCGCAGCGTGCTCCCGGCGTCAGCCCGGCCGCCTCCCAGCTGGGCAGGTCGGCCTTGAGGGCGACTCCGGAGTCCGTGGTCAGGTGCAGCCGGGTGGTGGCACCGAGGAAGGTGGCGACCCGTACGGTCGCGGGCTCGCCCTTCGCCTCGTCGGCGGCGACGGCGAACCCTTCCGGCCGCAGCAGTACGTCGACCTCGTCACCGGCGGCGAAAGCGGCGTCGCCGTGCACGGGCAGCCGGCGCCCGAACAGCTCGACGGTGCCCCCGTCCCGTACGACACCGGGCAGCCGGTTCATCGTGCCGACGAACTCGGCGACGAAGGGTGTGGCCGGACGGTCGTACAACTCGCTGGGCGCGGCGCACTGTTCGAGCCGGCCGTCCTTCATGACGGCGACGCGGTCCGCCATGGACAGCGCCTCTTCCTGGTCGTGCGTGACGAAGACCGTGGTGATGCCGAGCTCCAGCTGGATCCGGCGGATCTCCTCGCGCAGGGTGAGCCGCACCTTGGCGTCGAGGGCCGAGAGGGGCTCGTCGAGCAGCAGCACGCGGGGCTTGATGGCCAGGGCACGGGCGAGGGCGACCCGCTGCTGCTGGCCGCCGGAGAGCTGGTGCGGGTAGTGGCCGTCGCGCCCCGGGAGCCCGACCAGGTCCAGCAACTCCTTGGCCCGCTCGGCCCGTTCGGCGCCGGAGACACCCCGTACCCGAAGGCCGTACGCGACGTTCTCGGCGGCCGTCATGTTCGGGAAGAGGCTGTACGACTGGAAGACCATGCCGATGTCACGGCGGTTGGCGGGGGTGCCGGTGATGTCCTGGCCGTCCATGAGCAGTTCGCCGCTGTCGGCGGTCTCGAAGCCCGCGATGATGCGCAGGGCGGTGGTCTTGCCGCAGCCCGACGGGCCGAGCAGGGCGACCAGTTCGCCGGGGGCGATGTCCAGGTCGAGGCCGTCGAGGGCCACGGTGCCGCCGAACTCCCGGCGCAGTTGCTTGAGTTGCACGGGGACGGTCATGACGAGGAATTCCTTTGCTTACTTGACTGCTGCTTACTGGACCGCTTACGGGAGCGCCCGCCGGCGAGCGCGGTGAGGAGGAGCAGCAGCCCCCAGGTGAAGAGCAGGCTGAGCATCGCGGCGGCGACGGACAGCTGGGCCTCGCTGTCGCCGACGTTCACCATCCACACGGCGAACGGCTCGAAGCCGAGCACGGACGCGACCGAGTACTCACCGAGCACCATGGCGAGGCTGAGCACCGCGCCGCCCATCACGGCCTGGCGCAGATTGGGCACGATCACCTGCCACAGCGTCTGCACCCGGGAGGCGCCCAGGCTGCGCGAGGCCTCCACGAGGGTGCGCAGATCGACGCCGCGCAGGCCCGCGTCGAGCGAGCGGTACAGGAACGGCAGCGACATCACCGTGTAGACGATGACGAGGATCAGCGGGAAGTCCCGGTCGATGAGCGCCTGGAACGTGCCGTACAGCGGGGTCGCGGCCAGGTCCTGCTGCCAGGACAGCACGGTGGCGACACCCGCGACCAGGGCGATCGGCGGCACCACGAGCGGCATCATGCACAGGATCTCGACGGTCCGGCGGAGGCGGGGCATCCGCAGGGCGACGGCGACCATGGTGGGGACCATCAGGAGCAGTCCGAGCACGACCGTGGCGAGGCCGACGGTGACCGAGCGCAGCAGGCTGGCGGTCAGGCCTTCGGAGCCGAGGCCCTTGCTGTAGACGTCGAAGCTGATGCCGCCGGCGCCGTCGATCGTGAACCACAGGGAGGCCGCGACGGGCACGAGGAAGTAGAGGGCGGCGACTCCGAGTACGGGGCCGCGCGACGTCATCCGAGCCATCGGGCACTCCTGCGCTGCAGCGGTATCTGTACGGCCATCACGAGCAGCGCGATCAGGACCATGTTGAGGCTCATGGCGAGCGCCAGATTCTCCTGCCCGGCGAGGACGTTGCCGTTCAGGGCGTTGGCGATCTGGATGGTGATCAGCTGCACGGAGCCGCCGACGAGAACGGCCGCGGTGGCGTGCGAGGCGAAGGCCGTGCCGAACATCAGGACCGCGCCGCCGAGCAGTGAGGGCGTGAGCACCGGGATGCCGACATGCCGCCAGAACTGCCCGCGGGTCGCACCGCAGGAGGCGGCGGCCTCACGCCACTGGCTGCGCAGGCCGTCGAAGGCGGGCAGCACCGTGACGACCATCAGCGGGATCATGAAGTAGAGGTACGCGAGCACGAGCCCGGTGAAGGTGTAGACGCTGAACCCGGTGGACTCCAGGGAGAGCATCTTGGTGAGCGTGCCCGTGGTGCCGAGGGTCGCGATGAACGCGAACGCCAGCGGCGCACCGGAGAAGTTGGCGAACACCCCGCAGGCCGCGACGACGGCCTTGCGCAGCGCGGGCCGCCGCGAAGCGACCAGGGCCTGGGCGATCACCGCGCCGACGAGGGTCGCCAACAGGGCGGTGACCAGGGAGAGTTCGACGCTCCCCACGAGCCCTTCGGCATAGACACCGGACAGGGCCCCTGTGACGTTCTCGGTGGTGAAACGGGTCGCGCCGGTCGTCGGGTCGGTCGCCGTGAACGCGCCGTACGCCATGGTTCCCGCGGGCAGGCCGAAGCCGACCGCGAGGAACGCGAAGAACGGCACGACGGCGAGCCAGCGGGCCCGGCCCCGGCGCGCGGGGCGCCGGGTGGCGGGCGCCGCCGCGCGCGTCGTCGGCGGCGCTTCGGCCACCGCTTCCACTGCTTGCTCCGCCATGGTCAGCCGACCGCCTTGCCCCAGCCCTGCACGACCTTCTCCTTGGCCTTGGCCTCCTGCTCGGGCGTGGCCGACTTGGGAGTGCCGGAGACCTCGGGGAGCTTGGCGGCGGCGGCCTTGTCGGCGGTGCCGGCCTTCTCCATCCGGTCGAAGAGGGCGGGGCGCGAGTAGCCCTTGAGCCAGATGTTCTGGCCCTCCTCGCTGTAGACGAACTCCAGCCAGAGGCGGGCGGCGGCCGGGTGCGGCGCGTACTTGTTGACGCCCTGGTTGTAGTAGAGCGAGTACTGGCCGTCCTTCGGGACGGTCACCTTCCAGTCGACGCCCTGGGGCTTGAGCTTGTCGCCGTAGCCGAGGTTGAGGTAGTCCCAGTCGATGGAGATCGGGGTCTCGCCCTTCTGGATGGTGGCGAGCGTCGACTCGGCGGGCACGTAATTGCCCTTGCTCTTCAGCTCCTTGAAGAAGTCCAGGCCCGGCTGTACGTCACCGAGCGAGCCGCCGTTGGCGAGCGAGGCGGCGAAGACCGCGGACAGCGCGGAGCTGGACTCGGTGGGGTTGCCGTTGAGGGCGACCTTGTTCTTGTACTCGGGCTTGAGCAGGTCCTTGAAGGTCTCCGGGCACTTCTTGACGGCCTTGGCGTCACAGCCGATCGAGATGTAGCCGCCGTAGTTGTCCATGAAGGACCCGTCGGGCTGCTTCTGCGCGCCCGGCACCTCGTCCCAGCCCTCGACCTTGTACGGCGCGAGCAGCTGCTTGGCCTTGGCGTCCTGCATATAGGCGGTGCCGAGGTCCAGGGCGTCGACGGCGCGTGGCTGGCCCTTGCGCTTGGCCGCGGCGTTGAGCGCCTGCTGGCTGCTGCCGCCCGGGTTCTCGTTGTTGACCTTGATGCCGTACTTCTTCTCGAAGGCCTTGATCATCTCGCCGTAGTTCGCCCAGTCGGGCGCGAGGGCGTAGACATTCAGCTCGCCCTCCTTCTTGGCGGCGGCGACGAGCTTGTCCAGACCGCCGAGGTCGGCCGCGGAGGCCGCCTTGCCCGCCTTGCTGTTCTGGGCGTCGGCGGTGGGCGCGGAGCCGCAGCCGGTGGCCACGGCGGCGGTGGCGAGTGCGCAGACCGCGGCGGTCAGAGCGCGCCTCGAACCACGGGAACGGGATGCCTTCACGATGGGTACTCCTGGATGTTCGGCATGCCACCTGTCTGGACAAGCCACCGTCAGTAAGCCGGATGAAGATAACCGGCAAGTGACCGGCAGGTAAAGCTCGCGGAGAAGAAAAAGTGCAGGTCAAAAGCGTTATGAAGAGAGACGTTTACCTTCCGCAGAAGTGGTGAGACGAAGGGTTCCGCTCAACCACTGTGCGCACATCTGCGCACACCGTGGGGTGCGCGGACCGGGCTCCTGATGACATGATCGAGCCCTCTCACCAGCACGGCTCCACAAGGAGAGCAAGTGACCCGACGGCATGAGCACATCGCCGACGAGCTGCGCCGCGCCATCGCCGACGGCCGCTATCCGGTGGGCGCGGCCCTGCCATCGGAATCCGAACTGGCCGCCGCGCACGGTGTCTCCCGCGGCACCCTGCGCCAGGCCTTCGGCACGCTGCAGGCGGAGGGCCTGATCGGCTCGCGCCAGGGCGCCCGGCGCGTGGTGCTCGCGGCCACCCCCAGCCAGAGCTTCACGGAGCTGCGCAGCTTCGCCCAGTGGGCCAGGGCGGGCGGGCGCGCCCCCGGCGGCCGGGTCCTCACCTCACGCCGCGCGCCGGCCACCGACGCCGAGGCCGCGCAGCTCCAACTCGCCCCCGGTGACGAGGTGTTGCACATCCTGCGGATCCGCACCCTGGACGCCGAGCCGGTCCTTCTCGAACGCACGGTCTACGCGGGCTGGACCGCCGACGCCGTCGAACGCCTCCCGGACGACTGCGAGTCGGTCACCCAGAGCCTCTACGACGCCGTGGGCCTGGTCATGTCCAACGGCGAGCACCACCTGGACGCGGTCGCCGCGGGCACCACGGACGCAAGGGAACTGGCGGTACGCCGCGGCTCCCCGCTCCTGCGCGTACGCCGCACCACGACGACCGCCGAGGGCCGCCCGGTGGAGACCTCCGACGACCGCTACCGCCCGGGCTCCGTCGTCTTCACCGTCCGCAACTCGGTCCAGGCCAACCCCCTGGCCCGCAACACCCCCACACGCGCAGCCCTTTGAGCCGTCGCGGGCGCGGGCTGACCGAACCCCCGCCCCGCCACCACCCCGCCGCCCCCGCCAACACCCCCGTCCCCTCGAAGAGCCCCCCTCTCTTCGTGAAGCCCCGTCACTTGAGGAACTCCGCGATGCCATCCGCGCCGCTCACACTCGCCCGCCCCGCCGCCCTGCTCTGTGACATGGACGGCACTCTCGTCGACACGGAGCACGCGTGGCTCGACGCGGTCGCGGACTTCCTGCGCGCCCAGGGCTCCCCGGCGGACGCCGAGACCCTGGCACCGTTCGCGGGTGCGGCCGTGGGCGACGCGGCCGAGCACCTCGTACGCAGCGGCCTGACGGCCCTGACGGCCGCTGAGAGCGCCGAACTCCTCGACCGGGAGTTCACCGCCCGGGTGGCGGCGGGCGTGACCGTACAGCCCGGCGCCCTGCGCCTCCTGGACCGGGCCCGCGAGCTCGGCATCCCCACGGCGCTCGTGACGGCCTCCGAGCGCCATGTGGCGGAGCTCGTCCTGAAGACCCTGGGCCGGCACCGCTTCGACACCTCGGTCACCTCGGGCGAGTCGGACCGCGGCAAGCCCCACCCCGACCCCTATCTGGCGGCCGCCGCGGCGCTTGACGTGGCGCCGGCCGACTGCCTCGCGGTGGAGGACACCCCCACGGGCGCGGCCGCGGCCCTCGCGGCCGGCTGCCGGCTGCTCGCGGTGCCCTCGGTGCCGGGCATCGAGCCGGGCCCCCGCACCACGGTGGTCGGCTCCCTGGAGGAGATCGCTCTGTAGCCGGGCCCCGGCCCGGCCTCGGCCCCGTACGACACCCTCGTACGACACCGCACGGCCCCGTACTACGACGAAGGAGGGCGGCACCCGGGAAGTCCCGGGTGCCGCCCTCCTTGCTGACGTCGAGGCTTACTTGCCCTTCGCCGCTTCCTTCAGCTTCGAACCGGCCGAAACCTTCACGCTGTAACCGGCCGGGATGTTGATCGGCTCGCCGGTCTGCGGGTTGCGGGCGGTGCGAGCGGCACGGTGGGTGCGCTCGAAGGTCAGGAAGCCGGGGATGGTGACCTTCTCGTCGCCCTTGGCAACGATCTCGCCGACGGTCTCGGCGAACGCGGCCAGCACGGCGTCGGCGTCCTTGCGGGTCACCTCGGCGCGGTCGGCCAGCGCGGCCACCAGCTCACTGCGGTTCATGTTTGTACTCCCGTGTTCTTCTTGCCGTTGAGGCGTGCCACGCGGCGGAGGCCGCATGTTCAGCACAGCGAAGCCGATGCTGCCAGGGTCCTTCGAGGGTCCCCGGACCCGGGTCCGTCGTCAGACCCTCCCGCCTAGAAACGCATCCTGCCCCTACGAACGGCGGGAAAGCCAATCCGGCACCCTTGGGAGTCACACGAAAAGCGCCACTTCGCCGAAATGGTGACGAATAACGTGACGCTCCGTGCGTCTCCCGGCAGCGGACCGCAGGGATTTCAGGGCGTGCCGACGGCAACCCTAGGGGGCAGGGGCGCGCCAGACGCGCCGCGACGCGCCGTCAGCCGGGGCGTGGTACCGGTCACATCCGGCCACGGCACCCGCTCGCATCAGGACGCGGCAGCGGTCGCTCCGGAGCGCGCCGTCCGGTCACCTCAGGCCGAGGTGGTGGCCGTCACCGCAACTCCCGCCGCCTTCGCGGCGTTGCGCACCGCTCCGGCGACCGCGCCCGCGACCTTGTCGTTGAAGACGCTGGGGATGATGTAGTTCGGGTTGAGCTCGTCCTCGGTGACGACATCCGCGAGGGCGCTCGCGGCGGCCAGCATCATCTCCGTGTTGACCGTGCGCGACTGGGCGTCGAGCAGACCGCGGAAGACACCGGGGAACACCAGGACGTTGTTGATCTGGTTCGGGAAGTCGGACCGCCCGGTGGCCACAACTCCGGCCGTCTCACGGGCGATTGACGGGTCGACCTCGGGGTCCGGGTTCGCGAGCGCGAACACGATCGCGTCGTCCGCCATGGCCGCGACATCCTCGCCGCCGAGCACATTCGGGGCCGAGACACCGATGAAGACGTCGGCGCCGACGACCGCCTCCTTGAGCGTGCCGGTGACGCCTTCGGGGTTGGTGTTGTCCGCGATCCAGCGCAGCGGCGAGTCGGCCGCGGCATCCTTCAGGTCGTCGCGCTCGGCGTGCACGACACCGTGGATGTCGGCCACGACGGCGTGCTTGACGCCGGCCGCGAGCAGCAGCTTGAGGATCGCCGTACCGGCCGCGCCGGCGCCGGACATGACCACACGGACATCGCCGATGGACTTGCCGACCACACGAAGTGCGTTGGTCAGAGCGGCGAGTACGACGATGGCGGTGCCGTGCTGGTCGTCGTGGAAGACCGGGATGTCGAGGGCCTCACGAAGGCGGGCCTCGATCTCGAAGCAGCGCGGCGCGGAGATGTCCTCGAGGTTGATGCCCGCGAAGCCGGGGGCGATCGCCTTCACGATCTCCACGATCGCGTCGGTGTCCTGGGTGTCCAGGCAGATCGGCCAGGCGTCGATGCCGGCGAAACGCTTGAAGAGGGCCGCCTTGCCCTCCATCACGGGCAGCGCGGCCTTCGGGCCGATGTTCCCGAGGCCGAGCACCGCGGAGCCGTCCGTCACAACCGCAACGGAATTGCGCTTGATGGTGAGACGGCGGGCGTCCTCGGGGTTCTCGGCGATCGCCATGCACACGCGG
Organism: Streptomyces monticola; assembly: GCF_042665355.1. Taxonomy (NCBI): domain Bacteria; kingdom Bacillati; phylum Actinomycetota; class Actinomycetes; order Kitasatosporales; family Streptomycetaceae; genus Streptomyces; species Streptomyces monticola. The sequence continues at coordinate 47,933 of NZ_JBHTCF010000025.1, read as the reverse complement.
GCCACGCCCGGGGTGTAGACCATGGACAGGTCGTCACGGTTGCGGATGGGGTGCTTGGACGCCATCTCGATCTTGCCGCCGAGGTGCATCAGGAACGTACGGTCGGAGACCTTGCCGAGCGTGACGCCCTCGATGCCGCGCAGCTCCTCGACGATCTCGTCGGCGTGCGCGGTGGAGGCCGCGGCGATGGTGACGTCGATACGGAGCTTCTCGTGGCCCGACGCGGTGACGTCGAGGCCGGTGACCGAGCCTCCGGAGGACTCCACGGCCGTGGTGAGCTGCGATACCGCGGTACCACTCGCAGGCACCTCGAGTCTGACCGTCATCGAGTAGGAGACGCTGGGCGCCGTTGCCATGCCGACTTCCTCTTTCACCTGTATGTCGCGTGCGTCATCCGATCGTCGCACCTACCGCTGGGTACGTGGTAGCCGCCCCGGATTGAGAACGTTTTGTTCTCAACCTTTTCGGAAAACGTCTTCCACCATACGAGAAGTGATCGTCCGCCGGAAGAGCTGCCCGGCAGCCCCGGAGAACTCTGTAGGGAACGACAAGAGGCCCGCGCCACTGTGGGTGACGCGGGCCTCTCGCAGCGTTCTGCTGAAGTTCAGTGACACCGACCCGCCATGCTCGCCTCGCGGCAAGTGGTCGCTCGTAGCGACGATGGTTGGGCCCGGGGGCTTGGATCGGGCCGGTGCCATGTCCAAGGTAACAAACGATCCCCGTAAGGCAATTCCCGTCCCGGGGGTCGCTTTTTCGCGGCGCGGCGACGGGCCCTGCGGACGCCCCCCACCGCGCCGGATCCGCCCCGCCGCCACACCGGATCCGCCCCGCCGCCACACCGGATCCGCCCGGCCGCCGCGCCGGATCAGTCGCGCAGAAGGTCCGGGACGCCGTCGGCGTTCGGTACGTCCGCCGTGCCCGAGACCACCGTCAGCTGCTGGGTGGCCCGGGTCAGGGCGACGTACAGGACGCGCAGGCCCGCGGGCGACTCGTCGGCGATCTCCGCCGGGGAGACCACCACCGTCGCGTCGTACTCCAGGCCCTTCGCCTCCAGGCTGCCGAGGGCCACCACGCGCTCACCCAGATCCGCGAGCCAGCGGGCGGCCTCCTCGCGGCGCCGCATCGCGACCACCACGCCGACCGTGCCGTCGACCCGGTCCAGGAGCGCCGCGGCCTCGGCCCGCACCGTCCGGCCGAGGCCGGCGTCGGAGACGACCGCGAAGCGCGGCTGTACGCCCGTGGAGCGGACCGCCTTCGGGGACTCGGTGCCGGGCATCGCGAGGGCCAGGACCTTGGCGGCGAGGTCCGCGATCTCGGACGGATTGCGGTAGTTGACGGTCAGCTCGAAGCGGCGGCGCGGGCGGGTGCCGAGGGCCTCGTCGCGTGCGGCCGCGGCCTCGTCCGGGTCCGACCAGGAGGACTGCGCCGGGTCGCCGACCACGGTCCAGGTGGCGTGCCGGCCGCGGCGGCCGACCATGCGCCACTGCATGGGGGTCAGGTCCTGTGCCTCGTCGACGATGACATGCGCGTACTCCACGCGCTCCTGGGCCAGACGCTCGGCGCGCTCGCGCTGGGTCTCCTCGCGTACCGGCATCAGCTCGTCCAGACCGGTCAACTGGTCCAGCGGGTCGAGTTCACGCTTCTTCTTGGGGCGGGCCGGGGTGCCGAGGATGGTCTGCAGCTCGTCCAGGAGCGCGATGTCGTGCACGGAGTAGCCCTCGCGGCGCAGGGAGCGGGCCACCTTGCGCACCTCGCCGGGGTTGAGGACCCGGCGTGCGAAGCGGCCGAGGCGCTTCTCGTCGGACATCGCGGCGAGCACACCGCGCGGCGTGAGCTCGGGCCACCAGGCGTCGAGGAACGCGATGAAGTCGTCCTCGCTGGTGACGTCCTCGTCGAAGGAGGAGCGCAGTTCCGCGGCCAGCTCCGGGTCGTTGTGCCGGGACGCCGCGCCGGAGCGGGCCCACAGGGCGTCGAGGAGGAGCTTGCGGGCGCGCGGGCGCAGAAGGTTGACGGGCGCGGTGCCGCCGAGTGCCGCGCGGCGGATCCGGCCGAGCTCCTCGGCCTCCAGCTCCAGGCGGCGTCCGAAGGCCACCACCCGCAGCCGGGTGGGCGGACCCGCGGGCTCCGTCGGCGGGCCCGCGGGCTCCTGCGGGTCCTCGCCGAACGCGAGTTGACCGCCGCCCGGACCACCGGAGCCACCGGAGCCACCGGCACGCCCCGCACCACGCGCACCACCCGCCGCGTCGCCCTGACGCGGCGGCCCCTCAAGGACGCCCCGAGCCGCCTTGCGCAGCACCTTGAGCATCCGCGAGGAACCTTTGACGCGGGACACCGCCGGCTCGTCGTACACCGTGGCCTCGGCGCCGTCGACCAGGGCGCCGACCGCGCGGATCGCCACCTGGCCCTCCTCGCCGAGCGAGGGCAGCACGCCCTCGGTGTAGGCGACCAGGAGCGGTGTCGGGGAGACGATCAGGATGCCGCCCGCGTACCGGCGGCGGTCCTGGTAGAGCAGATAGGCCGCGCGGTGCAGGGCGACAGCCGTCTTGCCCGTGCCGGGGCCGCCCTCGACATAGGTCACCGAGGCGGCGGGGGCCCGGATGACCAGGTCCTGTTCGGCCTGGATCGAGGCCACGATGTCCCGCATCGAGTGGCTGCGGGCCTGCCCGAGCGCGGCCATCAGGGCGCCGTCACCGAGGGCCGGGAGCTCTTCGCCGTTCAGGTACGCGGTCAGCTCGGGGCGCATCAGGTCGTCCTCGACGCCGAGGACCTTGCGGCCCTTGGAGCGGATGACGCGACGGCGTACGACCCGGCCCGGGTCGACCGGCGTGGAGCGGTAGAAGGGGGCGGCGGCCGGGGCCCGCCAGTCGATGACCAGCGGGGAGTAGTCGGCGTCGAGGACTCCGATCCGGCCGATGTGCAGGGTCTCGGCGATATCGGCGGTGTTGTCCTCGCGCACCGCGTCGTCGGCCGGCTCCACCGAGGTGTAGGCGCCGTCGGCACCCTTCTTGCCGTCCTTGCCGAGCAGCAGGTCGATCCGGCCGAAGAGGAAGTCCTCGAACTCGCTGTTGAGGCGGTTGAGGTGGATGCCCGCGCGGAAGACCTGCGCGTCCCGCTCGGCGAGCGCGCCCGGCGTGCCGACCTGGCCGCGGGTGGCGGCGTCCCGCATCAGGAACTCGGCCTCGTGGATCTTCTCTTCGAGGCGTCGGTAGACCTGGTCGAGGTGGTCCTGCTCGACACTGATCTCACGGTCGCGTACGTCGGCCACCGAGTTCCCCTTCTGCTGTACTGGGCAGCCGTCAACCGTACGCGAAGTTACGCATCGACCTCCACAAGACTCCTGCCATCCACGGTCCGGACCTCGAAGTGATCAATGTCGTTCCGGTCCAGGGCCGCGCCTCCGTGGACGTACAGCGGTGAGCGCGACCACTTGTCCGGGCTGTTCTCGATGCCGTACCCGGACTTCGGTACCGACCAGGACGTGACCGTCTCCCGCTCCCCGTCCTTGCCCACCGCCACGAGGGAGCACTTGAGCGGCCCCTTGACGTTCTTCAGCTCCAGGACGGTGTGCGTGCCCCAGGGCTTCTTCTCCATGCCGACCGTCGCGGTGACATCGGTGGCCGAGTCGGTGGCCGCGACCTTCTCCTCCATGTGGTGGAAGAAGGCGTCCTTGGCCGGGCTCGTCTCGTGGGCCTCGGGCGTCCTCGTACCGTCATCGCCGCCGGTGGCCGCCATGACCGCGAGCGGGCCGCCCACGATCAGCGCGGCCGCGGCCGCCACCAGATAGAGGGTGCGCCTGCGCCCGGCCGCCCGCCGGCGCTCGACCTCGTCGACCAGGCCGCCGAGCAGCCGCGGGCTCGGCTGCGACGGCGACAACGACTGCGACTGGGCCTGGGACTGGGACTGGGACTGGGACTGTGACGCGGACTGGGACTGGGACTGGGACAACGGCTGCGGCCGGCGCGGCAGCGAAGGCGTCGACGAAGGCGACGGCCCTGGTTCCTCGCGGCCCGCGAGCGCGGCGAGCATCGGCTCCATCGGGGAGAGTTCGGCCAACTCCCGGGCGCAGGAGTCGCATCGGGCCAGATGCCGCTCGAAAGCCGTGGCCTCGGCGCCGTCCAGGATGCCGAGCGCATAGGCCCCGACCGCGTCGTGCACGGACTCGCCACCCTGATGGTCCCGGAACCCCTGGGATTCGTAGCCGCTCACGCCGTCACCCCCCGCTCTTCGAGCGCCAGCTTCATGGAGCGCAGCGCGTAGAACACCCGTGAGCGGACCGTGCCCGGTGGGATGCCGAGCGTCTCGGCCGCCTCATTCACCGTACGGCCCTTGAAGTACGTCTCGACGAGGACCTCGCGGTGCGCGGGGGTCAGGTCGTCGAGCGCGTCGGAAAGCGTCATGAGCCACAGCGCCTTGTCGATCTCGTCCTCCGCGGGGATGACCTCCAGTGGCGACGGGTCGACCTCCTGCGGCCGGGCCTGCCGGCTGCGGTGGCCGTCGATGACGATACGCCGGGCCACCGTCACCAGCCAGGGCCGTACCGAGCCCCCGGCGTGATTGAGCCGACCGGCGTTCTTCCAGGCCCTGATGAGCGTCTCCTGGACGACGTCCTCGGCCCGCTGCCGGTCTCCGGCGACGAGCCGCAGCACATAGGCGAGCAGCGGACCCGCGTGCTCCCGGTAGAGCGCGCGCATCAACTCCTCGTCGGGCGCGGGCACTTGCGGACGACGGGGCAACCGATGCCGCGCCCGGGGCGGGCGGTCGTCTGCCACGACGGAATCCTTGCGCACGCGTACCTCCGCTGTCCCGGGTTCTTCCGGTCGCCGGTTCGAGAGGTCGTACGTACGCCGACTGCCGTGCGTTCAAGGTGAGTTCAAAGTGCCTTGGCCATGCTGCGGCGGCGGTGCCTCGCCACCCGTTCCCGGTTGCCGCAGACCTCGCTCGAACACCAGCGGCGCCTGCGCCCCCTGGAGGTGTCGAGGTAGATCAGCGGGCAGTTGTCGCCCTCGCACTGCCGGACGCGGGAGCGTGCCACCGGGTCGGTGAGCAGATCGACGGCGTCCCTGGCGACGGCCGCCAGCAGGGCGGGGCAGCCGGGTTCCGGGTACAGCGCCCGCACCAGGCCGCCGTCCTCGGTGCGTACGGCGCGGGGCGCGGGGGGCGCGTCGGCGGCCAGGGCGTTGACGCGACCGAGCGCGGAGTCGAAGGCGTAGGGGTCGCGGCCCGGCTCCCCGGTCGTCAACTGCCAGAGGTCGGCGCGCAGTTCACGGAAGGCGGCGACACATGCAGGACCGATTCCGCCGAGCCGGGTACCGGCCGGGACGAGGCCCGCGCCGGTGAGCCAGGCGCGCAGCGTGTCCGGGTCCTCGAGATGTTCCTGGGGGTGGGCGGTCGCCAGGAGGTCCAGGCAGACCCGCCCGGAGTCGAACCGAAGCTCGTACGTGGCCACACCTGCCGCCATGCGCCTGTCACCGCCCTGTGGGGTTACCGGAGCTCGCCCTATCAGAGTGCCTGGGCATGGCGGTTGCCGGAAGGGGTGGCGCCGCAAGGGGTGGTACGGCCCGTGGAGTTCCCGGGAGGGGTGGTGCCGGAAAGGGTGGTACGGCCCGTGGAGTTCCCGGGAGGAGTGGTGCCGGAAAGGGTGGTACGGCCCGTGGAGTTCCCGGGAGGGGTGGTGCCGGAAAGGCTGGTACGGCCCGTGGAGTTCCCGGGAGGAGTGGTGCCGGAAAGGGTGGTACGGCCCGTGGAGTTCCCGGGAGGGGTGGTGCCGGAAAGGGTGGTACGGCCCGTGGAGTTCCCGGGAGGGGTGGTGCCGGAAAGGGTGGTACGGCCCGTGGAGTTCCCGGGAGGGGTGGTACGCGGCCCCGGGAGTTCCCGCAGCGGGTCAGACGTCCGCGTACTTGGCGTCCGCCGCCGGATCGAGCGCGAGCCTGTACCCCCGCTTCACCACCGTCTGGATCAGCTTCGGCACCCCAAGTGCCGTACGCAGCCGGGCCATCGCGGTCTCCACCGCGTGTTCGTCACTGCCCGCGCCCGGCAGCGCGCGCAGCAGTTCGGCACGGGCGACGACCCAGCCGGGGCGCCGGGCTAGGGCCCTGAGCAGCGACATGCCGGCCGGCGGTACCGAGCGCAGTTCGTCGTCGACGAGTACGGCGTGGCCGCGGATCTCCACGCGGTGCCCGGCGATGGGCAGCGTACGGGCGCGGGAGGGCAGTTCGAGGCAGAGCAGCTGCACCAGCGGGCCGAGCCGGAACCGCTCGGGCTGGACCGTGTCGAGGCCGTGGGCCTGCAGCGGCAGCGCGGTGACCGGGCCGACACAGGCGGGCAGCACGTCGTGGTGCAGGGCGGCCAGGAGTTCGTCGAGCTGGCCGCGGTCGGTGGCCCGGGTGAGCAGGGACGCGGCGGCCGGTGCGCTGGTGAAGGTGAGCGCGTCCACGCCGCGGGTGAGGGTGGCGTCGATGAGGCGGTCGAGGGGGGCCAGGTCCTCGGGCGGCATCCAGCGGTAGACGGGCACGCCGACCACCTCCGCTCCCCCGGCACGCAGCGACTCCACGAAGCCGGGCAGCGGCTCGCCGTGCAGCTGCAGGGCGACCCGGCGGCCGTCGACGCCCTCGGCGAGCAGCCGGTCGAGCACCTCGGCCATCGACTCGGACGACGGCGACCACTCCTCGGTGAGGCCCGCGGCGCGGATGGCGCCCTTCACCTTGGGCCCGCGGGCGAGGAGTTCCACGCCGCGCAGCCGCTCGATGAGAGCTTCGCCGAGGCCCCAGCCGTCCGCCGCCTCGACCCAGCCGCGGAAGCCGATGGCGGTGGTGGCGATCACCACGTCGGGGGCGTGGTCGATGAGTTCCTTGGTCGCGGCGAGCAGTTCCCCGTCGTCGGCGAGCGGCACGATCCGCAGTGCGGGAGCGTGCAGGACCGATGCGCCGCGCCTGGCAAGGAGCGCACCGAGCTCGTCGGCGCGCCTGGCCGCGGTCACACCGACGGTGAATCCCGCCAGGGGTCCGTGCTGTCCGTCTTGTGTGGGGTGCATGAGTTCCCGCCCGCGCTGGGGTAGTCGTCCGGTAGGTGACCGAGCCTGTCAACGGGCGATGACAGGCTCGGATCACCTCGATGTCGTACGTGTTACGTCCTGACCCAGGGGCCCGCTGCCGCAGCGGCTCACACTTCGGCGTAGCTGAGCTGCGGTTCGTTCTCCTGAGTGGCCTTCGACGGCGCTGCCGCGGGGGCCGGACGGCGAAGGTATACGGCCCAGGTGACCACGAAGCAAGCCGCGTAGAAAGCGAGGAACCCCACAAATGCTCCGGTGCCGGAGCCCGCGGTCTGGAAGGACTGCCGGAAGGCCAGGTTGATGCCGAGCCCGCCGAGCGCGCCGACGGCGCCGATGAGCCCCATCGAGGCCCCGGAGAGCCGCCGCCCGTAAGCCGCGGCGGCCTCGCCCGTGAGGCCGCGTGCGAGGGCCTTGGCCTGGAAGATGCCGGGGATCATCTTGTACGTGGAGCCGTTGCCGAGCCCGGTCAGGACGAACAGGGCGATGAACGCGGTGGTGAACATCGGCAGCGACTCCTGCACGGAGGCGATGACGATGACGGCGGTCGCCGCGCCCATGGCCACGAAGTTCCACAGCGTGATGCGGGCGCCGCCGAAGCGGTCGGCGAGCGAGCCGCCGAGGGGCCTGATCAGGGAGCCGAGCAGCGGCCCGAGGAAGGTGATGGAGGCGGCCTGCAGCGGCGTACGGCCGAACTGGGTCTGCAGCACGAGGCCGAAGGCGAAGCTGTAGCCGATGAACGAGCCGAACGTGCCGATGTAGAGGAACGCCATGATCCAGGTATGCGGGTCGCGGACCGCCTCCTTCGCGGCGCCGGTGTCGTTGCGTACCGGCGCGAGGTTGTCCATGAAGAGCGCGGCGCAGATCGCGGAGATCGCGATGAGCGGGACATAGATCCCGAGCAGCACCCGCGGGCCGCCCGCGGCGCCGATCACCGCGAGCGCGACGAGCTGGACGACGGGGACGCCGATGTTGCCGCCGCCCGCGTTCAGACCGAGCGCCCAGCCCTTCTTGCGCAGCGGGAAGAAGGAGTTGATGTTGGTCATGGAGGAGGCGAAGTTACCGCCGCCGACGCCGGTGAGCAGCGCGCAGAGCATGAACGTCGTGTAGGACGTGCCCGGTTCCATCACCACGAACGCCGCGACCGTCGGGAGCAGCAGCATCCCGGCCGCGAAGACCGTCCAGTTGCGGCCGCCGAAGCGGGCCACGGCGAAGGTGTACGGCACCCGCGCCACGGCCCCGACCAGGGTGGCCATGGACACCAGGAAGAACTTCCCGGCCGGGTCGATGCCGTACTCGGGTCCCATGAACAGGACCATGACCGACCAGAGGGTCCAGATCGAGAATCCGATGTGCTCGGAGAGCACGGAGAAGATCAGGTTGCGCCGGGCGACCCGCTCTCCCTTCTCCTGCCAGAAAGCCTCGTCCTCCGGGTCCCACTGCTCGATCCAGCGGCCTCCCTTACGCGGTGATGCGGTGGTGCTCGGGGCTGTCATCACGCCTCCACTGATGCGTCGGGTCGTGAGGCCGACGCTAGGGATGGCGCATTTCAGCCCTGTGCCGCCGGGTGACCGTCGCGCAACCTTGCTCTCACCCGGCGCGCGGGCGAGGTGTGAGCCACCGGCTCAGCGCCGGTGCGAGCCGCCCCTGCCGGCGACCCTGCTCCCACCCCTGCCCTTGCTCCCGCTCCTGGCCTTGCTCCTGCTCCCGCTGCCGCTGCCGCCCTTGCTCCCGCCGGACGGCCGTCTGCCGTTCGGCCACAGCCTCGGGCTGCGCTTCGCCGCCAGGTCCTCCACCCATCCGGTGCCCAGGACGACGAGCCCGATCAGCGGCCAGACGAGGACGAACATCCAGATCATGTACGTCGTCTCCAGGGCCTCCGACAGATGGGCGTCCACGAACGGGATGTCCCACAGGCGGTCCAGGATCGGCACCGTGGCCATGATCAGCAGGTTGTGCCAGAGGTAGATGGTGACGGCGCGGTTGTTGGAGAGGGTCACCAGCTTGTCGAACCTGGCCAGCTTTCCCGGCAGTTGCTGCCATGCCGGGGCGTACTGCAGCAGGATCACCACGAAGCCGAAGGACCAGGTGGCCTGGGCGAGCGGGATGTCGTTGAGGTCCCAGCCGTCGGGGCCGAGGTGGCCCGAGGCCCACCACAGGCCGAAGGCCATGACGAGCGAGGCGCAGGAGACCGCGAGATAGCGGGGTATCCGCTTGAGCAGACCCTCGTGGTGGGCGAAGCCGAGCACCCAGCAGGAGCCGTAGGCCGCGAAGTCGGTGACGGCGTTCCCGGTCTCGCCGGGGATCTTGACGAGTCCGGTGCCGACGGCGGCGGTCAGGGCGAGCGGCGCGAGCAGCGTCGCCCAGGGCAGCCTGCGGAACGCCCACAGCAGCAGCGGTGAGGCGATCACGAACCACAGGTACGCGCGGATGTACCAGAGCGGCCCGACCGCCTGTACCGCCCAGGTGTCCTCCAGGAGCCCGGCCTTGTCGCCGAGGTGCCAGGGGAAGGGCGGGGCGCCCACGGGGACGAGGTAGTTGAGCAGTTCGACGGCCCAGGTCCCGGTCCGGGTGGGCTGCCAGCCGCCCAGGAACATCAGCGGCAGCACGACGGCGCCGAACAGCCAGACCGGCGGCAGGAGCCGTCTGATCCGGCCGCGGATCACGCTCCACGCGGGCCGCTCGAGCGAACGCGCCATGAGGGCGCCCGCGAGCGCGAACATCACGCCCATGGACGGGAAAAGGACGGTCAGCCAGGCCCAGCCGAAGATGTGGTAGATCACCACGCGGACCAGGGCGAGCGAGCGCAGCAGGTCGAGATAGCGGTCACGGCCCGGCTTGTTCTCCGGTGCCGCGGGCGCCCAGCTGGGCACGGCAGTCGTGGACGTCACGCGACCGGCCTCCGCTCACGGCCGCGCTGCCCGGGTATCGCCCCGCCGGGCGCCGCCCCCACCACGCCGGTTCTGCGCAGCTTCTGCCAGCGCAGACGGCCGCCGGTCAGGGCGGTGATCCAGGACTGCAGCAGCACGACGTACATCAACTGCCGGTACAGGAGCTGCTGGAGCGGCAGCGAGACCAGGTGGATCATGCGCTCCCGGTCGAGCCTGAAGGCGTACGCGGCACACACCGCCTGGATCGCGAGGACCCCGAGCCAGGCGGCGACGGTCTTCTGCGTGGGCCCGAAGACCAGGCCGTACAGCAGGAACACATCGATCAGCGGGGCGAGCAGCGGCGCCAGGACCATGAACAGTGACACCAGGGGCAGGCCGACCCGGCCGAACCGCCCGGAGGGGCCGCGCTCGATGAGGGCGCGGCGGTGCTTCCAGATGGCCTGCATCGTGCCGTACGACCAGCGGTAGCGCTGGGACCACAGCTGCTGCACGGTCTCCGGGGCCTCGGTCCAGGCGCGCGCCTTCTCCGCGTACACCACACGCCAGCCGTCGCGGTGCAGGGCCATGGTGATGTCGGTGTCCTCGGCGAGCGTGTCGTCGCTCATGCCGCCGACGCGCTCGAGTGCGCTGCGCCTGAAGGCGCCGACGGCTCCCGGGATGGTGGGCATACAGCGCATCACGTCGTACATCCGGCGGTCGAGGTTGAAGCCCATCACGTACTCGATGTGCTGCCAGGCGCCGATCAGGGAGTCCTTGTTGCCGACCTTGGCGTTGCCCGCGACCGCGCCGACCCAGGGGTCGCCGAAGGGCTGCACGAGTTCCCGCACGGTGGACGGCTCGAAGACGGTGTCGCCGTCCATCATCACGATGATGTCGTAACGGGCGTTCGCCAGGCCTCTGTTGAGCGCGGCCGGCTTGCCGGCGTTGTGCTGGCGCACCACGCGTACGCCCGGAAGGCGCAGATTCTCGACGATGCGCGCGGTGCCGTCGCTCGAACCGTCGTCGATGACGATCACCTCGACGGGTTGATCGCTGCTCATCAGCGAACGCACGGTGTTCTCGATGCACTTGGCCTCGTTGTACGCGGGCACGAGCACCGTCACCGGCTCGATCACCGGCGGCCCCCAGCTGAAGCCGCGCTGCCGCACCCGCCGGGCGTGCACACCGGAGAGCAGCAGCATCAGGCCGAACCGCGCGAAGACCAGGACACCGATCACGGCCAGACCCACGACGAGCACACCGGTCGCCTTCTCCGACACGCCCACCGCGGACACGAACGCGCGGCCCTTCCACAGGTCGAAGCCGGTGACCGGTGTGTGCGCGCCGGGAGCGTCCATGGCCTCGGTGAGGCCGGCGAACTCATAACCCCGCGACTGCAGTTGCGGAATGAAGCGGTCCAGTGCGGCGACGGTCTGCGAGCGGTCGCCGCCGGAGTCGTGCATCAGGACGATGGCGCCCTTGCCGCCGCGCGGAGTGGCCCGCTCGATGATCTTGTCGACACCGGGGCGCTTCCAGTCCTCGCTGTCGGTGTCGTTGACCACGGTGATGTAGCCACGGCCGCCGATGTACGCCGTGACGGGCCAGGACGCGTTGTCGAAGGCGTCCGGGAACGAGGAGTACGGCGGGCGGAACAGGGACGTCCTGATGCCCGCGGCGCCCGCGAGCGAGAGCTGGTTCTGCGAGAGCTCCCAGTCGATCCGGCGCTTGGACTGGTAGGAGAGATCGGGGTGGTTGAAGGTGTGCAGACCCACTTCGTGGCCCTCCTTCACCATCCGCTCGACCAAGTCCGGGTGGCGGGCGGCCATGGTCCCGGTGACGAAGAAGACGCCGTGCGCGCGGTGCTTCTTCAGCTTGTCGAGGACCTTCGGGGTCCACTTCGGGTCGGGACCGTCGTCGAAGGTGAGAACGAGCTTCTTGCGGGGCACACTCAGCGCCTTGGCGGGCTTGCCGCGGTCACGGGCGTCGATGACCGGGCCGCCCTTGATGATCTCCTCGGGCACCTTGTCGGCGGCCACGGGCGGGCGCACCCGGTGGTCGGCGAGGATCTCGCTGTGCACATACCCGCGCAGCATCAGCATCGCGAGCAGCGCCACGAGCAGCAGCGAGGGCAGCAGATAACGCATGGGAAGGCGACGGCGCGGCTTGGGTGCCGCCCGCCGTCCGGAACGGGAGGTCATAGCGCGGCGCCCTCCGGGGCGCCGGCCGCCGCCGCGGCCGAAGTGACGGGAGCACCCGGGGTGTTGTCGGGAGAGCCCGAGGGCGCGGGAGCGTCCGCGGACGTCGCGGGAGCGCTCGCGGTCGTGGCGGGAGCGCCCGATGAGCCCACGGGAGCGCTGCTCTGCGTCATGGTCTGCCCGCCTCCCGCACCGGCCGCTTCGGCGGGTGTCGAGGCGGTCGGATCCACCGGTGGCGGCGAGGAGTCGGACGGCTCGGGCCCCGGCTCTGTCGGGTCCGGCGGGCCGGTGGGGCGGGTCTTGGTGGGCTTGGGGTCCGGCTGGTCGTCGCCGTCGTCGGTGGGCCGGGGCGAACTGCCCGGCGAGGTCGGGGCGTCGGGGCTCTCGCTCACGCTCGGCGCGGTGCTGCCGGTGGGTGCGGGCGGCGTGCCACCCTCACTGTCCGTCGGAGTCGGGGCGGGCGAGTCACCGGGCGAGGCCGTGGGGCTCTCCAGGACGCTCGGGGTCGGTGAGGTGTCGACCTTGCCCGCGGGCTTGTCGTCGTCCTTGCCGAGGCCCGGCATCCAGGGCGCCGCCGAGTTCCCGGACAGCAGGGAGACGCCGAGTACCATCGCGTACACCGCGCAGGCGATGCCGAGGACCCAGCCGACACGGCGGAGTCTGCGGCCGCGGCTGCCCGATTCGTCCACGAACACCGGTCCGTCCGAACCGTCCTGGCCGTCCTGCGCCGCGACGGGTCCCTGCAGCTGACGGCCGACGCCGTCGATCTGGACCGTCACTTCGTTCGGATCGTGTGTATGCCCTGACAGGGCACCTTCTCGCCAATGCTCCACTGTCGTACGCCCATCCCCCAGTGACTGAATCGGGCGCACGCGCGAGACCGGGCACTCGCCGCCGGACCGGGCCCCCACCCGGCCCGAGCGCCCCCCTTGACCCACTGCGCCCGGAGCAAAGAATGTAGCGCACGGCGGTGACAGCCGTATTTCTCGGTCAGTCCTGACTCATCATGATGCGTGTATCTGTGGCCGGAATCCATGCTTCTGCAGGCCGTCTGAGCCATCCTTCCTCCTCACCCATCTCCCGGCAGACGGCCCTCAACGCGTCAAGTCCCGGATGCCTGAGCCCCTTGCGCCACACCAGCGACACCGGTGACAGGGGCACCGGCGAGACCAGCGGCCGGAGCACACACCCGGGCATGGCCGGAAAGCCGAGGACGGTGAGCACCGGGTGACGGGTCTTGGCCATGATCCGCCGGAACTCCTCCACGCCCACGGCGAGCGGCGCGGGCGGAGCGACCAAGATGCCGCGCCCGTCGAAGAGTTGGCGGGCCAGGTCGGTCCACTCCAGGGTGCGGTCGTTGCCTGCGCCCGCGTACACGGTCTCGCCCGCGAGCGCGCCGAGCGGCACCTCGGACCGCCCCGCCAGCGGATGGTCCACGGGCAGCATCACGCCCATCGGCTCGTACCGCACCGGCTGCTGCGCCAACTGCGCCCGCACGGCGGGGGCCAGGCCCGCGTACCGCCCGAAGGACGCGTCGAGGCGTCCGGCGGCGAGCCCGGCCGCGGCGCCGGTGAGCCCGCTCTCGTAGCGGGTCATCAGCTCGCACTCGGGGGTGCGTTCGCGGGCCCGCGCGAGGATCCGCTCGCCGACGAGGCCCGGGCTGTTCACATCCACGAGCAGCGGCCGCCCGGCGCCCGTGGCGGCGAGCAGCGCCTCCTGCGCGTCGAGGACCCCACGCGCATACGGAACGAGCCGCTCCGCATCGGCGGTGAGAGTCACCTGCCGCGTCGTCCGTACGAACAGCTCGACCCCCAACTCCCGCTCCAAGCGCCGCACATCACGGCTCAGGGCCTGCTGGGCGACGAAGAGCCGGGCCGCCGCCCGGGTGAAGTGCAGCTCGTCCGCGACGGCGAGGAAGGCGCGCAGGAGGCGGGGGTCTATGTCACGCGGCATGGCCGGAACTTACAGCGCAGGCGCGTGAATTGCTCATCGCTCAGGTACGCATGCCACGCACGGCACTGATGCATGTCCTGCGCACGGCACTGATGCATGTCCTGCGCACGGCACCGGCGCACACGCCACTCACAACCCAGGTGCGTGAATGGGCGCTCACCAGGTGTTGGACGGGCCGATGCGGCCGCGCCGAACCTTGATCCATGGCCAATCCGTACGCCCGCCTCTTCGAAGTGCCCGGCACCCGGGCCTTCACCCTCGGCAACCTCGTCGCCCGCCTCCCCATGGGCATGTTCAGCGTCAGCGCCGTCATCATGATCGCCGGCGGCTATGGCTCCTACGCCCTCGCCGGCGCCGTCACCGCGACCGGCCTCGCCGCCACCGCCGTGGTCGCCCCGTACACCGCGCGCCTGGTGGACCGGCACGGCCAGGCCCGGATAGCCGTACCCGCCACGGCACTCGCGGCGCTCGGCTCGCTCACCCTCGCCCTGTGCGTCCGCCTGGAGGCGCCCGCCTGGACCCTGTTCGCCGCCTACGCCCTCACCGCCACGACGCCCAACACCGGCGGCATGTCCCGCGCCCGCTGGCAGCACCTCTACAAGGGGGACCCGGACCGGCTGCACACCGCCAACTCCTTCGAGCAGGCGGCGGACGAGCTCTGCTTCATGCTGGGCCCGGTCGTCGCGGCGCTCCTGTGCACCTCGCTCTTCCCGGAGGCGGGCACCCTCACCGGCGCGGTCCTCCTGCTCACCGGCGTGCTGCTCTTCGCCGCCCAGCGCTCGACGGAACCGCCGCCCCACCGCCGTACCCCCACCACCCGCTCCCCCATAGGGGCGCCCGGAATGCTGCCCCTGCTGACCGTCTTCCTCGCCACCGGCGCCGTCTTCGGCTCGATGGAGGTGGTGACGGTGGCCTACGCCGACGAGCGCGGCCAGGCGTCGGCCGCGGGTCTCGTCCTGGCCCTGCAGGCGGCGGGGTCCTGTGCGGCGGGCCTCCTCTACGGCGCCCTGAAACCCGCGGGCCCCGCGAACCGCCGCTTCCTGTACTGCCTCGCCGCGATGACGGCCCTCATGACGCTGCCGCTGCTCGCCGCCTCGACCGGCGCGCTGCTCGCCCTCGCCGGGGCGCTGCTGCTCGCCGGGATGGCCACCGCGCCGACCATGGTGACCGGTATGACCCTGGTGCAGGCCCGCACCCCCGAGGGGCGGACCAACGAGGGCATGACCCTCGCCGTGACCGGCCTGCTCGGGGGCATCGCCTGCGGCAGCGCGGGCGGCGGCTGGACGGTGGAGCGCTTCGGGGCGGGCGCGGGCTACCTCGTCCCGGTCGCCGCGGCCGCCCTCGCCCTGCTCCTGTTCAGCATTGCTGCGGCTTGCGCCAGGAACACTCGACGTCGGCGCCGCCGGAATCAGCCGCACGTTCCGTACGTGACGGTGACTGTGCCTGCTGAGGCCGCGTCAAAACCGTCTCCTTAGAGGTCGATTTCGCGAGCGTCACCACGATCGCGTCCTCGATGCTCTTCACGGACGAGGCGAGGTAGTTGTTCAGGACGACGCTGAAGACCAGCTCACGTCCGTCGGCGTCCTTCACGTAGCCGGAGAGCGCCGAGGCACCCGTCAACGACCCGGTCTTCGCACGGGCGTTGAGCGCCGCGGGGGTGCCGCACATCCGTGAGCGCAGGGTGCCGCCCACGAACCGGTCCGGGTCGCAGGCCACCGGGAGCGAGCGGTGCCAGTCCGCGAACCAGGGCGCGTCCCGCACCGACAGAAGCAGCTTCGCCAGCTGATCGGCCGGGAAGTTGTTCATCCGGGAAAGCCCCGATCCGTCCACCTGCCGCAGCTTGCCCGAGTCGACGCCCTCCTTCTTCAGGAACCCGTCGATGGCGGCGAGGCCCGCGCTCCAGCTGCCGCTGCCGGTCGCCTCGTACCCCATGGCCTTGGTGAGCGCCTCGGCGTGCATGTTGTTGGAGAGCTTCATGAACGGCACCAAGAGGTCCTTGAGCGGCATGGAGCGGTGCCCTGCGAGCGGCTTCGCCTCCTTGGGCGTGGCCTGGCCGAGCCGGGTACGGCCCACCACCCGCACCCCGTGGTCGGCGAGCGCGTCCCGGAAGACGGCGGCCGCGTACCCGGTGGGCTCCCAGACGGTCACCCACTCCTTGGTGGGGTCGGCGCCGACGGGGATGTTCCCGGTGACCGCGATGGTGTTGGTGCCGTGCACCCGCTCGACGGCGAGGGTGTCGCGCTCCCCCGCGGCGACGGTCCTGGCCCGGTTGTCGATCTCGACGTAGCCCGTCCTCGGTGAGAGCGCGATCCGCGGCCGCTCGCCCGCGGCGGCGCCCGGGAACGCCTCCACGATCACCGTCCCCGAGTCGTAGTCCGTATCGGGTGCGACCGTCAGCGCGGAGATCTGCGCCGAGTAGTACGAGGACTCGTCGTCGGCCGCCCAGGACCGGCCGAGCCGCTGGTCGTCGAACCGGGTGTCGTCGGCGACGAGGCGTCCGGTCACCGTCCTGACCCCCGACTTCGCGACATCGGCCGCGAGCCGGTCGTAGTCGGCGGCGAGTGCGGTCGGATCGCCGCTGCCGCGCAGATACAGGTCACCGGCGAGCACGGAGCCCTGCCGCTTGCCGTGGGCGAGGGCGTCGGTGGAGAAGCGGTAGTCGGGGCCCAGCAGGGCCGCCGCCGCGGCGGAGGTGGGCAGCTTGGTGTTGGAGGCGGGCATGAGGCGCCCGCTCGGCTTGTGCCGGTAGAGGGTCTCGCCGGTCGTGGCGTCGGCGATCACGACACTCGCCGCCCCGCCGTCCATCCGCGGGTCGGCGAGGATCGTGTCGATGGCCTCGGGTAGGCCGGCGCGGACGGCCTCGACGTCCGCGCCGGCGGGGGAACTCCAGGTGAGGGTGGCCGCGAGGCCGATGAGGGCGGGCCAAACCGCGGCGCGCGCACGGAAGTTGGTTCTCCCAGGTCTGCTCATGGCACGGGAGGATCCCGGAAAGCCGCCCGCCGCGACAGACGCCCCACCGAACCGTTTCTCCTACGGTTCTTCCACGGCCCTTCCACGCTCCCCGCCTCAGCCGAGACCCCACCCCTTCCCGAGCCGGTAGGCCGCGCACAGGTCGACGTCCAGGAGATACGCCCCGGCCGTCCCGCACTGCTCGGCGCCCGTGCCGGGGTCGACGGGCTGCCCGTGCCCCATGCCGGTGATGCTGTACGTCTCCACGACGCCGCTGCCGTCCGGGCCCTTGAACACCTGGTGGGGATGGCCGCCGACGGTGTCACTGACATCCGGGCGCTGGTCGGCGCCGTGCACATCGGTCCACTGCTCGACGAGATCGCCCATATTGACCGGCTTGACCGTGGTGTCGGCGCTGCCGTGCACGACGGTCAGACGCGGCCAGGGCCCGGTGTGGCCGGGGTACGCGGCCCGCACCCGGTCGCCCCACTGCTTCGGCGTCTGCGTCGCGCCCACGGACAGGCACACGAACGGCGATCCGGCGGCCTGCGCGCAGCCGTACGGAATCCCCGCGACGATCCCGCCCGCGGCGAACTTGTCCGGGTAGGCGGCCATCATCACGGCCGCCATGGCGCCGCCCCCGGAGAGCCCGGTGACATAGACGCGGCCGGCGTCCCCCGAGGCGTCCGCGAGCTGCCGGTCGACCATCTGCGCGACGGACGACGCCTCCCCCTGACCCCGTGAACTGTCGCCCGTCTGGAACCAGTTGAAGCACCTGCTCGCGTTGTTGGCGGACTGCTGCTCGGGCACGACGACGGAGAACCCCCAGCGGTCGGCGAGCTCGGTCCAGCCGCTGCCGGGCCCGTATCCGGCGGCGTCCTGGGTGCAGCCGTGCAGTACGACGACCACGGGCCGCCCGGCGGGCAGCCCCTCGGGGGCGTAGCGGTACATCTTCAGCGCTCCGGGGTTGGACCCGAAGCCGGTCACGGGCTCCAGGGACGCGGCGGCGCCGGCGCTCGGCGCGGGCAGCAGCACCGCGCCGACGGCTGCCAGGGCGGTCAGGACGGTGAGAAGCGCGACTCTGATCGATGTCATGCGGAGGGACCGTAGGACCGCCCCCGGGCCCCCGATATGGCTGCGGACACCACAACGAGACCCCCTCGGAATGGGAGCGCCGCACAAGCGCAGGAGTTTCGTTACGAATCATCCGTATCGCCGTGAATAACCGCCCCTAATGTGGAAAGCGAAATCAGGGGGAGAGCAGTACGGAGTCATTCACGTGACCACATCCACACCCACCACCACGGGCGTGAGCACAGAGCCCGCCGCTGTCCGCGCGATGCCCACCACCGGCGCACTGTTCAGCCATCTGTCACACGTCCTGTGCCTGATCACCGGTTTTCCGTATCTGGCCTGGATCCCGGCCCTGTGCATCAAGGTGTCCGCGAAGGACGAGCACACCCGCAGCCACGCGACCACGGCTCTGAACTTCGTACTGACCCAGCTCATGGTCTGGCTCGCCGGCTTCGCCGCCTGGCTCGCCCTGACGGTGCTCTCGGCGGGCACCGCGGACTGGGCGGTCGTCGCCGTCCTCGTGACGGCGGGCGTCGCGGCCCTCGCCTATCTGGCTCTCGGCGCCGCGTACAGCATCGCCGGCATGGTGAAGGCCGGCCGCCTGGAGCCGTTCCGGTATCCGAAGTATCTGGCGTTCCCGATCGTCAAGTGAGCGCGCCCCAGGGCGAGAAGACATGAAAAGGCCCCCGCCACTGAGTGGCGGGGGCCTTTCCCATCACATGGGATGAACCGTGGAGATGGCGGGAATCGAACCCGCGTCCAACGGTGTGGAATCAGGGCTTCTCCGTGTGCAGTTCGCTGCGATTTTCTCAGCCCCGGAGATCACGCGAACAAGTCTCCGACGGGCTCAGCCACTGTTTGATTTCCCGCTATGCCCCGTGACCGGGCGTAACGGTTTAGTTCCCTAGATTATGCCAGGATCCGGGTCGGGAACATCCCCGGGCTGACACCCTTTTAGGGTCCTTCAGTCACTGCTTATTAGGCAGCGAGGGCGAAGGACTGGGAATCGCTCTTGGTGTTGGCGATTATTGGTTGCGACATATGGTTAACGAGATCATTGCCGCTTCCTCGACACGCTTCCCCTGCTTCGACATCCGCTGTCGAAACCGATCATCCCCATGTTGATTTTTCAAAGTGGACCGTGAGCTTGAGCTCGGAGTCCGGGTGCTCCGTCACCAGCGGAGCGTGCTCCATCGTACGTGAACAACGCACGACGGTGCCAGCTTATTTCCCGCGGCCGGCACGGTGGCACGGCCCGCGTCACGGGCTCAGGCCCGCTGCCGCCGCTTCACCGCGGCGATCGCCCGGTCCGTCTCACGCCGGTCCTGCTTCTCGCGCAGCGTCTGCCGCTTGTCGTACTCCTTCTTGCCCTTGGCCAGAGCGATCTCGACCTTGGCCCGGCCGCCCTTGAAGTAGAGCGCCAGCGGCACGATGGTGTGCCCCGACTCCTGCGACTTGGACTCGAGCTTGTCGATCTCCGCGCGGTGCATGAGGAGCTTGCGCTTGCGCCGCGCGGCGTGGTTGGTCCAGGTGCCCTGGGTGTACTCCGGCACGTGCACGTTGTGCAGCCAGGCCTCGTGGCCGTCGATCTGCACGAAGCCGTCCGCGAGCGAAGCCCGCCCCTGGCGCAGCGACTTGACCTCGGTGCCGGTCAGGACGATGCCGCACTCGTACGTGTCGAGGATGAGGTAGTCGTGCCGGGCCTTCTTGTGCTGGGCGATGATCTTGCGACCGTCGCCCGTGTCCTTGTCCTTGCCCTTTTTCTTGGTAGCCATAGTGCGGCCATTTTCGCACTACGAGGGGGTGCCGAGGCCACTCAATACTGTGCGGGCCCTGGACTCCGCGCCCTCGGCCACCTCGAGGTCGGGGGTGATGCCACGGCCGTCGACGACCCGGCCGGACGGGGTGCGGTAGTGGCCGACGGTGAGTTCGGCGACCGAGCCGTCGGGGAGTCTGCTCGGCATCTGCACCGAGCCCTTGCCGAAGGTCCGGGAGCCCACGACCACCGCACGACCGCGGTCCTGCAGGGCTCCCGCCAGGAGTTCGGCCGCGCTCATCGTGCCGCCGTCGACGAGCGCGACCAGCGGTCTGTCCGTGTCGCCGCCGGACTCCGCGTGCAGGGCACGCTGCTCTCCCCGTACGCCGTACGTCGCCACGAGGCCGCCGTCCAGGAAGGCGGACGCGGCGAGCACGGCCTCCGCGACCAGGCCGCCCGCGTTGCCCCGCAGGTCGAGCAGGACTCCGGTGCCGTGCGGGGCCGAGCGGACCGCCTCGCGCACCCGCTCCCCCGATCCCTTGGTGAAGGCGGTGACCTTGATCAGCAGGGTGCCGCCGTCGAGGTTCCTGACGGTGACCGAAGGGGACGCCAGGCGGGCCCGGCGCAGTTTCTGGGTCCACGCGCGCGTGCCGCGCTGCAGGCCGATCTCCACTTCGCTGCCCGGGTCGGCGGCGTCACCGCGCAGGCGGTGGACGACCTCACTGACGGGACGGCCCTCTATGCGGTGGCCGTCGATGGCGCGCACCCGGTCGCCCGCGCTGATCCCGGCGCGGTCGGCGGGGCCGCCACGCTGCACCCGGGTCACCTCGATCGACCCGCTCCCGGTGCGGCGGGTCCACAGGCCCACGCCGATGTACTCGCCGTCGAGCTCGTCCTCGAAGGCGCGGTACTCGGCCTCGTCGTAGACCGCGCCCCAGCGGTCGCCGCTGCGGCTGACCGCCTCCTCGGCGGCCTCGCTCGGCGACTTGCCGTCGGCCATCGCCTCGGCGGCGGCGTCGGTCACCCGGTCGTCGCTCGCCGCGGCTGCCGAACGGACGGACAGATCAGGGGCTTTCCGGCCTTGGTCACTCCAGGAGCCGGTCGCGGCACCGGTCGCGAGAACACTCGCGAAGACCAATGTCAGGGCCGCCCCGCGGCGGATGCGGCGGGGCCGGGAGAACATATCGGGGCCCGACATGACGGTGAGTCTAGGACAACGCAGGGCGCCGCACGGCCGGTTGACCGCACGGCGCCCTGGACATGTGTCACACCTTGAGGTACTTGCGCAGCGCGAGGAACGCTGCCATCGCGGGCATCAGCAAACCGATCACAAGGATGTACGGCAGGGTGGCGATCACCTGGTCCCAGCCGACGAACTGGATCAACTGCAGCTTGTCGGCGAGCGCAAGGCCGTGGTCGATCAGGAAGTAGCGGCCGATCACCAGCATCACGCAGGCGACACCGGCACCGAGCAGCCCCGCGAAGGCGGCCTCCAGGATGAACGGCATCTGGATATAGAAGCTGGACGCGCCGACGAGCCGCATGATGCCGGTCTCACGTCTGCGGCTGAACGCCGAGACGCGCACGGTATTGACGATCAGCATCAGGGCGACGATCAGCATCAGGGCCATCACCGCGAGCGCCGCGTAGTTCATGCCGTTGAGCAGCTCGAAGAGGTTGTCGACGGTCTTGCGCTGGTCCTGCACGGACTGCACACCCGGCCGGTCCGAGAAGGCACTGGCGATCACCTGGTACTTCTCGGGGTCCTTCAGCTTGATGCGGTACGACTCCTGCATCTGGTCCGGGGTGAGCGAGTTGACCAGGGGCGAGTCGCCGAACTGCTCCTTGTAGTGCTTGTACGCCTCGTCGCTCGACTCGTGGATGACGTTCTCGACGACCGGCATCTTGTCCAGATCGGATTCGATCGTCTTCTTCTGCTCCGCGGTGACCGCGCCCTTGGTGCACTTCGGGTCGGTTTCGGCATCTCCCTTGTTGCAGAAGAAGATGGCGACGTTGACCTTGTCGTACCAGTAGCCCTTCATGGTGCTCACCTGGTCGCGCATGAGCAGCGAGCCGCCGAACAGAGCCAGGGAGAGGGCGACGGAGACGATGACCGCGAAGGTCATCGTGAGATTACGGCGGAGACCGACGCCGATCTCCGACAGGACGAATTGGGCGCGCATGGCGTCCTTTCAGTGCTTCTCGTAGCTGCCCGCTACTGCTTGGGGCTCGTGCTCAGTGCTGGTAGCCGTAGACGCCGCGCGACTGGTCGCGGACGAGGCGGCCCTTCTCCAGCTCGATGACGCGCTTGCGCATCTGGTCCACGATCTGCTGGTCGTGGGTGGCCATCACCACGGTGGTCCCGGTCCGGTTGATGCGGTCGAGCAGCTTCATGATGCCGACGGAGGTCTGCGGGTCCAGGTTGCCGGTGGGCTCGTCCGCGATCAGCAGCATCGGCCGGTTCACGAAGGCGCGGGCGATGGCCACGCGCTGCTGCTCACCGCCGGACAGCTCGCCGGGCATCCGGTCCTGCTTGCCGCCGAGCCCGACCAGGTCGAGCACCTCGGGGACCGTCTTGCGGATGGTGCCGCGCGGCTTGCCGATCACTTCGAGCGCGAAGGCGACGTTCTCGCCGACGGTCTTGTTGGGCAGCAGCCGGAAGTCCTGGAAGACGGTGCCCAGCTGGCGGCGCATGTGCGGCACCTTCCAGTTGGACAGGCGCGCCAGGTCCTTGCCCAGGACGTGCACCTGGCCGTGGCTGGCCCGCTCCTCGCGCAGGATCAGCCGCAGGAAGGTGGACTTACCGGAGCCGGAAGACCCCACCAGGAAGACGAACTCGCCCCTCTCGATCTCGAGGGAGACATCCCTCAGAGCAGGACGGGTCTGCTTGGGGTAGGTCTTGGAGACGTTGTCGAATCGGATCACGGATGCACCACGGGTCGCCGGGGGTAGGTGAGCGAGACCCTACGCGAAGCGGAGTGCGCGGCGCAGTCGGCGTCCTTGGTTGCGCGTTTTCTCACGGATCTGACCCTGGTGCGACCGAGAACACATCGGGCGGAATCAGACGACTTCCGGCGGGGCGCGCCGAAATCCGGGGAAGCTGGCACAGTGGTAGGGGGAACGGTTGCGTTTCCCTGAGCGTTGTGCGGAGCAGACTCATGCATTGCGGCGCGAGCAGACTGCATTGCGGCTTCGCCGCGCGGGAGGAGGAGGCGGCATGACCTTTGACAGGTTGGTGTGCGCGAACTGCGCGGCACCGGTGAGCGAAGGGCGCTGCCCCGTATGCCGGGCGAACCGCGAGCGGATGCAGCAGGGCGGCCTTTTCGCCGGCCTCAACCCCGTCGCGTTGATAGCGCTTCTGGTGATGCTGATCGGCGCCATGGCCCTCCTGGCCCACCAGGCGGCCTGAGCCCCGCCTGCACGACCTGCATGACCTGCATGACCTGCATGACCGCCTCCAGACACCAGGCACACCCCCCTTCGGACAGCACGAAAGGGCCCGGAGCTTTCGCTCCGGGCCCTTTCGCTTACCGCTGGTACCGCTTGGCTACTGCCAGTGATCAGGCAGCGGCGTTACGGCCGGCGACCACACGCGGCAGCATGCGGAAGCCGATACCGCCCGCGATCATCGTGGCGGCACCGATCAGCAGGTAGGTGGTCTCGGCCGCGCCCGTCTCGGCGAGCTCGCCCTTGTCCTTGCCCGTGTCGGCGGGGGTCTGCGGAGCGGTGTCCGTCAGGCCCTCCTTGCCCTGGCCCTGCTCGACCGGCTGGTTGCCGCCGTCAGGGTTGGTGTTGTCGTTGCCGCCGCCGTTGTTGCCACCGTTGCCGTTGCCGTTACCCGGGTCGGTGGGCTCGTCGGTCGGGTCCGTGGGCTCCGTCGGGTCGGTGGGCTCGTCCGTCGGGTCCGTGGGGTCCGTCGGCTCGTCCGTCGGGTCCGTGGGGTCCGTCGGGAGGTCGGTCGGCGGGTCGGTGGGGAGATCGGTCGGCGGGTCCGTCGGGAGGCCCGTGGGCGGGTCCGTCGGCTCGTCGCCGTCATCGCCGCCGGGGAGTTCGACGCCGACATTCGCGCCGTCCTCTCCGACGCCCACGTTGACACCGCCGCCGCCCGGAAGGTCGACATCGATGCCCACGGCGGAAGCGGCGCCGGCCGCGGCCAGCGAAGCACCGGCCGCGATCACCGCACCGGCGGCTATCCGCGCAACGCGGATCCGCGTCTTCTTCGTCATCTGCTGCTACCCCCAGTAGCTGTTTCGTCAGTGGAGCAGCGCCCAGGGCGAAGGCTGTTGGGAGTAGTCATCCGGCCCCCGTCACACGCGCCCCAGTAATACGCATGCCGCGCGCCAGCTTTCCCAGAATTAAAGGCAGCGTCAAGGCCGTTGCGGGTGGGATGTCCGTTATGAAGTGAGTTGACCGTAGTAGGGAGATGCGACTGTGACGCAAAAGGCAACTGCCGCCCGAGAAAGCTCTCTTGGGCGGCAGTTGCCTTGTCGATAAAGGGCCGCTGTGCTGCGGCTTTCGCCGACTACTTCTCCTGCTGCTTACGCCAGCGGATACCGGCCTCAAGGAAGCCGTCGATCTCGCCGTCGAGCACGGACTGCGGATTACCGACCTCGAACTCGGTGCGCAGGTCCTTCACCATCTGGTAAGGGTGCAGAACGTACGAACGCATCTGGTTTCCCCAGGAGTTGCCGCCGTCGCCCTTGAGGGCGTCCATCTTGGCCTGCTCCTCCTGACGGCGGCGCTCCAAGAGCTTGGCCTGCAGGACGTTCATCGCGCTCGCCTTGTTCTGGATCTGCGAGCGCTCGTTCTGACAGGAGACCACGATGCCGGTCGGGATGTGGGTGATGCGGACCGCGGAGTCGGTGGTGTTGACGCCCTGGCCGCCGGGGCCCGAGGCGCGGTACACATCGATGCGCAGCTCGGACTCGTCGATCTCGACGTGGTCGCTGGACTCGACGACCGGCAGGACCTCGACGCCGGCGAAGGAGGTCTGACGGCGGCCCTGGTTGTCGAACGGCGAGATCCGCACGAGGCGGTGGGTGCCCTGCTCGACGGAGAGCGTGCCGTAGGCATAGGGGGCCTTGACGACGAAGGTGGTCGACTTGATGCCGGCCTCTTCTGCGTACGACGTCTCGTAGACCTCTGTGCCGTAGCCGTGGCGCTCGGCCCAGCGCAGGTACATGCGCTGGAGCTGCTCGGCGAAGTCGGCGGCGTCCACGCCGCCCGCCTCCGCGCGGATGTTGACCAGGGCCTCGCGCGCGTCGTACTCACCGGAGAGGAGGGTACGGACCTCCATCTCGTCGAGGGCCTTCTTGACCTCGGTCAGCTCGGCCTCGGCCTCGGCGCGGGTGTCCGGGTCGTCCTCCTCCTCGGCCATCTCGAAGAGCACGCCCAGGTCGTCGATCCGGCTGCGCAGGGCCTCCGCCTTGCGGACCTCGGCCTGCAGGTGCGAGAGCCGACTCGTGATCTTCTGGGCCGCCTCCGGGTCGTCCCACAGGGACGGTGCCGCGGCCTGCTCCTCGAGCACGGCGATATCGGCCCTCATCGCGTCCAGGTCCAGGACCGCCTCGATGGACGACATGGTGGACGTGAGGGACTTGAGCTCTTCGGAAACATCGACGACTGCCACGACACCAGCGTAACGGCTCGGCGAACCGCCGCTATCCCCCTGTGGACAGCCGCCTTTCCGAGAGCCTCTGGACGCCCTCGGTGCCGCTCGCCTCAGGGGTTCGCCGGGGCCGTGGGGTTGCTGCCGTCGTCGTCCTTGGGGGTCGCGTCCGCGTCGTCACCGCTGGTCGCGAGCCAGCTGCCGACACCGACCGCGGCGACGAGCGCCACCGCGGCGGCGCCCAGGGTCAGACGCCGGCGCCGGGCCTCGGCGCGATGGCGGGCCGAGCCGGGGCGCGGCGAGCCGGCCGCCCTGGGGGCACGGGCCGTGCCGCGGGCACCGCCGGCCAGCTCGTCGGGGCCCGGCACCCGCATCGACGTATGGGTGTCGCGGTTGGAGTCCGTCGCGGTGCCCGGCACGAGCGGGACGGCGCCGCGCCGCGGTGTGCCGGGAGCAGGGTCGTACGGCTCCTGCTCCGCGTACGAGGAATCCTCCTCCTGCTCCGCGTCCGGCTCGTCGACTTCCAGGGGCCCCATGCCTGTGAGGAGCGGCAGCTGATCCCGCAGCCGCGCGCCCAGTTCCGACGCGCGCAGGCGGGACGCGGGTGCCTTGGCGAGGCACTGCACGAGGAGCTGCCACAGCTCGTCGGGGATGCCCGGAAGCGGAACCACCGTCTCCGTGACATGCCGGCGCAGCACCGCTCCGGGGTGACCGCCGCCGAACGGCGTGAATCCGGCGAGGAGTTCGTAGAGCACCGTCGCCAGGGCGTAGATGTCGACCGCCGCCCGTGGCGGCAGGCCCTCGATGATCTCGGGGGCCAGATAGTCCGGGGTGCCGATCACCTTCGTCGCGCGCGTGCGGCGGGGTGAGTCGACCAGCTTCGCGACGCCGAAGTCGGTGAGCAGCGCCGGGTGCGCGCCGCCGGGGCCGAGCGGGCCCTGCATGTCGAGCAGGACGTTCTCCGGCTTCACGTCGCGGTGCACGATGCCCGCGGCGTGCGCGGCGGCCAGGCCGTCGGCGACATCCGCCGCGATGGCGACCGCCGCCGCGGGGGCGAGCCTGCGCTCCCGCTCCAGGCGGGTCCGCAGATCCGTGCCCCGTACGAGGTCCATCACCAGAGCGAGGTCGTTGCCGTCGACCACCAGGTCGCGCACGCCCACCACATGAGGGTCCTCAAGGCTGAGCAGCGCGGTGCGCTCCTGCACGAAGCGGCCGACGAGCTCCTGGTCGGAGGCGAGGTCCTCGCGCAGCAGCTTGATGGCGACGGGCCCCTCGGGTCCCTCGCCGAGCCACACAGTGCCGGCGGAACCGCGTCCCAGAATCTGGTGGGCGGTGTACCGGCTGCCGATTTTCCGTGCCAAAACTGCTCCTACGGGCTCCTGTTGACGACAAAGCTACGCGGCTGAGTCGGCAACCTTCACTTCCGTGGGAGAAATCACCCTGCAGACGTCGACAAATCTGCAGGGCGGGCGGGAACTTGGGGTTTTCGCGCGGGATAGGTCACCAGAAGCGCGGGACGGGTTCATCCAACGCACTCCCGCGCGGGCCCCGTTCTCCGGGGTCCCGCGCGGGAATCGTCACTTGGAGTTGCCGCCGAGATCGCCGACCCAGCCGGACACCGTGGAGACCCAGTCGGTCAACTGCTCCCAGTAGCCCTTGGTGGTGCCGATCCAGCCCTGCAGGGGGCTGAACTCCCAGACGAGCCAGCCGGCCACGAAGAGGATGACGATCGTGAACAGGCAGCCCTTGAGGCAGCCGAGGCCCGGGATCCGCATCGGGTTGGCGCTGCGGCGGCGCGGCTCGCGCGGCGGCCGCGGCTGCTGGGGCGGCGGCTGCTGCGGAGGTGCGTAGCGCTGCGGCGGCTGCTGGGGCTGCGGCGCGGGTGCGTAGCGCTGCGGCTGGTGCTGCTGAGGCTGCTGCTGCGGGTAGCCGTAA
Source organism: Streptomyces monticola (assembly GCF_042665355.1). Classification (NCBI taxonomy): domain Bacteria; kingdom Bacillati; phylum Actinomycetota; class Actinomycetes; order Kitasatosporales; family Streptomycetaceae; genus Streptomyces; species Streptomyces monticola. The sequence goes on along the minus strand of NZ_JBHTCF010000025.1, from coordinate 20,548 downwards.
CCGCCCTGCGGCTGCTGGGGCTGGCGCTGCGGGCGGCGGCGCAGCGGGTCCTGGCTCGGGTCCAGGTACTGCACCTGCGTCTGGTCGTTGCGGTCGCGGGCGGCCCGCAGCTGGTTCTGCCACGGGTGCGGGTCGTCGGACTGCGGCGGGCCGTCGGGGCGCGGCGGCACGGGCGGCAGCACCGCGGTCGGGTCGGCCCCCTGGCCCCCGCCGTCACCACCGGTGTGCTGCATGACGCTGGTCGCCGCGTTGGGGTCGTACGAGCCCGCGTTGTTCGGCAGGACCTGCGTCGGGTCGGCGGCGCCCGGGGTGTCGGGGACATGGGCCGGCGCCGGGTCCGGGGCGAGCAGGGCGCCCACGCCTTCGGCGGCGGCGATCTGCGCCGAGTTGGCGTGCACGCCGGTGCCGTCGGCGACCGTACGCAGACCACGGGCGAGGTTCTCGGCGCTGGGCCGCTCGTCGGGGTTCTTGCGCAGGCAGCGCTCTATGACCGTCCACAGCGGTTCGGGGATGGTGGTCGGACGGCGCGGCTCCTCGCTGAGGTGCCGGTGCAGGACTTCGAGCGCGGTGCCGCCGGCGAACGGCGGACGGCCCGTGACCAGCTCGTACAGCAGGATGCCGGCGCCGTAGATGTCGACGGCGGACGTCTGCGGGCGGCCCTCGGCGGACTCGGGCGCCACATAGGCGGGGGTGCCGACGAACTCATGGGTGCGGGTCAGGCCCGGGGAGTCGGCGAGGCGCGCGATGCCGAAGTCGGTGAGCATCGGACGCATACCGCCCTCGTCGTCCTTCAGGAGGACGTTCGCGGGCTTGAGGTCCCGGTGCACGACACCGTCGGCGTGGCTCGCGGCCAGGGCGTCGGCGATCTGCGCGGTGAGCAGCGCGGCCGCGACCGGGGTCATCGGCCCGCTGTCACGGATGTAGCGGTGCAGGTCGGGGCCCTCGACGAGGTCCATGACGAGGGCGAGGAGATCACCTTCGACGACCAGGTCGCGGGTGCGGACGATGTTCTCGTGCGTCAGGCGCAGCAGAACGGAGCGCTCGCGCAGGAAGCGCATCACCACGTCCGCGTCGTTGGCCAGCTCCTCCTTGAGGACCTTGATCGCGACGGTCTCGCCGGGCTGCCCGGCCACTGCGGCCTCAGCACCCGCGGTCTCGCGCTGGCGGGCTCGCCAGACGGTGCCCGTGGCGCCGCGTCCGAGCGGCTCCTCGAGCAGATACTTGCTGCCTACCGGCCGCACGTCATGCGCTCCCTGTCGATCTGGGTCGATCTGGTCCTGAGGTCGGCACGGACACCCGGGCGTCCTGGTGATTTCCGGGAACGTCCTGATGTCCCGACCCGCTGTCCGCCTGGCTTTCCGACCGGCTGTCTCTTCGGTGTTCCGATCCACTGTAGTGGGGCCGAACAGGTCGCCGGTCTGGCGTCGCCTGCCCCGGCTCAATACCGGTACACCTCACCGGCACACATCGGTTCGAAGGAAAGACGCGCTCTCGCGGCCGTTGGTTGCCGGGACCCGGAACGTGATCTTCGGTCACCCTTGGCCGCCGATCTTCAGCAGTACTTCGCGGGACCTTCAACAACGATCCCAACCAGGCCTGTGCAGGCACTTTTGCGAGCAGACCCAGCCAATCAAGATCACTTACCGGTGGGTGGCGGGCGTGTTGTCAGTGCCAGGTGCGAGGATGCACAGCAGCACGGAGCCATGCCGTGTGCGGTGGGGGGAGTCACATGGGCCGTCCCCCTGCCGGGCACCCGCGCAGAAGGGACCGCTGACGGCGATGCAGATCCGGCTGACCGTCCTCGGGCCGCTCAGCGGCCGGACACCGCAGTCCGCTCAGGGCGCGCTGCCCCGTGCCTGTGACGTGCTCGTCACCGCCCCCGCGGGGACCGCGCTCTCGGCCGTGGCCTCCGGCCTGGCCACCGCGGTCGGCATCCCGGAAGGCCCCACTGTGGTGTACGCGGGCACGGACCGCCTGGACGCCAGGGAGGCCACCCTCGGTGAGCCCCCGCTGCTCGACGGCGCGGTGCTCTCGCTGCAGGGTCCGGCCGAGCCCGCCCCCTCCGCCGAAGGCGCCGCGGCCCGGCTGCATGTCGTCGCGGGACCCGACGCGGGCGGCGTTCATCTGCTGCACGGCGGCCGGATCAGCATCGGCCGCTCCGCCGACGCGGACGTGCCCCTCGACGACCCGGATGTCTCCCGGCTGCACTGCGCGGTGACCGTCGGCCCCGACGGCCGCGTCTCGGTAGCCGACCTGAACTCGACGAACGGCACGGCGGTGGACGGCCGCCCGGTCACCGAGCAGGCCGTGCGCCTCTCCCCCGGAGCACTGCTGCGGATCGGCGAGTCCACACTCCGCCTGAGCCCCGCACAGGACACGTCGGAGGCACTGCCCGCGGTCGCGGACGGCGAAGGGCATCTGCGGGTCGGGGCCGATGAGGCGGCCTCTTACTTGGGGGCGGCTTCTCCTGCGGGGACGGGGACGGGACTGCCGGGTTCCGGTCCGGGAGCCCCCGCGGGCTCCCCCGCGACGTCCCATGCCGGAGGCGCCGCACCGAGCACGTCCTCCCTCGGAGAATTCCTGGCCCCGCCCATAGGGACGACGGTGAGCGGGTACGGCGACGGCGGCACCCCGGCCACGGCCGGCGATCCGACCTACGGCCGCGGCGCACCCCTCGCCCCGTCCGAGGCCTACGAAGGGCCGCACGGCCAGGACCACGCATACGACCAGGGCCAGGAAACCCAGGACCAGGGGCACCCCCAAGGCACCGCACCCCAGCGCGCGGGCACGCCCGCGCGGGGCACCACCGTGCCGCGGCAGGTCCGCAGGCGCGGCGGCCTGAGCGCCTGGGCGAGACGGCTGACCGGCGGGCGCGGTGAGCAGCCGCCGCCCGCCGCCGGCCCGGTGGCGCACGCTCCGGCCGCCGAGGCACCCGCACCCGAGGCCTGGCCCGACCCGTCCACACTGCTGCTCACCGCACTCGGCCCCGGGCCCCGTCTGTGGGAGCGCGATCCGGCGCACCCTGAGGCGCTCGCCGTGCGTCTGGGCACCGCGGACCGGACGGCGCCCGACGGCGCGGGCCTGCTCCCGGCCGTGCCCGTGACGGTCGGCCTTCGCGAGGCCGGCGCCCTGGGGCTCGCCGGACCGCGGCCGCGCCTGGCCGGGCTCGCCCGCGCGGTGCTCGCCCAGCTCGCCGCGCTGCACGCGCCCACAGACCTGGAGATCGTGCTGCTCAGCACCGACCGGGGCCGCAGCACCGAGGAGCGCGTCGAGCAGTGGGCCTGGCTCGGCTGGCTCCCGCATCTGCGGCCCGGGCACGGCCAGGACTGCCGGCTGCTCCTCGCGTACGACCGCGACCAGGCCGCCGCCCGCACGGGTGAGCTCCTTCGCCGCCTGGAGGAGCGCCAGCAGGACAGGCTCTCCGCCCAGCCGGGCACGGTCACGGCACAGCCGGGCGGCTCCGCCACCCAGCCGGGCCCGCTCACCGCACAGGCGAACGCCGCACAGTCCGGCACCGTCACCGGACCGCCCGACGAAGCTCGGCCCCCCGCGCAAGGCACCACGCTGTCCGCCGCACAGGGCACGGACGCCAGGGACACGGACTTCGGGAACACCGACTCCAGGGACACGGACTTCACGAACACCGACTCCAGGGGCACGGACGCCAGGGGCACCGGCTTCACCGGCCCCTTCACGGTGCTCGTCGTCGACGGCGACCCCGGTTCGGCCGGGCTGCGGGAGGCGACCGTGCGGCTCGCCGCCGAAGGACCCGCGGCCGGGATCCACGTGGTGTGCCTCGCCGAGACGCCCGCCGCCTCACCCGCGTCTCCGGTCGCCGCCACCTATGAAGCGGCCTGTGCCTCCTCGCCCGCCTTCCGCGCGTGCGGTGCCGTCGCCCTCCTGAGCGGTGATGTGGCCACGGCGCTGCGGCTCCTGCGTACGTCCCAGGGCCGCCCTGTGGGCCATGGCACCGTCGCCTCGGTGGACGCCGTGTCCGCCGCCTGGGCGGAGCGCTTCGCCCGCGCACTCGCACCGCTGCGGGCCGCGGACACCGCCGGCGAGCGGCACACACGCGTGGCCGCCCCGCTCCCCCAAGCGGCCCGTCTGCTCGACGAGTTGGGCCTCGCCAGGGCCACCCCGGCGTCCCTGATGGCCCGCTGGGCGGCCGCGGCGGACGACCCTGAGGCGCTCGGCGGCCGCGCCCAGGCCGTGCTCGGGGCGGGCCCCCGCGGCCCCGTGTGCGCCGACCTGGTGACATCGGGCCCGCATCTGCTGGCCGAGGGCCCGCCGGGCAGCGGCAGGACGGAGCTCCTGCGCTCCGCCGCGGCCGCGCTCGCCTCCGCGGAGCGCCCGGACCGGCTGGGGCTCATCCTGGTCGACGGCGCGGGCGGCGAGCGCGGCGACGGCCTGCGGGTCTGCACGGATCTGCCGCATGTCACCACCCATCTCGCGGCCAACGACCCGGTGCGGATGCGGGAGTTCGCCCAGGCGCTGAGCGCCGAGCTGAAGCGCCGCGCGGAGCTGCTCGGCCGGATCGGCTTCGCCGAGTGGCACACACAGCGGGCGGTATCGGGCCGGATAGTGGCCCAGCGCAGCCGCTCGGGCGGCGGCTCCACCGGGGCCGCGCCGACCTCCGCCGCCCAGGATCCCGGCGGGCTCTCCGGGGGCTCCGGCGACCTGGACACCCCGCCCAGCACCACCCTCAAGTTGCGTACGAAATCCGCGAGTTCAGGCCAGACTCAGGAGCCGGGACCCGACGCGTCCCTCCCCCGTCTCGTCGTGCTCGTCGACGACATCGACGCCCTGGTGGCGCCCGCGCTCGGAGCGCCGGGGCGGCCGTCGGCGGGCTCGGTCGTCCGCGCTCTGGAGGCCGTCGTCCGGGACGGCGAGCGGCTCGGCGTGCATCTGATGGCGACCACCGGCCGCCCGGAGCGCACCGCCGACACGGAGTTCGCCCACCAGGCGGCCCTGCGCATCGTGCTCGACGCCCCCTCGGCCGCCCCGGAGGACCCGGCACCGGGCCGGGGCCGGCTGCACACGGCGGACGGCCCCGCGGTCCCCTTCCAGGCAGGCCGTGTCACCGGCCGCATCCCGCGTACGTCGACGCTGCGTCCCACGGCCGTCCCCCTGGAATGGCAGCGCATGGGCGACCCGCCGGCCCGCCGCCCGGTGCGCGAGCTGGGGAACGGCCCGACGGACCTCGCGCTCCTCGCGAGTGCCCTTGAGCGGGCAGCTGCGAGCGTCCCGTCCGGCACCGGGGCACCATCCGCCTAGCGCTCCGCGGGAAGTCCGGTAGAGCACCTGCGGGTGCGTCGTGGCTGGTCGCGCGGCTCCCCGCGCCCCTTCGGGGGCGCCGGGAACCGCCCCCGACTTCGCCAAGCCCCCAGCACCCCACCCCAGCCCCGAACTCAAGTCACTCAAGGGGCAGTTGAGCAACATCACCACTCACTCGGCGACAACTTCCGAGCGTGCCGTCCGCCCTCCCACGCCAACCGCGTATCAGCCGCATGCCCGCACGTCACGAGCCGGTCACGATCGCCCACTTGACTCGGCAGGCGCTATTGCCGGGCCTCGGGCGCCGGGCGTAGACCTGTGCGCACGGGACAGCGCACCGCGCAGCATGTCCGCATGGGACAGCGCACCGCACGCGCAATGGGAGAGACGGGGCAGTGATGCGCACAACTCTTCACACACGCAGAGGCACACGCCGAGGCACACGCAGGGCCGCCATAGCGATCGTCGCCGCGGGCGCTCTCGCTCTCACCGGCTGCGGCGGCGACGACAAGGACGACGGAAAGAAGGGCGGCGGCACGGACGAGGGCAGCAAGCCCACCGTCCAACTGCCCAAGCTGGACGGCGAGAAGGTATCCGTCTCCGCCGTCTGGGGCGGCGCGGAGCGCAAGGTCTTCCTGCAGGTACTCGACGAGTTCGAGAAGCGCACCGGGGCCCAGGTGTCCTTCGTACCCGCGCAGGACCCGATCATCGGCTTCCTGGAGTCGAAGGTGGCGGGCGGCGAGCCGCCGGATGTCGCGATGCTGCCGCAGGTCGGCGCGATCGAGCAGGCCGTGGCCAACAAGTGGGCCAAGCCGGTGGGCGCGGAGGCACAGGCGCAGCTGGACAAGAACTACGCGGACGGCTGGAAGCAGCTCGGCGCGGTCGACGGCAAGCAGTACGGCGTCTACTTCAAGGCCGCCAACAAGTCCCTGGTCTGGTACAACACCGCGGTCATGAAGAACGCCGGCGGCCAGGAGCCGAAGACCTGGAAGGACTTCCTGCAGACGGCGCAGACCATCTATGACTCGGGTATCGCCCCGGTGTCGGTCGCCGGTGCCGAGGCGTGGACCCTCACGGACTGGTTCGAGAACATCTATCTGTCACAGGCGGGCCCGGAGAAGTACGACCAGCTCGCCCAGCACAAGATCAAGTGGACGGATCCGTCCGTGAAGCAGGCGCTGACCACGCTCGGTGAGCTCTTCGGGAAGAAGGACTTCGTCGCGGGCGGCGCCAAGGGCGCGCTCGGCACGGAGTTCCCCGAGTCGGTCAAGCAGACCTTCGTCGGCGGCGACCAGCCCAAGGCGGGCATGGTCTTCGAGGGCGACATGGTCTCGCTCGCCATTTCGGAGACCAAGGCCAAGGTCGGCACGGACGCCAAGGTGTTCCCGTTCCCCGCGGTCGGCGACGAGTCGCCCGCGGTGGTCGGCGGTGACGCGGCCGTGGCCCTGAAGGACAGCAAGGGCGCACAGGCCCTGCTCACCTTCCTGGCCTCGCCGGACGCCGCGGCGATCTGGGCGAAGGCGGGCGGCTTCATCTCGCCGAACAAGAACCTCGACGTCGCCGCGTACCCCAATGACGTCCAGCGCGATATCGCCAAGGCACTGATCGCGGCGGGCGACGACATCCGCTTCGACATGTCCGACCAGGCCCCGCAGGCCTTCGGCGGTACGCCGGGCAAGGGCGAGTGGAAGGCCCTGCAGGACTTCCTGAAGAACCCGAAGGACGTCGCCGGCACCCAGACGACCCTCGAAGCCGCCGCCGCCAAGGCCTACAAGGACTGACGCGGTGTCAACGGCCACGGCCGGGGGCGCCGCCAAGGCGTCCCCGGCCCCGCAGCAGCGCAAGAGCGTCACCGGCACCCGCAAGCGACTGGCAGTGGCCTTCCTGCTGCCCGCGCTCGTGCTGCTCGGGGCGCTCGTGGTCTACCCGATCGGGTACTCGATCTACCGCAGCTTCTTCGACAAGTCGGGGGACTTCTCGGGGTTCGCCAACTACGGGGAGCTGTTCACCGACGACACGATCCTCACCGCGATCAAGAACAACGCGATCTGGGTGGTGCTCGCCCCCGCCATCGCCACGGCCCTCGGCCTGATCTTCGCGGTGCTCACCGAGCGGGTCCGCTGGGGCACCGCCTTCAAGCTGCTCGTCTTCATGCCGATGGCGATCTCGATGCTCGCCGCGGGCATCATCTTCCGCCTGGTGTACGAGCAGGACCCGGACCGGGGTGCCCTGAACGCCGTCTGGGTGGGGGTGCACGACACCTTCGCGGAGTCCTCGGCGTTCCCGAAGGCACATCCGGGCCAGGAGTCACCGCTCAAGGCGGGCGGTGGCGGCAGCTTCATCACGCGTACGACGGTCAAGGCCGGTGAACCCGTGGTGCTGCCACTGCTCGGCGTGCCCAAGGAGAAGATGCCGGACGGCGCCGAGCCGGCGAAGCCCGCGCAACCCGATCCGGCCAAGGTGACCGGGACGGCCTGGCAGGACTTCACCCTCGGCAAGGGCGTGGGCACGCGCAACGCCCCGGACACCACGGAGTCCGGCTACCCGGGCATCACGATCGAGGCCGTCAAGGACGGCAAGGTCGTGGAGTCGACGAAGGCGGCAGCGGACGGCACGTTCGCGCTCTCGGACGAAGCTGACGGCGCCCAACTCCGCTTCCCGGCAAGCAACTTCCGCGAGCCGTACAACGGCGTGGACTGGCTCGGGCCGGAGAAGGCGATCCCGTTCATCGGGCTCAACTTCGTGACCCTGTCGGTGATTCTGAGCTACGTGTGGATGTGGGCGGGCTTCGCCATGGTGCTGATCGCGGCCGGCCTCGCCGGTATTCCGCGCGAACTCCTGGAGGCGGCCCGCGTCGACGGCGCGAACGAGTGGCAGGTCTTCCGCAGAGTGACGGTGCCGCTGCTCGCCCCGGTGCTCGCGGTGGTCGCGGTCACCCTGATGATCAATGTCCTGAAGATCTTCGACCTGGTCTTCATCATCGCGCCGGGCGATGTCCGCGACGACGCGAACGTCCTCGCGCTGCAGCTCTACAACTCCTTCGTGGACCGTGATTCGGGCGTCGCAAGTGCCATCGCCGTCCTGCTCTTCCTCCTGGTCATCCCCGTGATGGCCTTCAACGTACGACGGCTGCGCAGGGAGGTGCGGCGATGAGCGCCGACAGTGGTACCCCCGGTGCCGCGGCCAGCGGCGCAGGCCCGGGCACAGGCACAGGCACAGGCCCCGGCCCCGGCCCCGGCCCCGGCACACCCGACGGACCCCACGGGGCCGTGAAGGCCAAGCAGACCGTCGGCTCCCGTATCGCGGAGGCCGTGAGCGGCGGGCTGCTGCGGGTGTTCCTGCTGGTCGTCGGCCTGATCTGGCTGGTGCCGACGATCGGCCTCGCGCTGTCCTCGCTGCGCGACCCCGCCGACATCAGCGCGAGCGGCTGGTGGAAGGTCTTCACCGTCCCCTCGCAGATCACCTTCGAGAACTACTCGCATCTCCTCGACGACGAGACCATCACCAACTCCCTGCTCTCCACGGTCTCGATCACGGTGCCGGCGACGCTGCTCGTCGTCGTGATCGGCTCGCTCGCCGGATACGCCTTCGCGTGGATGGAGTTCCCGGGGCGCGACTGGTGGTTCCTCGGCGTCGTGGGACTGCTCGTGGTGCCGGTGCAGGTGGCGCTGCTCCCGGTCTCGAAACTCTTCGGCACGCTCGGCATCTTCGAGACGACCCTCGGCGTGATCATCTTCCATGTCGCCTTCGGCCTGCCCTTCGCGATCTTCCTCCTTCGGAACTTCTTCGCGGAGATCCCGAGGGAGCTCCTGGAGGCCGCCCGTCTGGACGGAGCCGGTGAACTCCGGTTGTTCTTCCGGGTCGTGATGCCGCTCGGCGGACCCGCGATCGCCTCGCTCGGCATCTTCCAGTTCCTGTGGGTCTGGAACGACATGCTGGTCGCGCTGATCTTCGCCGACTCCAAGAACCCGCCGATCACGGTCGCCCTGCAGCAGCAGGTGCGGCACTTCGGCGACAACGTCTCCATCCTCGCGCCGGGCGCCTTCATCTCGATGGTGATCCCGCTCGCGGTGTTCTTCGCCTTCCAACGCCAGTTCGTGTCGGGCGTGATGGCGGGCGCGGTGAAGTAGCGCACTTCGCGGGCGCACTTCGCGGGCGCACCTCGCGCGGGCCGAAGTCCCCGTATTCGTACGTAGTTTGAGTACGCCACCCATGAGGGCGGTCCTCCGGAAGGCTCCGGAGACCGCCCTCACCCCTTTGCCGCATTCGGCGTAACCGCCGGGCCCCGTCGGCCGTTTCCGGGCAGTATGCCCGCGCCGACCCATGGATGTGCCTTGCCCCGGTTCAGTGTCATCGTTCCCGCATACAAGGTGCAGGCATACCTGCACGAATCCCTCCAGTCCGTACTGAGACAGTCGTTCACGGACCTGGAGCTGATCGCGGTCGACGACTGCTCACCGGACGCGTCGGGCGACATCATCGACGAGCTCGCGGCCACCGACGCGCGGATCAAGCCGGTGCACCTCAAGGAGAACGTGGGCCTCGGGCGCGCCCGCAACGCCGGCATGGAGCACGCCACCGGCGACTATCTGCTCTTCCTCGACAGCGACGACACCCTCACTCCGGGCGCCCTGCAGGCCATCGCCGACCGCCTCAAGGAGACCGGCTCCCCCGACGTCCTGGTCCATGACTACGCCCGCACGTACTGGACCGGCGAGACGGTGCGCAACCAGCACTCCGCGCAGCTCACCGAGGAGGGCGAGGCGCCCTTCCAACTCGCCGAGCGGCCGGGCCTGTTGAAGGTTCTGATGGTGGTGTGGAACAAGGCGTATCGCCGGGAATTCATCGAGCGGGAGGGCTTCCTGTTCCCTCCCGGTTACTACGAGGACACCCCCTGGACCTATCCAGTCCTGATGGCAGCGGAAACGATCGCCACCCTTGACCGGGTGTGCGTGCACTACCGGCAGCGCCGCCAGGGCAACATCCTCGGCACGACCAGCCGGAAACACTTCGACATCTTCGACCAGTACGACCGGGTCTTCGCGTTCGTCGACGCCCGGCCGGAGCTCGCCAGGTGGCGGCCCGTGCTGTTCCGGCGCATGGTCGACCACTACTCCACGGTGTTCACCCGGCGCGGCCGGCTGCCGCGCGGCAGCCGGGCCGAGTTCCTGCGCAAGGCCCGCGCCCAGTACCGCCGCCATCACGTCAAGGGCGCTCAGGTGCAGCCCCGCACCCGCCTCCGGCACGGGCTCGTCAAGTTCGCCGCCCACCGCACCTACCGCGCACTGTGGGCCGTCAGGGCCGTGAAGAACCGTCTCGGCGGCCTCACCACGGGCATCCGCCGGGCACTGCGCGGAGGCCTGCTCCAGCTGCACTACCGGATCCAGCTGCGACTGCCGGTACGCGACAACTACGCGGTGTTCTCGGCCTATTGGGGACGAGGACACAGCTGCAACCCGGGAGCCATCGCGGAGAAGCTGCACGAGCTCGCCCCGCAGATCCGCACCGCCTGGATCGCCGAGAGCGCCCACCACCACACCGTGCCGACCGCCAGCAGGAAGCTGACGCCCGGCACCGCCGCGTACTGGACGGCCCTGGCCCGTGCCAAGTACCTGGTGAACAACGTCAACTTCGACCGCCGCCTCAAGAAGCGCCCCGGGCAGGTGCTGATCCAGACCCAGCACGGCACCCCGCTCAAGCACATGGGGCTCGATCTGCAGGACCGCCCGGCCGCCGCTCGCGACATGGACTTCGGCGCCCTGATGGCCAATGTCGACAAGTGGGACTACGTCCTGTCGGCCAACCGCCACTCCACCCTGATCTGGGAACGCGTCTTCCCTGGCTCGTACAAGACACTTGAGTACGGCTATCCGCGCAACGACCTCTTCCAGCGCGCCACTTCGAAGGATGTCGCCCGCATCCGCGAGGGCCTCGGCATCCCGCGGGGCACCGTCGCCATCCTGTACGCCCCGACCTACCGCGACTACCGCCGCACCCAGCGCACCTCCGTCGACCTGGAGCGGATGCTGCGCGCGCTCGGCCCCCGCTTCACGGTCCTGACCCGCGCCCACCACTCCTACGACGCACCCCTGAGCCGCGCGGACTCCGCCCGGCTCATCGACGTATCGGACCATCCGAGCGTCGAGTCGCTGTGCCTGGCGAGCGACGCGCTCATCACCGACTACTCCTCGCTGATGTTCGACTATGCCAACCTGGACCGCCCGATCGTCGTGTACGCCGACGACTGGGAGGCCTACGAAGCGGCCCGCGGCACCTACTTCGACCTGCGGGCCTGCCCGCCCGGCACCGTCGCGCGCAGCGAGGACGAGCTGATCGACATCTTCGCGACCGGGCACTGGCGGGGCTCCCGCTCCACCCAGCTGCGCACCGCGTTCCGTGAACGGTTCTGCGGCTGCGACGACGGCCGTGCCGCCGAGCGCGTGGTGCGCCATGTGTTCCTCGGCGAGAGCGCGGGCCTGCCGGCCGTCGTGCCGCTCGCGGAACGCCGCCCCGTACCGGCCCCGGCAACCGGCGACCACCTCCCCGAGCAGTACCAAGGGCTTACCGCCCTGCTCCCCAGCGAGCACCCCTGAGTTGCCATCCCCCACACGCAACACGCCCATATGAACGCACCTGACCCCAGGAGCACCCATGAGCACCGCATCAGCCACCGAGGCCCTCCCACGCCCCACCAGGCTCGCCGATGTGAAGGGCTGGTTCTTCCCCGCCGACCAGCTGCTCTTCGACTGGATCCTCAGTCGCCAGGCCGAGCGCGAGGAACACGGCGATCTCCTCGAACTGGGCGCCTACCTCGGCAAGAGCGCCATCTTCATGGGCTCCTACCTGCGTGCCGACGAGACCTTCACGGTCTGCGACCTCTTCGACTCACCCGCCCCCGACGACTCCAACTCCAAGGAGATGAACCGCTCCTACTCCACCCTGACCCGGCGCGCCTTCGAGGCCAACTACCGCTCGTTCCACGACGAGCTGCCGGTGATCCTGCAGGCCCCGTCCTCGGTGATCGCCGACGAGGTCCCGGCGGCCAGCTGCCGCTTCGCGCACATCGACGCCTCGCACCTGTACGAGCACGTGCACGGCGACATCGCCGCCACCCGTGACATCCTCGGCCCCGACGGCATCGTGGTCCTGGACGACTTCCGCGCCGAGCACTGCCCGGGCGTGGCCGCCGCCACCTGGGGCGCGGTGGCCACCACGGGCCTGAAGCCGCTGTGCATCACGGCCACCAAGTTCTACGGCACGTGGGGTGCGTACGACGAGATCCACGCGGAGCTGCTCGCCATGCTGGGCGGCCGCGACGACCTGTGGCACGGCGCCGAGCAGGTCGCCGGGTACCCGATGATCCGGATCGACGGCAAGAAGGCGAAGGCACCGGCGCAGCCTGCCTCCCGGCACACCTCGGAGGCACTGCCGAACGTGCCCTCACAGCCGGCCCGCAGTGGCCTTGCCCGCCTGCTCAAGGGCCGCCGCTGAAGGGCTCCACCAAGCGGCTTGAGGGAAGTCCGGCGTGGTTCCCCGTGCCCCAAAGGGACGCGGGGAACCGCGCGACCAGCCACGACGCACCCGCAGGTGCCCTACCGGGCTTCCCGCGGAGCGCCTAGCGCTCAAGCAGCGCGAACAGGTCCTCCCAGCGCCGCAGGATCTCCTCCTCGGAGAACCGCTGCACGTTCTGCCGGGCCCGTTCCCCCATCGCGTCCCGCATCCGCGGGTTGCCCGTGAGGCGAAGCAGGCGGTCGGCGAGGGCGCCGGTGTCGCCGGGCGGGGCGAGCAGTCCGTCCTCGCCGTGCTGGACGATCTCGCGTACGCCCGGCGCGCAGTCGAAGGCCGCGCACGGCACTGCGCTGGCCATCGCCTCCATCAGGGCGAGCGGAAAGCCCTCGCCGCGTGAGGACTGCACGAACACCGAGGCCCCGGCGAGCGCGCCCGGTACGTCGTCGGTGCGGCCCATCCAGCGCACCGAGCGGTTCAGGCCGAGCAGAGTGCACTGCCGCTTGCGCTCGTCCTCCTCGACCCCCGCGCCGTAGACGCGCAGCGTCCAGTCGGGCCGGTGCGGCGCCACCTGGGCCCAGGTGTCCAGGAGCATGTCGATGCCCTTCTGGTCGTGCAGGCGGCCGATGGAGGCGACCACCTTCTCGCTGCGGGGCGAGGGCACCGTGGGCAGATGGGCGAGGGCGTTGGGCATGAAGCCCACGTTGTGCATGCCGTCGGCGATCCACTGGTCGGCGTCCTCCTGGGTGAGGGTGAGCCAGCGGTCGACGTGCGGGTAGTTGTGCCTGACCCAGCGGTAGCGGTGGCAGGCCTTGGTGTACGCGTACGACTCGTGGCTCATGCCGATCACGGTCAGGCCCGCGGTGTCCGCCGCGCGCAGCCACTCCATGGGCCAGACCTGGGTGACCACGATGACGCCGCCGGGCCGGGCCGTACGGAAGATCTCCGAGAGCTGGTCGACGGCCCTGCGCTTGGCGGCGAGCCGGGCCGACTCGCGGCGCCTGGCCACCGGGTGCAGCCGGCGAAGACCCGTCATCGGGCGCACGGTGGGCGGGTGTTCGGCGTAGAGGCTGGTGACCGGGTAGCCCAGGTCGTCGGGCAGGGAGAGCTTCAGGTCGGCACGGTGGACGCCGATGGCGTGCACACGGTGGCCGTGCCGCTTGAAGAGGCGGGCCATCTGGTGCATCCAGGCGGTGACACCACCGAGCTCGTCGGTGGTGTTGGAGACGAGAAAGACATCGCGGGCCGTGGTGGCCGTCGCGGTCGCGGTGCTCACTTGCAGGTCCTCCTGACGAAGAGGGCGTCCACCACGGCGCGCGCGGAGTCCCCGTTGTCGTAGGCGCCGAACTCCTCGGCGAAGGCTCGGCGTTGCTCGGCATGGCCGGTGTCGGCGGGCTTGAGGTCGGCGAAGGTGCGAAGGAGCTCCTCCTCGCTCTCCACGACCGGTCCCGGTGCGCGCCCGCGCAGGTCGAAGTAGCTGCCGCGCTCGGCGGCGTACGCGTCGAGGTCCGGGGCGAACAGGACCACGGGACGGTCGAGGAGCGCGTAGTCGAACATGATCGAGGAGTAGTCCGTGATCAGTACGTCGGCGAGGCAGAGGAGTTCGCTGACGTCATGGTGGTCCGACACGTCGAAGAGCGTGCCGGGCGCGCACACCGGGAGTTCGGCGCGCTCCATGTAGTGGGGGCGCACCAGGAGGGTGTAGCGGTCGCCGAACTTCTCCGTGAACTTCCTCACGTCCAGCTGGAGTTGGAGCTTCTTGTCCTTCTTGAGGGCGCCGCGGAACGTGGGTGCGTAGAGCACGACCTGCTTGTGGTCGGGGATGCCGAGCTTCGCGGCGAGCGCGGGGCGCGGGAAGCGGCCCTCCGCCTCGTCCCTGGCCCGCGCCGCGACGAGACGGTCGTTACGCGGATAGCCGAGCCGCAGCAGCCGCTCGTCGGGGATGCGGTAGGCGCCGCCGAGGGTGCGTACATCGTGTTCGGAGCGGACCAGGAACCGGTCGAAGCGGTCCACGGCGCGCTGCAGCCGCTCGCGCTGCGGCAGGTTCTGCATCCGCACCCCGGTCTCGTCGAAGCCCATGCGCTTGTACGCGGTGCCGTGCCAGGTCTGCAGATACGTGGTGCGCGGGCGCTTGCCGAGCGCATGCGGGAAGCCCTGGTTGTCGACCCAGAACTCGGCCCTGGCCAGGGCCCACAGATACCGCCAGGACCAGCGGCGCACCAGCTTCGCGTCGTCGGGGAAGCCGGCGGGCGAGCTCGCGTAGGCCCAGGTGCAGCGCGTCTTGAGCCCCTGCTTGCGCAGCTCCTCGTAGATCGCGCGCGGGCTGTCGCCGTAGCACTTGCCCATGTGGCTCTCGAAGACGGCGGAGTTCCTGCGCACCGGCAGCTTGAGCAGCAGCCGGTTGTAGACGCGGGTCTTGACGGGTCCCGAGTGCAGCCGGTCGCGCTGCTTCTTCAGGGACTTCAGGAACGCCTTGAGCTTGCGTGCGGGCCTGAAGTTGGTCGCGTAGTGCGCGAGCCGGTGGGCGGTGCGGGCGGGGCGGCGGCAGGCCTGAAGTTCCAGGGCGAGATGCCCGCCCGCGGTGGCGTACGGCAGCCAGGTGTCGGCGCGCAGCCGGCCGAGCGCGCCGAAGCGGGGCCTGGCGGGGAACCGCCGTCCCTTGCCGACCACTTCGCGCTCGGCGAAGACATCGGCGACCGCCCGCTGCCCCTCGGCCGTGACGATGACCCGGGTGTCCCAGACCCGCTCGTTCATCCCGCGTACCGGCAGCAGGCGCGGGTCGAGCCGGAGCCGCCAGGTCAGGGCATCGCCCTGGTGGGCGGCCTCCTCGACGGGCAGCCGGAAGACCCGGCCGCCGCCGCGCAGGCGCAGCTCCAGGTGGACGGCGACGGGCGTGGCGGCGGGCAGCGCGTCCAGGGGCAGCACGATCCGCCCGGTCAGTTCCAGACGGCCGGCCTCGACGGTGCACCGGGTGAGCCGGTTGAACAGCCGCAGCTGCCCGAACGAGCGGTGCTGGTGGCCGAGTTCGGTGACATCGGTGACCGTGCGCGTCTCGGGGTCGTCGAGCCCTTCGCCGCTCCAGTGGATCCGCCCGTCCCGTTCGGCCAGGGCGGAGACGACGGTGCCGGGCCTTGCCAGGGCGTACGCCGCGGCCTGTACGCCGTCCGCGTCCCCGGCGGCGAGCAGGCGCACGCAGTTGCGCTCGACGGGTGGCAGACCGGTCCAGCGCCTGGGGTCGATCCGGTCCGTGAGGCGGGCGGCGACCTGCGCGGCGAGCTCGGTGCGCTCGGCCCGTGGCAGCCGCAGGAAACTCTGGGCGAGCGGAAGGAGCTGGTCGGTGACGAAGGCCCGGTCGCGTTCGTCGCGCAGCGCGGTCAGGCCCTGGCGCACCAGGAGGTAGCCGATCCGGCCCGAGGCGTCGAGCAGGGCGCCGATGTCGCGGCGGTGGTCGGCGGCGGCGCGGTGGGTGACGATCAGATTCGGGACGAGGGCGATCCGCCGGGCGGCGAGCGCGGCCCTGGCGCCGAAGTGCACCTCGCTGCGGGTGAGGTCCTCGGCATGCCGCAGGGCGCTCCGGTCCATCGCGTCCCGGCGCAGACAGAACCCGCTCACCAGGCTGTCCCTGACGACGAGTTCGGGTGCTTCGGCGATGTCCTCGACGGTGCGGGTGCGCGCGTGCAGGCCGTCCTGCCAGCCGGGTGCCTGCTGCTTCTTGCCGTCGGCGGTGAACTGGGTCCAGCGCCCCGCGACCAGGTCGGCGCCGGTGGTCCTGGCGGCCTCCCACAGGTTGCGGCAGGCGTGCGGCTGCAGTCGTTCGCCGGGCTCCAGGAGGAGTACGTAGCGGCCGTGGGCGGCGTCGAGGCCGAGGTTGCGCAGGGCCGCTGTGCCGCGCACCTCGTGGGGAGAGGCGAGGGAGCGCACCCGCTCGGGGTGGCGGGCGGCGAGCGCGGCGGCCGCCTTGCGGGCCGGCTCGTCGGTGCCGTCGCCGACGAGTACGACCTCCACGGAGCGCAGGGTCTGCGCCAGCGCGGAGGCGGCGGACGCCTGCAGGGCGGCAGGGGCTGCGCCCGTGGTGATGATGACGCTGAACTCCGGGGTGTTCATGCCTGGCCTCCGCTCAGCACGAGGTCCGCGACGCGGGCCGCGGCCTGTCCGTCGTCGAGATCGCAGTACGTCTCGCGGAATCTCTGGTATGCGCCCGCGTGCTCGGCGGTCGCGGCGTGCGGGGCGCGCACCGCTTCGAACAGCCGCTCCTGGTCGGCGATGAGCGGCCCGGGCGCCTTGGCCTCGAAGTCGAAGTAGAAGCCGCGCAGGGTGTCGCGGTAGTGGTCGAGGTCGTAGGTGTGGAAGAGCATCGGGCGCCCGGTCTGCGCGAAGTCGAACATCAGCGAGGAGTAGTCGGTGATGAGGACATCGCTGATCAGCAGGAGCTCGGCGACGTCCGGGTAGCGCGAGACGTCGCGGACGAACGCCGTGCGCGGCACGGAACCGCCGACGAGGTAGTGGCGGCGCACGAGCAGCACATGCCCGTCGCCGAGTTCGCGTTCGGCGGCGGCGAGGTCGAGCTGCAGGTCGAGGCCGTAACGCCCGTTGCTCTTGGGCTGGTTCTCGCGCCACGTGGGGGCGTAGAGCACGATCTTCTTGCCCTCGGGGATGCCGAGGCGTTCACGGACGGCGGCCGCGACCTTGCCGCGATCGACGGCGTGCAGCAGGTCGTTGCGCGGATAGCCGCACTCCAGGACGCGGCCCTCGTAGCCGAAGGCACGGCGCAGGATGGAGGTGGAGGCGCGGTTCGGGGTGACGAGGGCGCTCCACTGGGCGGCGCGGGCGGGGAGCGTCGCGATGAAGCCGGGGTCGGCGGAGATGCTGCCCGTCACGTCACGGCCGATGCGCTTGAGCGGTGTGCCGTGCCAGGTCTGGACGACGGTCTGGCCGTCGGCGCGCTCGAACCACTGCGGCAGATGGGTGTTGGTGACGATGGCCCGGCAGCGCGCGAGGGCCTCATACCACTCGGCGCTCCACAGCACCACGGGCCTGGCGGTCGGGGGCACCACGGCCTGCTGGTCACGGACGATCCACAGGTGCTCCAACTGGGCGCCCCTGCGGGCGAGTTCCTCGTGTACGGCGCGCGGCGAGTCGGAGTACTGGCGGCCGTCGAAGCTGCTGTAGAGCACGGCCTCGCGGCGGGGTTCGGCGCGCAGCGCCTGGTAGCGCTTGCGCAGTTCGCGCTGGCGCGGGTTGCCGCGGTCGGCGGCGGGCAGGGCGTTGCCCGAGGTCAGCAGGAGCCGGTCGTGGGAGCGGCGCTCCAGGGTGAACTCACGTCCGCCGAGGGTGCGTACCACCGGGAGTGCCTGGTGCTGCCCGGGGGCGACGTGCATGGGCACTGCCTCAGGGAGGGCACCGGTGGGGAGCACACCTGCCGCGGCGACCGTCTCGCGGAAGAAGAAGTACCAGCGCCCCTCGGCCATCGGCAGCACCCCGGCGAGCCCGTCGACCGCCGCGGGGCTGAGCACCGCGCGGAAGCGCCCGTCGGCCTGCCGCACGGGCAGCGTGAGCTCTTCGTTGTGACCGCTGTGCCGCAGGACGAGCTCGACATCGCGGACGCCGGGCGCCGGATAGCTGCCCTCGACGGTGAGTTCACCGTCATCGGTCCAGGTCAGCGCGTCGGCGATGGGCCGCACGGTCTGGTCGCGCAGCTCCAGGTTGCCGGCGGCGTTCGCGGTCAGATACAGCTCGCGGCCCGGCCGCAGCGGATAGCGGCCCGCGGGCAGTGTGTCCCGTGCGCCCACCGGCACCCGGCTGCCGTCGGCGCGCACCAGATAGGCGCCCCACGGCTCCGCCTGCCGGGTCTCCTCCTCGCCCTGGGGCCGGAACACGGTGAGCGGCACGACCGCCGAGAAGCTGCGGCCCTCCGCTCGCAGCGGGATGTCGAGGCCCTCCTTGGAGTGCCAGTTCTCCACCCGCAGCGTCATGTCACGGACCGGTTCGCGCAGGGTGCCCTCGACCAGGACCGACGCTCCTTCGGACCGGTGCCCGGTCAGCTGGGCCAGGGTGCGCTCCACCCGCAGCTGGAGGCGTCCCCGGCTCAAAGTCGGCACCACGCGCGCGTGGTCTTCGAGGTAGTGCACGGCGATCGGCGTCGACGATCCGGGCATCCGCAGCGGGCCACGGCGCAGCATGCCCCCGCCGAGCACCGCGGTCTCGGCCTGCCAGGTGGCGCTGCGCCGCTTGGTGAGCAGCCGCTTGGGGTTGATGACGGTCTCGAACCCCGCCCAGTCGTAGCGGTGCAGCCCTTGCTTGGAGGCGTAGGTCGCCTCGCGCAGGTACTTGGTGCGGGTCAGCAGCGGCGTCAGGCGCCGCTTGCCGAGCCGGAGCCAGGCGAACTTGATCCGTCCCGTGAAGCGGCCCGCGGGCAGGTTGCGGCGGTAGGCGAAGCCCGTCAAGTGCAGCCGTCCGTCGCGCCATTCGGCGTGCGTGATCTGGGAGACCAGCGGGATCTCGGAGCGCTTGAGCGTGGTCGTCGCGCGCGGCAGCGGCCCGCGCAGGGGCGGGTACTCGGCGCGTCTGCGGCGCAGTCCGCGTACCCGGAAGGCGTTCGGGTTGCCCTTCTCATAGGCGAGCAGATCGAGGAGTTCGGGCATCCGCCGCTCCCTGACCAGCTGCCACTTGACGCGCAGATGCAGCGGCAGGCCCGCGAAGACGGAGCGTTCGACGCCGCCCGCATAGGAGTTGGTGTACCGCAGGAACGCCTCGTGATACTCGGCGTCTCCCTCGGCCAGGACATCGAGGAAGTACCAGAGGTCGGCGCTGAGCACGGAGGCGTCGTAACGCCTTTTGCCCTCCTGCCACTTGGCGGACTCGGCGCCGGACGCGGCCTGCTCGGCACGCTCCGCGAGGAAGGCGCCCACCTTGGCGCAGGCGGCGGTGCGCTCCTTGACCGCGCGCGGTGTCGTACGCCGGTTGGTGATCGAGCCGTCCCGGTCGCGCCAGAGGTAGACGGTGTCCTTGAGGATGTCCACGCTCTGCGCGAGGAAGTGCGCGGGCACGATCACCGGCGTGTCCTCGAAGAGCACACCTTGAGGGAAGGACAGGGAGTGCCGGTCCCAGAAGTCCCTGCGGAAGACCTTGTTGCAGGCGATCCGGTCGGCGAGCAGCGTCCAGTCGCGGGTCACATGGGTGGCCGAGCGCGTGGACCGCATGGGCTTCTTGAACATCCAGGACTGCTCGGTCCTGCCGCCGGGCCGCAGCCGCAGCACATTGCCGCTCACGAAGTCGGAGCCGGACTCGTCGAGGGCCGCCAGCATCTTCTCGTACGCGTCGGCCGGCACCAGGTCGTCGCTGTCCACGAAGGCGAGGTGGCGGCCCCGCGCATGCCGCACGCCCGCGTTCCGCGCCGCACCGAGGCCCGCGTTCTCCTGCTCGACGAGTCTGAACCGGGGGTCGTCCGCCGCGTATCCCCGGGCGATGCGCGCGCTGCCGTCCGTGGAGCCGTCGTCGACCATGACGACCTCGAGGTCCTCCATGCTCTGGTCCGCAAGCGACTGCAAGCAGTCGTCGAGATACTCCTCGACGTTGTAGATGGGGACGACGACGGTGAGGCGGGGTGCCATGCGGTGCACACGATCCT
Source organism: Streptomyces monticola (assembly GCF_042665355.1). Taxonomy (NCBI): domain Bacteria; kingdom Bacillati; phylum Actinomycetota; class Actinomycetes; order Kitasatosporales; family Streptomycetaceae; genus Streptomyces; species Streptomyces monticola. The sequence continues at coordinate 141 of NZ_JBHTCF010000025.1, read as the reverse complement.
TCCGGGCGGCCGGACATACACTTCGGCCCCTTTGAGGGGCCTACGGGTTAACAACAGATGGCGCTTCGCACGGTCACCCCAGGGCGGCCATTCGGGTGAACAAGAGGCCGGGCCCCCGCCCGCCGCACTCGGGCGGCGGGC
>NZ_JBHTCF010000024.1:0-121834 GCF_042665355.1 Streptomyces monticola | reverse complement strand
GCCCGCGCCTACCGCGCGGCCAACGCCGCCGTGGCGGACGCCGGTCAGGCCAAGGCCGCCTGCCAGGCCGCCGAGCAGGCCCGCAACGCGGCCGCCGGCGCCCGCAGTGCGGCAGCCGCCGCCGACCAGGCGGCGAACGCGTCCGCGGCGGCCGGCAAGTCCGGCTCCGCGGCGGCCGGTGCGGCCCGTAACGCCGCCGCGGCCGCCGAGGCCGCGGCGCAGTCGAGCGCCAGCGCCGGTGCCGCCAAGGCCGCGGCCGCCGTCCCCAAGCGAGCCGCGGCCACCGCCCGGCACGAGGCCGACCGCGCGACCCGTGCGGCGGGCAGCGCGGTGTCCCTGTCACAGCAGGCGGCCGCGGCCGCACGAGCCACCCGTACGGCGGCCAACGACGCGGCCAGGCACGCCGATGCCGCCGCGAAGGCGGCCGACAAGGCCGCCGCCGAGGCGGGCAAGGCACAGGGAGCGGCCGACAAGGCCAAGGCACACGCCGCCGGTGCGCTCGAAGCCGCCAGGACCGCGGGCGCGGCGACCAAGCAGGCGGAGAGTGTCTTCAAGGTCGCCCGCGAGGCCGAGGACAAGCTGCTGCAGGCCGATCTGGAGGCGGCACTCGAAGACGCCCGCGGCCGCAAGGCGCTCGAAGGCGACATGCGGACCGTCGCGAGCGAGCAGCAGACCCAGGCCGCCCAGACGGACGCCGCGACCAAGAAGCTGCTCTCCGAGGCCGGCGCCAAGCTCGGCGACGACGACAAGGGCGCGGCGCGGACGGCCCGCCAGGCCGCCGTCAACCTGATGTCCAGCGAGGGTACTTGGACCCGTGCCGCGGCCGAGGACGCCCTGTCGGGTTCCGACGCGGACATGGTGGAGTGGCTGAAGCAGGACCGGCGTACGGCCGAGGACCAGGACGACCGCGAGAAGGCGCTGTTCTTCGGCCGTATCGGGGCCCCCAGGACGGCCGCGGCCGCGCAGGACGCACTGGCCAAGGGGCCCGCCGAGGTACGGGCGTTCCTGACGAAGGGCGCCTTCGAGAGCCAGCGCGAGGAGTACCGCTTCAAGGTCCTGCGGATCGTCAACGACGCGGGCAAGGCCGTCAAGGACGCCGCGAACAAGGCGCTGGACGACGGCTCGGCCGAGGCACTGCAGTCGTTCCTCACCACCGGCTACGCCAAGGCGCAGGCCGAGGACGACCGCTTCCAGACGCTGCGGCTCCTGGAGCAGGGCGGGCCGGCCATGAAGGCCACCGCGCAGGTGGCGCTCGAGGGTACGCCCTCGATGCGGCGCGCCTTCGTCGAGCGCGCCCAGTTCCGGGCGGCCCAGGCGGACCAGGACACCGCGGCCCACATCGCGGCCGTCCAGACGCAGATCAGCGTCGCGGCCAAGGCCACGTCCACGGCGTACGAGAACGCGTCGACCGCAGCCGAAGCCGCGGCCCGCGCCCAGGGCAAGGCCGACGAGGCCAAGAAGCACGCCGCCGCGGCCAAGGCCAAGGCGACCGAGGCACGCGGCCACTCCGACCGGGCCCAGGACTACGCCAAGAAGGCCGACGCGTCGGCCGCCAGTGCGGCGGCCTCGGCGAAGAAGGCCAAGGACGCCGCGGCCAAGGCCCGGGTCGCGGGGCGCCAGGCCAACTACTCGGCGAGCCAGGCATCGCTCTCCGCGCAGCAGGCGGTGACCTCGGCGTCCCACGCCCAGGCCTCCGCGAGCCGCGCCAGGAACGCGGCGCTCCAGGCCGGCAAGGACGCATCGGCCGCCCGCCGGGCGGCGAACGAGGCCCAGCAGATCGCCACGGAAAAGCGCGAGGCGGAACAGCGGGCGGCGGCGGAGGCGGCGCGCAAGCAGGCCGAGGCAGCCGCGAAGAACAATCAGCGCCCGGAGAACGACCCCAAGAACGACAAGCCCGAGCGCCCCGGGAAGAAGGCCGACGACAACTGCAAGGAGGGCAAGGCGGAGGTCTGCAAGGCCGCTGGAATCCTGGGAGAGATCAGCACCTACACCGGCTATATCGCGGCAGGTGCGGCACTCACCGGTCTTGAACCCCTCGCGGCGGTCGCAGGAGGTGTTTCCCTCATCACGGGCGGTGCCGGCGCAATCCTCACCGGAATCGGTTACGGATTCACCACCAAGGAATTCGCCGCCTCCGCACTCGGGGTCGGACTCGGCTTCGTGGGGATGCGTATGAACAAGATGGTCGATGCCACATCCGGGCTCATACAATCGACCGGAGCACGCGTGACGAAGGCCTTCGGTGAAGCCGGTTCGTCGATCGCTTCGACGGTCTCCGGCTGGTTCAGCTGACTGCTGGCCGTCCCGTTGACCGTCCCGTTCAAGGAGAATGCGTTGCACCCCCCGCACATCCCGACAGGTACCTGGTGGATCTTCGCCGCTATCGTGACGGTGCTGCTCCTGGTCGTCTGTGTGCCCGTGATGCCGACACGGCAGTACAAAATCCGGGTCGCCCTCATCCCTCTTCTCGGAGTGGGATTTCTGGGAGCAGCCGCGGGCCTGCGTAACCATGACCTCGACACCGTACTGCGCATGTATTGCACGGCAACTCTCGTGTTTCCGCTCGGCCTTGTCGGCCGCGGCAAGGAAATGAGGAAGGTCGTCGAGGACGAGAGGCTGTACGGCAAGCAGAGCTGGCCGCCCAGGCTGACCGCTCAACTCATCGCCGCATTCTGCGTGATGATGGTCGTGTGGGCCTGGCTCAGCTGGGGCTGACACCCGAGAAGTGAGAATGCAAAGGGCCCGCGTCTTCTGACGCGGGCCCTTTTCTTCGGGTGCTCAAGGCTTGTAGATCTCGCCCGGTACCGGCTCCGCGGGGGCCATCAGCTGGGGGACCGTCACGAAGGTGTAGCCCTTGTCCTTCAGGGACTTGATGATGCCGGGGACGGCCGGGACCGTGCCCTTGTAGATGTCGTGGAGGAGGATGATGCCGTCCTTCTCGGTCTGTTCGAGGACGCGCTCCTTGATGAGGTCCGAGTCGGTCGTCGTGTAGTCCTTCGCGGTGACCGACCACAGGATCTGCGAGAGCCCCAACTCCTTGCAGATCTTGGTGACTTCATCGTCGGTACGGCCCTGGGGCGGGCGCATCAGGGTGGGCTTGCGGCCGGTGATCTCCGCGATGGCGTTCTGCGTACGGGCCAGTTCGGCGCGGATCTCGCCGGGGCCGCGCTCGGTGAGGATCTTGTGGGTCCAGGTGTGGTTGGCGACCTCGTGACCCTCGTCGGCGATCCGTCGCACCAGGTCGGGGTGCTTGACGACATGGTTCTTGCCGAGCAGGAAGAAGGTCGCCGGGACCTTCTCCTTCTTCAGGGTGTCGAGAAGGCGCGGGGTGTCCTTGGCGGGGCCCGCGTCGAACGTGAGGGCCACACACTTGGCCCTGCGGCAGTCCACGGAACCGAACTTGCCCTTGGCGCCCTTGCCCGCCTCGGTCCTGATCTCCTGCGGCGACACCGTGCTGCCGCAGCCGCCGAGCGTCAGGGCGAGTGAGGCGGCCGCGGTCAGGGCGACAGCAGTGCGTTTCCATAGCGACGACGACATGGTGGTGCTCCCCCATTGGTCCTTCTTCGGTCCTCGCGCCGACCGGCAGGTGATCGGCGCGCAGGGGAGGAGGGAGTTCAGGGGCGGCAGGTTCCCGCAGGGGGTATGGCGGTACTCACTCGCGACGACGTAAGGGTAGAAAAGTGGACGTGTCGGTCACACGAGGGGCGGGCGTCCGAGCCGCGTCATCCGCCATACCGTTCGCCAGCGCATCGGCCGCCGCTCGCCGCACGAGGTCCTGAGCCCCTCCGCGAAACCGCCCGCCCACGCGCGCAGACCGCCGAGCGACCTCGTGCGGACGAGGGTGAGCAGGGTCCACACCCCGAGGTAGACGGGAACCAGGGGGAGCGGCAGCCGGCGGCGGGCCAGCCAGACGCGGTTGCGGGCGGTCATCCGGAAATAGACGGCGTGCCGTGCCGGTGATGTCTTGGGGTGCTGGAGCAGCAGCTTCGGCTCGTACAGCACCTTCCACCCCGCGTCCAGGGCACGCCAGGCGAGATCCGTCTCCTCGTGCGTGAAGAAGAAGTCCGCGGGCCAGTCGCCCGTCTCCGCCAGCATCTTCATGGAGAAGGCATGGCCGCCGCCGAGGAAGGCGGTCACCAGGCCGCGCCGCATCGGGTCCTTGGCGCGCAGGCGCGGCACGTGGCGGCGCTGGGTCTCGCCGTGTTCGTCGGCGATACGGAAGCCGATGATGCCAAGGTGCGGGTCGCTCGCGAACAGATCGCGTACGCCGCGGAAGACATCCTCGTCCACGAGCAGTCCGTCGTCGTCCAGTTCGATGACGACATCCACGTCACCGAACTCCCGCAGTCGGCGCAGGGCGACATTGCGCCCACCGGGGCAGCCGAGGTTGTCGTCGAGCTCGATCACCGTCAACTCGCCCGGAACACCCGGGAATTCGGGCAGCGGAGAGCCGTTGCCGACGATGACGACGCGATCGGGCGGTACGTCCTGCTTGGCCACCGAGGCGAGCAGGGCGTCGACTTCACGCGGACGGTTGCCCATGGTCACGATGGCGACGCCAAGGCGCGGCAGCGGCACGGCGGGACTCCAGAGTTCGGTGCGGCGGTTCGGTGCGCGATGCTATCCGTTCACCTGGGAGCCGCCTCGCGTACGAGCACGCCCGCGCCGGAACGACACCGGCCCGCGCACCGGACCCCGCACCACTCAGGCCCCCGTCGCCCCGTCCACCCCCTCCCGCAGGAAGTCCGCGTGACCGTTGTGACGGGCGTACTCGTGGATCATGTGCAGCAGGACATGGCGCAGGGAGATCTCCTCGCCGGAGCGGTAGTGCGGGGCCGTCACATCGAGTGAGCCGGCCGCCCGCTCGATCCGTCGCGCGTGCTCCACCTCGCTCTGCCACGCGGTGAACGCCTCCTCGCGCGTGCCGCCGCTCGCGTCGTACGCCACCTGGTAGTCGCCCTCGTCCGACCACACCAGCGGTATGTCCTCGCGGGCGATCACCTTGCGGAACCAGGTGCGCTCGACCTCCGCCATGTGCCGCACCAGACCGAGCAGTGTCAGCGTGGACGGCGGCATGGAGCGCCGGCGCAGCTGCTCGTCGGTGAGGCCTTCGGTCTTCAGGGCGAGGGTGGCACGGTGGTAGTCGAGGGCGGCGCGGAGCATCGTGCGCTCATCCCCGGTCGGCGGTGGGCTCACACGGTCGTCGGTCATGGGGCCGAAGCCTGCCATGACGCGCCACGACCGGACCAAGGTCCGCGTTCGGGGGCGTGCGGTGGTGTACGTCTCGGGACAGCCCCGAAACGTACGAAAGACGCACCGGACGCACCCAGACGTAACAGACGTGCCAGACGCACCGAAGGAGACTTCCCCATGGCGCCGCTCAACAACGACGACCTGCCCGTCGAGCTGCTCGCCGACCCCGCCGTACGCGCGTTCGTCGGTGCCCTCAACAGCAACGACAGGGAAGCCTTCCAGGCCGCCCTCGCGCCCGGCGCGACCATGACCGACGACGGTACGAGCCGCGATCTCGCCGACTGGACCGAACGGGAGATCTTCTCCTCCAACGGCCATATGGACATCGAGTCGCAGTCGGACGACGGCCTGACCGTGGTGGCCCGCTACCGCAACGACACCTATGGCGAGATGCGCACCCGGTGGCAGTTCACGGTGGCCGACGGGAAGGTCGCGCGGTTCGACACCGGGCAGGCCTGAGTCTGCGGCATCGTTCCGACGGAAGCGTCAACTGCTGATCCTGTCCCAGCAGTTGACGCTTCATCAGTTCTGTGGGTTCCTGGGGTCCTCGACTTATATCGCCTGGCCGACTTATATCGCCTGGCCGATTTATATCGCCGAGCCGATCTATGTCGCCGCACCGATACAAGGCCGCTGTACGCCGTCTCGCGGGGGACCCATGGCCCGTCGTACCCAGGAGCAGCGCAAGGCCGAGACCCGTGCCCGGCTGATCGACGCCGCCGCGGAGCTCTTCGCCACGAAGGGCTTCCACGCGGTGTCCGCCGAGGCCGTCGCCGATGCCGCGGACCGCACCACCGGCGCGCTCTACAGCCACTTCGGCGGCAAGGAAGGCCTGCTGCTCGCGCTCCTCGACGTATGGAAGGAGCGCACCGCCGCACAGCTGTCCGACGAGGTGGCGAGCGCGCCGGACCCCGGTACGCACTTCGCCGCGATGTGGGGCAGCATCACCCGGCCCGCCGCCGACCGCGGCGACTCCTGGCTGCTGCTCGAAGTGGAGCTGTGGCTGCACGGCGCCCGTGACGCCCAGGTCGGCTCGCCGCTCGCCCGGCGGTACGCGGAGGTCCGGCAGCAGCTGGGTGAGGGCCTCGACCAGTGGGCCGAGGTGACCGGGACCCGGCTGCCCAGGACGCCGTACGAGACCGGCGGCCTGGTGCTCGGCGTACTGCTCGGCTGTGCGCTGCAGCACCGGCTCGACCCCGGCGCCGTACCCGAGCAGCTGGTCGTCGACGGGCTCTCGTCGCTGCTCGGCCTGCGCACTCCCTGTGACGTGCACGACCCCTCCGCACCGGTCCCGCCCCGCCCCACGAAGGGAAAACGGTCATGACCGCAGCAAACCCCGCACCCCCCACGGGCCCCGCAAGCCCCGCCGTCGATCTCCTTGAGGACACCTGGGCGCGAGGGGTGCCGCACGAGCAGTTCGCGCTCCTGCGCCGGGAGGACCCGGTGCACTGGCACGAGATACCCGAAGGTCACGAGGGCTTCTTCGCCGTCACCCGGTACGAGGACATCGTCGCCGTCAGCCGTGACCCGGGTCTGTGGTCCGTGGAGCTCGGCTCGTTCTTCGTGCGCGACCAGCCCCCCGAGGCCCTGGACAGCCTGGCGCTCACGCTCATCGGCATGGACCCGCCCAAGCACAGCCGCTACCGGCGCCTGGTGAACGCGGGGTTCGCGCCCCGGATGATCCGTAAGCTCACGGCCGACATCGAGCGCCGGGCCGAACTCCTGGCCGACCAGGTCGGGCAGCGGGTCCGGCAGGGCGGCGCGGACGTCGAGTTCGTGGCGGAGCTCGCGGCCCGGCTGCCGCTGCAGGTGATCTGCGAGATGGTCGGTATCCCGGCCGCCGACGAGGACCTGATATTCGACTGGTCGAACCGCATGGTCGGCTTCCAGGACCCGGACTTCCGTACGACCGAGGAAGACGGGCAGATCGCCGCCGCCGAGATCTACGCCTACTGCGACCAGCTGGCCGCCGCCCGCCGTGACGGGCCGCGCGACGACATCATCAGCGCCCTCGTGCACGGCGAGGTCGACGGTGAGCGGCTCAGCACACACGAGATCAATATGTTCTTCGTGACGCTGTGCGTGGCGGGCAACGAGACCACCCGCAATCTCCTCGCGCACACCATGCTCACCCTGATCGAGCACCCGCGGGCCCGTGCCGAGCTGGTCGCGGGCATCGACGACGAGGAGCTGTGGGCGAGCGCCACCGAGGAGTTCCTGCGCTGGAACGGCTCGATCCACAACTTCCGGCGCACCGCGACCCGGGACACGGAGATCCGGGGGGTGCCGGTCAAGGCGGGTCAGAAGGCGGTCCTGTTCTACACCTCGGGCAACCGTGACGAGGCGGTCTTCGCCGACCCCGACGTCCTCGATCTGCGCCGCGACCCGAACGACCACCTCGCCTTCGGTGGCGGCGGCCCCCACTTCTGCCTCGGCGCGGGCCTGGCCCGCACCGAGATCAAGGCGCTCACCCGGGCCCTGCTCCGCCGCTTCCCGCACGTCGAGCTGACGGGCGAGCCGCGGCGGATGCGGTCGGACTTCATCAACGGCATCAAGTACCTGCCGGTGCGGTTCAGTTGAGTGCGGGGGCGGCCCGGGCGGGTGCGGCTCAGTCGATGCGTACGGCCGTACCGGCGACGTGAACGCGCGGGTCGCCCGCCCGCAGCGTGACCGTGAGGGTGCCCGGGCGGCCCATGTCCTCGCCCTGGCGGATGACGAACTGCGCCTCGTCGCCCGTCAGGCCGAGCTCACGCGCGTACGCCCCGAACGCGGCGGCCGCGGCTCCGGTCGCCGGGTCCTCGATCACGCCGCCCACCGGGAACGGGTCACGGGCGTGGAAGAGCGTCTCCGACTCCCGCCACACCAGCTGGACCGTGGTCAGGCCGAGCCGCCGCATCAGGGCTTCGAGGCGGGCGAAGTCGTAGTCCAGGGCGGCCAGGCGCTCGCGGGTGGCGGCGGCGATGACCAGGTGGTCGTTGCCCGCGAAGGCGATCCGGGGCGGCAGGGCGGGGTCCAGGTCGGCGGCCGGCCAGCCGAGGGCGGCGAGCGCCTCCGCCAGATCGTCCGCGGCGACCTCCTTGAGGTGCGGCTCCACGCTGGTGAGGGTGGCGCGCAGCTCCCCGTCCACCTCGGCGACGGTCACCGGGACGGTGCCGGCCGGGGTGGTGAAGACATAGTCCCCGGGGCCGCTCTTGAGCTGGGCCAGCGCGACGGCCGTGGCCACGGTGGCGTGACCGCAGAAGTTGACCTCGTCCTTCGGGCTGAAGAACCGCAGTGTGTACGCCCGTTCGCCGCCGGCCCCCGCGGGCGGCGGGGTCAGGAAGGCGGTCTCGCTGTAGCCGAGCTCGGCGGCGATCGCCAGCTGTGCGGCGTCATCGAGCCCGCCGGCGTCGAGCACCACCCCGGCGGGGTTGCCGCCCGCGGGATCGGCGGAAAAGGCGGTGTAACGGAGGACCCCGGAGCGGGTGCTTTGGTTCATGTCGCAGGTCAACACAGCCGCCCCGGAGGGCATTCCCGGGGAGCCCGGGGATCCGCCCGGACCCGGACCCGGTGCCGCTCGGCTGAGCGCCGCGGGCAGTCCGGTGCATCATCTGCGGGTGCGTCGTGGCTGGCCGCGCAGTTCCCCGCGCCCCTTTGGGGCACGACCACAGCGCACCGGCCCCGGCCCAGGGCTGCTCGCCGAGCAGAGCCCCCCGCCCCCGCCCCGCGCCCCCTCAACCCCGCCCGATATACGGCATGTTCGTCGCCAGTACCGTCGCGAACTGCACGTTCGCCTCAAGAGGCAGCTCCGCCATGTGGCGTACGGTGCGGGCCACGTCGGCCACGTCCATCACCGGCTCGACCGCCAGTTCTCCGTTGGCCTGGAGGATTCCGGTCTGCATCCGCTCCGTCATGTCCGTCGCGGCGTTGCCGATGTCGATCTGGCTCGCGGCGATCCGGTACGGCCGTCCGTCCAGGGACAGGGACTTCGTCAGACCCGTCATGGCGTGCTTGGTCGCGGTGTAGGCCACCGAGTGCGGGCGCGGCGTATGAGCGGAGATCGAACCGTTGTTGATGATCCGCCCGCCCTGCGGCGACTGGCCCTTCATCTGCCGGAAGGCGGCCTGGGCGCACAGGAACGCGCCGTTGAGGTTGGTGTCGACGACATGGCGCCAGGCGTCGTAGGCGAGCTCTTCGAGCGGCACCCCGCCGGGGCCGAACGTGCCCGCGTTGTTGAAGAGCAGATCGAGCCGGCCGAAGCGCTCGTGGGCGGCGGCGAAGAGGGCCTCGACCTCGCCCTGCCGGGCCACGTCCGTGCGTACGCACAGCGCCTCGGCCCCCTCCGCCACAGCGGCGGCGGCCGTCTCCTCCAGGGCCTCGGCGCGGCGGCCCGCCAGCGCCAGCGACCAGCCGCCGCGCGCCAGCTCCACGGCGACCGACCGGCCGATGCCGGAGCCCGCTCCCGTCACGATCGCGATCTTCGTTTGCACCTCGTTCATGGCCCCGCAGCGTACGGGACGCATGGCAACACAGCGCTCATCCGTCCGCCATACGACTGTTGTGTACGCGACAGTCCAGCGTCGTCCCGCGCCACTCCAATGCATCTGACAGCAACCGTCAGGGGAGGGGCCGATGACACCCGCAGCCATGGTCACAGCCAAGGGCGCAGTCCACCCGGTAGCCGGCCGAGCAGCCGGGCACGACCACGAACTCCGCGCCGCCGCCCGCCACTTGGGCCGCCGCCGCTTCCTCACCGTCACCGGCGCGGCCGCCGCCCTCGCCTTCGCCACCAACCTGCCGGGCACCGGCGCCGCGCACGCCGCCGAACTCGACGCCCAGCGCATCGCCGACGACCCGTTCACGATGGGTGTGGCCTCGGGCGACCCGCAGCCCGGCAATGTCGTCCTGTGGACCCGGCTCGCGCCGAAGCCGTACGAGGCCGACGGCGGCCTGCCCGCCGAGCGCGTCAGTGTGCGCTGGGAACTCGCCCACGACGCCCGCTTCCGCCGGATCGCCAGACGCGGCACGGCCACCGCGCACCCCGAGTTCGGCCACTCCGTGCACGTCGAGATCGACGGTCTGGAGACGGCCCGGGTCTACTACTACCGCTTCCGCGCCGGGAGTTGGATCAGCCCGGTGGGCCGCACCAGGACCGCCCCGGGCCGCGGCGCCCGGATATCGGCGCTCAAGCTCGGCGCCGTCTCCTGCCAGGCGTACCACGACGGCTACTTCACCGCGTACAAGCACCTGGCCGACGAGGACCTCGATGTCGTCTTCCACCTGGGCGACTATCTCTACGAGTACGCCGTGAACTCCGCCGGCGGCGCCCGCAACTACACCGACCGCGTGCTGCCCGCGCACTTCAACCGCGAGACCGTCACGCTCGACGACTACCGGATGCGCTACGGCCTCTACAAGTCCGACCCCGATCTGCGGGCCGCACACGCCGCGCACCCCTTCGTCGTCACCTGGGACGACCACGAGGCCGAGAACAACTACGCCGACGACATCCCCGAGGACGGCGGCCCCTCCGAGACGTTCCTGATCCGCAGGGCCGCGGCCTACCGCGCGTACTGGGAGAACCAGCCGCTGCGCCGCCCGCAGCGGCCCGAGGGCCCCGATATGCAGCTCTACCGGCGGCTGCACTGGGGCCGCCTGGCCCAGTTCGACATCCTCGACACCCGCCAGTACCGCTCCGACCAGGCCTACGGCGACAAGGCGCACGCGCCGGGCCCCGAGTCGGACGACCCGGCGCGCACCATCACCGGTGCCACTCAGGAGCGCTGGCTGCTCGACGGCTGGCGCACCTCGGACGCGCTGTGGAACGTCGTGCCCCAGCAAGTCGTCGTATCGCAGCGGAAGCTGGACCTGACCGCCGAGGCCAAGCTGTCCATGGACGCCTGGGACGGCTACCGCGCCTCCCGCACCCGGGTCCTGGACGGCGCCGCCGCGGCCGGGGCCGACAACCTCATGGTCCTCACCGGCGATGTGCACGTCGGCTATGCCTTCGACATCAAGAAGGACTTCGACGACCCGGACTCCAGGACCGTCGGCACGGAGATCGTCGCGACCTCCATCGCCAGCGGCAAGGACGGTGCCGAGAAGCCGCCCACCTGGGACACGTATATGAAGGCCAACCCGCACCTGAAGTTCTTCAACGGCCGCAGGGGCTATGTGACGGTGGCCCTCGGCACGGACGCGGCCCGCGCGGACTTCAGGACGGTGTCCGCGGTGACGACGCCGGGCGCGCCGGTCGCCACGGCGGCGTCCTTCGTGACGGAGGCGGGGAACCCGGGCCTCGAACCCGTGTAGCCGAACCGGTCGCCGCTCGTACGGTCACCGCCGCCTCGTACGGTCACCGCCGCCGCGGCTACTCGCCGGGATAGCGGACGCCGATGCGCTCCCGTACCGCATCGAGCGTCCGCATCACGGCGAGCGAACCGTCGAGCGGCACCAGGGGTGACTCCTTCTCGCCCGCCCGCAGACAGCGCATCACCTCCGCCGCCTCGTGCTTGAGGGAGTCGCGCAGCCCCTCGCCGACGAACTGCTCGGGCTCACGGCCGGGGCGGTGCAGGACGAAACGGTCCGGATAGAAGAAGCCGTACGGAATGTCGATGCGGCCCTGCGAGCCGGTGACGGAGGCGGTCACCGGGGTGGCCGCGTTGATCGAGCAGTGCAGCACGGCATGAGCACCGCTCTCCCAGGAGAGCAGCATGCCCGTCTGGAGATCGACGCCCTCCTCCGAGAGCTGTGCTCGCGCCGTCACACCCGACGGCTCCCCGAGCAGCAGCTGCGCGAACGACACCGGATACACCCCGAGGTCGAGCAGCGCGCCCCCGCCGACTGCCCGGTCGCGCAGCCGGTGCGAGGGCGGAAAAGGTCCGGCGAGCCCGAAGTCGGCCTGTACGGTGCGGACTTCACCGATCGCACCGTCCGCGATCAGATCCGCGAGGCGCCGCATCAGGGGGTGGCAGTACATCCACATGGCCTCCATCAGGAAGCCGCCGCGCGCGCGGGCGAGGTCCACGAGTTCCACGGCCTCGCGGGAGTTGAGCGTGAACGCCTTCTCGCAGAGCACCCCGCGGCCCGCCTCCAGGCAGAGCCCGGCCGCTTCCCGGTGCGCGGAGTGCGGGGCGGCAACGTACACCACGTCGACGTCCTCGTCCGCGGCGAGCGAGGCCCAGTCGCCGTACGCCCGGGGTATCCCGAACTTGTCGGCGAAGGCCTTCGCGGACGCGTCGGTGCGCGAGGCGACCGCGACCACATCGGCGTCCGACGGCATATCGAGCAGATCCGCCGTGAAGCGCTCGGCGATCCAGCCGGTCGCGAGGATTCCCCACCGCACACGTTCCATGTCGCACCTTTCGTGCTGTTCGTACCGTTCGATCCGGACCGTTCAAGTGGTCTCGCGTACCGCACGACTGGTCTTGACCACGCCGACGAGCTGAGAGCATAGAGAGCAGACGTGAACGAGCGGGAGGGGTTGAGGCACGTGACCGTGGTGGGCAGACGTTCCGGGGAGCGGAAGGGACGGATACCGGCCACGGTGGCGGGTGCGGGCACGGCCGGCGCCCGGCGCACCGGGCTCCTCACCACCTTCGTCCTGGGTGGCCTCACCGCCGTACCCCCGCTGTCCATGGACATGTATCTGCCGGCGCTGCCGGAGGTCACCCGCGCGCTCTCCGCACCCGCGGCCACCGTCCAGCTGACCCTCACCGCGTGCCTGGCGGGCATGGCGCTCGGGCAGCTCGTGGTCGGCCCGATGAGCGACAAGTGGGGGCGCCGCCGCCCCCTCCTCATCGGCCTGCTGATCTATATCGTCGCCACCGCGATCTGCGCCTTCGCCCCCAACGCCGAGCTGCTGATCGCCTTCCGGCTGCTCCAGGGCCTGGCGGGCTCGGCCGGGATAGTCATCGCACGGGCCGTGGTCCGCGACCTCTACGACGGCGTGGAGATGGCCAGGTTCTTCTCCACCCTGATGCTGATCTCCGGGGTCGCGCCGATCGTCGCGCCGCTGATCGGCGGCCAGGTGCTCCGCTTCACCGACTGGCGCGGCATCTTCGTCGTCCTCACCGTGATCGGGATCGCGCTCACCGCCCTGGTCTGGCGCCGTCTGCCCGAGACCCTGGCGCCCGAACGCCGGCACTCCGGCGGGGTCGGCGAGGCCCTGCGCACCATGCGCGGACTGCTCGCGGACCGGGTGTTCACCGGCTACATGCTGGCGGGCGGCTTCGCCTTCGCCGCGCTGTTCGCGTATATCTCCGCGTCGCCCTTCGTGGTCCAGGAGATCTACGGCGCGTCCCCGCAGACCTTCTCGCTGCTCTTCGGACTCAACTCCGTGGGCCTGATCACCGTCGGCCAGATCAACGGCAAGGTCCTGGTCGGCCGGGTCAGCCTCGACAAGGCCCTGACCGTCGGCCTGAGCGTGATCACGCTGGCCTCGGTGGCCCTGCTCCTGATGGCGTCCGGTGTCTTCGGCGACGTGGGTCTGGTCCCGATCGCGGCCGGACTGTTCGTCCTGATGTCCGCGATGGGCCTCGCGATGCCCAACACCAACGCGCTCGCTCTGATGCGTACCCCGCACGCCGCGGGCTCCGCCTCCGCGCTGCTCGGCACCTCGTCCTTCCTGGTCGGAGCGGTCGCCTCACCGCTCGTCGGCATCGCGGGCGAGGACACGGCGGTGCCGATGGCGGTCGTCCAGCTGGCCTGCGCTCTGGCAGCCGTCGGCTGTTTCGTGGGACTGTGCCGTCCTTGGCAGGTACGGCAGGCGGGCCAGGCGACCGGTACCGGGACCGGACGCGGCGGCGGGAGCGCGGAGGGAGCGGAGCACTGAGCCCATCAAGGCTGCGTACCGGCCCGCCCGAAAGGGCCGGACTCGACCCCGAGGAACTCTCCCTGCTCGTCGCTGAAGTGAGCGCCCTGCCGCAGTCGTGGTGCGCGGGCGCCGTCGTGCTCGCCGGACGCGGCCCCGTGATCGCCGTCGAGGAGACGGTGGGCTGGGCGGTACGGCATGTGTCGTACGAGGAGGAGCTGCCCGTGCACCGGCGCGTCCCGATGAGCGTCGGCACGCCCTTCGACCTGGCCTCGCTCACCAAGCTGTTCACCTCGGTCGCCGCGGTGCAGCAGATCGAGCGCGGCACCCTGGGCATCGACGCCCTCATCGGGGCGTACGCCCCGGAACTCACGGCCGCCGCCGCGCACCGCATCACCGTGCGCCAGCTGCTCACCCACACCTCGGGCCTGCGCCCCGAACTCCCGCTCTACGACTGCCCGGACGACGCCGCGCGCCTGCACGCCCTGCGTACGGAGGAGCCCGTCGCCGAGCCCGGCGGAACGTATCTCTACTCGGACCTGAACATGCTTCTGCTGCAGCAGGTCCTGGAGCGCATCACGGGCCGCCGTCTCGACCAGCTGATCCGCGAGGGCATCACCCGTCCGCTCGGCATGCGCAACACCGGCTTCGGCCCCTGTCCGTTCGCGGCCGCCACCGAGGACCAGCGAAGACCGTGGGGCAAGCTCGACCGGGGCATGGTCAGGGGAGTGGTGCACGACGAGAACGCCTACGCCCTCGGCGGTGTGGCCGGGCACGCGGGCCTGTTCTCCACGGCGCGCGACCTCGCGGTGTTCTGCCGCACGCTCCTGAACGGCGGGGCGTACGGCACCGCGCGCATCCTCGGGCCCGACTTCGTGGAGCTGCTCCTGCGCCCGCCGGGGCTCGGCTTCCGGGTCGACCAGGCCTGGTTCATGGGCGAGTTGGCGGGCCGCGGCGCCGCGGGGCACACCGGCTTCACCGGTACGTCCCTGGTCATGGACAAGGCCACGGACACGTTCCTGGTGCTCCTCGCCAACACCGTCCACCCGCGCCGCACCCCGCCGGACAACGCTCCACGGGCGGCGCTCGCGACCCATCTGAGCCGCGCGGTGACCAGGGCGGGGTGACCGGGGCGGGGTGAGCAGTGCTGGGGGAGCGGCCGTGAGGTGTGGCCGTGGCGCCGCCACCGGCAACCTAGAATCTCCGGGTGAACGCCCCCGCCTCCTCCGCCTCCTTCTCCCCGGCCGACGCACTCCGTGCGGGCCTCGCGGGACTGCTCGACGGGCTGCCGCCCAAGCAGGCCGCCCAGGCCGTGGACCGGCTGATCGCCAACTACCGGGGCCGGACCCCGACCGACGCCCCGGTCCTGCGCGACCGCTCGGACGTCGCGGCCTACGCGGCCTACCGGATGCCGGCCACGTTCGAGGCGGTACGGTCCGCGCTCGACGCCTTCGCGGACGCGGCCCCCGACGGCTGGGAGCCCGGCAGCCATGTCGACGTCGGCGGCGGCACGGGGGCGGCGACCTGGGCGGTGAGCGAGGTCTGGCGGCGGGAGCGGCCGGTCACCGTGCTCGACTGGGCCGAGCCCGCGCTCGCCCTGGGGCGTGAACTGGCCGCCGCCAACCCCCTGTTGGGTCAGGCGCGCTGGCAGCGCTCTCGTATCGGAGCGGCGCTCGACATCGAGAGCACCGACCTCGTGACCGTCTCGTATGTCCTCGGAGAGCTGACCGAGGCGGACCGGGCCTCGGTCGTCGAGGCCGCGGCCCGCGCCGCGCAGACCGTCGTGGTGATCGAACCCGGCACCCCCGACGGCTACACCCGGATCATCGAGGCCAGGGACCGCCTGATCGCCGCGGGCCTGCGGATCGCGGCCCCCTGCCCGCACAGCGCGGCCTGCCCCATCGAGCCCGGCAAGGACTGGTGCCACTTCTCGGCCCGGGTCAGCCGCTCCTCCCTGCACCGGCAGGTCAAGGGAGGCTCCTTGGCGTACGAGGACGAGAAGTTCAGCTATGTCGCCGCGACCCGGCTGCCGGCCAGGCCCGCCGAGTCACGCGTGGTGCGCAGGCCGCAGATCCGCAAGGGTCAGGTACTCCTCGACCTGTGCCTCACGGAAGGCGCCCTGACCCGCACCACGGTGACCAAGCGCCAGGGCCCCCTCTACAAGGCGTCCCGCGACGCCGACTGGGGCGACGGGTGGCCACCGGCCTGACGGTTTGCGCCGAGCCCCGAAGGGGCGCGGGGAACTGCGCGCCCAGCCACGACGCACCCGCAGGTGGCGAGGATGCGTGACGGCCGGGGCTGGTCGTGCCCCGTAAGGGGCGCGGTGAACTGCGCGCCCAGCCACGACGACGGGCCTGCGGGTGCCGGTCGCGACGCACCCGCAGGCCCGCACCCGCAGGGTGACTTACCGGGCTCCCCGCAGCGCGCCCCGCAGTTCCTGCGTACAGCACTTCACGCTGCCACCACCCTTCAGCAACTCGCCCAGGTCCATGCCGATGGGCTCGAAGCCGCGCTCCCTGAGAGGGCCGAACAGACCCACCGCGCCCTGTGGCAGCAGCACGTGGCGGCCGTCGGAGACCGCGTTGAGACCGAGCGCGGCGGCATCCGCCTCCTCGGCGATCAGGGCGTCGGGGAAGAGCCGGCGCAGCACCTCCCGGCTGCCGGGGGAGAAGGCGCCGGGGTAGTACATGACCTCGTCGGTCGCGTCGTCCAGAACGGCGAGGGCGGTGTCCAGGTGGTAGTAGCGGGGGTCGACCAGATCGAGCCCGATCACGGGGCGGCCGAAGAACTCCTGGGCCTCGCCGTGGGACAGCGGGCTGGCGCGGAAGCCGCGTCCGGCGAGGATCCAGGACGCGGTGACGGCGAAGTCCCCCTCACCTTCGTTGATGTGCGCGGGCTCATGCACCGCGGCCCCGGAAAAGCCGTGCGCACGAAACCAGTTGAGATGTTCCTCGGCCTCGGGGGCGCGCTCGCGGTAGGCGAAGCGGGCGCCGAGCACGAGGCCGTCGATCACGGTCGCACCATTGGCGGCGAAGACCATGTCGGGCAGTTCGGGGCGGGGTGTGAGCTCCTCGACGGTGTGGCCGAGCGAGCGATAGCGCTCCCTCAGGTCCTCCCACTGCGCGACGGCGAGCGGTACGTCGACGGGCTTGGCGGGATCCATCCACGGATTGATGGAGTACGTGACCTTGAAGTGTGCCGGTGGGCACATCAGGTAGCGCCGGGGTGTGGCGTGACGAGGCAATGAGGGCTCCTCACGGTCGGCAGGGGCTGCAGGGATTCAGCTGCCCGTGTGCTGCCCATGGTCCGACGTGAGGAGCCCTTCTGCGCGGTGGCGAACGGGTTGTTTTCCAGCCCGCTCACGCGCGTTCACGTGGTGCTGTCGGTCGTACGTCCTTCCTGCAGCCTGCGCAGCAGCTCACGCTTCTGCGCCTGCGGGCTGAGCCCGCTGCCCACCCGGCCGCCGCGGCCGCCGCCGCGCATCGCCTTGCGGGAGAGATTGCGTCGCGTACCGCCGACGCCGAGCATGTTTCCCGATCCACCACGGGTCATGGCGTTCTCCTTGAGTGAGGCGAGACGGTTCGTCTCGCTGACGTGGGCTCGACTATCCGCGAGACGATCCGTCTTGTCAAGGGGTTGGGGAGGGGTTGGGAGACGATACGTCTCGGCTCATTCCGCTGCTACATTCGACCCATGGCGACCAAGACAGCCCCCGACTCATCGCGGCGCAGCGAACGCTCCCGCCGCGCGATCTACGACGCGGCCCTCGCCCTCATCAGCGAGATCGGCTACTCCAAGACCACCATCGAAGGCATCGCCGCCCGCGCGGGCGTGGGCAAGCAGACGATCTACCGCTGGTGGTCGTCGAAGGGGGAAGTGCTGCTCGAAGCCTTCCTCGACCTCGGCGAGCGGAACGCCGCAGCCGCCGCGGAGGCGGCCGGCGTGGACCCCGCCGACGCCCGGCACATCCCCGACACCGGCGACCTGGCGGCCGACCTCAAGTACGTCCTGCGGGCCACCGTCGACGAGCTCAGCGACCCCGCCTTCGAGGCCCCCTACCGCGCACTCGCCGCCGAGGGCATGGTCAACCGCGAGGTGAGTGAGCGGTACGTCGAGAAGCTCCTCGAACCCGGCCTCCAGCTGTACGCCGCCCGGCTGCGCGCCGCCCAGGAGGCCGGTGACGTACGCGCCGACGTCGACCCGCGGATCGGGCTCGAACTCTTCGTCTCGCCGCTCGCGCAGCGCTGGCTGCAGGGCACGGGCGAGCTGACGCACGCCTACGTCGACACGCTCGTCGACTACGCCCTCAACGGCCTCAGCCCCCGCTGAACGGCCACGGCCTCAGCCCCCGCTGAGCGCGCACGGCCTCAGCCCTCGCTGAGCGGCCGCACCGGGACCGGGCCCCTGACCGGGGTGCGGGCGAGCAGCCCCGGGGCGTTGGTGATCACGCCGTTGCAGCCGAGTCGCAGCACCCGGTCGCGCTGCTTCGGGGTGTTCACGGTGTGCGCCCAGATCCGCGGAATGCCCGAGTTCACGGCCCGTACGAGATCCTCGTCGCGGGCCTTGTAGTCCACGTCGAGGACGTCGACGAAGCTCCGCCACCGAGCGGGCCTGTCGGTCCTCATCTCCTTGGCGTTACGCCAGAGCTGCGTGTTCAGGCCCAGGCGGTGCGCGCGCTTCGCGACCCAGGGGAAGTGCGTGTTCACGAACACCGACCGCTCCAGGCCGCGCTTGCGCAGCAGCTTCGCCAGCGGCCGCAGGCTGTCCGGGTCCTTGGCTTCCAGGATCATCACGGTGCGCCCGCCGAACCGCTCCAGGACCTCCGCGACCGTCGGCGGCCGCTCGGCACGCCACCGGCTCCGGAGCCCGGGCGGGGGCACGAGCCTGACCCGCTCCCAGTCCGTCCGGGTCAGGTTCCGCACCGGCCCCTTCATGTTGGTCGTACGGTCGAGGTGCTCGTCGTGGAAGGCCACCAGCGTGCCGTCGCGCAGCATCCTCGTATCCACGTCGAGCACCTGGGCCGTGCCGCGCTCGAAGGCGGCCATCAGTCCGGACATGCTGTTCTCCGGCACTTCCAGGGCGCCGCCGCGGTGTGCCGTATAGACGACCTCGGGGAGCGCGTCCACCGTGAGCGGGCCGCCGCTGCTCCACTCCAGGGGCGCGGCCGTCCCGGCCTGCCCCGCAAACGTCAGTTGTCCCGATAGGGCCAGCGCGGTCAGAACCGCGGGCGCAGCCAAGGTGACCATGGGGCCCAAGGTAGGCCGATAAATCATCACTTGCCCGGCAATGACACCCAAGGCCTTGCATCGTCGCAGGTACCCCGCTTGAGGACTGCGGCCACCCGAGGCGCAGGATGGTGGCACCATGGACGGACGGGACGATGCAAGGTGAGGGGATAGATGGGCGCGGAGTTCGGCCGCCGGTCCGGCGGACAGAGCAGGATTTCCCAGTGGCTGCGCACCCGCCGTCCCAAGGACACGGATGACGAAGGCGGCCGTGAGGCCCTGCTCCTGGCCGCTGCCGCGGCGGGACTGCCGCTCGCACCGGCCGCGTATCCCGCCGGGTACCGCTGCTCCTGCGACCGCATCGGCTGCCCCACCCCCGCCAGGCACCCCGTCTCCTTCGCCTGGCAGACCCAGTCCACGACCGACCGCGGCCAGATCGAGCGCTGGGCCAGGCACCAGACCGAGGCCAACTTCATCACCGCGACCGGCATGGTGCACGACGTTCTCGATGTGCCGCAGAGCGCCGGGCGCATCGCCCTTGAGCGGCTCATCGCCGCCGGGATCGAGGTCGGGCCCGTCGCCGAGTGCGGCGCCGACCGGATGCTGTTCTTCACCGCGACCCGGGGCACGCCCGAGGACGAGGACGAGTGGTGGCCCTGTGAGCTGGACTGCCACCCCGAGACGATGGACGAGCACCCCGGCCTGCGCTGGCACTGCCGTGGTTCCTACGTCCTGGTGCCGCCGGCCCGGCTGCCGGGGGACTCCGGTGGAGTGCGCTGGGTGCGGGGCCTCGAGCACCCGCTGCCGGACCCGCTGACACTCCTCGAAGTCCTCACGGACGAGTGCGCGCAGTACGCGGGGCTCGCGCCGGAGCATGAGGGTGCGGGCTGGCCGACCCGCGGTTAGCGCTCCGCGGGGGTTCGGTAGGCATCTGCGGGTGCGTGTGTGCCATCTGCGGTGCGTCTGTCCAGGGCATCTGCGGGTGCGTCGTGGCTGGGCGCGCAGTTCCCCGCGCCCCTTACGGGGCACCAGTCGCGCCCGCGCGGCGGAGCCGCATATCGGCACCGCCCCGCGCCCCTATCGGGGCACGACCAGCCCCCGCTCCGCTACTCGCCCTTCGCGCCCGTCAGGCCCTGGACCCGGTTCAGCATCGACACCTGGGAGTTCGAGGTTCCCTTCGCGGGCACCTGGGCCGTCTGGCCGGCGGCGTACTCCAGGGTGACCGAGCTCTTCGCGTCGCCGCGCATCAGGGCCCGTACGTCGTCGCCGATGCGCAGGTTCAGGCCCTCCGCGG
Organism: Streptomyces monticola; assembly: GCF_042665355.1. Taxonomy (NCBI): domain Bacteria; kingdom Bacillati; phylum Actinomycetota; class Actinomycetes; order Kitasatosporales; family Streptomycetaceae; genus Streptomyces; species Streptomyces monticola. The sequence continues at coordinate 101,271 of NZ_JBHTCF010000024.1, read as the reverse complement.
CGGTGCGCTTCTCGAAGTGGCGGGTGGAGAAGAAGACGAGCGCGCCGCCGTCCTCGGTGCGCAGGCCGGCCGGGGCGAAGTCGCCGGCGTTCTGCGACTCGTCGATGTACTGCGTGGCCAGGCCGAGGCGCTTGGCGTTCTTCTCGCGCTCGGTACGCCAGCCGGAGGTCAGCGCGCCGGGGGCGAAGGTCTCGCCGCCGTCCTTGAGGTAGGAGACGTACTCCTGGCTCAGGTCCTTCGGCGCGACGGCGAGCTTCGGGTCGTCCGCGGACACCGGCTCGGCCCAGCCGTCCTTGTCCTTCTTGAACTCCGGCATCTTGCCCGGCGCGACGAACGCCAGGTACGAGGCCTCCCACTGCTGCGCGGCACTGCCCTTGGTGAAGACCATCACCCAGCGGAACTTGCTGTTGGTGTCCTTGTTGCTGTCCGTGTCGGCGACGAACCACCGCGGCCAGCCGGCCTTCTTGGGAATGGAGAACTTGGCGTCCGTCAGCTTCAGGGGCGAGTAGCCCCCGCTCTTGCCGCCGTTCTTCTTCCGCTGGGCCGCGTCCGCCTTCAGAGCGGCCTGGTTGACCGCGCCGAACGGGCCGGTGATCCGGCTCGCGTCCGCGCCCGGATCGGCGTTCTTCTCCGCCTTGTTGTAGGCGTCCGTGAAGTCCTTCAGCGCTTCGGCGGCCTCAGCCTTGGTCGCCGACGGAACGATCTCCCGCTCCCCGTGCACCGTCACGCACCCGCTCGCCGTCACGGTCAGCACCGTCGTCAACGCTGCCGCCGCGGCCGGCCGACTCAGCCTGCTCATCGCTTGCCTTCTGCTCACTCGCTCCAACTGCCCCCACTGACGCTCGGAACCCTACCGGGGACAGGAACAGCACAAGCGTCGGGATCAGATACAGAGCCCACACCGTGACCTGGACGACCGTCGGATCCGGCTGGAAGTTGAAGATCCCCTTGAGGAGGGTCGCGTACCAGCTGTCCGGCGGGAACGACTCACTGATGTCGAAGGCCTTGTTCGTCAGGCCGGGCACGAAGCGGGCCTCCTGCAGATCGTGGAAGCCGTACGCGAGTACGCCCGCGGCCACGACGACCAGCATGCCGCCGGTCCAGGTGAAGAACTTCGCCAGATTGATCTTCAGGGCGCCGCGGTAGAACAGCCAGCCCATGACGACCGCGGTGAGCAGTCCGAGCACCGCACCGGCCAGCGGCCGCCAGCCGTCGTCGGCCGCGTCCACGGACCGCCACACGAAGAGCGAGGTCTCGATGCCCTCACGGCCCACGGCGAGGAAGGCCGTCGCGACCAGGGCGCCGGTGCCCATGGTCAGGGCGGCGTCCAGCCTGCCCTGCAGCTCGGCCTTGAGATGCCGGGCGGTGCGCCGCATCCAGAAGACCATCCACGTCACCAGGCCCACCGCGACGATGGACAGGCTCCCGCCGATCAACTCCTGTGCCTCGAAGGTGAGTTGCTGGGTACCGAACTGCAGCCCCGCGCCGAAGGCGAGGCTGATGCCGACCGCGACACCCACCCCGAGCCAGATCGGGCGCAGCGCCGCGCGGTTGTCCGTCCTGACCAGATACGCGACGAGGATGCAGACGACGAGAGAGGCTTCGAGGCCTTCGCGAAGGCCGATCAGATAGTTGGCGAACATGCCCGTCCCTCACGCCTTCCCGGTGAACAGCTCACGGCCCCACCAGGAGCCCTTGTCCGCCACCCCGGGCGGAATCGCGAAGACCGCCGAACCGACGTGCTGGATGTACTCGTTGAGCACGTCGTTGGCCGCCAGATTCTGCTGGACCGGGATGAAGGCATCGCGTACGTCGCGCTGGTACGCGAGGAAGAACAGGCCCGCGTCCAGGCGGCCCAGACCGTCGGTGCCGTCCGTGAACGAGTAGCCGCGGCGCAGCATCATCGCCCCGCCGTTGCTGTCCGGATGGGCGAGACGGACATGTGCCACCTCGGGCATGGCCTTCAGGTTCGGCTCGTCCCGTTCGTGTTTCTTGCCGTACGGGGCGCCCTCGCCCTTCGTCCGCCCGAAGATGTCCTCCTGCTCCTTGAGCGAAGTCCGGTCCCAGGTCTCGATGTTCATCCGGATCCGGCGGGCGACGAGATAGGAGCCGTCCGTCATCCACGCCGGGCCGTCCTTCTCGCTCACCCACACATGCTTGGCGAGGTTCGCGGTGTCGGTGCCGGCGATATTCCGGGTGCCGTCCTTGAAGCCCATCATGTTGCGCGGGGTCTGCGCCTCGGGCGTCGTCGAGGAGGTCTTGCCGAAGCCGAGCTGGGACCAGCGCACCGCGACCTTGCCGAAGCCGATCCGGGCGAGGTTGCGGATGGCGTGCACGGCGACCTGCGGGTCGTCGGCGCAGGCCTGTACGCACAGGTCGCCGCCGCTGCGTGCGGGGTCCAGATTGTCGCCGGGGAACTTCGGCAGATCCACAAGTGCCTTGGGGCGCTTGCTCTTCAGGCCGAACCGCCCGTCGAAAAGCGAGGGCCCGACACCGAAGGTGAGGGTGAGCCGGGACGGCTTGAGGCCGAGGGCCTCGCCGGTGTCGTCCGGCGGTGCCTCGGCGAGCCCGCCGAAGGCGCCCTCGCCGACGGCGTGCCCCGCGGTGAGCAGGGCCGCCGCGGCGGTCCACTCCTTGAGCAGCTCGACGAGCTCCCCGCGGTCCTCGGTCTTCACGTCGAAGGCCGCGAAGTGCAGCCGGTCCTGTACGGCACCGGCGATACCTGCCTGGTGCCGGCCGTGGAAGGGCACGGCCGCGCCCGAATCGGCGACCGGCGCGGTCTCGTCGCCGGTGCGCAGGGCGGTCACCGCGCCCGCTCCCGCGGCGGCGCCGAGCGCAAGGCCCGCGCCGCCGACGGTGAGCAGGGAACGCCGCGAGGGAGCGGTGGCTTTCCTGTCGTCGTCAGTCATGGTCAACCCCCAACTGGCCGGGTATCACCCGTACTTGCCGCACTTTCCGGACCCGCCCCGCTACTTGGTGACGACGGCGGCGGCGAGCTTGGAGAGCGGCTCGGCGAGCGCGTTCACGCCGTCCGAGAGCTCCTTGCGCTGGTCCTTGCCGACCTTGTCGTACGAGGTGAAGTCGTAGGAGTCCTTGTCCTCGCGGTACTGGTCGAGCAGCTTGTCGAGCGCCGCGAACTGCTTGTCGAGCTCCGCGGTGAGCTTCGGGTCGTTCTTGGCGGCGACCGGCTTGAGGAGTTCGTACGACTTCTCGGCGCCCTCGACGTTGGCCTTGAAGTCGACCAGGTCGGTGTGGGAGTAACGCTCCTCCTCGCCGGTGACCTTGCCGGTGGCGACCTCGTCGAGGAGCTCCTTGGCGCCGTTGGCCATCGAAGTCGGCGTGATCTCGGCCTCGTTGACCTTGTCCTGCCAGTCCTCGAGGTCCTTGATCAGGACGTCCGCGAGCTCCTTGTCGCGGTCGGTGAGCTTCTTGTCCTTCCACAGCGAGCGCTCGATGCGGTGCCAGCCCGTCCAGTCCTTCTCCGGGTCCTGGTCGCTCTTGAGGCCGTCCTCGCGCAGGTCGACCTTGGGGTCGATGTCACCGAAGGACTCGGCGACGGGCTCGGTGCGCTCCCAGCCGATACGGGAGGGGGCGTACGCCTTCTTGGCCGCCTCCAGGTCCCCGGCCTTGACGGCCTCGGCGAACTTCTTCGCCAGCGGCAGCGTCTCGTCGGCCTGCTGCTGTGCGTACTTGCGGTACGCGGCCACGGCCTCGTCCAGCTTCGGGTCCCGCTCGGCGGCGCTGCCGCCACCGGTCGCCTTGACCTGCTGGCGGTAGCCCTCGCCCTTCATGCCGGGCTTGCAGGCGATCTGGTAACTGCCCGCCTTCACCTCGGCGGTGACCTTCTGGCTGGTGCCCGGGCCGATGTTCTCGCGCTCGGTGACGATCCGGTCGTCCGGGTAGAGGACATAGACCTCGGTGACCTTGGATCCCTTGTTCTCCACGTCGAGCTGGATATGCCCGGCGGGGAACTCCTTCTTGGACACCTCGCAGCTGTCGTCGGCGGCGGTCACCTTGATGACGTGATCGCCACCGCCGCTCTTGGCGTCGCTCTTCTCGGTGCAGCCCGCGACGACGGCGGCGAGTGCCACTGCCGTGGCGGAGGCGAGGGTGACACGGACGGCGCGCATGCGGGCTCCAGGGCTCCAGACAGGATATGGACCAGGTGAGGTCGACCTAACTTATCTGAGCCTTACCTCAGCGCTACCCGCTCGTCCAGTGATTCGTCTCTCATGGACGGTGTATGGGCGCGGGGCGATAACGGGGCGGTTATGCGGGCGCCATGGACGGGTCAAGTTCGGGTCAAGCACGGCGGCCTTCTTCCCCAGTCCCGCCCCTTCCCGAACCTCCTCAATCGCCGGAGGGGCTGAAAATTCAGCCCCTCCGGCGATTGAGGAGCGGGGTCTGGGGCGGAGCCCCAGTTACGGGAAGGGGCGGGACTGGGGAAATCACCCGCGGAGCGGCAGCACCAGCGGCGTACCCGTACGCGGGTGCGGAACGACTTCCACCGGCTGGCGGTACACCGTGGACAGCAACCCCTCCGTGAACACCCGGCCCGGAGGGCCGTCCGCAGCCACCAACCCCCCCTCCAGCACCGCCACCCGATCCGCATACCCCGCGGCCAGCCCCAGATCGTGCAGCACGACCACCACCGCGTCCCCCGCCGCCGCCCGCTCCCGGCAGATCCGCAGGACCAGTTCCTGGTGGCGCAGGTCGAGCGCGGCCGTGGGCTCGTCGAGGAGCAGCAGCGGCGCGGTCTGGGCGAGGACGCGGGCCAGGGCCACCCGGGCCCGCTCACCGCCCGACAGCGCGGAGAAGGGCCGCGCGGCGAACTCCGTGACCTCGGTCGCCGCCATCGCCGCGGCCACCGCCACGTCGTCCTCGTCCGCCTGCTCCGTCCCGGCCCAGGGCGCCCGGCCCATCCGTACGACGTCTTCGACGGGGAAGGGGAAGGAGAGCGTCGCGGACTGCGGCAACACCGCACGCCGCAGGGCGAGTTCGGGTGCGGGCCAGTCGGACGAGGGCCGGCCGCAGATGTGCACCGTGCCGGCCGCGGCGGGCAGATCCGCCGCGAGGGCGGCCAACAGCGTGGACTTTCCCGCCCCGTTGGGGCCGACGAGCGCGAGCACCTCGCCCGCGCGGGCCGTGAGGTCGACCCCGGCCAGGACCTCGCGCGCCCCGAGCCGTACCCGCAGGCCGCGCGCCTCGGCGACCGTCTCGCCGGCGGCGAACGGCTCGGGCGGAGAAAGGCGACCCCGGGCCCCGAAGCCCCCGAAGCCCCCGAACGGAGACCTGATCATGCCCAACCTCCTTGCTTGCGCCGGGTCCTGCGCAGCAGCCAGAAGAAGAACGGGCTGCCGAAGAGCGCGGTCAGGACGCCGAGCGGCAGCTCGGCGGGCGCCGCCACCGTACGGGCCGCGAGATCCGCCGCCACCAGGATCACCGCGCCGCCGAGCGCGCTGCCGGGCACGAGGAAGCGATGGCCGGGCCCGGCCGCCATCCGCAGCAGATGCGGTACGAGCAGACCGACGAAGGTGATGATCCCGGCGACGGCCACGGCGGCGGCCGTGAGCAGCGCGACCACCAGGACGAGCGCGATCCGCAGGCGCTCGACATCCACGCCCAGGTGCCGCGCGGGCCGCTCGCCGAGAGCCAGGAGGTCCAGCTTGCGGGCGTAGAAAGGCGCCACGGCGAGCCCCGCGAGCGCGCACGGCAGCACGGCGAGCACCTTCGGCCAGGTCGCCTGGGACAGGGAGCCCAGCTGCCAGAAGGTGATCTGGGTGATCTGGGCGTTGTCGGCGAAGAAGATGAACAGGCCGATCAGGGCGCCCGCGAAGGCGTTCACGGCGATACCGGTGAGGATCAGGGTGACGACCTCCGTACGGCCGCCCGAGCGGGACAGGACGTAGACGAGCAGCACGGTCGCGAGCCCGGCGATGAACGCGCAGGCCGTCACCGTCCAGTTCCCGAAGAAGCTCAGGCCGAACGCGATCGACGCGACGGCACCGACGGCCGCGCCCGCGGAGATGCCGATGACACCGGGCTCGGCGAGCGGATTGCCGAACACGCCCTGCATCAGGGCGCCCGCACAGCCGAGCGCGCCGCCGACGAGCAGCGCGAGCGTGACGCGCGGCAGGCGTACGTTCCACAGCACGCTCTCACCGACCCGGTCGAGGGCCGTGCCGCCGAGGCCGATGCGGTGCTGCACGGAGGAGAGGACATCGGCGACCGGGATCTCGTACGCCCCGATCCCCGCGGAGAGCAGACACAGGACGAGCAGTACCGCCGTCATACCGGCGGTGAGCAGCCAGGCGGCGCTGCGGCGCCGTGGTGCCTCCGCGGGGCCTGGGGCCGGGGGAGCGGTGTCCCGTTCGGGTTCGGGCTCGGTGCGGACGCTCACTTGGCGTCTCCGTACAGCTGCCGCACCAGGGACTTGAGGACCTGGTCGGTGCGCGGGCCGTAGTTGAGGAGTACGCCGTCGTCGATGGCGACGACCCGGCGGTCCATGCCCGCCGGGGTCTCGGCGACACCGGGGATCTTGACGAGGCCCTCGATGCCGTCGACGGACTCAAGTCCCTTGCGCATCACGAGGATCGCGTCGGGGGCCGCCTTCGCGAGCGCCTCGCTGGTGATCGCCGTGAAGTCCTTCTTCAGGCCCGACTCCTTGCCGGCGTCCACCGCGTGCGCGGCCTCCAGGAGCGAACTCGCCCCGGAGTCACGGCCGCCGAGCAGATAGACGGAGGCCGAGCCGCGCAGATAGAGGAAGGCGACGCGCGGCCGGTCCCCGCCACCGGAACCGCCACCGGAACCGTCCTGCGGGATGTCCTTCTGGACGGCGGCGATACGGCTCTCGGTGCGCCGGGTCAGCTCGGCGCCCGCCTTGCCGACGCCGAGGGCGTCGGCCACCGCTTTGATGCGGGGGCCGACATCGGCGAGGCTCTTGGCGGGCTTCATGACGATGAGCGGGATGCCCGCGTCGCGTATCTGGTCGATGGCCTCGGCCGGTCCCGTGGTGGTGTCGGCGAGGACGACCGTGGGCTTCAGGGAGAGCACGCTCTCCGCCGAGACATCGTGAGCACGTGTCACCACGGGCAGGTCCTCGGCCTGTTCGAAGGTGGCGGTGATGTCCCGGGCGACCACATGCCTGCCGAGGCCGAGGGTGAAGACGATCTCGTTGAGGCTGCCGGAGAGGGGCACGATCCGGTCGGTGGACTTCACCGTCACCTTGCGGCCGTCGGCCGATTCCACGGTCACGGGGAGCTTGGGCTCCGGCTTGGTGGCCAGGGGCTCGACCCGGTCGGGCGCGGCCTTCGCCGCGGGTGCCTTCGGCTCGCCGCCGCCCGCGGCGCCACCGCCGCAGCCGGCGAGGGTGAGGCAGAGGGCGGCGGCCAGAGCGCCGGCCCACCGTTTCCTACGCACCGGGGCCACTCGAATTCCACCGTCCTGTCGTGCAGTTGCTGGTTGCCGGGTTGCTGCGGTCGTCGCCGCAGTTGCTCGGGGAGTGCTTCCTGAGGCTCGAGAGGGGTTCCCGACCAGGTCGCGCATAGTTTAGGTTAGCCTTACCTCAATAGCCAGACCCTGGAGGGGGACGGATGTTCTCGTCGAGACGTGCTGCCCGCGCGGTCGCCACCGCCGGACTCACGGCCCTGCTGGGTGCGCTGCTCCCGGTGGCCGCCGCCCATGCGGAGAGCCGCACCGTCAAGGGAGGCAGGCTCGACTGGGGCATCAAGTCCTCGTTCCAGAGCTATGTCACCGGGCCCATCGCCAAGGGCAGTTGGACCCTGCAGGGCGGGGCCGCGACCGTCGGCGGCAGCCAGTTCCGCTTCCACTCCGCGAAGGGCGCGTACGACCCGGACAGCGGCGCCTTCGACGCCGCCTTCTCCGGCGGGGTGCGCTTCACCGGCCACCGCAAGCCCGACGGCGGCAACGAGCTCGACCTCACCGTCAGCCGCCCCACCGTCCGTATATCCGGCGGTTCCGGAACGCTCTACGCGGACATGGTCAGCAAGGACAAGGGCACCGGCAAGGTCACCTCGCGCAGCCAGGTGCCGCTCGCCGCCCTCAATCTGTCCGGCGTGAACATGAAGGGCGGATCGAGCCCGATCGGCCTCAGCTCCATTCCGGCGACGCTCACTTCGCAGGGCGCCCAGGCCTTCGCCGGGTACTACACGGCCGGCACCGCGCTCGATCCGGTCAGCCTGTCCGCGGACGTGGCGGCGGGCGCGGCGTCCGGGGAGCCCTCGAAGGACCCCGCCGACGGCAAGGGCGACAAGGACGGCAAGGGCGGCGAGAAGGACAAGGGCAAGGACAAGCCCGGTGCCGGCGGGCGCATCGAGGACGCCGCCGTCGACTGGGGTGTGCGCCGCACCTTCCGCGAGTACGTCAGCGGCTCCATCGCGAAGGGCAGGTGGCAGCTGTCCGCCGGTGCCCAGGACGGCGGCGCCCTGTTCCGCTTCCCCAAGGGCTCGGGGACGTACGACGAGAAGAAGCAGCAGCTCGACGCCTCCTTCGCCGGCGCCGTCCGCTTCACCGGCAAGCACGGACTCGACATCGCCCTGAGCAAGCTCACCGTCAAGGTGCGCGACGGCAAGGGCACGCTGTCCGCGGACGTGAAGAGCCCGAAGCTCACGGCGGAGAAGACTCCCCTCGTCACCTTCGCGGCCAGGGAACTCAAGCCCGACAAGGGCCTGTTGGCCGTCACCGAGGCCCCGGCCGAACTCACCGCCGACGGCGCCAAGGCCTTCAACTCGATGTACAAGGCGGGCACCGAGATGGACCCCGTCTCGCTCGCCGTCGCCCTCACCGCCGACGCGCAGCTGCCCGCGCTGCCCGATCTGGGCTCGTCGGCGAGCCCCGCTCCCAAGCCCGACGCCTCACCCGAAACCGAGAAGGCCGCGGCCTCGTCCACCTCGCCCGCCGTCCCCGTCGGGATCGGTGTCGCGGTGCTCGTCGCCGCGGGCGCGGCCTTCGCCGTCGTACGCAAGCGGCGTACGCCCAAGGATCCTGAAGGAGAACACTGACCATGGCAGCCCTCCGCCGCCCCATAGCCCTCGCCGCCGCGACCGCCGTCGCCCTGGGCGCCACGGCTCTCGCGGTCGCAGGCCCCGCGTCCGCAGCCGAAGTCCCGCTCAAGGACTACGAACTGACCTGGGGCATCAAGGAGTCGTACCGCTCCTACGTCACCGGCATGGCGGCGGGCGAGATCAAGACCGCCGACGGTGCCGAGCAGGCCGCGGACAACGGGCCGTTCACCTTCACCAAGGGCGAAGGAACCTATGACTCCGGCAGTCATACGGTGGACCTCGCCTTCAAGGGCGGCGTCACCTTCACGTCGAAGCTGCACGGCTTCGAAGTCGCCCTGTCCGACGTGCAGTTCGACAGCGCCGCCAAGAAGGTCACGGCGGATGTCACCAAGGGCGGCAAGACCCAGCAGGACGTGCCGTTCGCCGAGGTCACCGTGGACCGGGCGATGAAGGACATGCCCACCAAGCTGACCAAGGAGGCCGACGAGGCCCTCGGCGGCGGCGGCCGCTACACCGGCGCCGACGGCGACCCGCTGACCGTCGCGCAGCACACGCCCGCGCCGAGCCCCACGGCCGAGCCGACCGACGAGCCCACGGCACCGCCGACCGGCAAGCCGACCGGGAAGCCCACCGCGACCCCCTCGGCCTCCGTGACCCCGTCGGCGTCCGCGTCCCCTTCGACGCCCTCGGCCTCCGCCCCGAAGCCCTCGTCCGGGACCGGCGCGGTCGTCGACGGCTCCCTCTCCTGGGGCCTGAAGGAATCCTTCCGCAAGTACATCGCCGCGGGCGGCGAGGTGCGGACGGCGGGCGGTGCCAAGCAGCTCTCCGGCGGTTCGGGTTATGAATTCCCGTACGCCAAGGCCGACTTGGACAGCGGCGCGAAGAAGCTCGACGCGTCCTTCGGCGGCAGTGTGCGGTTCCTGTACAAGGCGCACGGCATCGACATGAAGTTCGGTGACATCAAGGTCGAGACGAACGGCGCCAAGGGCACCCTGCTCGTCGACGTCACCACGCCCAAGGGCACCAACGACGATGTCGCCTTCGCCACGCTCGACCTGTCCAAGGCCTCCTACACGGCCAAGGACGACGTGGTCCTGCTCGACAAGGTGCCCGCGAAGTTCACGGCGGCGGGCGCCGAGCAGTTCGCCAACGAGACCACCGGCTCCATGTACAAGGCGGGCGACCCCATCGACCCGGTCACGGTCGCGCTCTCCCTGTCCGAGGGCGCGCAGCTGCCCGGCGGCGGCTCGGGTTCGGGCACCGGCGGGGGCACGGGTTCCGACGGGGGCACGACGGGCGGCGGCAGCGTCGGCGGATCCGTGGGCGGCGGCTCCGGCTCCCTCGCGGCCACCGGCTCGGACGTGCCCACGGGTGCGCTGCTCGGTGCCGCCGGTGCGGTGGTCGCCGCGGGCGCGGGCGTCGTGTACGCGGCCCGGCGCCGCGGTACGGCCTGAGCCGGCGGTCGGGCGCCGGGCCGGCGGTCGGACCTGCGCCGACTACGGCCCGGCACCCGGCCTGATGCTTCAATGCGCGGGTGACTTCGGCGACTGAACTCGATGTACTCCGCGTGTTCTGCGGACCCGACGGGCGCTACGGCAACGCGCTCGGCGTGGTCCGCGACGGGACGGCAGTGGTGGGCGAGGTGGCGCGTCAGACTCTGGCGCGTCGCCTCGGCTACAGCGAGACCGTGTTCGTCGACGACGACGAGCGCGGCGCCGTCGACATCTACACCCCCACCACGCGCCTGCCCTTCGCCGGACACCCTTGCGTCGGTACGGCCTGGCTGCTCGACCTGCCCGAACTCCGGGTCCCCGCCGGGGTGGTGGAGGCCCGCCAGGACGGTGAGTTCAGCTGGATCACGGCCAGACCGGAGTGGGCACCGGGCCGCACGCTGCGCCAGTACGCCTCGGCTCTCGACGTCGACACCCTCGTCGTACCGCCGCCCGGTGAGTGGATCTACGCCTGGGCATGGCAGGAGGAGGCCGCGGGCCGGATCCGCGCCCGTGCCTTCCCCGGCCGCGGCGACGGAATCGACGAGGACGAGGCCACGGGCGCGGCTGCCTTGCTGCTCACACGTGAGCTGGGGCGGGCCCTGAACATCAGCCAGGGCGCCGGCTCCCAGATCCTGACGGCCCCCAACCCGGACGGCTCGGTGGAGATCGGTGGCAGGGTGGTCCTGGAGTCCACGACGGTGGCGTGATGAACAGGCCGTCCGTGGGCGCCGGCTACGCGCTCAGCGGGAACTCCTCGCCCAGAGCGTGGAACACGGAAGTGTTCAGGGCGAACGCCCGCTTGCACTCGTCCACGATCCGCATCTTCTCCAGGTCGTCGACCGCCACCGCGTCGAGCAGCTCCCGGTACCCCCGCTTGAACGCCGCGGGATTCCGGATCTGCTCGAAGACATAGAACCTGACCCCGTCACCACGGCGCGCGAAGCCCCAGGTCTTCTCCGCCTTGTCGCGGATGATCTGGCCGCCGGAGAGATCGCCCAGATAGCGGGTGTAGTGGTGGGCGACATAGCCGCCCGGCCAGGTGCGCGCGCACTCCTCGACCCGGGCGGCGTACGCCGCGGTCGCGGGCAGCGGACGCACCCGCTCGCGCCAGCCGTCGTCACCGCCGTGCAGATGCGTCAGATCGCGCTCGAGCTCGGCCACGCGCATCAGCTCGGGCTGTATGAACGGGCCCGCCACGGGGTCGTTCCGCAGCCGCTGTGCGGCGTCCTCCATTGCGCGATACACGAACCAGAGCTGCTCGGTGTAGCGCGTGTACGCGTCCACACCGAGCCTGCCCCCGAGCAGGTCGCTCATGAAGGTCGAGGTCTCTGCCTCGGTGTGCGCCTCGTGCGAAGCGGTACGGATGAGCGTCGAGAACGGCGTGTCCACGGGGACCTCCGGTGCCGAAGGGGTTGGGAACCACCACTGATCCTTCTACTTAGGCATGCCTAAGTCAATGGGTTCCCGACGGCCTGTCGGTAAAACGCTATTCCCGCACCGGGTCAGGGGAGCGTAAGGATCTCCGACCCGGTGTCGGTCACCACCAGTGTGTGCTCGAACTGCGCGGTCCGCTTCCTGTCCTTGGTCACCACGGTCCAGCCGTCGTCCCACATGTCGTACTCATGCGTACCGAGCGTGAGCATCGGCTCGATGGTGAAGGTCATGCCAGGCTGCATCACGGTGGTCGCGTGCGGGCTGTCGTAGTGCGGGACGATCAGGCCCGAGTGGAAGGACGAGTTGATGCCGTGACCGGTGAAGTCACGGACGACGCCGTAGCCGAAGCGCTTGGCGTACGACTCGATCACGCGGCCGATGATGTTGATCTGGCGGCCCGGCTTGACCGCCTTGATCGCCCGCGCGGTGGCCTCGCGGGTCCGCTCCACCAGGAGCTTCGACTCCTCGTCGACGTCGCCGCACAGGTAGGTGGCGTTGTTGTCGCCGTGTACGCCGTTGATGTACGCGGTGACGTCCAGGTTCACGATGTCGCCGTCGCGCAGGACGGTCGAGTCCGGGATGCCGTGGCAGATGACCTCGTTCACCGAGGAGCACAGCGACTTCGGGAAGCCGCGGTAGCCCAGGGTGGAGGGGTAGGCGCCGTGGTCGCACATGAACTCGTGCGCCACCTCGTCCAGCTTGTCCGTGGTGACGCCCGGCGCGATGTGCTTGGCGGCCTCAGCCATCGCCTGTGCGGCGATACGGCCCGCGATCCGCATCAGCTCGATGGTCTCCGGGGTCTGCACCTCGGGCCCGGTGTACGGGGTGGGCGCGGGCTTGCCCACGTACTCGGGGCGCCGGATATTGCCGGGAACGGAACGGATGGGAGAGAGCTCCCCTGGTACGAGCAGCGACTGGCCAGACATGCCAGTGAGTGTATCCAGCGCTCTTGGGGGACGATGGCGACGGAACTTCCAACAGAGGGAGCGCGGCCATGGCCCTGTTCAAGAAGCGCACGGTCGGCAAGCCGGGGGAGTGGTTCTACTGCCTCGAGCACAAGAAGGTCGAGGAGGGCCCGGAGTGCCCGGCCAAGGACCGCTTCGGCCCCTATGCCACCCGGCAGGAGGCGGAGCGCGCCATGCAGACGGCGGCCGACCGGAACCTGGAGTGGGACACCGACCCGAAGTGGCACGACCGCGCGGGCCGTCCCGACGACACCGAGTGAGCCGCCTGCCGGGCTCTGATGCGGCTCATCACCGGTCCTGACGCGGCTCACCGCCGGGTCCTGACGCGGCTCACCGCCGGGTCCTGACGCGGCTCACCGCCGGGTCCTGACGCGGCTCACCAACGCGACGGCGGCGGCTCCGTCAGCTGATCCGCCAGGCGGGAGAGGCGGTCCCGGAACGTACGTCGGCCACGGGGCGCGGGGGCGGGCAGGGAATTCTCCCCCGCCGCCGCGCTCACCAGGTGCTGCACGGTGTCCAGGTCGAGATCGGGTGAATCGGGCCCCTCGGGCACCGTCAGCGCCTCATGGGCCAGCGCGTTCAGGTCGTGGTCGCCGGCGTCGAGGGCCAGGACCGTCGCCCCGGCGCGACGGGCGTCGTGCACACGCTCCAGGAGGCCCGCGCCCGGGTCCTGCGGCGCCACCACGAGCAGTGTCTCGCCGCGCCGTGCCGCCTCGATCCGGCCGAGGCCCACCGACAGATGCGCGGGGTCGCCGGGGTGCACCTGATGGCGCACCAGCGTCGGTGTCAGCTCGGGTGTGCCCGACCACGCGGCCTCGTCGACGAGGTGCGCCGCCAGATGCCACGGCTCGTACTGCCGGGTGCCCACCAGGAGCAGCCCGCCGCCGTGCGGCACCACGGAGGTGCGCAGCGTGCCGGCGAAACGGCGGGTGGCGCGGGGCCACTCCGTTCCGGCGAGCACTTCGCGAAGGAGCGCGACCCTTACGGCGTCCATGGCCGCATCCTGCCTCCGGCGCACGCCCCATGCCCGCCGGTTCGGTCAACTCGTGGGCGTGGAGCCCGAAACGGGTCCCTCCGCGAGCGGCCTGCCCGTACGCCTGTGTGGTTCTCGTACGGCGGGCCGCCGCCTGCGAGTCGCCGTGCAACCGGGCCGCGGAACCCTCGTGTTGAGGTCGCGTTCACCTCGATTTCGGCCGGACTCGCGACAGTTGGTGGCCGTTCGGCGGCCCGCGGAGCACGTTCCGTACTGAACACCCCCGGCCCAGGAGGCAACCGTGAGCGAGACTTCAGTGCCGTTCCGCGCGGGGCGCGAAGGGTATGCCAGCTTCCGGATCCCCGCCGTGGTGGTCAGCGGGCGCGGCACCGTCCTGGCCTTCTGCGAGGGGCGCGTGGGCTCGCAGGAGGACTTCGGCAATATCGACATCGTCCTCAAGCGCTCCACGGACGGCGGCCGCACCTGGGGCCCGCTCCAGGTCGCCGCGCAGCACGGCACGAACCTCGCCGGCAACCCCGCCCCGGTCGTCCTCGACACCGGCCGCATCCTCCTCGTGCATGTACGCAACGCCGCCTCCGCCACCGAGGACCGGATCCGCCGCGGTCTGGTCGCCGCCGCCGACGGCCGCCGGATCTGGGTCACCCACAGCGACGACGACGGGGCCACCTGGTCCTCGCCGCGCGAGATCACCAGCCAGGTGAAAAGGGCGAGTTGGCGCTGGTACGCCACCACACCAGGACACGGTCTGCAGCTCAGTGGCGGCGGCCGGGTCGTGGTCCCCGCGAACCACTCGCTGCCGCCCACAGGCTCCGACAGCGGGACCGAGGGCAAGTACAACGGCGGTCACAGCCTGCTCAGCGACGACCGCGGCCAGACCTGGCGGATCGGCTACGTCGACGACAACACCGACGGCTACATCAACGTCAACGAGACCACCGCCGCCGAACTGCCCGACGGGCGGCTCTACTTCAACACCCGCAACGACTCGCCGGCCCCCGGCACCCGCGCCGACGCCCACTCCGCGGACCGCGGCGCGAGCCTCATCAAACCCTTCCGCCCGCAGGCGGGCCTCACGGGACCCGTCGTCGAGGGCGCGCTGCTGCAGCTCCCCGGCGGCGGGCCGCTGCTGTTCTCCGGGCCCGCGGACCCCGGTTTCCGAGCCCTGATGACGCTGCGCGCCTCGGCCGACGCGGGGGTGACCTGGCGGGTGGCGCACACGGTCGACGGCCTGCCCGCCGCGTACTCCGACCTCGTGCTCACGGACCCGGGCACCGTGGGCCTGCTGTACGAGACGGGGGACTTCAGCGCCTACGAGACGATCACGTTCCGCAGGGTTCCAATAGCAGCGCTCAGCTGAAATCGACAGCGCTTTACCGGCGAGTATCGTCACCGTATGACTTCCTCTGATGACGTGACGAAGCCCAAGCCGCCCGCCAAGGACCCCTGGGCACTCCCGGATGTGTCCGGCCTGGTGGTCGGCGTCCTCGGCGGCACCGGCGACCAGGGCCGCGGCCTGGCCTACCGGCTCGCCCGCGCCGGGCAGAAGGTGATCATCGGCTCCCGTGCCGCAGAGCGCGCCGAGACCGCCGCCGCTGAACTCGGCCTCGGCGTCGAGGGCGCCGACAACGCCGAGTGCGCCCGCCGCAGCGACATCGTGATCGTCGCCGTGCCGTGGGAAGGCCACGCCAAGACCCTCGAGTCGCTGGGCGAGGAACTGCGCGGCAAGCTCGTCGTGGACTGCGTCAATCCGCTGGGCTTCGACAAGAAGGGCGCCTACGCCCTCAAGCCCGACGAGGGCAGCGCCGCCGAGCAGGCCGCCGCCCTGCTGCCGGAATCCCGGGTCACCGCGGCCTTCCACCATCTGTCGGCGGTGCTGCTCCAGGACGAGGCCGTCGAGGAGATCGACACCGATGTGATGGTGCTCGGGGAGTCCCGCGCGGACACGGACATGGTGCAGGCGCTGGCGGGCCGTATCCCCGGCATGCGCGGGGTGTTCGCCGGCCGGCTGCGCAATGCCCACCAGGTGGAGTCCCTGGTCGCGAACCTGATCTCGGTGAACCGCCGCTACAAGGCACACGCGGGCCTGCGCGTCACCGACGTATGACCGACCGGACGGCGTGACCGTCCGAGCGCCCGACCGCCGACGAGTGCAAGCGGGACATGGGGGACACTTGTCCGGAACACCCCAGCCGAACAGGAGCCGACCCCATGCCCCGCCTCGCTCTGTACGCCCTCGTCGTCTGCGTCCTCGCCGTGGCCGCTGCCGTGGTGTCCTTCGTCCAGGGCAGCTGGCTGGGAATCATCTGGGTCCTGCTCGCGGGGCTCTCCTCCAACATGACCTGGTACTACCTGCGCAAGGCGAAGGCCGAGCGGAAGAGCACCCCGGTCACGGGCTGACGGCCGCCGTCACCTGCTGACGCACAGCGGGTTGTCCGCCTGCCAGAAGCGGTACAGGTTCTGGCCGCAGTACGACTCCAGCTCCTCGATGCCGAGGCCGCGCAGGATCGCGTGGATGGCGTCGAAGAACCAGATGTTCACCTCGGGGATCCACAGGATGCCGAACACCGCGAGCAGCCCGAACGGTGCGAACGGCTCCACCTGACGACGGATCCGGTACGAGAGCCAGGGCTCGAGCACGCCGTAGCCGTCGAGGCCCGGGATCGGCAGGAAGTTCAGGAGCGCGGCCGTCACCTGCAGCAGCGCCAGGAACGCGAGCGCGTACCGGAACGTGGGCGGCACTCCCTGCAGTGCGTCCAGCCAGAACGGGGCCGTGCACACCACCGCGAACAGCACGTTCGTCAGCGGGCCCGCCGCCGAGATGAGGCTGTGCTTCCAGCGGCCCCGGATGCGGCCCCGCTCGATGAACACGGCGCCGCCCGGCAGGCCGATCCCGCCCATGATCACGAAGAGCACGGGCAGCACGATGCTCAGCAGGGCGTGCGTGTACTTCAGCGGGTTGAGCGTCAGATAACCCTTCGCGCCCACCGAGATGTCGCCGCTGTGCAGGGCGGTGCGTGCGTGCGCGTACTCGT
Organism: Streptomyces monticola; assembly: GCF_042665355.1. Taxonomy (NCBI): domain Bacteria; kingdom Bacillati; phylum Actinomycetota; class Actinomycetes; order Kitasatosporales; family Streptomycetaceae; genus Streptomyces; species Streptomyces monticola. The sequence continues at coordinate 84,330 of NZ_JBHTCF010000024.1, read as the reverse complement.
GCAGACAGAGCGAGACGATCCACGCGCCGGTGACGAACAGGAACACCGCGAGCCCCGTGTTGTCCGCGAAGCCCGTCCAGACGGCCCATCCGGCGACCGCCGTGACGGCGGCGATCCCGAGGAAGACCGGGCTGATACGCCGGTCGCTGCGCTTGATGGCGGTGGTCATGCGGCAGTGGCTCCAGGGGGTGGGCAGTGCGTGCGGATCGACCGTACCGGTGATGCACCAAAGGGGCGCGGAGAACGACGCGACACCAGCCAGGTCAGACCGGTGCCTCCAAAGGGGCGCGGGGAACTGCGCGAGGTCAGCCACGTACGGCCTGCGGGTTAGGGCTGAGGGTTTCGGATAGGGGCGCGGGGAACTGCGCGAGGTCAGCCACGTGCTGCCCGCGGGTCAGGGCTGAGGGTGAGGGGTGGTAGCCCCGAAGGGGGCGCGGGGAACTGCGCGCGGTCAGCCACGTACGGCCTGCGGGTTAGGGCTGAGGGTTTTGGATAGGGGCGCGGGGAACTGCGCGAGGTCAGCCACGTACGGCCTGCGGGTTAGGGCTGAGGGTTTCGGATAGGGGCGCGGGGAACTGCGCGAGGTCAGCCACGTGCTGCCCGCGGGTCAGGGCTGAGGGTGAGGGGTGGTAGCCCCGAAGGGGGCGCGGGGAACTGCGCGCGGTCAGCCACGGACGGCCTGCAGGTCAGGGCTGGGGGTCACGGGTGGTAGCTCCGAAAGCAGGCGCGGGGAACTGCGCGACGTCAGCCACGTACGGCCCGCAGGCACCAGTGGGCAGGCCAGAGTCTCCCCGCCCCCCGCGCTCCGGGGACAATGGGTGCCGTGCGGTACTCGATCCTCGGCATCACCCAGGCGCTGCGCGCCGACGGCAGCCCCGTCCCCGTCGGCGGCGCGCGACTGCGTGCGCTGCTCACCGTGCTGGCGCTGCGCGCGGGACGCACGGTCCCCGTCGGCCAGCTGGTCGCCGAGGTGTGGGACGGCGACCCGCCCGCGGACGCCAACGGCGCGCTGCAGGCGCTCGTGGGCCGCCTGCGCCGCTCACTCGGGCACGAGGCGGTCGCGTCCGCCGACGGCGGCGGCTACCGGCTGACCGCCACCGCGGACGACGTGGACGCCCACCGCTTCGAGCGGCTCGCCGCGGGAGGCGCGCGGGCGCTCGCGGACGGCGACCCGGCCACGGCCCGCGCCCTCCTCGACGACGCCCTCGCCCTGTGGCGCGGCCCCGCACTCGCCGACCTGCCCGACCGCGCCACCGAGGCCGCCCGGCTGACCGCCCGCCGCCTCGACGCGCGTCGCGCCCGCCTCACCGCGGGCCTGGCCCTCGGCGAGGCCGAGCGGATACTCCCCGAACTGGCCGCCCTGTGCGACGCCCACCCCCTCGACGAGCCGCTGCAGGCCCTGCGCCTGCGCGCGCTGCGGGACGCGGGCCGCCCGGCGGAGGCCCTGGCCGCGTACGAGAAGGTGCGCAGCGCTCTCGCGGCGCGGCTCGGCGCCGACCCGGGGACCGAACTGCGCGCCCTGCACGCGGAGTTGCTCAACCAGGAGACCCACGGCCCGTACCGCACTTCCGCAGACCGCACCCCCGTAGACCGCACTCCCGTAGACCGCGCCCCGGCGGGCCGCGCCCCGGCGGGCCGCGCCCCGGCGGAAACCGCGTCCGCCCCCGGCAACCTCCGTACCCGCCTCACCAGCTTCGTCGGCCGCGAGGCGGACATCGAGGCCATCCGTGAAGACCTGACCGGCGCCCGCCTCGTCACCCTCCTCGGCCCCGGAGGCGCCGGCAAGACCCGGCTCTCGCAGGAGGCCGCCGAGACCCTCGCGGGCACGGACCGCGCACCGGACGGCGTATGGCTCGCCGAACTCGCGCCCGTGGACGCCGCCGCCGACCCGGACGCCGTCCCCGAAGCCGTGCTCACCGCACTCGGTGCCCGCAGGACCGTGCTGTACGGCGCGGGCGCCGAGCAGGCGCGCGCCGCCGACGACCCCCTGGCGCGCCTGACCGAGCACTGCGCGCCCCGCCGCATGCTGCTCGTCCTGGACAACTGCGAGCACGTCGTGGAACCGGCGGCCCGCGTCGTCGACCACCTTCTGGCCCACTGCCCCGGCCTGACGATCCTCGCCACCAGCCGTGAACCCCTGGGCGTGCCGGGCGAGTTGGTGCGCCCCCTGGAGCCGCTGCCGGAGCCGGTGGCGCTGCGCCTGCTCGCCGACCGGGGCGCCGCCGCACGGCCCGGCTTCCGTACCGACTCCGACGCGGAGACCGCGGCGGCCTGCGCCGAGATCTGCCGCCGCCTCGACGGTCTGCCCCTGGCCATCGAACTGGCCGCCGCCCGGCTTCGCTCGCTCACCGCGCACCAGATCGCCGAGCGGCTCGACGACCGCTTCCGGCTGCTCACCTCGGGCAGCCGCATCGTGCTGCCCCGGCAGCAGACCCTGCGTGCGGTCGTCGACTGGTCCTGGGACCTCCTCGACGAGGCGGAGCGTGCCGTCCTGCGGCGGCTCTCCGTCTTCGCGGGCGGCTGCGAACTGGACGCCGCGGAAGCCGTCTGCGCGGGCGCGCCCACGACGCCCGCGGCGGCCGCCGAGACATCCGGTGCCGAGCCGGCCTGCACCCTCGGCCTGCATGTCGACCGCCGCGACATCACCGACCTGATCGGCTCCCTGGTCGACAAGTCCCTTGTGGTGGCGGCCCCTTCGGCGGGCGGCGTGATGCGCTACCGGCTCCTGGAGACCGTCGCCGAGTACGCCGGTGAGCGCCTGGACGGTGCGGGCGACCGCGCCGCCGCCGAGCGGGCGCACCTGGTGCACTACCGGGAGCTGGCCCGCCGGGCCGACCCGGAGCTGCGCGGCGCCGGGCAGCGGGCCGCGATCGAGCGGATCGAGATCGAGTACGAGAATCTGCGCACCGCGCTGCGCCGGGCGACCGGCGCGGGCGACGAGCACGAATCGCTGTGCCTGGTGCTCTCGCTGTGCTGGTACTGGGAGATGCGCGATCTGCGCAGCGAGTCCCGGCACTGGTCGACGCTGGCCGGCGCACTCGGCCCCGACCCGTTCGTACCGCCCGTCGAGCCCGCACCGCCGCTGATCGAACGGTGCACCGCCAAGCCGCCGCCCATGGCCCCCGACCAGCTGGCCGAGGCCCGGCGCGGAGCGCAGCTGATCCGGCTCGCCTCCATGGACCACACCAAGGACGAATGGTCGCTGCCGGAGAACATGGAGCGCCTGCACGGCATCGTCGCCACCTACCGGCCCGGACTGCCGCAGACCTGTCGTACGCCGGGCTCCTTCTGGTTCTTCGCGGTGCTGCTCACCGGCGCGGCGGGCGGCATACGCCCCATCCTCGACCGGACGGTCGCGGCCTGCCGGGAGCTCGGTGACGACTACCGCTGGGAGCTGGCCGCCGCCCTGCAGATGCGCGCCAACGTCCTCGCCAACCGCAGCGACTGGTCCGGCGACGCCGACCGGGACGCCGACGAGGCGCTGCGGATCTTCGGTGAGCTCGGTGACGTCTGGGGGACGGCCGAGTCGCTGTCCGCGCGGGGCGAGGCCCGGGAGCGGCGCGGTGAATTCGCCCGCGCGGGCGAGGACTTCCACGCCGCCATCGGGCACGCCGAGGCGCTCGGCGCGCCCACACAGGTCGCGGTACTCAAGGCGCGCTACGCCGGCGCCCTCCTGGAGTGCGGCGAGGCCGACGAGGGGGAGCGAATCCTGCGCTCGGTGATCGCCGACGACGGGCACACCGCGGGCAGCGAGGCACTGCCCGCGGCCCGGCTCTATCTGTCGCTCTGGCTCGGCCGCACCGGCCGCCGTGACGAGGCCAGGAAGCAACTCGCCCTGCTGCGCGCCCAGTTCAGCTCGGGCCCGGCGGTTATGTTCGAGGGTTTCACGCGCGGTGTCCTCGCCTGGCTCGACAATCAGGACGGCCGTCACGACGAGGCTCTCGGCCATGTGCGAGCGGCACTGGAACGGGCCGGTGACCCGCTGTCCCGGGTGATCGCGCCGCAGATGCCCGCGGTCCATCTGGCCACCGCGGCCTGGGCGTTGGCCGGCAGCGATCCGCGCCGGGCCGAGGCCGCCGCACAGCTGCTCGGCGCCTCGGCCGCGCTGCTTCCCGAGGGGCACTTCGCCCCGCCGCAGGAGCGGGAGGTGCGGGCGGCGGCCGAGGCCACGATACGTTCGCTCCTCGACGGCGAGGCGTACGAGCGCGCGTACGCAAAAGGCGGCGGCCTCTCCTTGGAGGAGGCCACCGCCCTGCTCTGACCCGAAAGCCGCCGCGGACGCGATCCGGTGCGGCCGGATCAGTCCTGGGGACCCAAGGTCAGCTCTTCTTCGTGAACTTGTGGATGGCGATCGGCGCCATGATCACCGTGAGGCCCACCGTCCAGGCCAGCGTCACCCACAGGCCGTGGGTGATGGGATGGCCGCTCGTCATCAGGCCGCGGGCCGCGTCGGCGAGGCCCGACATCGGGTTGTACTTGGTGAAGCCCTGCAGCCAGCCCGGCATATTGCCGGTGGGCGCGAAGATCGACGAGCCGAACTGCAGCGGCATCATGACCAGGAAGCCCATCGCCTGCACGGACTGGGCGTTCTTCATGGTCACACCGAGGACCAGGAAGATCCACATCACGGCGGAGCCGAACAGCGCCGACAGGCCGACGGCGGCGAACAGACCGCCCCAGTTCTCGATGTCGAAGCCGACCAGAACGCCGACGATCATCACGATCGTGGTGGCGATCAGCATGCGCACGAGTTCCACCGAGATCTTGGCGATCAGGACGGAGCCGCGGCTGATGGGCAGGGACCGGAAGCGGTCCATGATGCCCTTCTGGAAGTCCTCGTTGAAGCCGGTGCCCACGGCCTGGGCGATGTTCATGCTCATCATCGCCAGCATGCCGGGGATCACGTACTGCACATACGCGTCCTGGCCGCCGCCCATCGCCTTGCCGATGGAGCCGCCGAAGACGTACACGAACAGCAGCGTGAACACGATGGGCATCAGGACCGCGTCGAACATCGACTCCGGGTCCTTCTTGATCCACAGCAGATTGCGGCGGACGAGGGCTCCGGTGTGCCGGAGGTTGGCGCGCAGACCGATATGGCCGTCGGCCTCGCCGTGCTTCAGAGCGGGGGAGTCAAGGGTTGCGGTACTCATACGGCGACCTCCTCGAGTTCACGGGGGGCGTCCTGCGGGGCACTGGCCTTCTGGCCGGTGATGGACAGGAACACCTCGTCCAGGCTGGGCAGTTCGGTGGCGATGTCGGCGAGGGCGAAACCGCGGGCGGCGAGGGCGCCGACGATCGCGGTGAGCTGCTCGTCGCTCTGGATGGGCACGATGACCGTGCCCGTCTCGGCGTCCACGGTGGCCGTGGCGAGCCCGGTCAGACCGGAGCCGTCGAGCTCCGCGGCCATGGAGCGCAGCTGCAGCGGGTCGGCCGGGCGGATGCGCAGGGTGCGGCCGCCGATCTTCGCCTTCAGGTCGGCGATCTGGCCGCCCGCGATGATCCGGCCGCGGTCGATCACGGTGAGCTCGGAGGCCAGCTGTTCGGCCTCCTCCATGTACTGGGTGGTGAGCAGCACGGTGACGCCCTCGCCGACCATGCGCTTCACCTCGTCCCACACCTCGTTGCGGGTGCGCGGGTCGAGACCGGTGGTGGGCTCGTCCAGGTAGAGGACGGCGGGCTGCCCGATCATCGAGGCGGCGAGGTCGAGCCGGCGGCGCATACCGCCGGAGTACGTCCCCGCCGTGCGCTTGGCGGCCTCGGTGAGCGAGAACCGCTCGAGCAGCTCGTTCGCGCGGCGCTTGGCCTCGGCCCTGGACAGGTCGAGCAGCCGGCCGATCATGTAGAGGTTCTCGAAGCCGGAGAGCTTCTCGTCGACCGAGGCGTACTGGCCGGTGAGGCCGATCTTGCGGCGCAGCTGCCGGGGCTGGCGCAGCACGTCGTAGCCGGCCACGAAGGCCGAGCCGGAGTCGGGGGTGATCAGGGTGGACAGGCAGCGTACGAGGGTGGTCTTGCCGGCGCCGTTGGGGCCGAGGACACCGAGGACGGTGCCCTGGCGGACATCGAGGTCCACACCGTCCAGGGCTCGTGTTCCCTGGGGACCGCCGTAGTGCTTGACCAGCCCCCGTACCTCCACGGCGTTGCTGCCGCTGCTGGGGTTCATGTCGGATCGCGTCATGCCGTCCACGGTCCAGGACCCCGCCGACAAACCACCGACAGACGGCCGACAGCCACCGACAAGCGGCTACAGCCCGCCGATGGGGGAGGTCGGCGGGCTGTAGGTGGTGCCGCGGTGGCTCAGTGGAAGGCGTGCTCCGCCTGCGGGAAGCCCCCGCCGACGACATCCTCGGCGAAGGCCTTGGCGGCGTCGCCCATGACGGTGCGCAGCTGCGCGTACTGCTTCACGAAGCGCGGCAGCTTGCCGCTGGTGAGGCCCATCATGTCGGTCCACACCAGGACCTGGGCGTCGCACTCGGCGCCCGCGCCGATGCCGATGGTGGGGATGTGCAGGGAGCGGGTGACCTCGGCGGCGAGCTCCTCGGGGACGAGTTCGAGCACCACCGCGAAGGCGCCCGCGGCCTCGGCGGCCTTGGCGTCCCGCAGGAGCCGGTGGGCGTCCTCGTCGCCACGGCCCTGGACGCGGTACCCCATGGTGTTCACGGACTGCGGGGTCAGGCCCAGGTGCGACATCACGGGGATGCCGGACTGCACGAGCAGCTCGGTCTGCGCGAGGGAGCGTTCGCCGCCCTCCAGTTTCACGGCGCCCACGCCCGCCTCCTTGACCAGGCGGGTGGCCGAGCGCAGCGCCTGCACGGGCCCTTCCTGGTACGAGCCGAACGGCAGGTCGCCGACGACGAGCGCCCGGCTCGTGCCGCGTACGACGGCGGCGCTGAGGAGGGCGATCTCGTCGAGGGTGACGGGCACGGTGGTCTCGTACCCGAGGTGGCAGTTGCCCATGGAGTCACCGACGAGCAGGACGGGGATGCCCGCCTCGTCGAAGACGGAAGCGGTCATCGCGTCGTACGCGGTGAGCATGGGCCACTTCTCGCCGCGCTCCTTGGCGCCGGTGAGATCGCGAACGGTGATGCGGCGTGTGCTGCTCTTGCCGGGAATGCCCCCGTACAGCGCCTTGCTGCTGTCGGCCGCCTGCGTCTGGGCAGGCTTTTGGGCAGCCGAAATCTGCGTCATTGCAACGGCTCCTTCAGTCATCTCGAGGCGCCCTGACGGCGTCCCCGGATCACCACCCATGGTGGCACTTCGTGTCAGGGCCGCGCTAGGGCGACCCTGGGGAATCGCATCGGACGGGGCCGCCGGAAGGTCCTCGACGCGGCGCCGCGTGCGCAGATGAACCGGGTCTGAACCCGCGCCCCCGAACCTCCGCCGAATATGCGCGTTTCGTCACAGGAGCCGCTGGCCTGCGCCGATACGGAACTCCGTGCTCTCCTCCGTCGTCCTCGACCTCGTACGGCCGTCACAGGCGGCAAAGGCAGACACCGGTATCGCCTAGGGTTCTGGGACGGGGACGGTGTGCACGGCAGGGCAGTGAGGCGACGGTATGGCGCAGGCGTACATGACGGAGACGGGGAACAGCTCGGGGCCCGAGCACTCGGGGTCCCGCTTCCGGCGCCTGTTCGACGGCTGGCGCGGTGACCGGCGGATCTGGCGCCGTGGCATCGCCCTCGCGGTCTTCGCGGTGCTCCTCGCCCTGGTGATGCTGCTGCACGCACACATCCCCAACACCGTCGGCAACCTCGGCAGCCTCATCGAGACCTTCCTGCCGTGGCTCGGCCTCGGCGTCCCGCTGCTGCTCGTCCTGGCGCTCGTACGGAAGTCGGCCACCGCCCTGATCGCGGTCGTGCTGCCCGCGATGGTGTGGGTGAACCTCTTCGGCGGCCTCGTCTTCGACAAGTCGGGCAGCGGCGGCGACCTCACCGTCGTCACGCACAACGTGAACGCCGAGAACCCCGACGCCGCGGGCACCGCCCGCGAGCTCGCCGCCTCCGGCGCGGACGTCGTGGCTCTCGAGGAGCTCACCCAGGAGGCCGCGCCCGCGTACAAGCAGGCCCTGGCGCAGACGTTCAAGTACCACGCGGTCGAGGGCACGGTCGGCCTGTGGAGCAAGTACCCCATGAGCGACACCCGGCCCGTGGACATCAAGCTGGGCTGGACCCGCGCCCTGCGCTCCACCGTCGACACCCCGAAGGGCCAGATCGCGGTGTACGTGGCCCATCTGCCGTCGGTCCGGGTCAAGTTGAACGCGGGCTTCACGGCCGGACAGCGCGACAACAGCGCGGAGGCGCTCGGTGTCGCCATCCGGGACGAGCCGATCAAGAACGTGGTGCTGCTCGGCGACCTCAACGGCACCATGAACGACCGCGCCCTGTCCCCGGTCACCTCGCAGCTGCGCTCCACGCAGGGCGCGGCGGGCGACGGATTCGGCTTCAGCTGGCCCGCGGCGTTCCCGATGGCGCGGATCGACCAGATCATGGTGCGCGGCATGGAGCCGGAGTCGTCCTGGACACTGCCGCAGACGGGCAGCGACCATCTGCCGCTCGCGGCGTCGGTCAAGCTCTGACATCCGGGCGCCCGGCATCCGCTGTCTGACGCCCGCTGTCTGACGCCCGCTGTCTGACGTCCGCTGTCTGACGTCCGCTGTCTGACGTCCGCTGTCTGACGTCCGCTGTCTGACGTCCGCTGCCCGACGTCCGTGCTCGGACATCCGCGCTCTGACATCCGCCGTTAACCGGCAGGAATACATCGCCTGAGAGACTTTGTTCCGTACGAGAACTAATGCGGGTGCCCTTGCCGCCTGCCTCGTACCTCGTACGTCCCTGACCTCCTGCTGCACTTTTGAAGGGTCTCTCATGCCTGTGGCGCTGCTGGCGCTTGCCGTCTCCGCCTTCGGTATCGGCACCACCGAGTTCGTGATGATGGGCCTGCTGCCCAATGTCGCGGACGACCTGGGCACCTCCGTGCCCACCGCCGGGTACCTCGTCTCCGCGTACGCCATCGGCGTCGTCATCGGTGCCCCGCTGCTCACCGCGCTCGGCTCCCGGGTCCCGCGCAAGAAGATGCTGGTGCTGCTCATGGCCGTCTTCACGGTCGGCAATCTGGCCTCCGCGCTCGCCCCGAACTTCGCCTCGCTCGCCGCGGGCCGTGTACTCGCCGGGCTTCCGCACGGCGCGTTCTTCGGCGTCGGCGCGGTCGTCGCGGCCCGTCTCGTCCGCGAAGGGCGCCAGGCCAGGGCGGTGGCGACGATGTTCCTCGGCCTGACCGTCGCCAATATCGTCGGCGTCCCGGCCGCGACCCTGCTCGGTCAGCACCTCGGCTGGCGGGCCACCTTCCTGGTCGTCGCCGCCATCGGCCTGGTCGCCATGGCCGCGCTCGCCAAGCTCGTGCCGTACGTCCCGATGGACGCCACCCAGAACCTCCGCCACGAACTGCGCGCCCTCGGCAACCGCCAGGTGCTGCTCGGCCTGCTCACCGCGGTCTTCGGCTTCGCCGGTGTCTTCGCCGTCTACTCCTACCTGGCCTCCATGACCACCGAGGTCATGGGCATGTCGGAGTCCTCGGTGACGCTGGTGCTCGCGCTCTTCGGTATCGGTATGACCCTCGGTGCCCTGGTCGCGGGCCCGCTCACCGACCGCGCCCTGCGGCCCACCCTCTACGGCTCCCTCGGAGCGCTCGCCGTGGTCCTGCTCGCCTTCGACTTCACGGTCCATGTGCGGTGGGCGGCGCTCGTGACTGTCGTGATCCTCGGCGCGGTCGGCTTCATGACGACCACACCGCTGCAGATGCTGGTGATGCGCAAGGCCGCCCACGCCCCGACCCTCGCCTCCGCCTCCAACCACTCCGCCTTCAACCTCGCCAATGCGGGCGGCGCCTGGGCCGGCGGCGCGGCCATCGCGGCCGGCTGGGGCTGGATGTCCCCGACCCTGGTGGGCGCGGTACTGGCGGCGGTGGGCCTGGGGATCGCGGTGCTCGCGGGGCTGCTCGACCGTGGCCCCGAGCCCTCGCGGGTGGTCGCGGGCAGCGGCGCCAAGTCCGTGCGGGAACACGTGAGCTGAGCTGGGTTGTGCGGCTTGGCTGTTCAAGCTCCCCCGGCTGCCGAGGCACCGCCGGGGGAGCTTGGGGGAGAGCCCCAAGGGTGATGGGCGGTCAGCCCGACTCCCGCCACCGATTCGTGATCGGCAGCCGCCGGTCCTTGCCGAAGCCCTTCTCGGAGATCTTCGTGCCCGGCGGGTACTGGCGCCGCTTGTACTCCGCGGAGTCCACTAGCCGCAGCACCTTCGTCACCGTCTCCTGCTCGTACCCGGCGGCGATGATCTCGTCCGCGCCCTGGTCCCGGTCGACGTACATCGCCAGGATGCCGTCCAGGACCGGGTAGTCGGGCAGCGAGTCCGTGTCCACCTGGTCCGGGCGCAGCTCCGCGCTCGGCGGCTTGGTGATGGAGTTCTCCGGGATGGGCGGCGTCTGGCCGCGCTCTTCGGCCGCACGGTTGCGCCACTTCGCGAGCCGGAAGACCGCGGTCTTGTAGACGTCCTTGATCGGGCCGTACGCGCCCACCGAGTCGCCGTAGAGCGTCGAATAGCCCACCGCCAGCTCGGACTTGTTGCCCGGGGCGAGGACGATATGGCCCTCCTGGTTGGAGAGGGCCATCAGCGTCGTGCCGCGCAGCCGCGACTGCAGATTCTCCTCCGCGAGCCCGGTGAGCCCGAGCGAGTCCATATACGCGTCGAACATCGGCGTGATGGCGACCGTACGGAAGTTGAGCCCCGTACGCCGGGCCAGCTCGGCGGCGTCGCCCTTGGAGTGCTCCGAGGAGTACTTCGAGGGCATCGAGATGCCGTACACGTTCTGCGCGCCGAGCGCATCGCAGGCGATGGCCGCGGTGAGCGCCGAGTCGATGCCCCCGGAGAGACCGATCAGCACGGACCGGAAGCCGTTCTTCGCGGCGTAGGCGCGAAGGCCGACGACGAGTGCCGAGTAGACCTCCTCGTCGTCGTCGAGCCGGTCCGCGTAACCACCGGTGAGCTCCGGCTCGTACGCGGGCAGCGGGTCGGCGCAGAGGACGACATGCTCGATCCGCAGCCCGTCGTCCACGGTGCCGGCGGGCGGCTCGGCCGCGGCGGCCGGCAGATCGAGGTCGAGGATCACGCTGCCCTCGGCGAACTGCGGGGCCCGCGCGACCACTTCACCGCCCGCGTCGACGACGATCGAGTCCCCGTCGAAGACCAGCTCGTCCTGCCCGCCGATCATCGCGAGGTACGCGGTGGTGCATCCGGCCTCCTGCGCCCGCTTACGGACCAGTTCGAGCCGGGTGTCGTCCTTGTTCTGCTCGTACGGCGAGGCGTTGATGGAGATCAGCAGGCCCGCCCCGGCGGACCGGGTGGCCGGTACGCGGCCGCCGTCCTGCCACAGGTCCTCGCAGATGGCGAGGGCGACGTCGACGCCGTGGACGCGTACGACCGGCATCGTGTCGCCCGGCACGAAGTAGCGGAACTCGTCGAACACGCCGTAGTTGGGCAGGTGGTGCTTGGCGAAGGTGAGCGCCACCCGGCCCCGGTGCAGTACCGCGGCCGCGTTCTGCGGGGAGCCCGCGGGCTGGCCGTACTTGGGCTGCGCGGTCTCGCACCGGTCCAGATAGCCGACGATCACCGGGAGTTCGCCCAGGCCCTCGTCGGCGAGGCGCGCCGCGAGCGCCCGCAGCGCGCCCCGGGACGCCTCGACGAAGGACGGGCGCAGGGCCAGGTCCTCGACGGGGTAGCCGGTGAGGGCCATCTCCGGGAACGCCACGAGGTGGGCGCCCTGCTCGGCGGAGTGCCGGGTCCAGTGCACGATCGACTCGGAGTTGCCGGCGAGATCGCCGACGGTCGAATCGATCTGATTCAAGGCGAGGCGTAGTTGAGGCACGCCGCTCAGTGTAATCGTCAGAGCGACGCGATGTCGTGGCGGGGAAATTTGGCCCGGCCCACGCGGAAGCGCGAGGGCGCCCCGGGGGCGCTCGCCCGGGGCGCGTCCGGGACCGAGGGCTCAGGGCTCGGGGGCTCGGGGCTCAGAGCGGAGGGCAGGGTTCAGAGCTGAGGGCTCGGGGCTGCGGGGGTGGGCCGGTGGTGGCTCACCCCCGGCCCGCCCTCGGCCGGGGTGCGCGGGCCCTACTGCGCCGAGCCCGCCCATATGCGGTCTTCGTACCGCATGACCTCCGGGCCGAACGTCAGCTGGATGTCCTTCGCGGCATCGGCGGGTACGGAGAAGGCGAACTGGGTCACGGCCCGCTTGCCGGCGAGCACCTTGCCCTCGAACGGCTTCGTGGCATTGCTGCCATCGAAGATCATTTCGACTTCCGCGCCCTTGGCGTCCCGCATGGAGGGCAGGGCGGAGGTGATGTCCATGGGCTTCTTGCTGCCGTTGATGATCGTGATGGTGAGCTGTACGGCCCTGTGGCCCTTCTTGTGGCCGTAGGCGAACTCGTCCGGGCTGTATGCCCTGGGCTTGCTCACGGTGACCTTGACTCCGTCGTCGTAGCCGAAGGTCTCGCCGAACTTCAGCGGCTCGGCGCTGCCGTCGTCCGCCCCGCTGCCGTCGTCCGCTCCGGCGCCCTCGGGGTTGTCGGAGCCGTCCGAGTCGTCGGAGGAGTCCGTGCCCGGGGTGGGCGTGGACGCGTTGTGCCGGTCCGTGTCCTCCCTGATGTCGTCGGCCACGTCCTTCACCGCCATCACGATGACCGCGGCCCATATGGCGGCGAGCGCGATGGCGACCACGCCGAGGATCGCACCGGCGAGGGCCATGCCCTTGTTCGTCGCCTCGCCCCTGCGGCTGCGGGCATGCCCCACCAGGCCGAAAATCAGGGCCAGTACCCCGAGAACGCCCGCGAGCCAGAACAGGAACGGCACGACCCCGGAGAGTGCCCCGACGAGTCCGACCACCAGAGCCGCGACCCCCAGGCCGTTACGCGGCGGCTGCATCGGGTGCATATGCGGCGTGTGCGGCATCTGCTGCATCGGATACATGGGCGGCGGGGGTGCCATCGGCCGGCCGGCGGGCGGCGGGGCCCAAGGATTGGGCGGTTCGGGGTTGTTGTCGCTGGGCGCGGTCATGTCTGGTCCTCGTGGAAGAGCGATGGAGGCGGGGTCACCGCACGGTGCGCGGGCTTTCCTTCGCATCCCGTTCCCTGATCCCGCGCCTGAAGGACATCCGGATGGCGCCCAAGGTTGTACGCGAGGGGCACGGCTTCGCAGTCCGGGACGAGGCGGGGCCGGGCGTGGGCGGGGAGTGGGCAGGGCGTGCCCACGCCCGGCGTCGGGCCGTCGTCAGGAGCGGTAGCCGAGGACCGTCATCATCCCTGCTTCCGAGTGGTAGACGTTATGGCAGTGGATCATCCACAGGCCCGGGTTGTCCGCGTCGAAGTCCACGCTCAGCGTGCCGTTCGGCAGGATCACCGCCGTGTCCTTGCGGGGGCCGCCCGCCGTGTTCGCCAGGGCGAAGGTGTGGCCGTGCAGATGGAGGGGGTGCCACATCGTCGTGGAGTTGGCGAAGACGAGGCGGACACGCTCGCCGGACCTGACGGGGTGGCGGACCGACGGGTCGTAGGGCTTCTTGTCGAAGGCCCAGTCGTACTTGGCCATTCCGCCGGTGAGCCGGAGCTTGATGGTGCGGTCCGGCTTGCGCGAGGGCAGGGCGGCGGACTCGGCCGCGGTCAGCTTGTCCGCGGTGAGCAGCTTGCCGGAGAGCTCCTTGGGGCGGACATCCGGCTTCGGGGCCGCGCCGCCGGCGGTGCGCAGCAGGGCGAGGGCCGACTTCTTCTTGCCCTCGGCGAGCGCGGTCAGCGGGAAGACGCCGTCGCCCGCGGTCACCAGGACGTCGTACCGCTCGCCCATGCCGAGGAGGAGTGCGTCCGTCTCGGCGTGCCGCACGGGGAAGCCGTCGGTGTGCGTGACCGTCATCCGGTGGCCGCCGAGCGCGACCCGGAAGGCGGTGTCGCCGCCGGCGTTGATGAAACGGATGCGGATGCGGTCGCCGGGCTTGGCGCGGAACTCCGAAGGGGCGTCCGCCGTCCGGCCGTTGACCAGATAGTGCGGGTATGCCACATCGCCCGCGTCACCTCCGAGCAGATCGCTCTTGGCGCCCATCATCATCCGGGAAGGGCCGGAGGGGCCGGACGGCTCGGGGCCGGGGGACTGGGGCCGGGCCTTCCCGGTGCGGGGGTCCAGCGCCATCGACATGTTCGACATGTCGTGGCCCTCGTGCCCGCCACTGCCGTCGGTGCCTTCGCCGCTGCCGCCGCTGTCACCGCCCATGTCGTGGCCGCCGCCCATGCCGCCCTTGAGCTCGGCGAGCACGCCGTCCGGGGTCGAGCCGTCCACGCCGTCGACCCAGTCGTCCAGGACGACGACCCACTCCTTGTCGTACTTCAGGGGCTCCTTGGGGTCCTCGACGATCAGTGGTGCGTAAAGCCCGCGGTCCTGTTGGGTGCCGGAGTGGGGGTGGAACCAGTACGTCCCCGGGTGGGGGACCGCGAAGCGGTAGGTGAAGTCGGCGCCCGGGGCGATGTCCTTCTGGGTGAGGCCGGGGACGCCGTCCATGTCATTGCGCAGGGCCAGGCCGTGCCAGTGCAGTGAGGTGGCCTGCGGCAGGTGGTTGGCGAGGGTCAGGGCGAGGGTGTCGCCCGCGGTGACACGGACTTCCTTGCCGGGCAGGGCGTCGCCGTACGCCCAGGACGTGACCGTGCGGCCGCCGAGGTCGAGCTTGGTCTTCGTGGCGGTGAGGCGGACCTCGCGGACCGGGCCGGTGCCGCGCTTCTTCTCCGCGGCCTCGACCTCCTTGCCCGCGGGGTCGACGAAGCCTTCCGGTGCGGCCGAGCCTCCGTGCCCCGAGTGGGACCCCGGCCCGGAGCCCGAGCAGGCGGCCAGGACGCCGGTGCCGACGGCGGCGATGGAGGCACCGAGGACGGTGCGGCGCGTGGGTGTGCGCATGACTGTGTAACACCTCGTCATCTGCTGGTGTGCTTGCGGCTGGTCGCGTCTGCTGCTTCTGGTACACCGCTCGCCGCCCGGAGGTTCCACTCCTGGGCACAGCAGTTCGAAGCAGCCTGGGCGTCGGCCTAAATCCGCAGCACGGAGAGACGAGAGAGCAGGGTTCTCGGCGGGGGAGGCGCGGGCCACCGCAGACGCAGCGGCGGTGCGCGCGGCGCCGCTGGCGCGGAGGGCGTCCCCGGGCGCAGTACGGCGGCGATCAGGAGCGCGAGCGTGAACGCGCCGAACAGCACGGCCAGGCAGACGGCCATCGGGTTCATGCCGTGCGCGGGATCCCCGGGTCCGGTGACATCCGGTCCGGTGACATCCGGTCCGGAGGCATCCCCCGCGGTGACATCCGGCCCGGTGGCATGCGGTCCGGCGGCTTCTGTTCCGGTACCGGTACCGGCACTGGTGCCGCCCATGCCGAGCGGAGCGGCGGCCGCCTCATGTCCGGCCGAGCTGCCGTACACCGGGCCCACGGCCACGGCGGCTTGGTCCACGCCCACGGCAGCTTGGCCCACGCCCGTGACGGCGTGGCCGCCGCCCGTGACAGCGTGCTCGCCCACCGGTCCCATACGTTCACCGGCCGGCATCCCCGTGTGCTCGCCCGCGGACATCCCTGTGTGCTCGTCTGAGGACATCCCCGCGTGCTCGCCCGCCGGATGCCCCAGCGTATGCATCGTGACGATCCCGAAGAGCAGCGCGGCGAACAGCAGCAGCCGTCCGCACCGCGCTCGCGCGCCCCTCGAAAACGTCATGGCCGCACCTTACCCCTGGCGGGTATAGGGGGCGCGGCCGGGTTCCGGCGTGCGGGAAGCCGGAGGCGCGTTGATCATGGAGTGCATGACGACCAGCGAGCAGGTCGGGGACACCGCCGACGACGGTACGAAACGCCAGTTCATCTCGTGGGTGACGCTCGCCCTGATGACGACGGCGTCGGTGGCGAGCCTGCGGCCCTCGCCCTCGATGGCGATCTACGGGCTGGCGGCGGTCTTCCTCTACCTGCTGCCCGCCGTCGTCTTCCTGCTGCCCACGGCCCTGGTCGGCGCCGAACTCGCCTCCGGCTGGACGGGCGGCATCTACCGGTGGGTCAGCGAGGCGCTCGGCAAGCCGCTCGGCTTCCTCGCGGTGTGGTGCCAGTTCGCGATGACCATCGCCTACTACCCGAGCCTGCTCGCGTATGTCGCCTCGACCTTCGCGTACGTCATCCACCCGAGCCTCGCCGAGAACGGCCTCTACGTCGCGATCGTCATCATCGTCATCTACTGGACCGGCGTATGGGTTTCCTCGCGCGGCACCAGGACCGTCGCCGGCCTCTCCAGCATGGGTCTGGTCATCGGCACCCTGATCCCCGGTGTCGTCCTGGTCGCGCTCGGCATCGTCTTCCTCGGCCAGGGCAATCCGTCCGCCGCGTCGATGAGCCCCGGCCACTGGCTGCCGCCCTGGACGGGCCTGGCCAGCCTGGTGCTGATCGTCAACAACTTCCTGTCGTACGCGGGCATGGAGATGAACGGCGTCCATGTGTCCTCGCTGCGCAGCCCGCGCTCCGAGTACCCGCGTTCGATCTTCCTGGCCACCGGCCTTGTGCTGCTGATCTTCATCCTCCCGGCCCTGGCGATCAGCTGGGTGATGCCGTCCGGGCAACTGAGCCTGACGGCCGGTCTGATGCAGGCCTTCGAGGCGTTCTTCGGGCACTTCGGGGTCGGCTGGCTGACGAAGGTCGTCGGGATCATGCTCGTGACGGCCGCGCTCGGCGGCATGCTCACCTGGCTCGCCGGGCCCGCGAAGGGGCTGGTCCAGCTGTCGCGGCAGGAGGGCTATCTGCCGCCGTTCCTGCAGCGCCTCAACAAGTACGGCGTACCGCAGAACATCATGGTCGCGCAGGGTGTGATCACCACCCTGATCGGTGTCCTGTACGCGTTCAGCTCGGATGTCTCGTCCGCGTACTGGATGTTCTCGGTGATCACCGTGCAGATCTATCTCATCGCGTATCTGCTGATGTTCATCGCCGTCGTCCGCCTCCGCAAGACCCAGCCGGACCGGCCGCGTGGCTTCTACGTGCCCGCCGTGCGTGTGGTCGCGGCCGTCGGCTTCGTGGCCTCGCTCGCCGCCATGGTGATCGGTTTCGTGCCGCCCGACCAGTTCGGCGGCGCCCCGCTGTGGCGGTACTTGCTGATCGTCGGCGGCGGTCTCGTGCTGCTCGGCCTGGCCGCGCCGCTCGCCTTCCTGAAGTTCCGCAAGCCGGGCTGGATCCATCCCGAACATCGCTGACCCGAACATCGCTGACCCGAACACCGATGAACACCGCTGACCCCGAATGCCGCCGACCCCCGGCGCCTCCGGCTCCGGCTCCGGAAAACCGCCATGAGCGGCGCTTGTGGGTACACGTAAGCTTTGCCCCACTATGTCCGCGCCTCAGCCATCTCGCCCGTCCCGCCTGTCCCGCACGCCTCACCCCCGTGCCGTGCGGGCCGTCGCCGTGCTGCTCGGGCTCGGTGCCGTCGCGTACACCGCGTGGGTCCTCGAAGTCGTCATCTCCACGGGTCTCGACCCGATACGCACCTACGTCAGTGAACTCGCCGCCGAGAGCGAGCCGCTCGGCGGGCTCTTTAGGGCCACCGATCTCGCCGCCGGGCTCCTGGTCCTCGCCGGCGCCCTGTGGGGTCTCGTCCGGCTGCGGCCGCACCGGGCCTGGGCGCGGGCCGGCTGGGCGGGGCTGCTCCTGTTCGGCGCCGCCACCGCGACCGACTCACGGCTGCCCCTGAGCTGCACCCCGACCGCCGATCCGGAGTGCGCCGCCAGGGAGACCGCGGGCCTGGTCCCCGCCACCCACGCGGCACACGCCGTCAGCAGCTCCCTCGCCGTCACGGGCGCTCTGGTCGGCATCGTGGCCCTGACCGTGGCCGCGCGCCGGTATGCGATGTGGGCACCGCTCGCCCGGTTCGGGCCCTGGCTCGTAGGGCTGCAACTGGCCGTCACCGTATGGACCCTGGCCTCCGTCGCGGCCTTCGAGGCGGGCAAGGGGACCTGGCTCCTGGGGCTCGGGCAGCGCTCGCAGGTGCTGATCATCGCGGTATGGCTCGGCCTCTTCGCGTTCGCCCTCCTCCGTCGTCCGGAGCCCGCCCGCCCCGCGCGCCGCCCCATGGCCGATCATGGAGCGCGATGACGACTTCCTTCGTACGTATCGGTGGAGTGCCGCACCACGTGGTGGTCGAGGGCTCGGGTCCGGTCTGCGTGCTCTCGCCGGGGCTCGGCATGGCCTGGTACGACTGGGACGCCGTGGCCGCGCTGCTCGCCCCGCACCGCACCGTCGTCCGCTTCGACCGGCCGGGGCTCGGGCTCAGTGCCCCCGCGCGCGTGCTGCCGTCCCTCACCGGCGAGGCCGACCGGATCCGCGGCGTCCTGGACGCCTGCGGCCTGAAAGGGCCCGCCACTGTGGTGGGCCACTCCCTGGCCGGCTTCCACTGCGAGGCGTTCGCCCGTCTCCACCCGGCGCGTACGCAAGGGCTGGTGCTCGTCGACTCCAGTGTCGAGGAGGACGCGAGGCCGCGCCCCGCGCCCGCCCTCAGAACCGGCGCCACGCGCGCGTGCGCCCTGGTGCTGAGCGCCGCGGGGATGCCGAACGCCTTCGGCCCGCTGCTGCGCCGCGCCTCGGTGCGGCTGTCCCGTACGGGCGGCGGCGACCCCGCCCCGTACGACCTGGTGCGCAAGGCGTACGGCACCAGCCGTTCCCTGCGCGCCGTGTTCGACGAGCACGCCACCTATCTCGACGAGGCGGCGCAACTCATCTACGTACGACGCCAGTTCCGCCTTCCGGCCGGTCTTCCCGTCACCGTGCTCGCGGCGGGCGCGGACGATCGCTGGCTGACCCGGCAGCGGGGCCTCGCCGGGCTGCTCGGCGCGGAGTTCCGGTGCTCGCCGGACGCGGGGCACCTGGTGATGCTCGACCGGCCGCAGGACGTGGCGGAAGCGGTGCTCGACCAGGCCGCCTGAGGCCGTGGCGGGCCGTCTACTGTTGCCGCGTACCTCCGAGAAGGGTGACGCCGAGTGGCAGAAAGACCGAGTACGGCCTTTGCGATGGGCGGCGAGGTGCTGGACCTGGCGTTTCCGCCACAGCTCCGTGAACGCCTGTGCGCCTGCGCGGAGTTGGCCGCCGAGCCGCTGACCGGCCCGCTCACCGATGCGGCGGCGCGCGCGGTGCTCGCCGGTACGGAGATCCTGGTCACCGGCTGGGGGTGTCCGCCGCTCACCGCCGAAGTGCTCGCGTGCGCACCGCACTTGCGTGCCGTCGTGCACGCCGCGGGCTCGGTCAAGCCGCTGGTCACCGACGCGGTCTGGGAGCGGGGCATCGTGGTCTCGTCCGCGGCGGAGGCCAACGCGGGTCCCGTCGTCGCCTTCACGCTCGCCGCGATCACCTTCGCCGCGAAGGACGCACTGGGGGCGGCCGCCCGGTACTCCGGGTCCTGGCCGGCCTTCGCCGAGCGGCCCGGCCTGGACGGCCGCGTCATCGGGGTCATCGGGGCGTCCCGGATAGGCCGCCGCGTCATCGCGGCACTGAGGGCGTCCGACGCCGGGCACGGGGTGCTGCTCGCCGACCCCTACGTCGGGCGGGCCGAGGCCGAGGGACTCGGGGCGGATCTCGTATCGCTCGGGGAACTGTGCGCCCGCAGTGGCATCGTGACGGTCCACGCCCCCGAACTTCCGGAAACACAGGGCCTGTTGAGCGCCGAGCTGCTGGCCTCCATGCCCGACGGGGGCACGGTGATCAACACGGCGCGGGGCGCACTCGTCGACACGGACGCCCTGACCCGCGAGTGCGCGACGGGCCGCCTCTCCGCGTACCTCGACGTCACCCACCCCGAACCCCTGCCCCCGGAGCACGCGTTGCTCTCCCTGCCCAACGTCCAGGTGACCCCGCACATCGCCGGCGCACAGGGCACAGAGGTACGCCGCCTCGGCGCGTACGCCGTGAGCGAGGTGGAGCGGTTCGTGGCGGGCGAGGATCTGCAGGGCCAGGTCACGCGCGCGCAGTTGGCACGCATGGCATGACGCGCGCAGTTGGCACGCATGGCATAACCGGCACCCGCGCGGTGTCGGACCGCGTAACCGGGCACCCGCGCGGTGCCGGACCGCGTAACCGGGCACCCGCGCGGCGTCGGACCGCGTAACCGGGCACCCGCGCGGCGTCGGACCGCGTAACCGGCACCCGCGCGGTGCCGGACCGCGTAACCGGGCACCCGCGCGGCGTCGGACCGCGTAACCGGGCACCCGCGCGGTGCCGGACCGGACGCCCCGGCCTCAGCGCGGGCCCGAGCCCCGCTTGCGCAGCAGCTCCGCCATCAGCTTCAGCTCCGACTCCTGGGCCGCCACCATGCCGTCGGCCAGGTCCCGCTCCACGCGCACGTCGCACTTCTCCACGCAGCCGCGGGCCATATGCACCCCGCCCTTATGGTGGTCGGTCATCAGCTGCAGATAGAGGATCTCGGCGCGCTTGCCCTCGGCCTTCGTGAGGCGGGCGAGCTCGGTCCTGGTGGCCATGCCGGGCATCAGCGCCCCGTCGTGCCCTTCGTCCATGTCGTGCGCCATGCCCATCCACGCCATCGGCGGCTCGCCCGACGCCTTCGGAAGGCCCCACAGATCCAGCCAGCCGAGCAGCATGCCCCGCTGGTTGGCCTGGGTGTTGGCGATGTCGTAGGCGAGCCTGCGGATCTCCTCGTCGTCCGTGCGGTCGCGCACGATGAAGGACATCTCGACGGCCTGCTGATGGTGGACGGCCATATCGCGCGCGAAGCCCGCGTCCGCGGAGTCCGTGGCGGGCTTCGCGGACGCCGACGGGCGCGGGGCGGGGCCGGGCTCCGCGCCGTTCGCGAGCGCGGCCGTCACCCCGCCGCCGGCGGCGGCGAGGACGATCACCGCGGACACGGCGGCCCACCCCGCCCGCCTCACTGCGCGATCCCGCCCGTGCAGGCGGCGCCCGGCTCGGGGGTCTGCTTGCCCTGCACGTACTTGGCGAAGAAGCTCGCCACCCGCGGGTCCTTCGCGCCGTCCACGGTGACCTGCTTGCCCCAGGCGCTGAGCATGATCGCGCCCTTCTGCTCGTTCACCGGGCTCATCAGGGAGTACGGCGTCGCCTTGACCCTGGTCTCCAGCTGCTTGAGATCGGCGTCCGCGGCCTTGCCGTTGTACGTGACCCACACGGCGCCGTGCTCAAGGGAGTGCACGGCGTGCTTCTCCGGGATCGGCTTGGTGTAGACGTCGCCGTTGCAGTTCATCCACACCTGGTCGTGGTCACCGCCGACCGGGGGCGTCATCGGGTAGGTGACGGGCTTGGTGACGTGGTTGCGGCCGAGCTTCTTCGCGTCCCAGTTCTTCTCGTCCGCGATGGGCCGCGCCGCCGCCTCCTTGCGCTCCTTCTCCTGCTTCTTCTGCTGGGCCTCGACCCGGGCCTCTTCCTTCTGCTTCTCGTCCCTGTCCTTGATGAACAGATACGAGCCGAAGCCCACGAGCCCCGCGACGACGGCGGTGCTCGCGGTGATGGCGATGATCCGGTTGCGGCGCTCACGTGCGCGCTCGGCCCGGCGCATCTCCTCTATTCGGGCCTTGCGCGCGTTCGAAGGGGACTTGCTGGAACCCATGACGTTGTCCTTCTGCGGAAAGGTACGGGGAACGGGTACGGGCGGGGCCTGCTGATCGTAGTGGTCACCGGGATGTCGTACGCCACAAGGGACCCGTAATCTGGCGGAAACCCCTGGCCCTGATACTGAAGGCCCAAACCGTTGCCGGGGCGGTGGTGCACAGACCGTCTGAACTGCAAGGATGTAGCTATGGACAAGCAGCAGGAATTCGTGCTCCGCACGCTCGAGGAGCGCGACATCCGCTTCGTACGCCTGTGGTTCACGGACGTCCTCGGCTTCCTGAAGTCGGTCGCGGTGGCCCCGGCGGAGCTGGAGCAGGCGTTCGACGAGGGCATCGGCTTCGACGGCTCGGCCATCGAGGGCTTCGCCCGGGTCTACGAATCGGACATGATCGCCAAGCCGGATCCGTCGACCTTCCAGATCCTGCCGTGGCGCGCGGAGGCCCCGGGCACGGCCCGGATGTTCTGCGACATCCTGATGCCCGACGGCTCCCCGTCCTTCGCGGACCCCCGCTTCGTACTGAAGCGCGCCCTCGCCAAGACCTCGGACCTCGGCTTCACCTTCTACACCCACCCCGAGATCGAGTTCTTCCTCCTGAAGGACAAGCCGGTCGACGGCTCGCGGCCCACCCCCGCGGACTCCTCCGGCTACTTCGACCACACCCCGCAGAACGTCGGCATGGACTTCCGCCGCCAGGCCATCACCATGCTCGAATCCATGGGCATCTCGGTCGAGTTCAGCCACCACGAGGGCGCACCGGGCCAGCAGGAGATCGATCTGCGGTACGCCGACGCGCTCTCCACGGCGGACAACATCATGACGTTCCGCCTGGTCATGAAGCAGGTCGCCCTGGAGCAGGGCGTACAGGCCACGTTCATGCCGAAGCCGTTCTCGGAGTACCCCGGCTCGGGCATGCACACCCACCTCTCCCTCTTCGAGGGCGACCGCAACGCGTTCTACGAGTCGGGTGCCGAGTACCAGCTCTCCAAGGTGGGCCGCTCCTTCATCGCGGGCCTGCTCAAGCACGCCGCGGAGATCTCCGCCGTCACCAACCAGTGGGTCAACTCCTACAAGCGCATCTGGGGCGGCTCCGAGCGCACCGCGGGCGCCGGCGGCGAGGCCCCCTCGTACATCTGCTGGGGCCACAACAACCGCTCGGCCCTGATCCGCGTGCCCATGTACAAGCCCGGCAAGACGGGCTCGGCGCGCGTCGAGGTCCGCTCCATCGACTCGGGCGCCAACCCGTATCTGACCTACGCCCTCCTGCTCGCCGCCGGCCTCAAGGGCATCGAGGAGAGCTACGAGCTCCCGCCGGGCGCCGACGACGACGTCTGGGCCCTCTCCGACGCCGAGCGCCGCGCCATGGGCATCGAGCCGCTGCCCCAGAACCTCGGCGAGGCCATCGCCCTGATGGAGCGCAGCGAACTGGTCGCCGAGACCCTGGGCGAGCACGTCTACGACTTCTTCCTGCGCAACAAGAAGCAGGAGTGGGAGGAGTACCGCTCCGAGGTCACGGCCTTCGAGCTGCGCAAGAACCTGCCGGTCCTTTAAGAGTCTGCGGGACCCCTCGGGAGCCTTCGAGCCTTCAAGAGGCTCCAAGAGCCCCTAAGAGCCGAAGAACCTGCCGGTCCTCCAAGAGGAACCGGCAGGTTCCGGTCGCTCAGATCGCCGACCGCAGCGGGGTCTCCGCGCGCACCCGGTACTCCTGGACGCCCCAGCCGTTGCCGTCGGGGTCCTTGAAATACATGAACGTGCCGCCGTCCTGTTCCGCGTGGACCACCGGCTCGGTGATGTCCAGGCCGCGGGCGACCAGTTCCTTGTGGGCCTCCTGGATGTCCGCGACGCAGAGCTGCATGCCCTGGTAGGAACCGGGGGTCGGGGCGGGGGTGACGCCGAGGGCTTCCAGGTTGTCGCTGAGTGCGATGGAACAGCCCGAGCCCGGCGGGGTCAGCTGCACCACGCGTACGCCGGGCATCGCATCGCCGTCGAAGTCGACGCTGAACCCGGCCTTGTCGCGATAGAAGTCCCTGGCGCGGTCCACGTCCGAGACGGGGATCACGACGACTTCGAGGGTGTACTCCATGATCTGCTCCTTCGGGTGCCGAAGAGGCCGGTCGCCGCGGGACGTGCTGCTCGGCATGGACTGACGGCCTCCCGGTGCCGATACTGCCTGCCGGCCGCAGTCCGCGCAGCAGTGCGGAACTCATCGGTGGGCCCGGTTGTGGCCGCTGCGGATAGGCTCGTGACGGACCTTGATCGGACAGGAGGCCGAACATGACCGCGCCGGGCCGCAGAAGCAGTACCTTCACTCGGCTCCTTCGGCACGGCTTCACCGATCCCTCCGCCGCCGAACGCCTCCTCGACAGCCCGGAGCTCGCCGCCGTCCGCGCCGACCCGGTGCTCCTCGACGCCCTGGGCGCCACCGCCGACCCGGATCTGGCGCTGCTCGGCCTGGTGCGGCTCGCCGAGGCGCAGCCGGACGCCGAGCGGCAGCTGCTGCTCGACACCCTGCTGTCCGCGAAGCCGCTGCGCGACCGGCTGCTCGGGGTGCTCGGCGCCTCCGAGGCGCTCGGTGACCATCTGGCCCGCCACCCCAGGGACTGGCAGGCCCTGGTGACCTACGAGGCCGCCGATCTGCACCCGGGTGTGGAGGAGTTCGAGGGAGAGCTCGCCGAGGCCACCGACCCCGACTCGCTGCGCGTCGCCTACCGCCGTTGTCTGCTGTCCATCGCCGCCCGCGATGTGTGCGGCACCACCGATGTCGCCCAGACCGCCGCCGAACTCGCCGATCTGGCCACGGCCACGCTGCGGGCCGCCCTCGCCATCGCCCGTACCGCCGCGCCCGACGACGACGCGGTGTGCTCCCTCGCGGTGGTCGCGATGGGCAAGTGCGGTGGCCACGAGCTGAATTACGTCTCGGACGTCGATGTCATCTTCGTCGCCGAGCCGGCCGGTGAGGCGCAGGGCCGGGAGGACGCCGAGGCCAAGGCCATGCAGGCCGCCACCCGGCTCGCCTCGCACATGATGCGGATCTGCTCCGACACGACCGTCGAGGGCACCATCTGGCCGGTCGACGCCAATCTGCGGCCCGAGGGCAGGAACGGGCCGCTGGTGCGCACCCTCTCCAGCCACCTGGCGTACTACCAACGCTGGGCGAAGACCTGGGAGTTCCAGGCACTGCTGAAGGCCAGGCCCGTCGCGGGCGACCCGGACCTCGGCGAGGCCTACGTCGAGTCCCTCGCGCCCCTGGTCTGGAAGGCCGCCGAGCGCGACAACTTCGTGACGGACGTGCAGAAGATGCGCCGCCGGGTCATCGCGGGCATCCCCGCCGCGGAGATCGAACGGGAGCTGAAGCTCGGCCCTGGCGGCCTGCGCGACGTCGAATTCGCCGTACAGCTGCTGCAGTTGGTGCACGGCAGGTCCGACGCGTCGCTGCGCAGCGGCTCCACCCTGGAAGCCCTGAAGGCCCTCGCCGCGGGCGGCTATGTGGGCCGCGCGGACGCCGCCCAGCTCGACGAGGCCTATCGCTTCCTGCGGGCCATGGAGCACCGCATCCAGCTGTACCGCCTGCGCCGTACGCATCTGGTGCCCGAGGACGAGCGGGATCTGCGGCGCCTCGGCCGGTCCCTCGGCCTGCGCACCGAGCCGGTCGCCGAGCTGAACCGGTCGTGGCGACGGCACGCGTCCGTCGTACGGCGGCTGCACGAGAAGCTGTTCTACCGGCCGCTCCTCGACGCCGTCGCCCAGCTCGCCCCGGGCGAGATCCGGCTCTCCACGGACGCCGCCCGCGAACGCCTGGTCGCCCTCGGCTACGCGGACCCGGCCGCGGCCCTGCGCCACCTGGAGGCCCTGGCCTCCGGGGTGAGCAGGAAGGCCGCCATCCAGCGCACCCTGCTGCCGGTGCTGCTCGGCTGGTTCGCGGACTCCGCCGACCCCGACGCGGGCCTCCTCGGCTTCCGCAAGGTGTCCGACGCGCTCGGCAAGACCCCCTGGTACCTGCGGCTCCTGCGCGACGAGGGCGCCGCGGCCGAGAACCTCGCCCGGGTCCTGTCCGCCGGCCGCCTCGCCCCCGACCTGCTCCTTCGCGCCCCCGAAGCGGTGGCCCTGCTCGGCGACCAGCGGGGCCTCGAACCGCGCGACCGGGCCCACCTGGAACAGGAGATCCTCGCCGCCGTGAAGCGCGCGAGTGACGCCGAGCAGGCCGTGACGGCGGCCCGCGGGGTGCGCAGACGCGAGCTGTTCCGGACCGCGGCCGGCGACCTGATCGGCTCGTACGGCACCGAGGAGAGCCCGGCGGAGGCGGACCCCGGCGCGCTGGTGGACCGGGTCGGCGACGCCGTGTCCGACCTCACCGCGGCCACGCTCGCCGGGACCCTGCGCGCCGTCGTCCGCGACACCTGGGGCGACGAGCTGCCCACCCGGTTCGCGGTCATCGGCATGGGCCGCTTCGGCGGCCACGAGCTCGGCTACGGCTCCGACGCGGATGTCGTCTTCGTGCACGAGCCGCGCGAAGGCGTCGACGAGCAGGAGGCCGCGCGGGCCGCGAACACCGTGGTCTCCGAGATGCGCCGGCTGCTGCAGCTGCCCACATCCGATCCGCCGCTGCTCATCGACGCCGATCTGCGGCCCGAGGGCAAGAGCGGCCCGCTGGTGCGCACGCTGCGGTCCTACGAGGCGTACTACCGCCGCTGGTCGCACGTCTGGGAGAGCCAGGCCCTGCTGCGGGCCGAACAGGTCGCGGGCGACGAGGACCTCGGCCGCCGCTTCATCGAGCTGATCGACCCGCTGCGGTACCCGGCCGAGGGCCTTGGCGAGGACGCGGTGCGCGAGATCCGGCGCCTCAAGGCCCGGATGGAGGTCGAGCGGATGCCCCGCGGCGCCGACCCCACGCTCCACGCCAAGCTGGGGCGCGGCGGGCTCTCCGACGTCGAGTGGACGGTGCAGCTCCTGCAGCTGCGGCACGGCTGGGCCGAGCCGGGTCTGCGCACCACCAGGACCCGGACGGCCCTCGCGGCGGCCTGTGCCGCGGAGATCGTCTCCACGGAGGACGCGGCGGTCCTCGACGAGGCCTGGGTCCTCGCCACCCGGGTGCGCAACGCCGTGATGCTGGTACGGGGCCGGGCCGGCGACACTTTCCCGTCGGACGGGCGCGAGGTGGCCGCGGTGGGGCGCTATCTGGGGTACGGGCCCGGCACGGTCGGCGAGATGATCGACGACTACCGGCGGATCACCCGGCGGGCCCGGCAGGTGGTGGAGGAGCTGTTCTACGGCGCGGCCACCTGAGCCCGGCTCCGGGGCACGGCTCCGCCTCCCGGCGTACTCGGCCCCGCGAGGCGCGGCGGCGCTATGGCGTGGGCAGCTGGGGCTCGGCGCGTGGGGCCAGCGCGGCGTGCTTCGCCGGCACCCACCGCGGCAGGCGGTAGGGCAGCGCGCCGTACCAGAGGGCCGCGAACCCGAAGCCCACCGTCAGGCACACGACGCCGCCCACCGCGTCGAGCCAGAAGTGGTTGGCCGTAGCGATGATCACGACGAGCGTCGCCGCCGGGTACAGGAGTCCGAGCAGCCGCACCCACGGCACCCGGGCGAGCGCGAAGATCGTCAGGCCGCACCACAGGGACCAGCCGATGTGCATCGACGGCATCGCCGCGTACTGGTTCGTCATGTGCTTCAGGTCGCCGGACGCCATCGAGCCCCAGGTGTGGTGCACCAGGACCGTGTCGACGAAGCCGCCACCCTCCATCAGCCGTGGCGGGGCCAGCGGGAACAGGTAGAAGCCGACCAGGGCGATGCCCGTCGTCACGAACAGGGCGGTGCGCACGCCCGCGTACCGTCCCGGGTGGCGGCGGTAGATCCACACCAGGACGCCGATCGTCACGATGAAGTGCAGCGTCGCGTAGTAGTAGTTCATGCCGACGATGAGCCAAGTCACCGAGTTCACGGCGTGGTTGACGCTCTGCTCGAAGCCGAGGCCGATGGCGTGCTCGGCCCGCCAGATCCAGTCCGCGTTCCGCATCGCCTCGGCCTTCTGCTCCGGGACGGCGTTGCGGACGAGGGAGTACAGCCAGTAGCTCACCGCGATCAGGGCGAGCTCGTACCAAAGACGGGGCCGCCGGGGAGTGCGCAGACGCTGCACGAAAGAGCGGGCGGAACGGGTCTCGGCGTCTCCCTCGATGGGTGATGCGCCGGCCGCTGTCCGGCCCTCCAATGTGCTCACAGTCGTCTCACCCATGGAGAAGAAGTCTGCCAGATTCCCACCTTCGACCGATCATCCCTTGGGTGGGTCCGCGGCGCATTCTCTCAGCCCTGAGGACGATCTACGGGGTCAGCGCGCCCTAGGGGCGGAAGCGGTTGAACCGCGTACCACCAGCTCCGGCATGAACACGAACTCGCTGTGCGGCGCGGGCGTGCCGCCGATCTCCTCGAGGAGGGTGCGGACGGCCGCCTGGCCCATGGCCGGGACCGGCTTGCGCACCGTGGTCAGCGGCGGGTCGGTGAACGCGATCAGCGGGGAGTCGTCGAAGCCCACCACCGAGATGTCGTCCGGCACTTCGAGGCCGCGCTGCCGCGCCGCCCTGATCGCGCCGAGCGCCATCATGTCGCTGGCGCACACGACGGCCGTGCAGCCGCGGTCGAGGAGGGCGCCGGCCGCCGCCTGACCGCCTTCCAGGGTGTAGAGCGAGTGCTGTACGAAACGGTCGCAGATCTCGTCGTCGGTCAGGTCGAGCTGCTGCCGCATCGCGCGTACGAAGCCCTCGATCTTGCGTTGTACGGGCACGAACCGCTTCGGGCCCAGGGCGAGGCCGATGTCCGTATGACCCAGGGAGACGAGGTGGGTGACGGCGAGCTGCATCGCCGCGCGGTCGTCGGGGGAGATGAACGGCGCCTGCACCTTCGGCGAGAATCCGTCCACGAGTACGAACGGCACGCCCTGGGCGCGCAGCTGCTCGTAGCGCTCCATGTCGGCGCTGGTGTCGGCGTGCAGACCCGAGACGAAGATGATCCCGGCGACACCGCGGTCCACCAGCATCTCGGTCAGCTCGTCCTCGGTGGAGCCGCCCGGGGTCTGGGTGGCGAGCACCGGTGTGTAGCCCTGGCGGGTCAGGGCCTGGCCGATGACCTGCGCGAGCGCCGGGAAGATCGGGTTCTCCAGCTCCGGCGTGATCAGGCCGACCAGGCCCGCGCTGCGCTGCCGCAGGCGTACGGGCCGCTCGTAGCCGAGCACGTCGAGTGCGGCGAGCACGGACTGGCGGGTGGTCGCGGCGACGCCCGGCTTTCCGTTCAGCACCCTGCTGACCGTGGCCTCGCTGACCCCCGCCTGGGCTGCGATGTCGGCAAGCCTCGCGGTCATGGGTGTGGACTGTACCCGGCGGATCTCAGACTGCCCACCAGACGCACGTCTCGGCCGGTACGCGCACCGTGGGGCCCGCGCACTCCACGGGCCCGGTCGAAAGCACCGGCCGTCCCGGAACCGGTACTTCGGCCTCCGCCGCCAGGGTGTTCAGGGTGCAGACGAATCCCTCGCGCGCGAAGGCGAGCACCCCCTCCGGCGCCGGCAGCCACTCCATCGTGCCGTCGCCCAGGCCCGGCAGCTCCCTGCGCAGGGCGAGCGCCGAGCGGTACAGCTCCAGGGTCGAGCGCGGGTCACCGGACTGCGCCGTCACGCTCAGCTCCTTCCAGCTCTCCGGCTGCGGCAGCCAGGAGCCGCCGGGACCGAAGCCGTACGGGGCGCTCCCGCCGGACCACGGCAGCGGCACCCGGCAGCCGTCCCGCGTCCCGTCCTGCCCGGCACCGCGGAAGAACGCCGGGTCCCGGCGCACCTCGTCCGGCAGATCCACGACCTCGGGAAGCCCGAGCTCCTCGCCCTGGTAGAGGTACGTCGAGCCGGGCAGGGCGAGCATCAGCAGCGCGGCCGCGCGGGCCCGGCGCAGCCCCGTGTCGCCGCCGCCGTAGCGGGTCACATGGCGTACGACGTCATGGTTGGAGAGCACCCAGGTGGTGGGGGCGCCCACGGAGGTGGTGGCCCTGAGCGAGTCGTCGATGACCTCGCGCATCGCGGCCGCGTCCCAAGGGCAGTTCAGGAACTGGAAGTTGAAGGCCTGGTGCAGTTCGTCGGGGCGGACGTACAGGGCCAGACGCTCAGGGGTGGGGGCCCAGGCCTCGGCGACGCCGATACGGTCGCCGTCATAGGAGTCGAGGAGCGCCCGCCACCAGCGGTGGATCTCGTGGACGCCGTCCTGGTCGAAGAACGGCAGCACCTGGTCGCCGATCATCCTGGCCTGCTCGCGCCGGCCGATGTCGGGCATCCCGGCCGCCTTGACCATGCCGTGCGCCACATCGATACGGAAGCCGTCGACCCCGAGGTCGAGCCAGAAGCGCAGCACCGAGTCGAACTCGGCGCGCACATCGGGGTGTTCCCAGTTGAGGTCCGGCTGCTCGGGCGCGAACAGATGCAGATACCAGGCGCCGTCGCGCGTCCTGGTCCAGGCGGGGCCGCCGAACACCGACTCCCAGTCATTGGGCGGCAGTTCCCCGCCCGTGCCGCGTCCGGGGCGGAAGTGGTAGAGCTCCCGCTCGGGGCCTTCGCCCGCCAACGCCGCACGGAACCAGGGGTGTTGGTCGGATGTGTGGTTGGGCACGATGTCGACGATCACGCGCAGGCCGAGCCGGTGTGCCTCGCGCAGCAGCTCGGCGGCGTCATCGAGGTCGCCGAACAGCGGGTCGACGGCACGGTAGTCGGCCACGTCATAGCCGCCGTCGGCCTGCGGAGAGGCATAGAACGGCGTGAGCCACACGGCGTCGACACCGAGCCGCGCCAGGTAGGGCAGACGGTCGCGGACGCCGCGCAGATCGCCGATGCCGTCACCGTCGCTGTCGGCGAACGAGCGGACGTACACCTGGTAGATGACGGCGTCCCGCCACCAGCGGGTCGCTCCGGGGGCGTCCGTACGGTCACGGTGGGCGGGCGCGATGTCCTGGGTCATAGGGGAGCATGCCTTCACGGATAGCTGCCGGGCCCCCGGGTGAGGCCGCAGACGCGTAAGAACGGTGTCACTCCAGTCAACGCGGACCGTGTCCGGCGGTTGCGCCGATGAGCCGCACTTCACCGGCGTAAAGGCAACAACGTATCCCTGACAGGGGCTTCAGCGGCTGATGTTGCCCCATGTTCACTGTTCCGAGGGGGGTGTGTCCGAGGCGCTCCCGGAGCGGGGAGCGAGGCGCTAGCGTGAACGGCGCGGGGGCCGGCACGGCTTTGCCCGCAACGGCGCGGGGGCCGGCCGACGCTGCCCGCCCGAGGGGGCCCCAGTGAACGTCACAGGTGAGACCACGGTCCTCGTGGTCGACGACGTCGCCGCCAACCGGTACGCCATGGGTGCCGTCCTGCGCCGCGCAGGGCACCGCGTCGTACCTGTCGCCAGCGCGGGTGAAGCACTGATCGAGCTGGACGTCCGGATGCGCAGCGGGGCCCTGCCCGACGTGGCGCTCGTCGACATCGGCCTGCCCGACATGAGCGGTTACGAACTGTGCCGCCGCATCAAGTCACTTGAGCCCATCGCGACCATCCCCGTGGTGCACTTCTCCGCCAACGCCCTCAGCCCCTGCGACCGCTCGCGCGGCCTCGACGCTGGCGCCGAGGCGTACTTCGCGGTGCCCGCCGAACCCGAGGAGATCCAGGCCGTGGTCCGCGCGGCGGTCCGCGGGGCCAGGCGCCGCAGCGTCGCCGAGGCGGAGGCGGGCCGGCTCACGCTCCTTGCCGAGGCCGTCCTCACCGTGCAGGCGGCGCGCTGCCCGCAGGAGCTGGCCACCGCGGCCGCGGGTGGTGCCGCACGGCTCACCGGCGGCCCTGCGGCGGCGTTCGTGCTCGGCGAGGGCGGCCTGGTGTACGGCCTCTCCCGGCACCGTGCCGCCGCGACCGGGCCCGACGCGGGGGCGCGCGAGGCCGTGGCCCGGCTGATGAACACCCTGGGGAGCGGGCGGCCCGGCGTACAGACCACCGTCGTACCCGCGTCGCTGTGGCCGCCCGGTTACTTCGGCGCCGCCGGTGAGCAGGGCGCGCGGCTCGTGCTCGCCCGTGGCGGCGACGGCAGGCGGCCGGTGTGCCTGGCGACACCCGCGTACCACGAAGCGCCCACCGAGACAGGGCTGTTGGTCGGTCGCCTCGCCCATGCCACGGCGCTCGCCGCCGAGCCGCTGCTCATGTACGAGATGGAGCGGCACATAGCTCTCACGCTGCAGCACAACTTCCTGCCCAAGCGGCTGCCCGAGCTGCCCGGCACCGAAGTCGTCGTGCGGTACGCCCCCGCCTCACGGCACACCGAGATCGGCGGCGACTTCTACGCCGCGCTCAACACCCCCGACGGCATCCTGATCGGCGTCGGCGACGTGGTCGGGCACTCCCTCGACGCGGCGACGCTCATGGTGGAGATCCGGCACGCCCTGCGGGCCTACTGCGTCGACGAGTCCGACCCGCGCGTGCTCGTCGGCCGTCTCGACCGGATGCTGCGGCGCTACCACCCCGAGGCCACGGCCACGGTGTGTCTGGCCCTGGTCGCCCCCGGGAGCGGCCGCACCCTGATCGCCAACGCGGGCCATATCCCGCCCCTCGTGATCCGGGACGAGGGCACGGCCGACTTCAGCACGGCGGCCGGTCCGCTCCTCGGTATCGGTCTCGACCCACCGCCGCCGACCGAGCTGTTCCTCACCCGCAGCGACCGGTTCCTCATGGTCACCGACGGCCTGATCGAGAGCCGGGGCACGGATCTGGCGGTCTCCCTCGAACAGCTCCGCACGGTCGCGGCGGACGCGCCGAAGGGCACGGCGGCCCTCTGCGACACGCTGCTGCGCTGCTTCGGGGACGAACGCGAGGACGACATCGCGCTGTTGGCGCTGCGGCTCGTGGACGACAAGCCCGTGGAGGACGTGGAGGAGGCGTTCTGAGGCGTACGGGCGGGCCTCCGCCGAGGTCTTCAGCCTCTTCAGCCGAGCCGCTTCTCAAGGAGCGTCACGCCGTACCTGCTGCCGCCCGCGCCCTCCTTGAACGGCTGCTCGCCGACCACGGTGTAGCCCGCCGACTCGTAGTACGCGCGCAGCCGGGGATTGGACGAGACACAGTCGAGGCGGCTCCAGGTGCGGCCGCACCCGGCGATCCGGTCCTCGGCGGCGGCGAGCAGGGCACGGCCGGTGCCGGCGGGGGCGCCGCGGGACACCATCAGGCGGTGGACATATCCGGCGACCGGCTCCCGTACGCCCCACGCCGGGATGTCCTCCCACCACAGCTCCCAGGCCCCCACGACCGTCTGCTCGTGCTCGGCGAGCCAGACCTCGCCCTCCTTCATCCGGAGCCGGAAGTGGTCCGCGCCCTTCTCGCCGGGCTTCCACTGGTCGACGCCCTGTTCGAGCATCCAGCGGGCGGCGCCGTCGTACAGGCCGACGAGGGCGGTGAGGTCGCCGTCACAGTCCGAGGCGAGCCGGAACACGAGGTCCATGGGGTCGTTCATGGTCGGCATTATGCGGGGGCGGGTCCGGGCGTACGCACGCCGGGTTCAGCCCGCACGCCGGGTTCAGTCCGCCTGCGGCGCCAGGGCGATCAGGCGTTCCATGAGGTCGCCGAACGGGCCGTCCGCGGGTTCCGCCGCGAGGACGGAGCGCAGGATGGCCGCCATCTCGGTGTCGTAGGCCGCGCTCACCGCCGTGAGTGCCGCGAAGTCGTGCACCAGTTGCAGTTCCAGCTCGGTGCGCGGGATGCGGCGGCCGTCCAGCCAGATCAGTGCCGTGGACTCGGCGAGCGACACCCAGGAGCGCACCACGAGTTCGAGGCGTGCGGGCGGCTCGGTGATGCCCAGGTGCGCGAGGATCTGTTCGTACGCCGCCTGCCGGACCGAGTCGATCAGGGCGTTGGTCGCCGACGAACCGACCGCGGGGCCGCCGCGCATCAGGGCCGAGAAGCCGGGCCCGTGCTCGTCCACGAAGTCGAAGAAGCGGCCCATCACACGCAGGAGCCGGGCCCCGAGCGGGCCTTCGTGCGGCTCCACGAACCGGCCCGCCAGATCCTCCGCGGCCTTGCGCAGGGCCGCTTCGTACAGGCTCAGCTTGCCCGGGAAATAGTGGTAGACCAGCGGCCGGGATATCCCCGCCGCGGCTGCTATCTCGTCGATGGACACATCGTCGGGGGAGCGGTGGCTGAACAGCTCGAGCGCGACGGCGATCAGCTGCTGCCGCCGCTCCTCGACCCCCATCCTGCGGCGCACCCCGGTTGTCATACGAACACCCTAACGGGCCCTGGTGCGTTCACCGCCCCGAAGGTGCCACCCGGGCCCGTTCGCAGCGGACTCACAGCGGAGTCGCAGCGGACCCTCGGCGGGCTCACGGTGGTCTCACAGGTCCAGAGCGATGCGCCGGCCGCGGGCCCGTGAGACACAGATCAGCATCGAGTCGGCGCGCTCCTCGTCCGTGAGCAACTCGTCCCTGTGGTCGATCTCGCCCTCCACCACCCGCTGTTGGCAGGTGCCGCAGAAGCCCTGCGCGCAGGAGTACGCGGTGTTCGGCAGCTCCCTGCGCACCGCCGTGAGCACCGTCTCGTCGGCGGCAACGGCCACCGTGGTGCCGGTGCGCCGCAGTTCGACCTCGAACGGCTCGTTGCCCTCGGTGGACGCCGTGGGCGTGAACCGCTCCAGGTGCAGGGTGCTGCCCGTGGGCAGGGCCGCGGCCACCGCGTCCATCAGGCCTTCGGGGCCACAGCAGTAGACGGCGGCGGCAGGCGGCAGACCGGTGAACAGCGCGGGCAGATCGGGCAGGCCGTCCTCGTCCTGCGCTACCACCGCCACCCGCTCGGGACCGCCGAGCTTCTCCACCTCCTCCAGGAACGGCATGGAGGCCCGCGTCCGGCCCCCGTAAAGGAGCCGCCACTCCGCGCCCGCGGCCTCGGCGGCCCGAAGCATCGGCAGGACCGGAGTGATGCCGATGCCGCCCGCCACGAAGACGTACGCGTGCGAAGAGCGCAGCGGGAAGCGGTTCCTGGGGCCGCGGACCTCGACCTCCGTGCCCTCGCTCAGCCGCTCGTGCACCTCGCGCGAGCCGCCGCGGCCGTCCTCGATGAGCCGGGCCGCCACGGTGTAGGAGGTGCGGTCCGCGGGGTCGCCGCACAGGGAGTACTGCCGCACGGCGCCCGACGGCAGCACCAGATCGAGGTGCGCGCCCGGCTCCCACTCCGGCAGCTCCACCGCGGCGCCCGCCAAGTCGCGCCGCTCCAGGCGCAGTTCGACCACGCCGTCGGCGGGCGTGGTCCGCCCGGCGACCGTCAGACGCTGGGCACGCCCGCGCGGGCGCCCCGATATGGGCCGGCTCAGGGCGGGCATCGGCCACAGCGGGGAGCGCTCGATACGGCGGCGCACGGCCCGCTTGGCGAGCAGCGCCGCTCCCGTGACGGCTACGACGGTGCGGATCCGGGGCATCTCAGGCGGCACCCTTCTCACGGGCCTCGGCGGCGAGGGCGGCGGGCGAGGACGCGAGGTAGGCGACGGCCTGCGCGGTGGAACCCTCCTGCGAGGGGTGGTAGGCGCGGTGGAGGTAGCGCGGGATGGAGCGCACCATGGCGCCGGTGCTCGGCAGCACGCCCTGGCGGCCCTTGGAGTGGAAGTCGCGCCAGGTCGCCCGGCCGTCGGTCAGCGTCGGGTCGTTCTCCATGAAGAAGCGGGCGCCGCGCTGCCACAGGAAGACCAGGGCCGAGAACGCGGTGGCCCAGGTGCGCACGCGCCGGGCGTAGCCGCCGTCGACATGCATGAACAGCTCGAAGGCGACCGAGCGGTGCTCGACCTCTTCGGCGCCGTGCCAGCGCAGCAGATCCAGCATGGTCGGATCGGCGCCCTGCTTGTCCAACTCGTCCGCGTTCAGCACCCAGTTGCCGAGGAAGGCGGTGTAGTGCTCGATCGCCGCGATGATCGCCACCCGCTCCATCAACCACCACTTGCGGGCCTTGCCGGGCGGCAGGGTGCGGTCGCCGAGCAGCTTCTCGAAGAGCCAGTCGACCTGCGCGGTGTACGGGGTCGGGTCGAGGCCCTGCTCGCGCAGATGCGGCAGCACCTCGTCGTGCGCCTGCGAGTGCATGGCCTCCTGGCCGATGAAGCCGATCACGTCCGCGCGCAGCTGCTCGTCCTTGATGTACGGCAGCACCTGCTTGTAGACGTGCACGAACCAGCGCTCGCCCGCCGGAAGCAGCAGATGCAGGACGTTGATGGTGTGCGTGGTGAAGGGGTCCTCCGGGATCCAGTGGAGGGGAGTCGTCTCCCAGGAGAAGGAGACCTTCCGTGCCTTCAGCGCTATCCGCTCGGACTCGATCGGTTCGGGCGCCCGGGCGGCCGCCGCCCGGGCCTGCGGCGTATTAGACATGGCGTCAATGTACTGACGGGTACGGCTCGGGTGTACCCCTTGTACTGAGCTTTCTTACGCCGGGGTCAGGTGGGTCCGCGGCGCGGGCGGCTACCGGAGTGACGAGATCGAGGTGCCGTCGGCCAGCTTGCCCGTGAGCTCCGCCCGCGCGCCCTTCTTCGCCGGAGCGTCGAGGACGTTCCCGCGCGCGGAGCCCGGGGCGCCGCCGGTCGCGGTCACCGAGGTGATGTCCTTGCTGCCCGCCGCGAGGACATGCCAGCTGCCCGCGCGTGACTTCCACAGCACCCCCGCGAGCACCCGCGGCTCACGCACCCCGCAGGCCGGTGAGTCCTGTGCCTTGGCGGCGATGGCGCCGGTCCGCTTGCCCGGCGCCTGGAACTGCGCGAGGACCCGGCTGCCGCCGCCACGCCAGGTCTCGGCGCGGGTGCACACCCAGGTGGCGGTGCCGTTGGACTCGGGCAGGCGCTGGTTCGCGAACGCCCAGGAGTTCACGGACCGTACGCCGTGCGAGCGCACCGCGGGCAGCAGACAGGCCGTACGGGCCCAACTCGCCCGCGCCGACTGCCCGGAGACCTCACGCGGCGCGTCCGGGCGTCCGGCGGTCAGATGCGCGGGGGTGAGCTCGCCGAGGTCGGTGAGGAGCCGGGTGCCGCCCGCGTCGCGCAGTTCGAGGGAGGAGACCGAATTGCAGATCGTGGCGGACGCGGCGGTGGGCAGCGGATCGGTCACCCCGTCCTTGGAGCGGCGCAGCGTGCGCGGTCCGTCGGCGGGCTTGAGGAGGTCGCGCACCGCGGCGTCCCGCACCCAAGGTGCCGTCAGATAACGGACGTTGCCGTCAACGCGGTCCACCACCACCGCGCTCGACGAACCGGCCTCCGCGCCGTCCACGCGCGCGAAGTCGAGGGCGGCGCCGCCCTCGCCGTCCCGGGGTTCCGCGTACCGCACGATGCGCAGGCCGTCGTGGAGCAGGACGACCCGGGCCTCGTCGACCTCGCCCGCGTACAGCAGCTGGGCCGGGCCCGGGGGTGCGCCCGCGGGGGTGCCGGGGGTGGCCGAGACCTGCACCGATTCGCCCGGCCGCGCCCACACCGCGAGTGCCCTGCGCAGCAGTTCGCGGTCGCCGGTGAGGGAGCCACGCGCGGGCCACACGGAGAAGTCGGTGCGCGCCGAGCGCTGCCACGTCTGAGGTGCCGCGCGGGTCAACTTGCCCGGGTCCAGGGCGGCTTCGGCCGCCGGGTTCTTCGCGTACGGCGGTGCCGCCGCGCCGTCCGGACCCCAGCCGTCACCGGGCAGACCGAGGAGCGCGCCGCACACCAGGGCCGCGGCCGCCGCGGCGAGTGCGGCCCTGGTGTGCTGCCTGCGCCGCATCAGGTCGGTGGGCCTGGCCTGCAGCGAGCAGGGGTCGAACTCGGGGGAGTCGAGCAGGCCGTGCTCCATGGGGACGCCGTCCGCCTCCGCGAGCGCCGCGTGCGGGTCCTCCACCCCGGCCGCGGCGAGCACCTTGCGCACCTCCGCGTCCGGGAGGCGCTCCAGGCCGCGCAGGACGTACGCGGCGCGTGCCGGGCCGCCGAGGGCGGAAAGGCGCTGGTCCAGGGCGAGTTCATCGGCGCCGCCGGAGCGCGGGAACAGCCTGAGGCCCCAGACCTGCGGCAGCAGCGGCGGCAGCTGGGAGCGCTTGGGCCAGGCCTTGCGCTTCAGCGGGAGCCCGGCCTCCAGGGCGCTGCGCAGCACCCTGAGACGCACATATCCGTATCCCGGGTCGCCGTTGCGCCCCTCGGTGCCGCGCTGGGCCGGGATGACGGCGCGGTCACCGGCGGTGCGGCCGCGGGGCAGCGCGCGCTGGGTGATCGAGTGCGCGGTCAGCACGCGGCGGTTGCGGCCGAGTGACGGCGGCAGGACCAGATAGCCGAGCCGCACCAGTCGCGGATAGTGCTCGACCAGTGCGGCCTCGGCTTGCTCCACGTCGACGACGGGGGAGGAGCCGGGTTCGGGGGCGGGGCGGGTGGCGACATCCGGTGAACTCACGTTCAGCAAAACGAGCGAATCGTCGGATGGTCACGAGAACCCTGGTTGGACCCGCGCGTCTTCTGGCTCGCCCAGCCCGGGCCGGGGTCGCGGGGCTCTGCCCCGGACCCCGTTCTGGTATGGCTCGCCCAGTCGGCGCTGAGGACACGGGGCTCTGCCCCGGACCCCGCTCCTCAAGTGCCGGAGGGGCTGATTTGCTGACCCCGCTCCTCAAGTGCCCGAGGGGCTGGGTTTGAGCCGGTGCTGAATTTGCTGGCCCCTCATTGGATGCCGAACCCGCTGAATTCCACCGTGCCCCGTGCCCCGCTCCCTCCATGCGTGGCCGTCATGAAGATGCCGACGTCCTGGGTGGGCGCGGCTCCGGGGACGGGTATTGTCGCGACCGTTTGCCAACTGGTGCCGTCGTCCGTGGAGCACTCGCCGCGGAAGGTTCCGGACGTGCGGGTGAGGCGCAGGAGTACCGGGGCCTTGATGCCGGTGATGCGCTTGTACGTGTCCAGGGTGCCGTCGCCGTTGGTGTCGTAGGAGAGCACGACGCCGTTGGCGGGGGTGACGGACAGGTTGAGGAAGCCCGGGGAGCCGGGCGTGGTGAGGGAGTTGCGGGCGATGATGCCGGCGCGGGCCCAGGGGCCCGTGGCGGCCTGGGCGGCCACGCGTACCGTCACCGAGACCCCGTCCCTGAGCGCGCCCTCGCGATACGCCGTGCCGAACTCGCTCGTGGCCCGCCACAGGTCCTGGCCGCCGCCGTTGATCGCGTACCGCTCGCCCAGCTGCCCGAAGACGGCGCCGTTGTTGGTGTAGGTCTTCCAGGCGGAGTCGAGCGGCCCCGCGACGTAGAGGCTGTCCTTGAGGACCGTGGTGACGCGGGCCTCGCCCTGTGGCCCGTACTGG
Source organism: Streptomyces monticola (assembly GCF_042665355.1). Taxonomy (NCBI): domain Bacteria; kingdom Bacillati; phylum Actinomycetota; class Actinomycetes; order Kitasatosporales; family Streptomycetaceae; genus Streptomyces; species Streptomyces monticola. Next base: position 45,383 of record NZ_JBHTCF010000024.1, on the reverse strand, counting down.
ACGCTCAGTTCGTAAGGGAGCGGCTTGAGCGGGCTTGTCAGCGGCTCGTCGGGGGCCTTGGCGCGCCAGCTGACCGTGCCCGTACCGGCCGCGGGCACCGACGGCAGTGATGTGGGGCCCTCGGGCTCGGCGTCGAGGCCGGTGAGCGCGAAGTCCACGCGGCCGGTGGCGCGCAGCCCGTTGACGTTGGTGAAAACCGCCCGCACGCGCGCGTGCCCGCCGGGCGGGAAGGCGGGCGGCTCGGCGGAGACGGTGACGGTGCCCTGGTAGGGGGCGGCGGCCAGGACGTCGTGGGCGCGCTTGGCCGTGCGGTAGGGGTCGTTGAGCGGCCGCAGCGGGTAGGCCTTGCGCTCGCGGGTCCAGGGCTCCTCGATGGTGTACCAGTCGAAGGTACGCGGATCGCGGCCCGCCGCCAGGGCGTCCTCCAGCTCGTCCAGGTACAGCTTCCACTGCGGCAGATGGAAGTCCCCGATCAGGCCCTGCCAGTCGCGGTTGGCGTAGTTGGCGAGGCGCCCGCCGTCCGCGGTGACCTTGTCGGCCCATGTGGTGATCAACACCCGCGCGGTGCGCTCCAGTTGGGCCTCCTCGTCGGCCGACGACGCCATCCGCCTGGCGTCGTCGAGCCAGGGGCCGAGCAGGAAGGCGCGGTGCGCCCCCGTGACGTCCTCGCTGAGCTGCATCAGCTGCAGCCACAGCCGGTTCAGGGCGCGGAAGGTGTCCAGGTCCTTCCTGCCGTAAGCCGCCTTCATCTGCGGGATCAGCTGCCAGGAGCGGTTGGCGAGGGCCTGGCGTGCCAGGTCGGTGAGGTCGTAGCGGTAGGCGTCCGAGCGGCGCAGCGGTGTCCGCACCCCGAGCAGCGCGGCGAAGGCCTTGTCGAAGTCGCCGGGTGAGAAGGCCGGGGTGTGCGTGGCGTAGTACGTACCGGAGTTGGCGGACAGGCTCGGCCGCGCGGCGAAGATCGAGTCGTGCGGGCGGCCGTCCCTGCTCGTGATCTTGTACGCGGTGTCGCGGAGCGCCGCCATCGCCTCCCGGGCGTTGCGGTCCCGGCCGCCGTAGCGAAGATCGGCGTACTGCGCGAACCACTCGGCGCGGTCGACCGCCTCCTCGCGCCAGGCCAGTTCGGTGAACAGCTCAAGGGCGGCCGGGTCGCGCTCGGCGGCCTCCGGCATGTACGCGGTGCCCGCGAGCGTCGAGCCCTGCTTGTCCCGCCACACCGTGAACCGCTCGGTCCACATATGGGTCTTGGCGCCGATGGTGGTGCGGCCGCCGAAGTTGGGGATGGTGCCGAAGGCGTAGGGCGCGCCGCCCCAGTCCTTCTCGCGGTCGGTGACGGTCTCCAGGTCGGACAGGCCGTCGACGACCAGGAGGTGCTTCTTGTCCAGGGCGTCGATCAGATCGCGGCGCGGATTCTCCTGCCAGCCGAGGATCGTCCAGATCGCGCCGGGCCGCGCCGTCTGCAGGGCGCGTTCGACGGCGCGGGCCGCCTCCGGCACCGGCACGTCGCCGGCCGATCCGCCCTCGTGCAGGAGGTCCATCTTGAACAGGTCGATGGCGCCGAAGAGTTCGGCCTGGTGACGGTAGAAGGCCGCCGCCACCTGGGCGAAGGACTCGGTGCGCGGGTCCAGCCAGTCCGGGCGCTTCAGGCCCGCCCAGTCGCCCTGCGGGATCGTCCGTGCGCCCGGGTTGCGGGCGGCGAAGCCGTCGGGGACGGTGCCGAAGTAGCCGGGGAGCACCGGCTTCATGCCGAGCTCGCGCAGCCGGTCGCAGATCCTGCGGCCCAACTCGGTTCGTTTGGCGATGAGTTCGGGGCTCATCGGCCCGCCGTACGCGCTCATGTTCTGCAGTAGCCACCACGGCTGGTGCGAGGGTGCGGGCAGCCAGGTGCGGGCCTCGGTGTCGGAGTAGCCGAAGTCCTGCAGCAGCCGGTGGTAGACGGCCTCCTGGCCGGAGGTGATCAGCACCTCGTTGCAGCCGTGCAGCGCCAGGACGTCGATGAGCCGCTCCCAGCGGGCCCAGTCGGCGTACGGGGCGGTGTAGCCGTCGTGGGTGTCGTTGAAGGCGAACCGGTGCGGCACCGTGGCCGCCCGCTCCAGGCGTTTGCCGGGCGAGGGAAGGCGCTCGGGCAGATCCAGCTGGGAGCCCGACCAGGAGATGTGCGCCCCGCAGACGTACTTCAGATACCAGTGCACACCGGTGAGTACGGCGAGCGGGCCGGTGCCCGCGACCGTGATGCGGCCGGTGGAGCCGGTGACACGGAAGCGGTCGCCCTGGCCCGGCAGCGGCTTGAGGGTGAACTGGTCCGCGTGGTCCGGGAGCAGCCGGTTGAGCGCTGAGCGCACGGCATCCGTATCGAAGGCGGGGTCCTGCACGGGGTCCTGCGCGGGGTCCTGAACGGGCCGTCCCACGGCGAAGGACGGGACGGCGGTGCCGAGGACGGAGCCGACGCCTACGGCGCCGGCTGTCCCCAGGAGTCTGCGACGTGACGGACCGGTCATGTGGTGCCCCCCTCTGTCGTCTTGTGCGGCGCACGCTAACCGGACAGTCGGCGGTGCTCAACGGTGCCTGCGGAGCTGGCGCGTTCGCGTCGCCGGACGGGAAAGGAGCAAACGATGAGGTGGATTCGGCCGGTATGGGCGGCGGGTGCGGCGGTACTCGCCCTGGCGGCCTGCGGCGGCGGGGGCGACGAGATGCCCGGGACGGCCACGGGGACCTTGGAGGAACTCGCGGCGCGGGCCGGCTGTACGCCGGACATCCAGACTGACGCGCACGAGATCCGCCAGGCCAAGTGCGGGGCGAAGAGCGGTGGTTATGTCCTGGCGACCTTCGCCACCGACCGCGGCCGGGCCGAATGGCTCGATGAGGCCGACGACTACGGCGGCAGCTATCTGGTCGGGCGCAAGTGGGTCGTCGTCGGCGAGAAGGCGCTCCTGGAAAAGCTGCGCGGCCGGCTCGGCGGGACCGTGAGGGTCTCCTCGCACCACTCGGGAAACAGTGGTGGCAGGGGGAACGAGGAGGATCACCACTCAGGTCACCACGCGAGCTGACCGCGCAGCAGCTGGGGGGGAAGGGGCCAGGGGGGAGGGGGTGGGGCTCAGCGGCAGCGGTCGCCGCGGTTGATGCAGCGGACCACCCGGTCCATCAGGCGCTCGTCGAAGACGTTGATGAAGTCACCGTGGTCGGTGACCGGCTTGTGCAGCTGCTCGGGGAAGGAGTCGACCGCGAAGTTCGGCTCGGGCGCCACGTCGTAGACGATCCGCTGCACCAGTTGCGGAATGGCCCGGAACCCTTGCGGGCAGCGGCCGTTGCGGTCGGCGAACGCCACATGCGTACGGTGGTTGGCGCTGTCGGTGTTCCGGCCGTCCCAGCAGCTCTGGAAGCGGAACGTCCGCACGACGCTGCTGCCCGCGGGGCACAGCGGGTACTTGTCCGCCAGCTGGCGGTTCTCGAAACCGGTGCAGCTCCAGGACGCGTTGGCGTTCGCGTCACCATTGGTGAAGGCCTTCGCGTCACCGGTGATGACCCGCAGGAAGCGCGGCATCTCCACGACCTTGCCGACCGGGCTGCCCACGAACTTCAGGCTCACGGTGGCCGGTGTCCTGATCTCGCCGACGTTCTGGTCCTTGCCGCCGCCGTCGGCCCCGGCGTCCTGCTCGTCCGTGCCGTTCTGCACGCGCAGGACCGGCCAGTAATAGGTCGAACGGTCGCCCTGGTTACGGCAGGTGGTGGCGCCGGCCGCGAGATCGTCATCGCTCGCGAAAGCGTCGTTGGCCTGATTTCCCACGTAGTCGTGCATATGGTGCGCGCCATTGCTGACACCCGGCGCGACGATGACATTGTCCGGATTGCGTTTGCCGTTCTCGTTCGTGCCGCATTTCGTGGTGAACGTGCCGCGGGAGGCGCCGCGTTGATTGCGCGGGAGATTCACATTCGGCCGTACGGATTCGATGTCGACGAAGTCATCGGCGGCGGGGCCGTTCCCGGCCTGGCCGCCGTTGCCCCCGTCCTCCGTGCCCTCTTCGGCGTCCCCGCCCTCCTGGCCACCCTCAGGACCGCCGTCCTGGTCGCCTTCCCGGCCGTCCTCCTGGCCGCTCGCGCGTGCCGTGCAGGGCGCCAGGCTGTCCAGGTTCTCCGGGGCGGTGCCGCCGGACTGCTCGATGGCGCCGATGACGGTGCCGATGGAGGCGCGGCGCTGCTCCTCGAGCGAGCCGAGCAGGGCGGCCGGGTCCTGGCTCCGGTCCTCGGCCAGCCGCTCGTACGCCGCGGTGATCTGCCCGTCGAGGGCCGCGAGTTCGGAGTCGACCCGGGAACGGGCGCTCTCCGGGACCTCCTGGAGCTCATTGCCCACTTCCGGGCAGTCGATGGTGGCCATGACCGGAGCAGTGGGCCGGTCGTCGCCCTCGCCCGCGGAGGCGTTGCCGTTCAGCACGGCAAGCCCGCCGGCACCGAGGATCAAGGCGGCCGAGGCGGCTATCGCCCGGCCGGCCGGCGTCGATCGTTTTCGTGAGGTGCGTCCCATGGGATTACGTACGCAACACGAGACCACTCCGTTCAATGCGGCCCGTGATTCCCCCGGAGAATCTTCAGCGTCCCTGGTCGAGATAGGCGATGACCGCGAGCACCCGGCGGTTGTCGTCGTCGGAGACCGGGAGATCGAGCTTGGCGAAGATATTGGAGGTGTGCTTGGCGACCGCGCGCTCGGTGACGAACAACTGGCCCGCGATGGCCGCGTTGGACCGCCCCTGCGCCATCAGTTCGAGCACTTCGAGCTCGCGCGGGGTGAGCCCGCCGAGCGGTTTGTCCGCCGCGCGCCGCGAGAGCAGCTGCTGAATGACCTGCGGGTCCATCGCGGTGCCGCCCGCGGCGACCCGGCGTACCGCGTCGATGAACTGATCCGCCTCGAAGACCCGGTCCTTGAGCAGATAGCCGACCGCGCCGTTGCCGTCGGCGAGCAGCTCGCGCGCGTACAGCTGCTCCACGTGCTGGGAGAGCACGAGCACCGGGAGCCCGGGCCTTTCCCTGCGGGCCGCGAGCGCGCACTGCAGCCCCTCGTCGGTGTGCGAAGGCGGCAGGCGTACGTCGACGACGGCCACGTCGGGCCGCAACTCGGCCAGCGCCTTGGTGAGTTCGGGCCCGCTCTCCACGGCGGCCGCGATCTCGAAGTCGAATGCCTCCAGCATCCGTACCAGTCCGTCGCGGAGCAGGAAGAGATCTTCGGCTAGGACAACTCGCAAGGGATCTCCATCGTCACCATGGTCGGGCCGCCCGCCGGGCTGCTGACGGCCAGGACGCCGTCGAATGTACCGAGTCGCCGTTCGAGGCCGCTCAGCCCCGAACCCGCGCCGATGCGCGCACCGCCGCGGCCGTCGTCGGTCACGGCGATCCGCAGCGAGCCGTCGGCGTACCGCAGATCCACCCACACCCGGTCGGCCTCCGCGTGCTTCACGGCGTTGGTGAGGAGCTCGCTGATCGCGAAGTACGCCGCCGACTCCACCGACGCCCCGAGCCGCCCCGGCAGCTCCGCGTCGACGTCGGTACGCAGCGGAAGGCGAAGCACCAGGGCCTTCACCGCGTCTCCGAGCCCGCGCTCGGCGAGCACCGGCGGGTGGATGCCGCGCACCAGGTCGCGCAGCTCGGTCAGGGCCTCGGCGGAGGACTTACGGGCCTGTGCGAGCAGCACCTTGGCCTGGGCGGGGTTCCGCTCGATCAGGGCTTCCACGGTGCCGAGATCCATGCCCATGGCGACCAGGCGGGCCTGCGCGCCGTCGTGCAGATCGCGTTCGATACGGCGCAGTTCGGCCGCCGACGCGTCGACCGCTTCGTGCCGGGTCTCCGTCAAGTGGTCGATACGGCGGGCCAGTTCGGCGTCACGTCCGGGCGCGAGCACCGACTTGGCGATCAGGAAGTGGGCCCGCAGGACCAGCGGTGCCGCGTAGAGACCCACGGCGAGGATGACGAGTCCGAGCGCGGCGGCGGCGAACCCGGATCCCTGGCCGCTGATGGGAACGAAGCCGTACCAGTAGCCGCCCCCTTCGAAGACCCGCCACAGGCCGGCGGCGAGCGCGAGCCCTTCCAGGGGGTAGAGCAGGAGCGCCGCGGTCAGCACCGCGGTGGCGAACCCGAAGATCATGTCCACGGGCAGCCAGAGGAGGTCACGCCAGGTCGCCGGGTCCTTCAGGAGCAGCGAGCAGCGCTGCACCTGCCCGGGGAGGCCGGAGCGCAGATCGGCGGGGAACGGGCGGTAGGACGCGGAGATCCGCACGTCCGACCACTCGGCGGCGAGCAGCCGCCGCCGGTTGGCCTGCTCCTGCACCAGGCGCAGGACGGGGGGAGTGGTCAGGAGCCCCACGCCGAGCACGACGAAGACGAGGGACAGGACGGAGAGCACGAAGAGGAGCAGCGAGCCGACGAGCGAGACCACGGCGAGCACGAGCCCCCGCCCTCCGGCTGCCGCGGCCGCCCGCAGCCGGGCTTGTATGCCGTCCATGTGTCCTCCTCGCCGTGCCGTGACTCCCAGTCTCCCCGGTGAAGGGCCCGCGGGACATGGGGCTCCGCCCAGGGCCGAGGGTGTATCCAGCACCACCCGAGGCGTCGGACGCCGGCGAGGACGGCGCGGGCGTCAGATGCCCAGGACCTTCGCCTCCACCGCCGGGTCGAGCCCCACCGCCGGGCGGTCGGGCCGCTGTGGTGCCACGCCGCCGATCGACCGCAGCCAGGCCCAGGTGTCGGCCACCGTCTCCTCGGCCGGACGGCAGCGCAGACCGGCCGCGAGGACCTTGGACACATCGGCCCCGTGCAGGGCGTCGTGCATATCGGTGCCCGGCGGTACCCAGATCGGCAGCTGCGTCCACGGCTCGATGCCCGCGGCGGCGATCTCGTCGGGCGAGGTCCAGCGCAGCTCCGCCGTGCCTCCGGTGACCCGCACGCAGGCCTCCAGGAGTTCTCCGACGGTGGTGTGGCCGCGCGGGGCGAGGACGTTGTACGGCCCGCCGGCTTCGGCCCCGGCGGCGTCCAGGATCCACTCCGCGAGGTCGCGCACGTCGACGAACTGCAGCGGCAGCTCCCGCGGACCGGGCGCGAGGACGGGGCCGCCGCGGGCCGTACGGGTGAGCCACCAGGGCAGCCGCCCGATGTTCTCGTACGGCCCGATGATCAGGCCCGCACGGGCGAGCAGTGAGCGCTCCGCACCGAAGGACTCCAGGACCGCCAGCTCCCCGCCCCGCTTGTCCTGCGCATACGTGCTCTGCTCGGCGTCGGCCGCCCCGTCCGTCAGCTCCGCGCTCTCGTCGAATCCGGCCGGAGGAGCCCAGGTGTAGACCGAGCCGCTGGACACGTAGACATAGCGGCCGGCCCGCTCCGCGAGCAGCCGGGCGCTTTCGCGTATGACGCGCGGCGCCGCCGACCAGGTGTCGACGACCACGTCCCACTCGCCGTCGGCCAGGGCCGCGAGTCCGTCGGGAGCGGTGCGGTCGCCGTGCAGCGAGCGGACACCGGCCGGTGGTTCGTGCCGGCCGCGGTGGAAGACGGTGACGTCCGCGCCCCGCCGGACGCCCGCCTCTGCGACGGCGCGGCCGACGAATTCCGTACCGCCGAGGATCAGGAGATTCATGACGCCGACTCTGCCCTCTGGGCGGGCCGCGGCGGAATACGGTTCTGCTACCAGAAGAACGGGGACCAGGAACGGGAACCGGGCGGGACCAGCAACGGGAACCGGACGGGACCAGGAACGGGAACCGGGACGGACACCGGTGCCGCGGCTTGAACTGGAATTGCCCCCACCGTTTCCCGCCGGCCGCGGGGATGGCACGATGTGCGGCCATGACGGATGCCCGGTCGCCGCTGCGCGCCTTTCGGGCCGCGCTCTTCGCGGCGGTGTGCGTCGCACTGGCGGCGTTGGGGCATTCGTACATGTCCGGCCATGACATCCCGTTCGGTGCCCTCTTGGGGGCATTCGGCATCACGGCGGGCCTCGCCTGGTGCGTGGGCGGAAGCCGTCGCGGCGTTCCGTCGATAGCGGCCGGACTCCTCGCGGTACAAGGCGCTCTGCACCTGATCTTCGCGGGGTCGCAGTCGCACGCCGGTGCCGCGGCGCACGGTGCGGCGGCGCACCAGGGCAGCGTGATGTCCCATGGGCCCACGCCGCACGACGGTGCCTCCATGCCGCACGGCGGCGCGATGGCGTACGAGCACACCGGCGCGATGTCCGGGCACACCACCGCCGCGTACGAACACTCCACCGCGATGTCCGGGCACACCACCGCCGCACCGTCCATGGCGGACGACGACGCCCTGATGAGCCTTCTCGCGGGCCACAGCTCCGCCGGCATGCTCGCCGCGCACCTCGTCGCCGCCCTGGTCTGCGCCCTGTGGCTGGCGCGTGGCGAAGCGGCGTTCTTCCAGCTCGTCGCCGCGCTCGGCGCACTGGCCTTCACGCCGCTGCGGCTGCTGCTCACGGTGGTGCGGCTGCCCGAGGCGGCGCGCACCGTGCGGCGGCCGCGGCGCCGGCCACGCTCTGCCCGGCCGCGTGCCGCCGCACTGGCGTACGCCGTGACCCGGCGCGGCCCGCCCGCCGTGGTGCTCCTTCACCGTTACGCACCCACGGCGGCCTGAGCCCTCCGGGACCTCCCGGATCCAGAGCCCTTCGCGGCTCTTCGGGACCTTTACGACCCTTCGGGACCTTCGCGACCCTTTGGGGCTTCGCGACCCTTCGAGGTTCGAGCCGACGCCGTGGGTGTGCTTCCCCTGCCGTTGCGCGAACTCCGAAGGACATCATGGCCATTGACGACCGGCCCAAGCCGGACATTCCCGAATCGACCCCAGTAGAAGGGGGCGCAATACAGCGCCCCGGCGTCTGGGCCGCCCTGCGCCCGCTGCTGCTGCGCCTCCACTTCTATGCCGGGGTGCTCATCGCCCCGTTCCTGCTCGTCGCCGCCACGAGCGGACTGCTCTATTCGCTCTCCTTCCAGGCCGAGAAGGTCATCTACGCGCATGAGCTGGAGGTCCCCGTCGGCGACTCGGCACTCCCGCTGAGCGAGCAGGTCGCCGCCGCCCGCAAGGCACACCCCGAGGGCACGGTCACCGCCGTGTGGCCCGCGCCCGCAGCGGACCGCAGCACCCGTGTCCTGATGTCCACCCCGAAGGTGCCCGACGACCGTGAACTCGCGGTCTTCGTGAACCCGTACGACGCCGAGGTGCGCGGCGAGCTCACCAGCTACGGCAGCTCGGGCGCCCTGCCCCTGCGCACCTGGCTGGACGAGCTGCACCGGGATCTGCACCTGGGCGACGTGGGGCGCAACTACAGCGAACTGGCCGCCAGTTGGCTGTGGGTGGTCGCCCTCGGCGGTCTCGCCCTGTGGTTCGGGCGCCGCCGGGCGAGGCGGCGCGACCTCGTCGTACCCGCCAAAGGGCAGTCCAAGGGCCGTGCCCGCACCCTGTCCTGGCACGGCACCGTCGGCCTGTGGGCCGCGCTCGGCCTCATCGCGCTCTCCGCGACCGGCCTGACCTGGTCGAACTACGCGGGCGCCAACATCGACACCCTCAAGTCCCAGCTGGGCGGGGCCACTCCGGTCCCCGACGCCACGCTCGCGGGCGGCGCCGCGTCCGGCGGCGGCCACGAAGGACACGAGGGGCACGGAGGACACGGCGGCGCCCACGAAGGCGCGGACATCGGTATCGACCGGGCCCTGGAGATCGCCCGCAGCCAGGGCGTCGACGGCCAGGTCTCGGTGATCCTGCCCGTCGACGGACAGGGCTATGTGGTCAAGGAGACCGACGCCGAATTCCCCGTCCACCTGGACTCGGTGGCCATCGACCCGGCCGGCGGACAGGTCCTGGACACGGTGGCCTTCGCCGACTATCCGCTGCTCGCCAAGCTCACCCGGGTCGGTATCGACGCCCACATGGGCGTCTTCCTCGGCCTGGCCAACCAACTGGCCCTGGCCGCACTGATGCTCGCCACGGTCCTGCTGATCGTGTGGGGCTACCGCATGTGGTGGCTGCGCCGTCCGACCCAGGGCCGCGCGCTGAGCTTCGGACGGCCGATGGCACGCGGCGCCTGGCGCAAGGTGCCGCTGCCGATGGTGCTGCCGCTCGCGGCGGTCACGGCCCTCGTCGGCTGGTTCGTGCCGCTGCTCGGCATCAGCCTGCTCGTGTTCCTGGCGGCCGATGTGCTGCTCGGCCTCGTGGCGCGCCGCCGGTCAAGGGCGCAGTGAAGGCTCCGGGGGCCGCACCTGTACGGAGGGTGGGTGCGGCCCCCGGTATCCCCGGGTCCGTGGCGGGGCTCAACGCCCCGTCGGCGGCGCGTACTTGTAGCCCACCCGGCGCACCGTCCGGATCGTGTCCCGGCGCTCGGCGCCCAGCTTGCGGCGCAGCCGGGCCACATGGACGTCGACGGTACGGCCGTCGCCCACGTGTCCGTACCCCCACACCGTGGTCACCAGCTGGTCGCGGGTGTGCACCCGGTGCGGGTGGGCCACGAGATGGGCGAGCAGCTCGAACTCCAGGTACGTGAGGTCGAGCAGCCGCCCGTCGACCTCGGCGGTGCGCCGTACGGGGTCGATGCGTACGACCTCGTCGGCGCCGGAGGCCTGCGCGGTCACCGGTCCCGCCGGTTCCGTCGGTCCTGCCGGTCCTGCCGGTCCTGCCGGCACCGCGGGCGGTGCGGGCAACGGGCCAGGCTGCTGGTCGGCGGGTACGAGGACCAGATAGCCGACCATCGGCGGCTGTCCCGGCAGCGCGGGCACGGTGTGCTGCGGCGCGGGCAGCCAAGTGGCGCCCGGCGGCAGGAAGTCGGCGACGTCCACCACCTCGTCACGGCCGATGGCGCGCAGGCGGTGGCGCTTGGCGTTCAGGGGAGTGGGCGTGGAGGCGTTCTGGGGGTGGGGAGCGTTCCGGGTGTGGGGACGAGGCATGAGAGGTCAGCTCATTTCGCGCGAGAAGCCGTCAGGAAATGTACGGATCTGCACGCCGACCGAAGGCCGTGGAAAGGTGAACGGCTTTAGAGGGCCGGCGCGTTCGGCGCGCGGCAACACACCCGGTCGAAGTCGTGGTGCTGACGGGAGGGCCAGAACGGCTCGAGGTCATGACGACCCGGCACGGTGTTCTGAAGGCTGGCCATGTCCCCATTGAAGCAGATGGCCGCGGCGGACAGCAGAGACCGCCCACAGGGTGGACCGGCGCGTGGACCGGCCGGAACGCGAAAGGGCGCCCGCCGGGTCGAGATGACCCGGCGGGCGCCCCTTGCTGAACGTGTCCTGGATCGCGTCCTGGAACGCGTCCTGTGCGTGTGAGCGGAAGGCTCAGACCTGGCCGGCCTTGTCGAGCGCGCCGCAGCAGGTGTCGACGATCAGACGCGTCACCACGTACGGGTCGACGTTCGCGTTCGGGCGGCGGTCCTCGATGTAGCCCTTGCCCTCCTGCTCGACCTGCCACGGGATACGCACGGAGGCACCGCGGTTGGAGACTCCGTAGCTGTACTCGTTCCACGGGGCGGTCTCGTGCAGACCGGTGAGACGGTCGTCGATGCCCGCGCCGTAGTTCTTCACGTGGTCGAGCGGCTTGGAGCCCTCACCGAGCGACTCGCAGGCGGTGATGATGGCGTCGTAGCCCTCACGCATGGCCTTGGTGGAGAAGTTGGTGTGCGCGCCCGCGCCGTTCCAGTCGCCCTTCACCGGCTTCGGGTCGAGGGTCGCGGAGACCTCGAAGTCCTCGGCGGTGCGGTAGAGCAGCCAGCGGGCCACCCACAGCTGGTCCGAGACCTCGAGCGGGGAGAGCGGGCCGACCTGGAACTCCCACTGGCCGGGCATGACCTCGGCGTTGATGCCGGAGATGCCGAGCCCCGCCTTGAGGCAGTTCTCCAGGTGGGCCTCGACGACATCCCGGCCGAAGATCTCGTCGGCGCCGACACCGCAGTAGTAGCCGCCCTGCGCGGCCGGGAAGCCGCCCTCGGGGAAGCCGAGCGGACGGGCGCCCTTGAAGAAGGTGTACTCCTGCTCGATGCCGAAGATCGGCTCCTGGTTCCCGAACCGCTCCGCGACCTCGGTGAGCTGGGCACGGGTGTTGGACGCGTGCGGCGTCATGTCCGTGTTCAGGACCTCGCACAGAACGAGGATGTCGGCGCCGCCGCGGATCGGGTCCGGGCAGGAGAAGACCGGCTTGAGCACGCAGTCGGAGGCGTGGCCCTCGGCCTGGTTGGTGCTGGAGCCGTCGAAGCCCCAGATGGGCAGCTCGGCGACGCCCACGGCGGAACCCGTCATGATCTTGGTCTTGGAACGCAGCTTCGCCGTCGGCTGGGTGCCGTCGATCCAGATGTATTCGGCCTTGTAGGTCACGGGCGCCATCCTTTGCGGGCTTGCGGGGGCTGCAGGCTGTGCGGGCTCTGCGGTGGCGACGCGGCAGGTGGTGTCGCGCAGTACGCGCAGCTTGGCAACCGGCGATTTCCCGTCCGTTGCCCGACTGTGAACCCCATGTAACGCAGGCCGCTCGGGGGGCCCACGGGTCCCGTGCGTCGTATACGTGACGCACGCGCGCCGGTCGCGGAGCCGCCCGGCCGGCCGGACGCGCCACTGCCGGACATGATGGACTGGTCCCCATGGCCACTCGGACGACGACCTCGAAGAACTCCCAGGCCGCGCCCCTGCGCGTGGGTCTGCTCGGCACGGGCCCCTGGGCGCAGCGCGTCCACGGGCCCGCGCTCGCCGCGCACCCCGGCGTGGAGCTCGCCGGAGTGTGGGGGCGCAGGCCGGAGGCAGCGGGAAAGCTGGCGGAAACACTCGGCACGCGCGCGTACGCCGATCCGGACGCCCTCTTCGCCGAGGTGGACGCGGTGGCGGTGGCGCTGCCGCCAGACATCCAGGCGGAGCTCGCCGCGCGCGCCGCGCGTGCGGGCCGTCATCTGCTCCTGGACAAGCCGGTGGCGACGGCACCGGAGGCCGCTCGCACGCTGCTCGAAGCGGCCGCCGATGTCGCCTCGGTCGTCTTCTTCACCCTGCGCTTCTCCACGGCGACCGAGCCGTGGATCGCCCAACAGGCCGAGGCGGAGGGCTGGTTCACCGGCCGCGCCGAGTGGCTGGGCACCATCTACGCGCCGGGTGCGCAGAGCGCGTACGCCGCCTCGCCCTGGCGGCACGAGAAGGGCGCGCTGTGGGACGTGGGCCCGCACGCCCTCTCGGTGCTGCTTCCGGTACTCGGCGACGCCACGTCCGTGACGGCGGCGCGGGGCCCCAGGGACACCGTCCATCTGCTCCTGCGCCACACCTCCGGTGCTTCGTCGGCGGCCACGGTCAGCCTGACGGCACCGGAGCGGGCAGGCGGTGTCGCGGTCGAGTTCCGCGGCGAGACCGGCGCCGCGATGATGCCCGAGGTGTGGGGCGAAGGACCCGTCGTGGCGTACGGCCGCGCCGTCGACGCGCTTCTGACCGCGGTCCGCACCGGCACCCCGCACCCGTGCGACCTCCGCTTCGGGCTGCGCGTCACGGAGATCCTGGCCGAGGCGGAACGCGGCCTGCCCGCCTCCGCGTGAACGTGGCTCCCGGCCCTGCCTGAACGGGCGTCAGGCGCTGCCTGAACGGGCCGGGCTTTCCGCCTACTTGAACGCGGCGCTCTTGTTCGCCTACGTCAACGGGCCGGGCTTTCCGCCTACTTGATGAGCGCGTTGGCGCCCGCTATCAGGATGCCTATGGTCGCGTCCGCCGAGCCGATGGCCAGCGCGGAACGGCGCCGGTAGCCGACGCGCAGCGCGGCGACGGTGCCCCAGGCGAACAGGAGCGCCGCGTTCAGGGCCAGGCCCGCCGTGGTGACATCCTCCTCGGGCCACCCGGCGGCCCCGGCCGCAAGGAGCAGCAGCACCGTGGGGAGACAGGCGACCACCACGGGCCACTCGTCGGCGAGGGTGCCCGCGAGCTGCCGCCACCGGTGGCTGCCGGAGCCCTCGGTGTGCGTGGACATGTGGTGCGCGTAGCCGTGGGCGAGGGCGGCGGTGCCGGCGGTGACCAGGACCCAGGACGCGTCGTAGTACGGCGTGTAGTGACCGCCGGTCCGCTGCAGGGCGGCGAGCAGAGCACTGGCCAGGACGGTGCCGTACACGCCCCCGAACATCCAGTTCCGCATGGGGGCGCTCCTTTCGGTCCACGGTGAGGTGCTTCGTCGGGTGGTGAAGCACCCAACGATATGTCCGTGAACAGGACGTTTTGCTCCGCAGTGAGGACTATTTGCCCTGCCCGAGTCCTGGCCGAAAGGACGAGTTCCCAGGTCTGGTGCGGTGGCAGCCACCCGTCGAGGGGGAGGCGGCCGGGGGAGACGGCTACCGGCCCATGGCCTCCCGTACCGCCTCCTCCGAGCGGGCCACGAGCGCGGTGCCGTCGTCGGCGGTGATGATCGGGCGCTGGATGAGCTTCGGGTGGGCGGCGAGCGCGGTGACCCAGCGGTCACGGGCGGCGGGGACGCGGGGCCAGGCCGTACGGTCCGACAGGCCGAGCTCCTTGGCGGCGGCCTCCTGGGTGCGTGTGATGTCCCAGGGTTCGAGGCCGAGCCGGTCGAGAACGGCACGGATTTCGTCCTCGGACGGTACGTCCTCCAGGTAGCGGCGCACCGTGTAGTCGGCGCCCTCCGCGTCGAGCAGGTCGATGGCGCTGCGGCACTTCGAGCAGGCCGGATTGATCCAGATCTCCATGGCGCAAGCGTAGTTCAGGGCTCCGCTCGGGAGGGGGTCTGGAGGTGCTCAAGGCCCTTGTGGCCAGGGGCTTTTGTCAGTGGGCGGCAGTAGAATAGAAGCAGTGTTCGAGACGGGTCGGGTGCTGCCGTCACCACGGTTCACCGCACCCCCGACCACCCCAGGAGGATGCCCATGGCCGCTGCCGTACTGTCCGCCAAGCCGTTGCCGATCGACCTGCCGTATATGCCTCTGGTGAAGAAGCCACTGCCCGCGGGCCGCCCCCGCGAGTGGTACATCACGCACAACCGCCGCCTCAAGGCCATGCGCCTCGCCATCGCCCTGCTCGACTCGGGGGTGTACCGCGCGGAGCAGGCGGACAACCGAAGGATACGAAGCACCGCCGAACTCGTCGGCGTACACCCGCCGTCGGAGATCACGTGCCACATGGTGCGGGCGCTGATGCGCTACAGCCGCTGACCCGCGCCGCGGTGAGGAGGTGGGGCCACCTCCTCACCGCGCACGGCTGGTTGGGA
Source organism: Streptomyces monticola (assembly GCF_042665355.1). Taxonomy (NCBI): domain Bacteria; kingdom Bacillati; phylum Actinomycetota; class Actinomycetes; order Kitasatosporales; family Streptomycetaceae; genus Streptomyces; species Streptomyces monticola. Next base: position 30,203 of record NZ_JBHTCF010000024.1, on the reverse strand, counting down.
CGGCGGTCCGTGAACTGCCCATGCGTGCCGCCCTCTTGAAGTGCACCGGTCACTGTGCCAAATATGTCCAGACCAATGCTGTCGAACGGAAGGCCCCACCGTGCGACGCACCTCACCCCCGCAGAGGCGCCCGGCATGCCGCACGCTCGCGGTGCCGGTGCTGCTCGCCGCCCTGGCCCTGCCCCTCACCGCCTGCTCCGCGGAGACCGGGGCCGCCGCCCAGGAGCTCCCGCCGCCACGCGGCCTCACCGCCCAGGCCTCCAGCGCCACTTCGGTGCATGTGATGTGGACGAAGGCCACCACGACCACTGCCTCCGGCGGGAAGGCCTCCGGCGGGAAAGCCGGCGAAGAGGGCGAACTGGCCGGATATGAGATCTACCGCGGCCGCACCCGCGTCAAGTCCGTGCCCGCCGACCAGTACATGGTCGACATCACCGGGCTCAAGCCCGGGACCGCGTACTCCTTCACCGCCCGCGCCAAGGACACCGCGGGCAACCGCTCGCCCCTGAGCCGCAAGGTCACCGTCACCACCCGCCCCCGCACCACGGCCGACCACAAGCCGCCCACCGCGCCCACGAAGCTGCGCGCCCGCGCTTCGGGAGCCCGCGCGGCCACCCTGTCCTGGGGTGCGGCCGAGGACAACGAAGAGATCACCTCGTACGACATCTACCAGCGCGACTCGAAGATCCACAGTGTCAACGGCGACTCGACCGCCGCTCTCGTCACGGGACTTCGCCCCGGCACCGACTACACCTTCACGGTCAAGGCGCGCGACGCCGCGGACAACATCTCGAAGCCCAGCGAAGCCGCGGGCCTGAGCACACCCGAGGGGCCCGACGACACGGGGAACACCGCGCCCGCGGACTTCCGGGTCGCGACGCACAAGGACGGCGACGGCGCGCACTACCTCGACCTGTCCTGGCGGGCGCCCGACACCGGCGGGGAGGTCGCCGAGTACCAGATCCATCTCAACGGCAAGCAGGCCACGACCCTCATGTGGGGCGCGGCCGCACCCGAAGGCCGGGCGAAGCACAGCTTCTTCATCTCGCGGCAGACGGGCCAGAGCTACCGCGTGAAGCTGCGCGCGAAGCTGCCCGACGGCAACTGGGGCGCGTTCTCGGCCGAACGGACCGTGGTGACGGGGGAGGGGTAGTAGGGGGAGGGGTCGTACGCACGGCTCGGTGCGGCAGGCATGGTCACGGCCCGCTGTTGGTAGGAAGTCCCGGTGACCGTAGCCCTCTTCACCCTCGGCGGCACCATCGCGATGGCGGGCACCTGCGCCGGTGACCGCGACGGCGGCGACGACCGCGATGGCAGTGACGCCCGCAGCGCCCCCGTCGTGACCCGTCTCACCGGCGCCGATCTGACCGCCGCCGTACCGGGCCTCGACGTACCCCTCGAAGTGCACGACACCCACGCCGTGCCCAGCGCGGACCTCACCTTCCGCCAGCTCCTCGATCTGGTCGACGAGGCCTCGAAGGCCGTTCTTGCGGGCGCCGCGGGCGTGGTCGTGACCCAGGGCACCGACACCCTCGAAGAGAGCGCCTTCCTCGCCGACCTGGTCTGGCCGCACCCCGAGCCGTTCGTCCTGACCGGCGCCATGCGCAACCCCACCCTCGCGGGCCCGGACGGACCGGCCAATCTCCTGGCCGCCGCCCGTGTCGCCGCCGCCGACGAGGCCCGCGGCCTGGGCGCGCTCGCCGTCCTCAACGACCAGATCCACTCGGCCCGTCGGGTACGCAAGGCGCACGCCACCAGCACCGCCGCCTTCATCTCGCCGGACACCGGCCCCCTCGGCCATGTCATCGAGGGCAGGGTGCGCATCCTGACCCGCCCGCCCCGCCGGGCCCCGCTCGGCACCGGTGAGTGCGAGAACATCCGGGTCGCCCTGCACACCGTGACCCTCGACGACGACGGCGCCCAGCTGGCCGGTCTGGCCGACACCCACCAGGGCCTGGTGGTCGCCGGATTCGGTGTCGGCCATGTCCCGTCCGCCCTCGCCCCCGTCCTCGGCGCGCTCGCCACCCGTATCCCGGTGGTCCTCACCTCCCGCACGGGCGGCGGCTCGGTCCTGAGCCACACCTACGGAAGTGTCGGCTCGGAGACCGATCTGCAGCGGCGCGGCCTCATCAACGGCGGCCTGCTCGACCCGTACAAAGCACGCGTCCTGCTCCGCCTCCTCCTCGCGAACGACGCGAACGACGCGAACGACGCGAACCAGAACGCGATCGCGAAGGCCTTCCTCCTGCACGGCTGAAGGAACCCTCCGTATGCGTAACCGGCGGAACCTCCGCTTCTGCGGCTGAAAGTCGACCCCGCGGCAGCTCTGCCCGAGATGTCCGGAACGCTACCGAGTCCGGGATGTCCGAAGCACCCCGAGGCGCGGCGTGACAAGAGTCGCACCGCTGTCGGCGGCGGTTAAGTGCCCTGTGCCCGCACGCCCCTTGAACTCGGGGTTTACCGATCGGTAGCCCTCGGCGTGGCCGGATTTCGCGCCCCGGAGCGAGGAATCGACTGCGTGTTAGCGTCCCGGTCGACCGGGGGGCCGACCGCGCAGAGCGAGAGGAAAACCGTGGGTCACATGCACCACATGGCAGGAGGCTGGGCCACCCCAGTCCTGTCGTACGCCATGGCCGTAGTCGGCGCCGCGCTGGGATTGCGCTGCACCGTGCGGGCCCTGGCCGCCGGGGGGCGGTCCAAGAGGAACTGGCTGATCACCGCGTCGGCCGCCATCGGCGCCGGGATCTGGACGATGCACTTCATCGCGATGCTCGGCTACACAGTCGACGGCACCGCGATCCGCTACGACATCCCGCTCACCCTGCTGAGCCTCGTCGTGGCCATCGCCGTCGTCGGCGCCGGAGTCTTCATCGCCGGTTACGGCGGCTCCCGTGTCCGCTCGATCCTGCTCGGCGGCCTCGGCACCGGGCTCGGCGTCGCCGCGATGCACTACATCGGCATGGCGGCCGTCCAGCTCAACGGCACGATCTCGTACGACCCGGCCGTGGTCGCGGGCTCCGTCGGCATCGCCGTGATCGCCGCCTCCGCCGCGCTGTGGGCGGCGCTGTCCGTGCAGGGCGCCGTGGTCGCCGCCGTCGCCGCCCTCGTGATGGGGCTCGCGGTGAGCAGCATGCACTACACCGGCATGGCCGCGGTCAAGGTGTCCGTACACGCGAGCACGGCGCCCCTGGAGGGCGCGAGCGCCACCGCGTTCATCCTGCCGCTCGCCGTGGTCCTCGGTTCCTTCCTCTTCCTGACCTGTGCCTTCGTGGCCCTCTCCCCGACGGCGCGGGAGCGCGCCGAGAGCGAGGCCGCGGCCCGGCCGCTGCACGAGGTGGAACTGCCGGCCACGTGAGCCGACTCCACCGGAGCTGTCGGCCGCCCGCCTGAGCCGACTCCACCGGAGCTGTCGGCCGCCCGCCTGAGCCGCGCCCGCCTCACCCCTCCTTCCTTCCCCTTTCTTCCTTTCCCTTTCACGTCACCCTGGGCCGTCCCCGTTCCCGCGCCCTCCCCGACACTCCTGCACCGGCGCCCGCCAAGTGCACTGCCTAGGAGACCCCGTCATGCCCGCACGCTTTCCGCTGCCAGAACGGCTGCGCCCCAAGTCGATCAGAGCCAAGGTCGTCACCCTCCTGACCCTGCCGGTCGTCTCCCTGATGGCGCTGTGGGGCCACGCCGCGGTCACCACCGCCTCCCAGGTCTCGGCCACCGAGCAGCTGAAGCAGGTCAACTCGTCCCTGGTGCAGCCGATCTCACGGTTCACGGCCGCCGTACAGGACGAGCGCGCGGCCGCCCTGAAGTACCGGGCCACCCCCGACCCCGCCGCCCGCAACGGCTATGACGCCGCCAAGTCCCGTACGGACAAGGCGGTCACCGACCTGCGCGCCGGTGTCCACTCCAGCAGCACCGACATCGCGGCGCTCGACTCCACGCTGCCCGGCCGGATCAAGTCCCTCCTCAAGAGCGCCGACTCGCTCCCCGAGCAGCGGGAGTCCACGAGTGGGCCCGCCGCCGTGCTCTCCGGCTACGGCACGGCCGTCGAGCGGGCCTTCGCGGTACGGTCCGGGCTGGCGGGGGCCGACCTCACGGACCGTACGTCCGACACCCGCACCGTCATCGAACTGGCCCGCGCCCGCGAGGCGTTGAGCCGCCAGGACGCCGTACTCGGCGCGGCCCAGGCCGCCGGCAGGATGACCCCGTCCCAGTACCGGGGCTTCGTCGGCGATGTCGCCCTGCAGCGCGGCCTCACCAAGGGCGCCGTGTCCGATCTGCGGCCCGAGGACGCCGCGGCCTACCGCAAGGTGCTCGACTCCGCGGGCGCCACCGATCTCGCCACCGCCCAGGACGCCGTGCTCGGCGCCGGTGCCGCCAAGGCCGCGGCCGCCGTCCCCGGCACCCGCTGGCACTCCGCCGCCGGGCACACCCTGACCGGACTCGCCGAAGCGGAGGACGGCGCCACCGCGGCGGGCACCGAGGCGAAGCCGTACTCCCTTGCCACCCTGGGCAGTTCGGGCCTCGCGGTGATCCTCGGCCTGTTCGGTGTGGCGCTGTCGCTGCTGCTCTCCGTACGCATCGGCCGCGGCCTCGTCGCCGACCTCACCGGTCTGCGCAACTCCGCACTCGAACTGGCCGCCACCCGCCTGCCCGCCGCGATCCGCCGGATCCACAACGGCGACGACCTCGATCTCGACACCGAGGCCCCGCTCGCCCGCACCCCCATCCGCGACGAGGTCGGCCAGGTCGGCGCGGCGCTCACCACCGTGCAGCGGGCCGCCCTGCGCGCCGTCGCGGGCCGCGCCGCGGTCCTCACCGGAGTCTCCGGTGTGTACGTCAGCCTCGCCCGCCGCAGCCAGGTGCTGCTCCACCGGCAGCTGGAACTCCTCGACACGATGGAGCGCCGCACCGAGAACCCCACCGACCTCGAAGACCTGTTCCGCCTCGACCACTTGACGACCCGGATGCGCCGCCACGCCGAGTCGCTCCTGATCCTCTCCGGCTCGGCCCCGGGCCGTGCCTGGCGCAACCCGGTCCCGCTGATCGACGCCGTCCGCGCGGGCATCGCGGAAACCGCCGACATCGACCGTGTCCAGCTGCACGAGATCCCGGACCTGCGCCTCGCGGGTACGGCGGTGGCGGATCTCGTCCACCTGGTCGCCGAACTCGCCGAGAACGCCGCGCAGTTCTCACCGCCGCACACCCCTGTGGTGGTACGCGGTGAAGAGGTCGGGGCCGGCGCGGTCCTGGAGTTCGAGGACCGCGGCCTCGGCATGGGCGACGAAGCGCTCGCCGCGGCCAACGAGAAGATCCGCGCCACCGACATCGACCTCCTCGACTCCCGTCAGCTCGGCCTGTTCGTGGTGAACCGCCTCGCCGAGCGCCAGCGCGTGGACGTGACCCTGCGCCGCTCGGTCTACGGCGGCATCACGGCCGTCGTCTTCATCCCGAAGGAACTCCTGGAGGCCCCGCACCCGGGCCTGCGACCGCTGCCCGAGCCGGAGTCGGAGGCCGCGCCGGAAGCGCCCCCGAAGCCGCAGCTCGCCCCGGCCCCCGAGCCCACGCCGGAGCCCGAGGCCGGCCCCGAGCAGCCGCATCCGTACCCGGAACCCACCGAACTCCCGCGCCGGGCCCGCCACGCGGCACCGCAGCGCACCCAGGAGGAGAACCGGCCCCCGCTCCCCACGGAGCCCCCGGCGCAGCGCACCCCGGAGCCGCAGCCCGCCCCCACCCCGGACCCGACTCCGGCTCCGTCCCCCGTTCCCGACCGCACTCCCGACCCCGGCCCCGTCCCCACCCCCACTCCCACTCCCACTCCCGAGGACGGCCTGCCGCGCCGGGTGCGCCAGGCCAGCATCGCCCCCGAACTGCGCAAGCCCGACGACGGTGAGGAGACCCCGGAGCCCGCGAAGGCCCCAGTCCGCCGCTCCCCGGAGGCCGCCCGCGCCACGATGGCCTCCCTGCGCTCCGGCCGCCGCCGCGCCTCCGCGGCCCGGGACGAACCCCACGCCGCGCCCCATCCCCACGCAGCGACCGAAGAAGGAACCCGATGACCCCGACCTATACCGTCACCAACCTGGGCGGTAACGCCGAACAGCCGGGCGCGGGCGGCCCCGGCGGTATCGACTGGCTCCTCGACGACCTGGTCGACCGTGTCTCGGAGGTCCGGTACGCGGTGATGCTCTCCAGCGACGGCCTGTGCGTCGGCGCCTCCGCGGGCATGGGCCGCGACGAGTCCGAGCGCTTCTCCGCCATCGCCTCCGGCTTCCACTCCCTCGCCAAGGGAGCGGGCCGGCACTTCGACGCCGGCGGTGTCGTCCAGACGATGGTCGAGCTGCAGGGCGGCTTCCTCTTCGTGGTCTCCGCGGGCGACGGCTCCTGTCTCGCCGTGTTCACCGACGGGCATGCCGACATCGGCCTGGTCGCCTACGAGATGGCCCTGCTCGTGGAGCGCGTACGCGAACACCTCGACGTCCCCACGAGGTCGGACGGCGAGGCCCCATGACGGACACACCCCGGGGCCGCCGCCCGGCGGGCCCGCCCGACCGCGCCCGGCCACCCGAAGCCGACGCCTGGACCGACCGCTACGACGAAGAGGCCGGCCCGCTGGTCCGCCTGTACGCCATGACCTCGGGCCGCGCCCGTACGGACAACGGCGCCGAACGCGTCGACCTGATGGCGATCGTCAGCCCCACGGCCGCCACGCCGCGCGCCCCGCTCCCGCCGGAACAGCGGTCCCTCCTGGCCCTGTGCTCCCAAGGCCCGCGCCCGGTGGCCGACTTGGCGTCGGACTCCGATCTCCCCCTCGGCGTCGTCCGCGTCCTGCTCGGCGACCTCACGGCCCATGGACTGGTCGACATCACCCCGCCCGAGTCCACCGCCACCAGGAACGCCCGTCCCGACGCCCACCTCCTGCGAGAAGTGATCAATGGCCTCCGCGCACTCTGAGCCCCCCGCCACCTTCACCGCCCTGAAGCTCCTGATCGCCGGCGGCTTCGGCGTGGGCAAGACGACCCTGGTGGAGTCGGTCAGCGAAATCCGCCCGCTGCGCACCGAGGAACACCTCACGGAGGCCTCCCGCCCGGTGGACAGCCTCCACGGCGTGGCCACCAAGACGACCACCACGGTGGCCATGGACTTCGGCCGCATCACCCTGCGCGACAACCTGGCCCTCTACCTCTTCGGCACCCCGGGCCAGGACCGCTTCTGGTTCGTCTGGGACGAGCTGACGACGGGCTGCCTGGGCGCGGTCGTCCTCGCCGACACCCGCCGCCTGGCGGACAGCTTCCCCGCGGTCGACTACTTCGAGAGCCGCGGCATCCCCTTCATCATCGCCGTCAACTGCTTCGACGGCGTCCGCTCCCACACCCCCGAAGCAGTCGCCCGAGCCCTCGACCTGGCCCCCGACACCCCCGTACTCCTCTGCGACGTACGCGACCGGGAGTCCGGCAAGGACGTCCTGATCTCCCTCGTGGAACACGTCCTGACCCAAGAATCAGCCCTGGCCTGACCCCCGACTCCACCCACAACTACGGCGAGGGCCACCACCCCACTCGGGGCGGCGGCCCTCGCCGTCGAACTACGCACTCGGCACCGGTGCGCGGCCGTGCAGACGCCCCGCCCAACGACCGTGGGCCGTGCCTTCCCCCTCGACGGGAAGGCACGGCCCACGGCCCAAGTACGGCCCAGAGCCCTGGAAACCGGCTCTGGCCTGTGCGTTCTTTAGATGTCGAAGTACAGCTCGAACTCGTGCGGGTGCGGCCGCAGCTGGATCGGGGCGATCTCGTTCGTGCGCTTGTAGTCGATCCAGGTCTCGATCAGGTCGGAGGTGAAGACGCCGCCCTGCTGGAGGTACTCGTTGTCCGCCTCGAGCGCGTCGAGGACGGCCGGCAGCGAGGTCGGGACCTGCGGGACGCCCGCGTGCTCCTCGGGGGCGAGCTCGTAGAGGTCCTTGTCGATCGGCTCGGCCGGCTCGATCTTGTTCTTGACGCCGTCGAGGCCCGCGAGCAGGAGGGCCGAGAACGCCAGGTACGGGTTCGAGGACGGGTCCGGGGCGCGGAACTCGACGCGCTTGGCCTTCGGGTTGGAGCCCGTGATCGGGATACGCATGGCCGCGGAGCGGTTGCGCTGCGAGTAGACCAGGTTGACCGGGGCCTCGAAGCCGGGCACCAGGCGGTGGTACGAGTTCACCGTCGGGTTGGTGAAGGCGAGGAGGGAGGGGGCGTGCTTGAGGATGCCGCCGATGTAGTAGCGGGCGGTGTCCGAGAGGCCCGCGTAACCCTGCTCGTCGTAGAAGAGCGGGGAGCCGCCCTGCCACAGCGACTGGTGGACGTGCATGCCCGAGCCGTTGTCGCCGAAGATCGGCTTCGGCATGAAGGTCGCGGTCTTGCCGTTGCGCCAGGCGACGTTCTTCACGATGTACTTGAAGAGCATCAGGTCGTCGGCCGCGGCGAGCAGCGTGTTGAACTTGTAGTTGATCTCGGCCTGGCCCGCGGTGCCGACCTCGTGGTGCTGGCGCTCGACCTGGAGGCCGTTCTTGTCCAGCTCCAGGGAGATCTCGGCGCGCAGGTCGGCGAAGTGGTCGACCGGCGGGGCGGGGAAGTAACCGCCCTTGTAACGGACCTTGTAGCCACGGTTGTTCTCGACCGCGCCGGTGTTCCAGGCGCCCGCCTCGGAGTCGATCTCGTAGAGCGAGCGGTTGGCGGAGGTCTCGAAGCGCACCGAGTCGAAGACGTAGAACTCGGCCTCGGGGCCGAAGTACGCGGTGTCGGCGATGCCGGTGGAGGCGAGGTAGGCCTCGGCCTTCTTCGCCACGTTGCGCGGGTCGCGGCTGTACTGCTCGCCCGTGATCGGGTCGTGGATGAAGAAGTTGACGTTCAGCGTCTTGTCACGGCGGAACGGGTCGACCCGGGCGGTCGACAGGTCCGCGCGCAGCGCCATGTCGGACTCGTGGATGGCCTGGAAGCCGCGGATCGACGAACCGTCGAAGGCGAGCTCCTCGGTCGGGTCGAACGCCGCAGCCGGCACCGTGAAGTGCTGCATCACACCGGGCAGGTCGCAGAATCGGACGTCTACGAACTTCACGTCCTCGTCTGCGATGAACTTCTTGGCATCGTCGGCGTTCTGGAACATCCAGCTCCTCCTACTCCCGGTCCGGGGTGGAGCCGGGGATGTCTCGCTCTTGGTGCGGCCAGTGCGGTGGCACACGCTGGACCCGACCATAGGGACGGGGGGTTTCTCAAGCATGACCCATTTGTTTCGCCGAAGTTAACCGGCGTCGGGGTGAGAGGCGTCTCAAAGCCCCTCGCGCGGCCTCTCTCCGACCCCGGACCTGTGGGTGCGTAAGGGGGCGCAGTACCGTGGACGGGTGGACAACAGACAGGCAATCGGATCGTGGCTCTCCGGCCCGCGTCAGGCGGCCGAGGACATGGGTGCCGACTTCGGTTACCGGGGCCAGCAGTTGGGCCTCCCCAAGGAAGGCCCCGGCGCCATCGCCCCGCTCGGCCGGCGCTTCGGCGCCGTCGCCGTCGACTGGGCCCTGTGCATGCTCATCGCATACGGGCTCTTCGCCCAGGGTGACCGCCAGGCCATGGGCAACTGGGCGCTCGCGCTCTTCTTCGTGCTGAGCCTGCTCACGGTCGGCACGGTGGGCTTCACCCCCGGAAAGCGCCTGTTCGGCCTGCGCGTGGTCGCCGAGGGCGGCGGCCGTCTCGGCCTCGGCCGTGTCTTCGTCCGCAGCCTGCTGCTGTGCCTCGCGATCCCCGCGCTGATCTGGGACCGCGACGGCCGCGGCCTGCACGATCGCCTGGCCCGCGCGATCCAGGTCCGGATCTAGCGGGCCAGAGGAAGCCTCCGAAATCCAGCGGTCCGGGGGGAAGCCCCCGAAGGGGCCGCTCACCGTATGACGATGGGGCGCGGGAACTGACCAGTTCCCGCGCCCCATCCGCGTATCACCACGTATCGACAGCCGCGCGTCGGCGCAGCCGGCGCCGTGTCACATCTTCGGGCCGCCCTTGGGCATCCGCATTCCCTTGGGCATCGGGCCCTTGGGCAGCGGCATGTTGCTCATCAGGTCGCCCATGGCCTTGAGCCGGTCGTTGGTCTGCGTGACCTGGGGGCCGGCGAGCACGCGCGGCAGCTTCAGAAGCGTGGTGCGCAGCTTCTTCAGCGGGACCTGGCCCTCGCCGTTGCCGATGATGAAGTCGTGGACCGGTACGTCGACGACGATCCGGGCCATCTTCTTCTTCTCGGCGGCAAGGAGGCCCTTGACGCGGTTCGGGTTGCCCTCGCCGATCAGCACGATGCCGGCCTTGCCGACGGTGCGGTGCACGACGTCCTGGCCGCGGTTCATCGCGACCGCGGGGGTCGTCGTCCAGCCGCGCTTCATGTTGTCGAGTACCGCGGCCGCCGCACCGGGCTGGCCCTCCATCTGCCCGAAGGCGGCTCGCTCGGCCCTGCGTCCGAAGATGATCGCCATCGCGAGGAAGGCGAGCAGGAATCCGAGGATGCCCAGATAGACCGGGTACCCGATCAGGAAGCCGATTCCGAGGAGGACACCAAAGGTGACGATTCCCACCGCGGCAATGACGAGACCGATCTTTGGATCGGCTCGCCGGGTCATCTTGTAAGTGAGGGCGATCTGCTTGAGCCGCCCTGCGTTCGCAGCGTCCGCTGCGTCGTCCTTCCTCGCCATGCCCAGAAGTTTACGTGCCCGGCGATCCGGCTACGACGTGCGGGCCGAGCTAACCGCTTCGAGTACGCGCTGAGCCTCTACCCGGTCCTTGGCACGGCGCCGGTCCTCGAGCACCGAGGACCACGCGTTACGGCGGGCGGTGCGCTGGCCGCTGCTCATCAGCAGCGACTCGACGGCGCGCAGAGCGTCGGTGACGGACGGGATGGCGGTGGCGCGTACGGGCGCGGCCTGCATGTCGGGGGTTCCCCTCTGGACGACCGGATGAGAGTGGAAGTGCGGGGGTGGTACAAGGCGTACTAGCAGGGTCACTGATTGGTGTTACCAGCGCGTGACCGACCGGTCAAACACCGATGAAACCCTGACGAGGAGCCCGGAAAGCCTGACGCGGCCCATGCGGCGCCCCTACCTGCGGGGACCCCATGGGCCGCGTCGTCGTGGCCATTACTGGCCAGTAGTCACTTGTGCGGGAATTCACACGCGCTCGGCGGCCCCGGTGAGGCCGGCCGGTGGCGGCGCGGTCCCGCGCCGCCTCACACCGCCTGCGAAGCCACGTACTCGCCGCGCTTCTCGACCGCCATCTGGAAGAGCCGGCCCGCGCGGTACGAGGAGCGCACCAGCGGACCCGACATCACACCGGAGAAGCCGATCTCCTCGGCCTCCTCCTTCAGCTCCACGAACTCCTGCGGCTTGACCCAGCGCTCCACGGGGTGGTGGCGCACGGTCGGGCGCAGGTACTGCGTGATGGTGATGAGCTCGGTGCCCGCGTCGTGCAGCTGCTGCAGCGCGTCGCTGATCTCCTCGCGGGTCTCGCCCATGCCGAGGATGAGGTTGGACTTCGTGACGAGCCCGGCCGCGCGGGCCTCCGAGATGACCTTGAGGGAGCGCTCGTAGCGGAAGCCGGGGCGGATCCGCTTGAAGATCCGGGGCACCGTCTCGACGTTGTGCCCGAGCACCTCGGGGCGGGACGAGAAGACCTCGGCCAGCTGGTCGGGCTCGGCGTTGAAGTCGGGGATGAGCAGCTCGACCTTCGTGTGGCCGCCCTCGCGCCCCGCGGTCTGCGCATGGATCTGGCGCACGGTCTCGGCGTACAGCCAGGCGCCGCCGTCCTCCAGGTCGTCGCGGGCGACGCCGGTGATCGTGGCGTAGTTCAGGTCCATCTTGACCACGGACTCGGCCACGCGGCGCGGCTCGTCCACGTCGAGCGCCTGCGGCTTGCCCGTGTCGATCTGGCAGAAGTCGCAGCGCCGGGTGCACTGGTCGCCGCCGATGAGGAAGGTCGCCTCGCGGTCCTCCCAGCACTCAAAGATGTTCGGACAGCCCGCCTCCTGGCACACGGTGTGCAGGCCCTCGCTTTTGACGAGGTTGTGCAGGTCCTTGTACTCGGGGCCCATCTTCGCCCGGGTCTTGATCCACTCGGGCTTGCGCTCGATGGGGGTCTGGCTGTTCCGGACCTCCAGGCGCAGCATCTTGCGTCCGTCGGGTGCGACAGCGGACACGTCCGGCTCCCTACAGCTTCGATTCTTCGGCGCCCACCAGGGTACGCCCGTTGTTTGTACGGTCCTATGTCCGGCCCAACCCGTGGACGGCGGCCCGCATTCCCCGGAGGAGCAGGCGGCCCGCCCCGGTCCCAGGGCCCGGTCTCAGGCGGCGGGCTCCGGCTGTGGCTCGCGCACGATCTCGCGCGCCTTGGGCTCGGCGTTCTCCAGAACGTCCCGCAGATGCTTCTCGACCACCGGCAGCACCTCTTCGATGGTGATGTCGCGGCCCAGCTCGTCGGCGAGGGACGCGACGCCCGCGTCCCGGATGCCGCAGGGCACGATCTTGTCGAACTCGGTGTTGTCCGGGTTCACGTTCAGCGCGAAGCCATGCATCGTGACGCCCTTGGCGACGCGGATGCCGATGGCGGCGAGCTTACGGTCCTCACGGCGCTGGCCCGCGTTGGAGGGCGCGTACTCCGGGCCGTTGAGCCGCGGGTCGAACTCCTCGTCCTGCAGCCGCGGATCGAAGTCGAGGGAGAGCCCGCCGAGGCGCTGCTCCACCGGGTCGCCGAGGACCCATACGCCGCTGCGGCCCTCGACCCGGCTCGTCTCGAGGCCGAACTCCGCGCAGGCGCGGATCAGTGCCTCTTCGATACGGCGGACATGCGCGACCACGTCCACGGGGCGCGGCAGCTTGAGGATCGGATAGCCGACCAGCTGCCCCGGGCCATGCCAGGTGATCTTGCCGCCGCGGTCCACGTCGACGACCGGGGTGCCGTCGAGCGGCCGCTCGCTGTCCGCGGTGCGCCGCCCCGCCGTGTAGACGGACGGGTGCTCCAGGAGCAGACAGGTGTCGGGGATCTCGTCGGCGAACCGGGCGGCGTGCACCCGGCGCTGCTCCTCCCAGGCCTCCACGTACTCGACCTTGTCCCGGCCGAAGCCGAGGCGGACGAATCGCAGCTCACTCACGGCAAGCGCCTCCCTGAAAACTTTCACCGTGCACGTTTTGCGCCCCAAGCCACTGTACGGGCCCGCCCGTGGCCCGTACGAGGGACCCGTGCCGGGCCGTATTCGTCAGCCCCGCGCCGGATCCTTCCGGGATCACTCACACGATCGGATGAATGCGGGGCCAAGGCCGCTATGAGAGCGGCCTTGGCCGCTACATTCACGCCGTTCCATGAGGGCTGCACCAGGGCCCGGAAGGCAGGAGACCGCAGAGCTGATGACGGAACGACCCCCGCAGCGCACCCCCAACCGCCAGCTCGCCGGGCTGATCGCCGAGGCCGGGTTCTCCAATGCGGGGCTTGCCCGCAGGGTCGACCAGCTGGGCCTCGAACACGGTCTTGATCTGCGCTACGACAAGACCTCGGTGACCCGATGGCTGCGCGGGCAGCAGCCCCGCGGCACCACACCCGCGCTGATCGCCGAGGTCTTCACCCGCAGACTGGGGCGCCGTCTGTCCGCACAGGACCTGGGGCTCGACGCCTGCGCTCCGGTCTACGCGGGCCTGGAGTTCGCGGCCTCGCCCGAAGAGGCCGTCGACATCGTCAGCGGCCTCTGGCGCAAGGACTCCGGCAGCCATGCCGAACTGCGGAAGATCGCCTTCACTCCGGCGGGACTCGTCGTGCCGAGCCGTGACTGGCTGATCGGCCGGGCCGACGAGCGCGTGGGCCGTGGCGATCCCACTCCGGGCGCCCGGGTGCCCGCGCAGGGGCGGCCCTCCGTGCCACGGCAGCGCACACAGACCGAGCGCGGCCCCGGCCAGAAGGTGACCGGTGGCGACATCGCGGCGCTGCGCTCGGTGGGCGAGCTGTTCCGCGCTCTCGACCACGCCTATGGCGGAGGTCATGCCCGCCAGGCCCTCGTGCGGTATCTGGAGCACGAGGCCGAGCCGATGCTGCGCGGTGTGTACGGCGAGCAGACCGGGCGGCGGCTCTTCGCGGCGGCCGCCGACCTGACCCGGCTCGCGGGCTGGACGTCGTACGACATCGCGGCCCACGGCCTGGCCCAGCGGTACTTCGTACAGGCGCTGCGGCTCTCGCAGGCCGCCGGCGACCGGGCGTACGGCAGCTATGTGCTCGTCACCATGAGCCGTCAGGCGGTCTATCTCGGGCACGGCCGTGAGGCGGTGCAGCTGGCGCGGGTCGCCCAGCAGGGTGTGGGCTCGTCGGCGCCGCCGGTGGTGCAGGCCCTGCTGCATTCGGTGGAGGCCCGCGGGCACGGTGTGCTCGGCGAGGTGCGCGCGAGCACGGCCTCGCTCGTACGGGCCGAGCGTGCCCTCGAAGCGGCCAGGCCGGGTGACGAAGTGCCGCACTGGGCGCGGTTCTTCGACGAGGCGCAGCTCGCCGACGAGTTCGGGCACTGCCACCGCGATCTGCAGCAGTACCGCGCCTCCGCGCAGCACGCGGAGCGCTCCCTGCAGCTGCGGGCGCCCGGCTATGCGCGCTCCCGCCTCTTCTGCCGCGTCGTGCTCGCCTCGGCCCGCCTCGGCCTCGGCGAACTCGACCAGGCCTGCGCGCTCGGCGCCGAGGCCGCGCACCAGGCGTCGGAGATGCGCTCGGCGCGCGCTCTTGAGTACGTACGCGACTTCGAGCGGCGCCTCGAGCCGTACCGGGACGCGGGGCCGGTGCGCGGCTATCGGGACCGGGTGGCGACGTTGGGCTGAGCGAGCCCGAGGGAGCGCCTGTCCGCTGCTACGCGGCCACGGGCACCGTCCGCAGGTCGTTGCGGGGGGCGAGGCCGAAGTCGTCCAGGACCGCGTGGGCCGCGCGCCGCCCCGAGTGCAGGGCGCCCTGGACCGTACTGGTGTCGCGGTGGTCGCCGCACACGTACAGGCCCGCCAGCAGGCGCACTTGGCGTCGCGGGTCGTGCGGCGCGGGCATCGAGGGGACCGCCTCCTGGTCGTGGTGGACGGCGAGCAGCTCCCAGTTCGCCGTGGACGTGCCGTACAGGCCGGACAGATGGGCGCGTACGTCGTCCTCGTCGGGCGGCGGGCCGAGCACCACGGACGAGACGAGCGCACGGCCGGCGGGGGCGCGCGTGGGGTCGACCTCGCTCATCACCGCGGTGTGCGCGACGGGGCCGCCGCGGTCGGCGTCGAGCAGCAGCGCGGGCTCGGCGAGCGGCGGCCGTGGCGCGCTGTGGTGCAGCACGGTCACCGCGTGGAAGGACGGCATCCGCAGGCCGGGCAGGAGCTCCGCGGCCTGCCGGGCGCCGGTCGCCAACACCACGGAGCGGCACGGCAGTTCACCGTGGTCGGCGGTGCGTACGGCGGTGGTGGCGATCTCCACGGCCTTGACCCCGGTGTGCACCGTGCCGGGCGGCAGCGCCGCCGCGAGGAGCGCGGGCAGGGTGCCCGCGCCGCCCTCCGGTACGCACATACGGCCGCGGGCGTAGCTGCGCAGGGCGAGGTCGGCACAGCGGCTCGACGTGTCGAGGCCGGGGTCGCAGAGCAGTGCGGCAAGCAGCGGGCGCAGCAGGCCGTCGACGGTCCTCGCGGGCAGGCCGCGCGCCAGCAGGGCCTGTGCGGCGGGCAGTTCGGGCCGCTTCAGGAGCCGCTCCACGGGCGTGACCGCGAGCCGGGTCAGCGCGGCGCCGAGCCGGGCCTGGTCGAAGGCGCTGCCGAGGAAGGGGCGCTGCGGGCGGGAGACCAGCGGCACCCTGGGGGCGCCTGCCAGAGTGCGCGCCGCGGTGAGCGCGCTCCGTGCGCTCCGTGCGCCCCTCGCGCTCCGGCGGGTGGCCGGGGTGGCACCCCGTGCAGTTCCCGGCTCCCAGGTCCGGTGCACCCGGCCGCCGCTGTGGACCAGGACGCCGGGCGCGAAAGCGCACAGGGGGAGGCCCTCGAGGCCCGGTGTGCGGCGCAGTTCCGGATACGAAGTGGAGAGCAGCCGGCCGATCCGGTCGAGCCGGAATCCGTCGACCTGCTCGGTCGTCATCCGGCCGCCCACATGGGGGGCCGCTTCGACGACGGTGGTGCTCACCCCCGCCCTGGTGAGCTGGAGAGCTGCGGAGAGCCCGGCCACTCCGGCTCCCACGATGACGACGTCCGCCTGTTCCGCGGGCTCAAGCACGTGCCCCTCCCGAGGTTGCGCGGCTGCTGGGGACGTGATGCCCCGACAGGGCCCAGGAATACCCGAGTTCGGCACGAGGGTAGGAGCCAAGTCGGTCAGGAGCAGTCGCGCATTGACCGTGCACGGTCGCACGCGGTCGCACGGGGGGGGGGGGAGTCGGTGGGGGACGGGCGGGGATCGGCCGGGGGCGGCCGGGGGAGTGGCCGGTGGCGGAACGAGGGCCGGAACGAGGACCGAAACAAGGACCGGAACGTAGCCGGGCCGGGCCGCCGGGGGTCAGCGCAGCGCCGCGCGTACCGCCTCGTCGATCGTCGGGAACGCGAAGCGGAACCCCGAGTCCAACAGGCGGGCGGGGAGCACGCGTTGGCTGCCGAGCACATCGCCCGCCATCTCCCCGAGCACCACGCGCAGGGCGGGGGCCGGGGCGGGCAGCAGGGCCGGCCGGTGCAGCACGCGCCCCATCGAGGCCGTCACCTCACGGTTGGTCACGGGGTGCGGCGCCGTCAGATTCACCGGGCCCGACAGCTCCTCCGTGTCGAGGAGATGGCGCAGCGCGGCCACCTCGTCGTGCAGCGCGATAAAGCTCCAGTACTGGCGGCCGTCCCCGAGCCGGCCGCCGAGCCCTGCCTTGAACAGCGGGAACATCCGCCCCCACGCCCCGCCTTCGCGCGCCACGACCAGACCGGAGCGGGCGAAGACGGTCCGCACCCCCGCCTCGACGGCCGGGCCCGCGGCCTCCTCCCACTCCACACACATGGACGGCAGAAAGCCGTCGCCCGCGGGCGCGCTCTCGTCCACCGCGCGCTCCCCGGTGTCGCCGTAGTAGCCGATCGCGCTGCCGCACAGGAACACCCGCGGCGGCTCGTCGAGCGCGGCGACCGCCTCCGCGAGTGCCGCGGTGCCGAGCACCCGGCTGTCCCGCAGCTCCTTCTTGTACGCCGCCGTCCAGCGGTGGTCACCGATACCGGCCCCGGCCAGATTGACCACGGCGTCGCAGCCGGCGAGCGCCGCGGTGCGGACGTACTGCCGCTTCGGATCCCACTCGATCTCGTCGTCGCCCCGGGCCGGGCGGCGCACCAGACGCAGCACCTCGTGCCCGTCATCGGCCAGGGAGCGGGTGAGGGCCGTGCCGATGAGGCCGGAGGCGCCGGCTACGGCGATGCGGTGCGCAGGCTTGTGCATGGACCCATGGTGCCCTCAGTGGGGTGCGCCGTCATGGGGGCTGGCCCCAGCCCCCCCCGAGAGGCGGTCTGATCGATGCCGGGGCGGGCTGATGGAGACCAGGCTGTCTGATTGAGGCCGGGGCTGGCTGATGGAGACCGGGCTGTCTGATTGAGGCCGGGCGGGCTGATTCACGGGGCGACGGGCTGATTAGGGTGGCCCGCATGTCCAACCGTCCCCTCATACGCCACGCCGTTCCCGCCGACGAGGCCGAGCTCGCGCGGCTCGACCGGGAGACCTGGTCGCGGCTGCACGCCGTGCTGCCGAGGCCCGCGCCGAACGCGCCGTTCTTCGACGAGCGGCACGCTCCGGGGGACTATCTCGTCGCCGAGACCGAGGGCCGTATCGCCGGGTACATCCGGCTCGTCGCGCCCACGCCGCTGGCCGCGACCGCCCATGTCCGCCAGATACAGGGCCTCGCCGTCGCCGACCGGGCGCGCGGCCGTGGCATCGGCCGGGCGCTGGTCAGGGCGGCCGGCGCGGAGGCCCGCAGACAGGGCGCCGAGCGGCTCACCCTGCGGGTGCTCGGGCACAACACCCCCGCCCGCAAGCTGTACGAGGCGGAGGGGTTCGTGGTCGAGGGCGTACTGCCGGGCGAGTTCCTGCTCGACGGGGTGTACGCCGACGACGTGCTGATGGGCCGGGCCCTGCACGACTGAGCTCTGTTGTCGGTCGCTTCCCGAAGCCGCCCCCGCGCCGGTCACCTGACCGAGCGGCCCGAGGTGCGGTGTCCCGGCCCGCACAGGAGGGTTGCCGTTATGAGGTCCCCGCTGCCCCCTGCCCCGCACCGGTGCCAGCCCGGAACGCAGGCGTGACCGGCAGCCAGGGGCGTCGCGGGTTCGCCCGGCCGCTGTACAGCGACCGGCGCGGCAGCGACGAGAAGGAGGCGCACTGGAAGCGCGGCGCCCCGCCGCCCAGGTGGGCCCGCTGGCTGCCGACCGTGCTGCTCATCGCCTTCGCCACGCTGCAGGAGCTCACCCCGACCGAGATCGAGCTGAGCTTTCTGCTCGCCGCGACACCACCGCTCGCCGCGCTCGCCTACGGTCCGGTGGCCACCGCCTGCTACGGCATCGCCGTGGTGATCCTCCTTTCGGTGCCCGGCATGCGCGGCGGCCACCCCGGCAGCGGCGACGCGGCCATGGTCGCCTTCGTGGGGCTGCTCAGCGTCGTCATCTCCGTCGTACGCCGCCGTCGCGAGGCCCAGCTGGTGAGCGTGCGCTCCGTCGCGGAGGCCGCCCAGCTGGCGGTGCTCCCACCGCTCGCGCCGCAGGTGGGGCCGGTGCGCTGCGCGGGCCTGTACCAGGCGGCACAGCGCGGGACGCTCGTCGGCGGCGACCTCTACGACGTACGCCAAGGCCCTTACGGGGTCCGGGCGTTGATGGCCGATGTGCAGGGGCACGGGCTCGCCGCCGTGGGCACCGTGGCCGCGCTGCTCGGTGCCTTCCGGGAGGCGGTGCTCGACGAGCCCTCCCTCGAAGGCGTCGCCGCCAAGCTCGACCGGCGCCTGGTCACGGACTCCGCCGACGTGCAGCACGCCGAACTCTTCGCCACCGCGGTGCTCCTGGAGTTCCCGCCGGACACCTCGGTCGTACGGATGCTGTCCTGCGGCCACCCGCCGCCGCTGCTCCTTCGCGGCGGGGCCGTGACGGAACCGGAACCGGAGTCGGGCCCCCCGCTCGGGCTCGGCCTGGCGCATTACGCGGCGCCCCGGGAACTCGTCCTCGCGCTCGAACCCGGTGACCGGCTGCTCGCCCACACCGACGGTGTGACGGAGGCGCGGGACGCGACGGGCTCCTGCTACCCGCTGGTGCGGCGGCTCGCGGCGCTGCCCCTTGAGGTGCGGGAGGGGGAGCCGGCCGTGCTCGCCGATGCGGTGTGGCGGGATCTGCGGTGCTTTGCGGGCGAGGTGGGGGACGACGTGGCCCTGCTGGTGCTCGCACCGTCCCAGCTGCGCTGAGGGGGAGCCGGGAGTCCGGGGGAGCGACCGGCCGCGACGCACCCGCAGGCGGCAGACCGGACTTCCCGCGGACCGGGCTTCCCGCGGAGCGGACTTCCCGCGGAGCGGACTTCCCGCGGACCGGGCTTCCCGCGGACCGGGCTTCCCGCGGACCGGACTTCCCGCGGAGCGCCTAGTCCGCAGGGCCGAAGCGGTCCCACAGTCGCGGGTAATAGCGCGCGAGCGCCGACTCGTCCTCGAAGTCGATCGGCGTGCCCTGCGGCTCCGCGGGCGCGGGCGGGATGCCCAGATCGGGGGCGACCACACCGGTGAGCTGCTCGTAGGCCTCGTCCGCGGCGAACCCGAGCTCCTCGCCGTCGCCGTCGATCTCGTCGTCGAAGTCCTGCACGAGCTCCGCGAGGGAGTCCGGTTCGTGCAGGGCGCCCTCGAAGACCTCCCGGCCCTGGCCGATCAGCCAGCACCGGAAGTAGTCGAAGGCGTCGTCGCTCGCCCCGTCGAGGAGCACGGCGGCCGCGCCCCACAGATCCCAGCGGTAGGCACGGTTGTAGCGGGCCTCGAAGTGCCGCGCGAAGTCCAGGACGGAGTCGGGATCGAGCTGTACGAGCCGCTCCACGAGCAGGTCGGCATGGTCCTCGGGGTCGCCGTCGGCGGCCGCGCGGGTGCTGTCGATGAGCTCCCAGAACTCCGTCTCGTCCATCACGGGACAAGCATCGGCCCTATGGCACACCGGCGCACGCGGAGTGCCGCTCTTGTTACCCGTACGCGCGCAGCCGAATTCGTCGCGCTTACCCGACAGCAGGTGTCGGGTATCGGTGCGAATCTCGACGTATGGAGAAGAAAGCACTGCACGGGAAGATCGCCTTGGTGGCGGGTGCGACACGGGGCGCGGGCCGCGCCATGGCCGTGGAGCTGGGCCGGGCCGGGGCCACGGTGTACGCCACGGGACGTACGACACGGGGGCGGATCAGCGAGGTCGGGCGCGCCACCGAGACCATCGAGGAGACCGCGGAGCTGGTGACGGCGGCGGGCGGCACCGGCATCGCCGTACCCACGGACCACCTCGACGCCGAGCAGGTGCGCGCCCTGGTCGGGCGTATCGACCGGGACCACGGCCGGCTCGACATCCTGGTCAACGACGTCTGGGGCGGTGACATCCACGTCGAGTGGGGCAAGAAGATGTGGGAGCACGACCTCGACAAGGGGCTCAGGGTGCTGCGCCTCGGGATCGAGACCCACATCGTCACCAGCAGCATCGCCCTGCCGCTCCTGGTCAGAAACCCGGGCGGTCTGATCGTCGAAGTCACCGACGGCACGGAAGAGTCCAACAAGAGCTATCGCGAGCCGTTCTACTACGACCTGGCCAAGGCGGCACCGCTGCGGATGGCCCGCGGCCTGGCCGGTGAGCTGGAGGAGTACGGCTGTACGGCGGTCTGTCTGACGCCGGGCTGGCTGCGCTCGGAGGCCATGCTCGACACCCACTTCAAGGTGACCGAGGAGAACTGGCTCGACGGCTGTGAGCAGAACCCGCACTTCGCGATCTCGGAGACCCCGACCTTCGTGGGCCGTGCCCTCGCGGCGCTCGCCGCCGACCCGGACGTACACCGCTTCAACGGACAGTCCCTGTCCAGCGGCGGCCTCGCGAAGGAGTACGGCTTCACGGACGTGGACGGCTCAGCCCCCGACGCGTGGCGCTACATCGCGGAAGTCGAGTCCGTGGGCAAGCCGGCGGACGTCACCGGCTACCGGTAGAGCGCACCGAGGCGCGCCGCGGTGTCGGCGAACCGCTCGCGCAGGGAGGCCGGTTCGAGCACCTCGCACTCCGGGCCGAGGGAGAGCAGCTGCGCGTACGCCACCTCGTCGGACTCGACGGGCAGGGTGATCCGCACCCAGCCCTGTCCGTCGGGCGCCTCGGCACCGTCCAGGGCCTCGCGGACGGAGACCGCGTCGGTGGCGTGCGGCAGTCTGCGCACCCCGGCGGGAGAGAGCCGAAGGACGACCTCGGAGCGCAGGATCGAGCGCGCGAACTGGGCGGCCCGCTCCTCCCAGAAGCCCGGCAGGTCGAAGTCCTCGTCGCGGGCGAAGCGCTCCTCGCCCGCGGCGACGGCCGTGAACCGGTCGATCCGGTACACCCGGTGGTCCGCGTCCGGCACACGGGCGCACAGATACCAGACGCCCGCCTTGAGGATCAGGCCGTACGGCTCCAACTCCCGCTCCACCTCGGCGTCCTGGCTTCCCGCCCCGCGCCGGTATCGGGCCGTGATGCGGCGGTCGTCCCACACCGCGTCCGCGACCGCGGGCAGCAGCTCGGGTGTCTCGGGCTCCCTGAACCAGGCCGGCGCGTCCAGGTGGAAGCGCTGCGACGCCGTCTGCGAGGCGTCCCGCAGGCTGGGCAGCAGCGCCGCGGACACCTTGAGGCGGGCGGCGGACGAGGCGTCCTCCAGGCCCATCTCCCGCAGGGCGCCCGGCACCCCGGACAGGAACAGCGCCTCCGCCTCGCTGCGGGCGAGGCCGGTGAGGCGGGTGCGGTAGCCGCCGATCAGCCGGTAGCCGCCGAGCCGGCCGCGGTCGGCGTACACGGGCACACCGGCCTCGGACAGCGCCTGGGCGTCCCGGGTGACGGTGCGCTCGGACACTTCGAGTTCCTGCGCGAGTTCGGCGGCGGTCATGGACGGCCGGTTCTGCAGCAGGAGCACCATCTTGATGAGGCGGGCGGCACGCATACGGGCATTGTTTCCCCACCCCGCCCCTCCCCGTAACGGGGGCTCCGGCGCAGACAACGGCCCCCGTCGCACCGAAGCGCGGCGGGGGCCGGTCACTCAACGGGAGCCAGGGGCTCAGAGCCCGTACTTCTCCCGGGCCTCCTTCACGGCCGAGGCCGAGACCTCACCGCGGCGGGCCAGCTGCGCCAGCGCGGCCACCACGATCGACTCCGCGTCCACACCGAAGTGGCGTCGCGCGGCGTCGCGCGTGTCGGACAGACCGAAGCCGTCCGCACCGAGCGACGTGTAGTCCTGCTCGACCCACTGCGCGATCTGGTCCGGCACCTGCCGCATGTAGTCGCAGACCGCGAGCACCGGCGAGGTGACACCTTCGAGCGCCTCGCGGATGTACGGCGTCCGCTCCTCACCGCGCAGGAGCGCCGCGTCGGCCTCCATCGCGTCGCGCCGCAGCTCCGTCCAGGAGGTCGCGGACCACACGTCCGCGCCCACGCCCCACTCGGAGGCGAGCAGCTGCTGCGCCTTCAGCGCCCAGTGGATGGCCGTACCGGCCGAGATCAGCTGGGTGCGCGGGGCGTCGTCGGCGACCGAAAGCCCGGCGGACTCGGCGGTGTTGAAGCGGTACAGACCCTTCACGATGCCCTCGTCGACGCCCTCGGGCTTCGCGGGCTGCGGCATGGGCTCGTTGTAGACGGTCAGGTAGTAGAAGACGTTCGAGTCCACACCGGGGGTGGGCTCCCCGTACATCCTCTTCAGACCGTCCTTGACGATCGCCGCGACCTCGTACGCGAACGCCGGGTCGTACGACAGCGCCGCCGGGTTGGTCGCCGCGATCATCGGCGAGTGGCCGTCCGCGTGCTGCAGACCCTCACCGGTCAGCGTCGTACGACCGGCCGTGGCGCCGACCAGGAAGCCCTTGCCGAGCTGGTCGCCGAGCTGCCACATCTGGTCGGCCGTGCGCTGCCAGCCGAACATCGAGTAGAAGATGTAGAACGGGATCATCGTCTCGCCGTGCGTGGCGTACGCGGTCGACGCGGCGATGAAGTCGGCCATCGAACCGGCCTCGGTGATCCCCTCGTTGAGGATCTGGCCGTCCTTGGCCTCGCGGTAGTACATCAGCTGGTCGCGGTCGACCGGCTCGTACGTCTGGCCCTTGGGCGAGTAGATGCCGAGCGAGGGGAACAGCGACTCCATGCCGAAGGTGCGCGCCTCGTCGGGGACGATCGGCACCCAGCGCTTGCCGGAGGTCTTGTCCCGCATCAGGTCCTTGGCGAGGCGTACGAAGGCCATCGTGGTCGCCATCGACTGCGAGCCCGAGCCCTTGTCGAAGGCGGCGAAGGCCTTGTCCGCCGGGGCGGGCAGCGGCTCGACCGCGTGCGTACGCCGGGCCGGGGCCGGGCCGCCGAGCGCCGCGCGGCGCTCCTGCAGGTAGCGGACCTCGGGGGAGTCGGCGCCGGGGTGGCCGTAGGGCACCACGCCGTCGACGAACTGGCTGTCGCTGATGGGCAGTTCAAGAAGGTCACGCATGTTCTTGAACTCGTCGGTCGTCAGCTTCTTCATCTGGTGGTTCGCGTTCTTCGACGCGAAGCCCTCACCGAGCGTGAAGCCCTTGACCGTCTGGGCCAGGATCACCGTCGGGGCGCCCTTGTGCGCGAGAGCGGCCTTGTACGCGGCGTACACCTTGCGCGGCTCGTGGCCGCCGCGCGACAGCTGGAAGCACTCCAGGATCTTGTCGTCGCTGAGCAGCTTGCCGAGCTCGACGAGGGCCGGCTCGCCCGCGAAGAAGTGGTCGCGGATGTAGGCGGCGTCACGCGTCTGGTACGTCTGGATCTGCGCGTCCGGCACCTGGCGGATACGGCGGACCAGGGCGCCGGTGGTGTCGAGCTGGAAGAGCTCGTCCCAGGCGTTGCCCCACAGGGACTTGACGACATTCCAGCCGGCGCCGCGGAACTGGGCCTCCAGCTCCTGCACGATCTTGAAGTTGGCGCGCACCGGGCCGTCGAGGCGCTGCAGGTTGCAGTTGATGACGAAGGTCAGGTTGTCCAGACCCTCGCGCGAAGCCAGGGCGAGTGCCGCCGTCGACTCGGGCTCGTCCATCTCGCCGTCGCCGAGGAACGCCCAGACGTGCGAGTCGGAGACGTCCTTGATGCCGCGGTTGGTGAGGTACCGGTTGAAGCGGGCCTGGTAGATCGCGGAGAGCGGGCCGAGGCCCATCGACACGGTCGGGAACTCCCACAGCCACGGCAGGCGGCGCGGGTGCGGGTAGGACGGCAGGCCGTCGCCGCCGGACTCACGGCGGAAGTTGTCGAGGTGCGCCTCGGTGAGGCGGCCGTCCAGGAAGGCGCGGGCGTAGATGCCGGGCGACGCGTGGCCCTGGATGTAGAGCTGGTCGCCGGAGCCGTCCTGCTCCTTGCCGCGGAAGAAGTGGTTGAAGCCGGTCTCGTAGAGCCAGGCTGCGGAGGCGAAGGTGGCGATATGGCCGCCGACGCCGTACTTGGAGCCGCGGGTCACCATGGCCGCCGCGTTCCAGCGGTTCCATGCGGTGATCCGGCGCTCCATCTCCTCGTCGCCGTCGATGACCGGCTCGGCGGAGGTGGGGATGGTGTTGACGTAGTCCGTCTCCAGGAGCCGGGGCAGGGCGAGGCCCGCGTCCTCGGCGTGCTGGAGGGTGCGGCGGAGCAGGTACTCGGCGCGATGCGTACCGGCGTGCTCGCTCACGGCGTCCACGGACGCCGCCCACTCGGCGGTCTCTTCCGGGTCGCGGTCCGGCAGCTGGTCGAGCTGGCTCGGAAGCTTGCCTACGGGGTCGGTCATGATCGACGCCTTCCGGACAGGTTCTCCCGCAGCGGCGCGGAAGAGGGGGTGGAGATGGCCCTATCTGGCAGGACAGGGTGGTGGGCTGGGTGCAGCCCGCCGTCGACTGTAAGCAACTGATCGATGATCGATCAAAGGGTTGAAGGGAGAAATTTGTCTACGTCGAGAAATTGGCACCGCGTGCCGTGGCTTTGGGCACGCGGTGTCGCCTAAAGCGGGGCAAAGTGGACGCTACTTTGGGGCGGGTGGGGTGCATGTGAGCGTCACTTGTGCATGTGGACGTCGGCCCGCGTGCCCGGCGATCGCGCTCCGCGCTCGTCCTCAAACTCCCCCAGCTACCGCTGGTGGTGCCCCCAGGGCGGGCTCAATTCAGGTAATCGCCGGGCGAGCTCGCATTGCGCCACCGACGGGCAGACCGACGGTCAGGCCCGCGGCGCGCAGCCGAGCACGTGCACCTTGACCAGCTCGCCGATCCGCGGATCGCGGCGCCGGAACGCGGCCACCAGCTCCTCGTGCTCCTCCGCGTACGACTGCTGCTGGGTGCCGAGCCACCTGATCGACAGGGCCGTGAACACCTCGATGCCCAGACCCTCCCAGGTGTGCAGGAGCACCGAATTGCCCGCGGCGCGCACCAGCTCACGGTGGAATCCGACGGTGTGCCGCACCTGGGCCGTGCCGTCGGCCAGACGGTCGGCTTCGTAGAGGGCCGAGACATGGGGTTCGAGCGCCGAGCAGTCGTCGGCGAGACGGTCCGCCGCGAGTTCGGCGGCGATCTGCTCCAGGCCGGCCCGTACCGGGTAGCTCTCCTCCAGATCGGCGGCGGTCAGATTGCGTACCCGTACGCCCTTGTTGGGGGCCGACTCGATCAGCCGCAGCGATTCGAGCTCGCGCAGCGCCTCCCGCACCGGGGTCTGGCTGACCTCGAGCTCGACCGCGATCCGCCGCTCCACGATGCGCTCGCCCGGCTTCCAGCGGCCGCTGACGATCCCCTCCACGATGTGCTCGCGGATCTGCTCGCGCAGCGAGTGGACGACGGGCGCGGTCACGGCCGGCCCGGGGCTCGGACTCATCGGTGGTGGCTCCTCACGCAGGTGCGATGCCATGACGATACGCGTAGCTCTTTGTCCGGGTCCTACCGCATCGTGAGGCATCGGTCACGTAGCGGTGCCGGGTGGCGTCGGGGAGGAGGGCGAAACACGCGGATCAAGCCAATCCTGAAGGCGCTCGGGGCAACCTCAACGTATCTGTGGCCAGGGTCACTTGAGGTTCGTATATTCGGCGCCCACCTGCACCGTGGACCGACGGGGGGACGGAGTGTCCGGGTTCGAGCCGCTGAACTATCTTGTGTCCGAACTGACCTTGGAGGACAGGCTCGCGCTGCGCTCCCTGCTCGGTGCCCGGCTGCGCCGGCGAGGCGGGCCCCCGGTGATCGAGCTGGTCGGCGTGCGGCCGGCGGAGGCGGACCGGTTTCTGAATCGTCTGTACCGGCGTCATCTGCGCCTTATCCCGGTGAACGCGCCGACGCTGCCGTTCGAGGCGACGGACGAGCGCGACAAGCAGGCCCTGCGGCAAGACGTCGTGAACTGTCTCTGGTATCTGTCCACGCGGGCACAGGGGCTCGGCTGCTATGTACGCAACCGCCCGCAGATCAAATTTCCGCGGTTCACTCTGGGCTTCCTCGTGTACCAGTGGGCGCAGAACCGGGACGTGAAGGAACTGGCGACCATCGCCAAAGGGCTCCAGACCGTGCGACAGGTGCAGGACGCCCCGCAACCCGCCCCGGAGGGGATCTCCGCCGCACTGCTCGGCCTGGGGACGCCGGGTGCGCTCGCCGCGCTCGGCCTCGAGCTCGCCTATCTCCTCGTACCGGGCAACCGGCACCGCAAGGGCGTGCGGTGGTGGGGCAGGACTCTGGACTCGCCGTCCCGCTGGCTGCACCGGCCGCGCGGTGGCGTTCTGGAGTACATGTACAACCTTGTGGCGGCCGGCGTCGACGACCGCGACCGTCCCCTGGAGGCGTTGCTCGCGGCAGCGCTCCTGGCCGATCTGGACGCCTACTACAACGCCTTGCGCAGATGGAATCGCGACCGGCTGCCGCTCGTCCTGGTGCCCGGCTCGCACACCCCCGGGGGCAAGGCGCTCCTGCGGGCCTTCCGGGGCGCCTATCAGCGGGTGTACGACCCGCTCAACGCGCGGTGGTACCGGCCGGTGACCCGCCCTGTCGTCATTGCCGTCGGCGAACAGGCCGGCGTGGGCGCCGAGAGCCTGAGCACGGTGGAGCAGCGGCTGAAGGAGTGGGCGCCGCGGCCCGGCCAGAGGGGACCCGAGCGATGGATGCTGCGAGCGGTGGTTCCGCCGCAGCGTGAGGGGGAGCAGTGAGCAACGCAGGCAATGGAGCGGACCGACGTGCGCGGCCCGCGGTGGGCCCGCTGGGGCTCCTCCTGATCGTCGTGATCGCCGGGTTCGGCCTCTACCTCCTCATACGCTTGCTGGTGGACTGGCTGCAGCCACCACCTCCCTGCAAGGACGGACTCTTCGACGTCCATGGCGAGTGCGTGGGTGTCACGGACAACGCCGACCGGTTCAAGCGGGACCCGGACCACTTCCCCGAGGGGCTGTCCGAAGTCTCCGAGCGCATCCGGGAGCAGAACGCCAGGGCGGAGCAGGGGCTGCACGCCACCATCGCCCTGGAGATCCCGATGACCTCGCCGTACGAGCGCAGGCAGCGGGAGATTCTGCATCAGGTGCAGGGCGCCTACCTGGCGCAGTACCGGGCCAACCAGGAGAGCGGGCAGATCGCCGGGCCACCGAAGATCCGCCTTGTGTTCGCCAACATCGGTGAGGACCGCAAGAGTTGGGACGTCGTCCACCCGAAGCTGGCCGAGCTCGCCAAGTCGGGTGAGGACAACCTCCGGGTGGCCTTCGGTTTCGATCTGAGCGTGCAGGAGACGCGTGACGCGCTGGCCGACCTCACCACGAAGCACCGCATACCGGCCGTGCTCGGTCCTTCCACGGCCGACTCCGTGTCCAACGCGCGCACCGGCGAACCGGAGTTCCCCGGCCTCGCCCGGGTCGCGCCCACCAACTCCGAACAGGCCGCCGCCCTGGTCAACTTCGACCGGGAACTGCGCGTGGAGAAGCGGCTCAGCCTGGAGAAGGCCGTGCTCGTCGCGGACACGGTGGAGGGCGACGACTACGTCGCGAGCTTGCGCGAGGCCTTCCGCGCTTTGCTCAGGAAGTCGCCGCACCCGGAGAAGACGTACAAGTCCACCGGGTCCGACGCGGACGGCGTCCTCGGCGGCGAGTTCCGGCGCTTCGCCAACAACATCTGCGCCGCGGACCCGGAGATCGACACGATCTACTTCGCCGGCCGGGTGGTCCAGCTGCAGCAGTTCATCTCGGCGCTCGGCGAACGTGACTGCCCGACCCGCCGGTTCACCCTGGTCAGCGGCTCGGGTGCGTCCACCCTCTATGACGCCAAAGGCCTCGACTGGGATGCGATCAAGGGCGATCCGGAGCGCGGCCGCAAGGGCATCAACGTGCGCTACACCTCCAACGCGCACAAGGACGCATGGACCGCCAAGGGTGCCCCGAAGACCGGGGGTTCGGCGGCCGACGTCGAGGCCCTGGTCCAGCTCGCCGACCCCAGGACCAGGCCCGATGCAGTGGGGCGGATCGGCGAGGTGGACCTGATCGACTCACGTATGTACGTCGTCCACGACGCCGCCCTGACCGCCATCAAGGGCATCAGGGAGCGCATGGCGGACGAAGATCTCATCGACGGCAAGGAGCTGCCGACGGCCGACCAGATCAGGGACGACTGGGACCGGCTGCAGGGGCAGACCATGGTGCGCGGGGCGAGCGGCTGGATCTGTCTGGACTCGTCCGGCAATCCGTACGACAAGGCGGTGGTCGTCGTGGAGCTCGATCCGAGCGACGGCAAGGTCGCGCAGCAGGCCCGGCGCACCCGGTTCCTCGGACTGGCCTGGCCCACCGGGCAGCCGCCGAACGTCGACAAGGCGAAGGGCTGCCAGCCGACGGCCGACTGACGACGGCCGACTGACGACGGCGCACGGCCGCCGTGGCGGGAAGGCACACGGCCGTGCCGTGAACGCCGGAGCAACGGCGAAGGCCCCGCCGGGACGCGATGTCCCGGCGGGGCCTTCGGTGTGTACCGCTTACCGCTGAGCGAGCCAGCAGGTTCAGAGGCCCAGCTCGACCTCGAACTCGCCCGCCTCCAGGATCTCCTTGACCGTGGTCAGGTAGCGGGCGGCGTCGGCGCCGTCCACCAGACGGTGGTCGTAGGAGAGTGTCAGGAACGTCATGTCCCGGATGGCGATGGTCTCGCCGAGGTCCGGGTGGTTGACGACCACGGGACGGCGCACGGTGGCGCCGATGCCCAGGATGCCCACCTGGTTCGGCGGCACGATGATCGTGTCGAACAGCGCGCCGCGCGAGCCGGTGTTGGAGATGGTGAAGGTCGCACCGGACATCTCGTCCGGGCTGATCTTGCTGGTGCGGACCTTGCCCGCCAGGTCGGCGGTGGCCTTGGCGATACCGGCGATGTTGAGGTCACCGGCGCCCTTGATGACCGGCGTCATCAGACCCTTCTCGGAGTCCACGGCGATGCCGATGTTCTCCGAGTCGTGGTACGTGATGGTGCCCTCGTCCTCGTTGATCCGGGCGTTGACGACCGGGTGGGCCTTCAGCGCCTGGGCCGCGGCCTTCACGAAGAACGGCATCGGGGACAGCTTGACGCCCTCACGGGCGGCGAAGGAGTCCTTGGCCTTGGCGCGCAGCTTCATCAGCTTGGTGATGTCGACCTCGACCATGCTGGAGAGCTGGGCCTGGCCGTGCAGCGCCTTCATCATGTTGTCGCCGATGACCTTGCGCATGCGGGTCATCTTGACGGTCTGGCCGCGCAGCGGGGACGCCTCGATGGCCGGAGCCTTCGGGGCGGACGCGGCGGCGGCCGGAGCGGCGGACGGCGCCGCGGCGGCGGCCTTCGCGGCCTCGGCGGCGGCGGTGACGTCCTGCTTGCGGATCCGGCCGCCGACGCCGGTGCCCTTGACGGTGGACAGGTCCACGCCGTTCTCGTTGGCCAGCTTGCGGACCAGCGGGGTGACGTAGGCGCCGTCGTCGGCCGGGGAGGACGCGGGCGCGGCGGGCGCCTCAGCGGCCGGAGCCGGCTGAGCGGGGGCGGCGGGCGCGGGAGCCGGGGCGGCGGGCGTGGCCGGAGCCGGTGCCGGAGCCTCGTGG
>NZ_JBHTCF010000023.1:0-122748 GCF_042665355.1 Streptomyces monticola | reverse complement strand
GGGTCCCGCCCGCCGCCCGCCGCCGCCCGCCGCCGCCCGCCACCGCCCGCCCCCTCGCCACGGGAATCGCGCGCGCCTGGCCGGAGTTGGAGCCCGGCGGCGGGAGCGCGGGTGCCGGTGTCTTCCGTCGGGGCGTCATGTGCGTGACCATGAGAGGGCTGCCGACGTGCCCCAGGCCGACGGGACCTGGTGCCGAGCGGAGGAGGGGCCTGGTTGAAGGTCGGACTGCTCAGCCGTGAGTTCCCGCCGGACGTCTACGGCGGCGCAGGGGTCCATGTGGAGTTCCTCGCACGGGAGTTACGGCCCCTCACCGACCTCCAGGTGCACTGCTGGGGCGAGGGGCACGGTGACGGCGTCGTACGCCACCGGGCCTGGGGCGGACTCGGCGCCGCCAACGACGCGCTGCGCACCTTCTCCGTCGACCTGTCGATGGCCGCCGGACTCGAAGGCCGCGACCTGGTGCACTCGCACACCTGGTACGCCAACCTCGCCGGGCATCTCGCCAAGCTGCTCTACGGCATCCCGCACGTCGTCACCTCGCACTCCCTCGAACCACTGCGGCCCTGGAAGGCCGAGCAACTGGGCGGCGGCTACGCCCTGTCGTCCTGGGCCGAGCGCACCGCCGTGGAGACCGCCGACGCCGTGATCGCCGTGTCGCACGGAATGCGCGACGACATCCTGGCCTGCTATCCGGCCATCGACCCGGCGCGGGTGCGGGTCGTGCACAACGGCATCGACCCGGAGCTGTACCGGCCGGACCCGGGCACCGAGGCACTGCACCGCCTCGGCGTCGACCCGGACAGGCCCTACGTCCTGTTCGTCGGCCGCATCACCCGGCAGAAAGGCGTGCCCCATCTGCTGCGTGCCGCCCGCCACCTGGACCCCGTCGTACAGCTCGTCCTGTGCGCCGGAGCGCCCGACACGGCCGAGATCGACCGGGAGTTCCGCGCCCTCTTCGACGAACTGCGCCGCACGCGCGGCGGTGTCCTGTGGATCCCGGACATGCTGCCGCGCCCGGACGTCGTGCAACTCCTCACGCACGCCGCGGTGTTCACCTGCCCCTCGGTGTACGAACCGCTCGGCATCGTCAACCTGGAGGCGATGGCCTGCGGCACGGCGGTCGTCGCCTCCGCGGTCGGCGGCATCCCCGAAGTCGTCAGCGATCAGGAGACGGGACTCCTCGTGCCGTACGACGAGAAGCGGCCCGAGGCGTTCGAGGAGCAGCTGGGCGCGCTGCTCGGCCGGCTCGCCCGCGACCCGGAGACGGCCGCCCGCATGGGCGCCGCCGGACGGGCCCGCGCGGTACGCGAGTTCGGCTGGAGCGCCGTGGCCCGGCGCACCGTGGACGTATACGAGGAGCTATTGCCAACCGGCGTGTGAGACAAGGGAATCCGGTCGACTCAGTCAGGGGGCGGCGATGCGTGGTGGACCTTCGGTGCTCGGGATCGTCCTGGCGGGAGGAGAGGGCAAACGGCTTCTGCCGCTGACCGCGGACCGGGCCAAACCCGCGGTCGTCTTCGGGGGCACCTACCGCCTGGTCGACTTCGTCCTGTCGAATCTCGTCAACGGCGGAGTGATGAGGATCTGCGTCCTCACCCAGTACAAGTCGCACTCCCTCGACCGCCATGTCAGCCTCACCTGGCGGATGTCCAGTCTGCTCGGCAACTACGTCACCCCGGTGCCCGCGCAGCAGCGTCTCGGCCCGCGCTGGTATCTGGGCAGCGCGGACGCCATCCTGCAGTCCCTCAACCTCGTACACGACGAACAGCCCGACTACATAGCGGTGTTCGGCGCCGACCACGTCTACCGCATGGACCCGCGCCAGATGCTGGCACAGCACATCGAGAGCGGCGCGGGCGTCACCGTCGCCGGCATCAGAGTGCCCCGCGCGGAGGCCTCCTCCTTCGGTGTCATCACCCCCGCCCGCGACGGCACGCGCGTGGACGCCTTCCTGGAGAAGCCCGCGGACCCGCCGGGCCTGCCCGGCGACCCGTCCCGGGTCTTCGCCTCCATGGGCAACTACATCTTCACCACCAAGGTCCTCCTCGACGCGCTGCAGCTGGACGCCGAGGACGAGCGCTCCGCCCACGACATGGGCGGCTCCATCCTGCCCATGCTCACCGGGCGCGGCCTCGCCCAGGTCTACGACTTCGACGACAACCACGTCCCCGGCGAGACCCCGCGCGACCACGGCTACTGGCGCGACGTGGGCACCATCGACACCTACTACGACGCCCACATGGACCTGCTGGCGGGGCACCCGGTGTTCAACCTCGACAACCGCCGGTGGCCGATCTACACGCACCCGGGCCAGCTGCCGCCCGCCAAGTTCATCGCCGGCGGCATCGCGGGCGAGTCCGTCGTCAGCCCCGGGTGCGTGATCAGCGGCCAGGTCACCGGGTCCGTCCTGTCGCCGGGCGTGGTCGTCGAGGCGGGCGCCGTCGTACAGGGCTCGGTCCTGCACCACAACGTCCGCGTCGGCCGGGGCGCCGTGGTGCGCGGCGCGATCCTCGACAAGAACGCGGAGGTACCGCCCGGTGCCACCATCGGCGTCAACCCCGAGCGTGACGACGAGCTCTACTCCGTCTCCAAGAACGGCATCGTCTCCCTCGGAAAGGGGCAACACGCCCTGCCGTGAAGATAGTTCACTACTTGCGCCAAGGCGCGCCACAGTTCCTGCTCAGAGCATCCGTCGCCTGCGGCCGAGCCAGGTCTGCGCGATCACCACCACCGCCAGGAACGCCCCGCTCACCACCTGCTGGTAGGCGGAGTCGAGGGAACCGATCTGGTTGATGACGTTCTGGATCACCTTCAGGAGCAGCACGCCGACCAGGGAACCGCTGATGAAGCCGAAGCCGCCGGTGAGCAGCGTGCCGCCGATCACCACCGCCGAGATCGCCTCCAGCTCCATGCCGACGCCGAGGATCGTCACCCCGGACACCAGCCACGCCGCGTTCAGGGCTCCGGCGAGCCCCGCGCACAGGCCGGAGACCGTGTAGACCGCGACCTTCGTACGGGCCACGGGGGCGCCCATCAGGGCGGCAGCGTCCTCGTTGCCGCCCACGGCGTACACGTACTGTCCGAAGCGGGTGCGGCGCAGGACCACCGCGCCCGCGACAAAGAGCGCCGCTGTGATCCACACCGGGACGCCGATACCGAGCAGCTTGTCCTGGCCGAGGCGGGCGAAGAAGGAGGTGTCGTCCACCAGATAGGTCTTCGAGCCCTCGTCGGTGACCGACAGGAGGATGCCGCGGGCGAGCAGCATCGCCGCGAGCGTCACGATGAACGGCGCGAGCCGGGCGCGGGCGATCAGCAGTCCGTTGACCAGACCGATCAGTCCGCACACGGCGAGCGGAAGCAACAGGGCCGCCGCCGTGCCGTACTGGGAACCCCAGGCGGCGAGGACCCCGCCGAGCGCGAACAGCGAACCCACCGACAGATCGATGCCGCCGGTGACGATGACGAAGGTCATGCCGAGCGCGACCACGGCGAGGAACGCCGATGACACCGCCATGTTCTCCAGGTTGTCGCCGGTCGCGAACGAGTCGAAGCTCAGACTCGCCACCGCCGCCATCACCAACAGGGCGACCAGGGCGCCGTGTTGCTGGGTGAGCGCGGTGAGCCGCTCGCCGCGGCCCGCGCCGAGCGGCTTGTCGTCGGGGTGCGTCGCGTCCATGGGGTCCGCGCTCCGTGAGCTCTCCGTGTGGGTGGCGGTCATCGCTTCCCCCGCTCCCGGGCCGCGTACACCGCGGCGACGATCACGATGGCCTGGGCGATCTGCGTCCACGACGGCGGCAGATCATGCTTGATGAGCGTGGCGGTGAGCAGCTGGATCAGGATCGCGCCCGCGACCGTGCCGCCGATCCGGACCCGGCCGCCGCTGAGCGGGGTGCCGCCGACCACCACCGCGGTGATCGCCGACAGCTCCATCAGGGTGCCGAGCGAGGTCGGGTCGCTGGCCGTCAGACGTGCCGTGGCGAGGACCCCGGCGACGGCGGCGAGGGCACCGCAGACGACATACACGATGATCAGGACCCGGCGCACCGGCAGACCCGCGAGCTGCGCCGCGGGCCTGCTGTCGCCGATGGCGAGAAGGCGGCGCCCGAAGGTGGTGCGGCGCACCGTGAACGCCACCGCCACCGCGAGCGCCACCGCGATCACTACGACGTACGGGATGCCGAGGACGCTGCCGGAGCCGAGCGCGGCCATGCCCGGGTCCCGGACGTCCTTCAGCTGCGGCAGCAGCACCAGGGCCGCACCGCGCCCCGCGACCATCAGCGCCAGGGTGGCGACGATGGGCTGGACCCCGATGAACGCGATCAGCGAGCCGTTCGCCAGGCCGACGAGCATTCCGCCGAGCACCGCGACGAGGACCGCGATCCACGGCCCGTAGCCGAGATACAGGGAGATCAGCGAGGTGGACAGGGCCATGACCGAGCCCACCGACAGATCGACGCCCTCACTGCCGATGGCCAGCGCCATGCCGAGCGCGACGATCATGACGGGGGCGACCTGTACCGCCTGGGTGCGGAAGTTCTCGGCGGAGACGAAGTTCGGGGTGAGCGCCACATTGACCAGGAACAGGACGGCGACGCCCGCGTACACGCCGTAGTCCTGCAGCAGCCGCATCACCCTGGCCCGGTCCAACTCGGAGCGCCGCAGCGCGAGTTCGGTCACTTCTCCTCCCCGGTGGGGGTGGGGGCCGCGGGGGTGGCGGTGGTGGCGGTGGTGGGGGCATCGAGAGCGCTCCCCGTGGACGCGATGGCCCGCAGGAGCCGGTCCTCCGTGACCTCGGTGCCCGTCAGCTCCGCCACCACCGCACCGTCCTTGAGGACCACCACCCGGTCCGAGCCCTCGATGAGTTCCTCCATGTCGGAGGAGATCAGCAGTACGCCGAGCCCGTCCTCGGCCAGCTCGTCGATCAGCTTCTGCACCTCGGCCTTGGCGCCGACGTCGATACCGCGGGTCGGCTCGTCGAGCAGCAGCACCTTGGGCTGCATCGCAAGCCAGCGGGCGAGCAGCACCTTCTGCTGATTGCCGCCGGACAGCTCGCCGACCTTCTGGTGCGGGCCCGCGGCCTTGATCCGCAACCGCTACATGAAGGTGTCCACGACCGCGTCGATCCGCGCCTCGTCGACCAGACCGAACCGGGACAGGCCGGGCAGCGCCGCGAGCGCGATGTTCTCGCGCACCGACAGGCCCGGCACGACGCCCTCCGCCTTGCGGTCCTCGGGCAGCAGACTGATGCCCGCCCGGATCGCGGCCGGCGTGGAGCCGGTACGCACCGGGGCGCCCGCGACCAGGACCCGGCCCGAGTCGGGTGGCAGCGCACCCGCGATGGCCTTCGCGGTCTCGCTGCGCCCGGAGCCGAGCAGACCGCCGAGCCCGACGACCTCGCCGGGACGCACCTCCACCGACACCGCGTGCAAGGTGTTACGCAGGCTCAACTCCTCGGCCCGCAGCACCGGTTCGGCCGCCGCGTGGTGCTCCCCGGTGAACTTCGTCAGGCCCTCGCTGCGCACCTCGCCCATCTCACGGCCCAGCATCAGCGAGACGAGCCGTAGCCGGCCGAGGTCCGCGAGCGGACCGGTGTGCACCACCTTGCCGTCGCGCAGCACGGTGACGGCGTCGCACACCTCGTACAGCTCGTCGAGGCGATGGCTGACGTAGACCACCGCGATTCCGCGCTCGCGCAGCATCCTGATCACCCCGAACAAGGTGCGCACCTCGCGCGGTTCGAGGGACGAGGTGGGCTCGTCCATGACGGCCACCCGCGCGTCGACGGCGACCGCACGGGCGAGCGCGACCATCTGCTGCGCGCCCACGCCGAGCGAGCGCAGTGGCCGGCTGACGTCGACGTGTACGCCCAGGTCGCGCAGGGCCGCGTCGGCCTCGCGGTGCATCCGCCGGAAGTCGATCAGACCGAAGCGGGTGCGAGGCTCGCGGCCCAGGAACAGATTGCGGGCCACGCTCATCAGGGGGACGAGATTGACCTCCTGGTAGATCGTGGAGATCCCGGCGTGCTGCGCGTCGAGCGGCGTCGCGAAGTGAGCGCTCTCACCGCGGTACATCAGCTCACCGCCGTCCGGCTTGTACACCCCGGTGAGCACCTTGATGAGCGTGGACTTGCCGGCGCCGTTCTCGCCGATCAGGGCGTGCACCTCGCCGGGGCGGACGGCGAAGCCGACCCGGTCGAGGGCGAGCGCGCCGGGGAAGGACTTGGTGATGTCCAGGGCGGCCAGAACGGGCGCCGGGGGAGCGGCGGCCGACGAGGGAGCCGCCATCGTCAGTACGCCTTGGAGAGGTCGGACTTCGCGTTGTCGTCGGTGTAGGCGCTGTCCTGGATGACCACGTTCTGCGGGACCTTCTCGCCCTTGGTGAAGGTGTCGAGGGTCTGGAAGGCGAGCGGCCCGAAGCGCGGGTTGGACTCGATGACGCCGTCGATCCAGCCGTCCACGATGCCCTGTACGGCGTTGCGGGTGCCGTCGATCGTGACGATCTTGACATCACCGGGCTTCTTGCCCGCGCTCTTGAGAGCGTTTACGGCGCCGAGGCCCATCTCGTCGTTCTCGGCGTAGATCCCGGTGATCTTCGGGTTGGACTGGATGAGCTGCTCGGTGACCGACTGGCCCTTCTCGCGGGCGAATTCACCGGTCTGCTGGAAGACCACCTTCAGCTCCGGGGCCTTCTCCTTGATGCGGTCCTTGAAGCCCTTGGTGCGCTCGGTGGTGACGTTGTTGCCGGGCGCGCCGAGCAGGATCGCCATCTCGCCCTTGCCGCCGGTCGCCTCGATCATCCGGTCCGCCGCGCGCTTGCCCTGCTCGACGAAGTCCGAGCCGATGAAGGAGACATAGTCCTTGCAGGCCATCGCGTTGATCTTGCGGTCGATGGTGACGATGGGGATCTTCCTGGCGCTCGCCGCGCGCAGCACCGGGCCCCAGCCGTCGGAGTTCAGGGGCGCGATCACCAGGACGTCGGCGCCCTTGGCGATCAGGTCCTGGACGTCGCTGATCTGCTTGGAGAACTGGGACTGCGCATTGGCCGTGAGCAGCTTGACGCCGCGCTTCTCGGCCTCGGCCTTGATGGAGGCGGTCTCGGCGATACGGAAGGGATTGGCTTCCTTCTCCGACTGCGAGAAGCCGACCGTGGCGCCCTTCAGATCGAGCTTCTTGCCGCCGAACTCCCCTATGGCGCAGGTCTTTTGAGCGCCACCGGACGGTGTGGCGACGATCTGCCCGGAGTCGCCTCCCTTGCCGGTGTCCTGGCCCTTCGCGCTGTCGTCCTCGGACTTGGCGCAGCCCGCCGCGGCCACGGCGAGGCTCATGGTGAGGCCGGCGGCGACGATGCTCCTCAGGGTGGTGCGGCCCCGCACGGCGTTGCGGTTCCCGGCAGCGGCGGCACTCTTCGTGGCGCGGGCGGGGCTGTTGGCGGCGAGAGGGCTCTTCGCGGCGGTCTTCGCGGCGGTACGACGTGGGCGAGCGGTCGGCTTCATGGCGTCCCCAGAACGGCGCGGCCCCCGCAGCGCTTGGGCTCGCGGAGGATGACGGCTCTTGCGGGGCATTTTTTGTATCGTTGGAAGAGGGCTGTAAACCCTTCGCGTAGCGGTTCGTTGAAACCGCTCTCCGCCGCGCGCGGCCCGCGGATCAGCGCCGGCCGAGCGTGCTCTCCCGCTCCACCAGCCGGAATTCCGCGGTGAGTTCACGTCCGACGGGTTCGCCCGAGCCCCCGAGGGAGCGAAGGAGGGACTGCACCGCGAGCCGGGCTATCGCCTCCTTGTCCGGCGAGATGGTGGTCAGGGTGACCGCCCCGAACTGCCCCTCTTTGATGTCGTCGAAGCCGACCACGGCCACGTCCCACGGCACCCTGAGGCCGCGCTCGTGCAGCACGCGCATGGCGCCGATGGCCACCAGGTCGTTGTAGGCGAACACCGCGTCGGGCCGCACCCCGGAGTCCAGCATCCGTGCCATCGCCTCCGCCCCGTCGCCGCGGTCCCAGCCGCCGGTGGGCCCGACGAGCTCGTCGGGGGCCGGCAGACCGGCTGCCGTCAGCGCCTCGCGCCAGCCCTGAAGTCGCAGGTGGGCAGGGCGGTTCGCGGAGTCGGTACGGGCACCGAGATAGGCGATACGGGAGCGGCCGCGGCCGATGAGATGGCGTACCGCCGCGTGGGCGGCCGCCACGTTGTCGATCGCGATGTGGTCGTACGGCAGGTCGTACTGCCGCTCGCCGAGCAGCACGAGCGGCACATCGTCCTCACGTCCGCTCAGGTCCGAGGCCTCCAGTTCGAGCGGGCTGAGGATCAGGCCGTCGATCACCCGG
This sequence comes from Streptomyces monticola, assembly GCF_042665355.1. Classification (NCBI taxonomy): domain Bacteria; kingdom Bacillati; phylum Actinomycetota; class Actinomycetes; order Kitasatosporales; family Streptomycetaceae; genus Streptomyces; species Streptomyces monticola. The sequence goes on along the minus strand of NZ_JBHTCF010000023.1, from coordinate 114,432 downwards.
GCCCGGAAGCCCTGGCTGACCAGGACCTCCTGCTCGCGCTCTCCCCGGGTGTGGTCGAGCAGCACCGTGTAGTCGTGCCGGGCGGCGGCGTCGATCACAGCGCCCGCGAGCTCGGCGAAGTACGGGTTGCCCAGCTCGGGGACGGCGAGCGCGATGATTCCCGTACGTCCCTTGCGTAGGTGACGGGCCGTCAGGTTCGGGCGGTAGCCGAGCTCGTCGATGGCCTGCTGCACCCGGGCCCGCATCGTCGGGGTGACGTGCTGATAGTTGTTCACCACGTTCGAGACGGTCTTGATGGAGACGCCCGCTCGCTCGGCGACGTCCTTGAGGCTCACCCGCACTGCATCTCCTTCAGCGTCCTTCGCGCCCCGTTCACCGGGCTGACTGTCACGACCCTGGACAGAGAGCGGAACCCCGTGCTCTCATGCCAACTGCCGTTCCTTCCAACGTTGTACAGACTCGGGGAACGAGCCGCCACCCTTCCTCGCACCTTCCTCGCACCTTCCTTGTGAAGCGCCAGGCCCTTGCACGGCGTACCACGACGTACTCACGAAGGACGTACTCACGAAGGACGTACTCACGAAGGACGTACTCACGAAGGAGGAGAGCCGTGCGTTCCAGATGTCATCCGGGACCCCTCGCCTTACTGCTCGCCGCCCTGCTCGCCCTCGCCGGCCTCACCGCCGTCGGCCCCGCCGCCACCGCCACCGCCTTGGCGGAGCCGGTCGAAGCGCGCGGTCTGAAGGGCGAGTACTACAGCCAATCGGCCCCCGGCGCCTTTGACTTCGCGGAGCTCAAGGCCACCGGACTCGACCGGAACATCGACTTCGACAACCTCGACCCGCGTCTGACCACCGCCACCGGCAGGGGCGATGACGCCACCGTGCGCTGGACCGGCCAGCTCGTGCCCGAACGCACCGGCGCGCACACCTTCACGATGATCGGTGACAACGGCTTCCGGCTGTGGATCGACGGCAGGCCCGCCATCGATCACTGGGTGGACGACTGGGACAAGGAGCAGACCTCCGCGCCCGTCGAGCTGACCGCCGGCACGGAGTACGACATCAAGGTCGAGTACTTCGAGCACTACGGCGGCTCCAACCTGCACCTGAACTGGATCCAGCCGGGCCGGGACAAGCAGCCGGTGCCGCAGTCCGCGTTCCGGCTGCCCGACGGCTGGGACTACGACGGAGCCCTCGCCGCCACCGTCCTCAAGGACGGCCGTACCCTGCGCCTGGACTTCGCCCAGGAGCTCGCCGCGCCGCCTGCCGGACTCGGCGAGCACATCGAGGCCGTCATCGGCGGCGCGACCTGGCCGCTCGGCGCGATCAAGGCCGACCCGGACGACGCCCGCCGCCTTCTCGTCGAGCTCAACGAACCCGTCGTGGGGCAGGGCGGCACCGCCGATCTGCGCTACGACGGCGAGGGCGCCCTCAGCAGCACGCAGGGGAAGCAGGTCGGTGCCTTCTGGAGCAGCGGCGACAACACATCCGAGTACCAGCTGCGCACCGAGTGGGCCGAAGACGTCGGCCCCGGCACCGCGCACCGCGAGTACCCGCGCCCCCAGCTCACCCGTTCCGCGTGGCGGAACCTGAACGGCAGCTGGCAGTTCCAGGCCGCCGACAAGGGCGAGGCGCCGCCGGTCGGCAAGCGGCTCAAGGAGAAGATCCTGGTGCCGTACCCGGTGGAGTCCCAGCTCTCCGGTGTCACCCGGCACGAGGACCGGATGTGGTACCGGCGCACCTTCACCGTCCCCGAGGGCTGGAAGATCGGCTCGGGCAAGCGCCTCAAGCTGAACTTCGACGCCGTCGACTGGCACTCCGAGATCTATGTCAACGGCAAGAAGGTCACCGAGCACAAGGGCGGCTACGACCGGTTCAGCGCCGACATCACCGATGCGCTGAAGCCGGGCGGCACGCAGGAACTGATCGTCGGTGTCCACGACCCGACCGACTCCAGGGACGGCGAGAACCCGCCCGTCGGCAAGCAGAGCCTCAACCCCGACGTCATCTGGTACACCGCCTCCTCCGGTATCTGGCAGACGGTGTGGATGGAGCCGGTCGCGGCCGATCACGCCGACTCCCTCAAGGTCACCCCGGACGTGGACAAGAAGGAGGTCTCCGTCCAGGCACGCGGCGTCAAGGACGGCCTGCCGGTCACGGCCACCGCGTACGACAAGGGCACACCGGTCGCCACCGCCACGGGCAGCACCGGCACCCCGCTCACCCTGAAGATCGACGAGCCGCGCCTGTGGTCACCCGACGATCCGTTCCTCTACGACCTGAAGGTGAGCGTCGGCGGTGATCGCGTCGGCAGCTACTTCGGGATGCGGAAGATCGAGGTCAAACAGGTGGACGGCGCACCCCGCACCGTCCTCAACGGCACACCGCAGTTCCTGATGGCCACCCTCGACCAGGGCTTCTGGCCGGACGGACTGCACACACCGCCCACCGACGAGGCCCTCGCGTTCGACCTGAAGAAGCACAAGGAACTCGGCTACAACTCCGTGCGCAAGCACATCAAGGTCGAGTCCGACCGCTGGTTCTACTGGGCGGACAAGCTCGGCCTGCTCGTCTGGCAGGACATGCCGTCCACCACACCCGGCGGCACCTTGAACGGCGCCGTGCAGCGGCAGTTCGAGCTGGAGCTGAAGGAGATGATCGACCAGCACGACTCGCATCCCTCGGTCATCATGTGGGTGCCCTTCAACGAGAGCTGGGGCCAGTACGACGTCGCGCGCATCGCCGACCAGGTCAAGAGCTGGGACCCGACGCGCCTCGTCAACAACCAGAGCGGTATCAACTGCTGCGGCTCCGTGGACGGCGGCAACGGCGACATCGCCGACGCCCACGGCTATCCCACGCCCCAGCTCCCCGCACCGGACGGCAGACGCGCCCTGGTCAGCGGCGAGTACGGCGGCCTCGGCCTCGCCGTCCCCGGTCACGCCTGGCCGGTGCGGCACACCTACGTCGGCGTCGAACGCGACAAGTACACCGACGAGTACCTCGCCCAGCTGGGCCGTGTCCGTGAGCTCACCTGCAAGGGCGGCAACGGCGCCGTCTACACCCAGATCTCGGATGTGGAAGGCGAGTTGAACGGCCTGCTCACGTACGACAGAAAGGTCATGAAGCCGGACGCGGCCCGTCTGAAGGCGGCCCACGAGAAGCTGATCGAGGAGGCTTCGGACCCGGGCTCGATGCGGTGCTGAGAGCGCTGTCACGGTCACCAGTGACGAGTCACGGAGCGCCGGTCCCGTGACGCGGCCGTGGCCCGCACCCCAAGGGGTACGGGCCACGGCCCGGTCGTGCGGCAGGCTCTGCCGTCAGCAGTTGTCCAGGTAGGCGGTGTGGATCCAGACACCGGTGTGCCCGCCCCACAGGTTGCCGTGCACCCAGTTGCCCTGGACCCCGATCAGGTCCATGTTCTGGCCCTTGTTGACCTGGCCGAGCACCGGGTACTCGGGGCCGGGGCCGCCGCGGAAGTTGACGCCGTTGTCGTTGACGGTGCAGACCGCGGCCGCCTTGGCCTCCTGAGCCGCGGCGGGCTTGGCCTGTCCGGCCGGAGCGGACGCCTGGGCGGAGCCGCTGGTGGCCGCAAGGGCCCCGGCCGTGGCCGCGGCCACGGCGAATCCTGCGAGAGCCTTCTTGATGCCGGTGTTACGCATGATGGTGGTTCCTTCCCCGTGGAAGAGTTCCCCGTTCCTGAGCCCCCGCGGGCCACTCGGACCTCGACGGGCGCTCGTCCTTACGCACTCCACTTTCGGCCCCGGGAGTGGCCGGTGGTACCTGACGTATGTCAGGGGGGAACTCCGGTACGGGTCACGGGCCCGCCCATGGGCGGCGGCGCCGGGGCCGGAAGGCCTCAACGCGCGTACTCCACCAGGTACTTCTTCACCCGCTCCGTGTGCCGCCGGGTGCGCTCGGGTACTCCGCCCTCCGCCAGGACGACCTTGCCGCTGGTGCGGTAGGCCGCGGCGAGGACGCCGGGGAGGTCGGTGGCCAGGTCGTGTTCGCGGAAGTAGCGGGCGAGATAGCAGAGGTAGGAGCCCATCGTCGCGATGGCGTCGGGCGGTTTCCTGTAGTCCGTGGTGCCGTTGCCGTCGCCGTCGGTGGCCCAGTCCGCGAACACCTTCGGCGTCCACATCGCGATGCCGTACTCCTCGATCGGGATGCCGTCCTTGCCCTTGCGGACCCGGTGCGCAGCGGCGTCGAAACCGCTCTCCGCCTTCAGCATCGCCGCGATCAGGGCCGGAGTGACGGCTTCGTCGGCGCAGCGCATCGCCGTGTTGGTGATGTACGGGCGCAGCGCGGCGGGGACATCGGCGTGTGGGCCGAGTTCCTGGGCCGCGGCCGGGGGCAGCGAGGGCGTGGCCGCCGCACCGGGAGTGGAGCGCTCTCCGATGGCGCCGGTGGAGAGCAGCAGTGCGGAGCCGGTCGCCGCCGCAAGGAGTGTCGCGAGCGCCGCGAGCAGGATCGCCGGCCGCCGTCTGCGCACCCGGCCGGGATGTCTCGTCAACTCGCCCACACGGGTGGCGAGTCGCTCGCCGGTCAGCTCGGCTCGCGAGGCATGGTCGGGCCGCAGGCAGCGGGCGATCAGCTCCCGCCAGCCCTCCGGCACCGACTCGTCGAGGCGCAGCGGTGCCCCGCCGCGGGCATAGGCCTGCGCGGCCAGGGCCCGCGCCCGTGCCGTGGAGCCGGGGAAGGGGTGCAGACCGCCGGTGAGCACCTGGTGCGCGAGGACCCCGAACGCCCAGATGTCCGCGGTCGGACGGATCCTCGTACCGCTCGCGCCGGTGCGCTCCGACCACCACTCGGGCGGCACGTGGTCGAGCGAGCCGAGCGGCGGCACGTAGGCGTGCGTGCCTTCCAGCTCGGCGGTCAGACCGAAGTCGGCCAGCCACACCCGACCCCCCTCCGCCAGCAGGACGTTGGCGGGCTTCAGGTCGCCGTGCACCCAGCTGCGCCCGTGGAGGTAGGCGAGTCCCGCCGCCACGCCGTCCAGGATCCGCGGCCCGAGGGGGAGGGGCCGGCCGGGACCGGCGGCGAGCAGCTCCTGCAGGTTGTGCTCGGCCCGGTCCATGACGAGGGCCGTGAGCCCGTCGAGCGCCGGCCGGCGCGGGTCGCGCACGGTGTGCACCGCGTGGGTGCGTACGACATGCCGGTGGTCGGCCTCCAGGCTGAACCGCGCCTCGCGCTCCACCTGCTCGCTCACCCCGGTGCGCTGTCCCGGCGTGAGCAGGTCGGTGCGCAGGAACTTCACGGCCGCCCGCGCACCGTCCTCGATGTGCTCGGCGGCGTACACGCTGCCCCAACTGCCCGCCCCGATGGGCTCGGTGATCCGCCAGGGCCCCACGCGGTAGCCGGGTGGAACGGCGATCGCGGGAGCGCTCTCACGGCTCATCCCCGGCCGGCCCCCGTGGCCGCCGCGGGCCCGGAGCCGCGTGGGTCGGAGCCGCGTGCGACATAGCCGTGCGGGGCGGGGGAGGTCCGGGTGAGCAGGTCGAGGTGGTGCTCCCGCACCAGGTCGAAGCGGAGCGCGAACGCCACGAGTTCCTCGCGCTTGCCGCCGACCTGTGCGGCCTCGGCCATTCCGTCACGGTCCTCGCGCAGCCGGAGCTTCACCGACGCCAGATAGTCGATGTGGTAGTTGACGGCGGAGCGGCTCAGACCGTCGCAGCCCGGTACGTCACGCAGCCGTTCCAGGACCTCGCCGACACCGGGCACGGCCGCGCTCGACGCCTGCCGCAGCCGTGGTTCGCACAGTGCGAGCAGCACGAGGAAGTACTTCGACGTCGGGTCGAGGGCGAAGGGACTGGTCGTCGGTTCGCCCCGGTGCGGAAGCTGTTCCTCCGAGTCGAGGTAGGCGTGTTCGGGTGCGAAGACCTTGAAGCAGGCCTCGCCCTCCGTGCCCGGCAGCAGCACCCGCGAGAACTCGAAGGGCACCGGAGCGCCGACCCGGCCGGGCGCGACCTTGACGTGCTCGCCCGCGCCTTCGAGGTTCTCCACGACATACGTGGAGTTCTGGCTGAAATTGGACAGCCGCCAGTAGTCCTCGGCGGCCGTGATCTGGCCCGCGCGGCGCGATACGGCCGGGTCGAACAGCGGCACGGGCAGGGGGCCGCCGTCCGGGGCGCCGCGACCGAACTCCGCTGTCTCGCCCGGTCCGAGGCGCAGCAGCCGGGGCTTGCCCGGACGGTCCCTGGGGCGTGTTCCGGGCGGTTCGGGCAACTGCACGATGACGGTGTCCATGCCGTCCCTCCCCCTGTTCAGGCAACTCCCGAGTCTAGGACTCCAAGGGCGGCGGCACGGTTGCTGCAGCGACGAGGAGCGCATGGTTCCGGCCCCCGTCCCGGCCCCGGGCCCCGCCGGAGTGAACGCGTCCGGCGCCTTGACGTACGTCGCGGGTGCGTGGGTGCGCGGGTACGTCGGCGGTGCGTCGGAGTCGGCCACGCTCGACGGCGCCGCCCGCACTCGGCTGACGGGCCGCACCTGCCCCATGGCTCCCGTGCCGCGTGGGAGCCATGGGGCAAGCCTTAATGTGCTCGTAACGGTATGTGTTCTTCAGGTGCTTGACCGTAGTCGTCAACGGGATATTGACTTCTGGCTTCCCCGTCGTCGACGCGAGAGCAAGCCATGACTACTGACCTGCTCGCACCACTCGACCTGGCGTTCTGGAACATCGAGACCGAGCGGCACCCGATGCACCTGGGGGCGCTCGGTGTCTTCGCCGCCGACGCGCCAGGCGCCGCCCGGCACGCGGCCGAGCTGCTCACCGCCCGGGCCGTGGCCGTGCCCGGTCTTCGTATGCGGATCCGCGGGGTCTGGCTGCCCGTCGGCGGCGCCGCACGCGAGCCCGTCACCGACTTCGACCCCGCCCGGCACGTCCAACTGGCCTGTGTGGCAAGGGACTTCCACGCGGCGGCCGGTGAGCTGATGGAGCGGCCCCTGAACCGGGCGCGGCCACCGTGGGAGGCCCATGTGCTGCCCGGCGAGGACGGCACGTCCTTCGCGGTCCTGTTCAAGTTCCACCACGCGCTAGCCGACGGACTGCACGCGCTCACGCTCGCCGCCGGGGTGATGGACCCACCGCCCGCCCGCGCCCCACGCGCGCGTGCCGACGTGCCCGCTCCACGCGCGCGTGGCGACGTCCCTGCTGCACACACGCGTGCCACCGATGACGTCGCCCCTGCCACCGATGACGTCGCGCGTGCCGGCGATGACGCCGAGCGTCCGGTCCGCCGGGGCTTCGGCATCCCCGCCCTGCCGGACCCCCGCGACCTGCCCAACCCTCTCGCGCCCGTCCGCCGCCGGATCGGCGCGGCAGCCCGTGCCCTGGACATCGGGGTGTCCGTCGCCCGCGCCACCTGGGGCGTCCGCAGCACCGCCGCCCTCACGTCGGACGCCACCGGGACCCGGCGCACGGCCGGTGCCGTCATCGACATCGACCAGGTGCACCGGATCCGCAAGAAGACCGGCGGCACGGTCAACGACGTCCTCATCGCCGCCGTGGCCGGCGCCCTGCGCCGCTGGCTGGAGGAGCGCGGCGAGAGCGGCGACGGGGTCGGCCCCCGCGCCCTGATACCCGTCTCGCGGCGCCGCCCACGAGGCGCCGAGCCGGACGGCAACCGGCTCTCCGGCTATCTCATCCGCCTCCCCGTCGGCGAGCGTGACCCGCTGGAGCGGCTGCGCACCGTACGCGGCGCCATGGACCGCAACAAGGACGCGGGTGCGCACCGCGGCGCGGGTGCCGTCGCGCTGCTCGCCGACCACGTCCCGCCGCTCGGCCACCGCATCGGCGGGCCTGTCGTCGCCCAGGCCGCCCGCCTGCTCTTCGACATCCTGGTCACCAGCGTGCCGCTGCCGAGCCTGGGCCTGAAGCTCGCCGGCTGCCCGCTCACGGCGGTCCATCCCTTCGCCCCGCTCGCCCGTGGCCAGTCCCTGGCCGTCGCCGTCTCGACGTACCGGGGCCACGTCCACTACGGCCTGATCGCCGACGCGGAGGCCGTGCCCGACCTGGACCGGCTCGCCGCGGCCCTGCACGCCGAGATCGCCGCCCTCGGGGCGGCGGCACAGGCGTAGAAGCGCGTCCAGGAAGCGGGCGGGAAGCGCGCGTACGCAGGCGCAGGGCGCCGGAAAATCGAGGGCCGGATCCCGGGCCGTTTGGTGTGCACCGCCCGGCCTACGTAAAGTTTCGTGTTTGGAATCTCCCTGCGACCCTGCGCACGCGCGCGTGGGGCATGAGCGAGCACGAGGAACACCGCGATGACGGTTGCCAACGACGAGGCGACGGAACCCCAGACGTTCGGCCCCGGCATCGACCCGGAGCGCCTGGCCGTATGCCTCAGCGTGCTCGAAGAGCTCGACAAGCTGGAGGTCGACCACCCCGACGCGATCGCCGTACGGCGCGCCACGGCGGGCATCTACCGCACCGTGAAGCAGCGCCGCCGCCAGGAGCGCAGGGCCGCCAAGACCGCCCATGACAAGGCCGTCACGCACGCCACCGCGACCGGCTCGGCCGAGCGCATCGACGACGAGACGCAGGGCCTGCTGCCGTCCACGTCGACCGTCGGAGAGATCGCGGGGATACTCCAGCGCCCGCGCTCCTGCTACATCTGCAAGACGCGGTACGTCGAGGTCGACGCGTTCTACCACCAGCTGTGCCAGAAGTGCGCCGCCGAGAACCGCGCCAAGCGTGACGCCCGCGCCGACCTGACCGGCAAGCGCGCCCTGCTCACCGGCGGCCGCGCCAAGATCGGCATGTATATCGCGCTCCGCCTGCTGCGTGACGGCGCCCACACGACGATCACCACGCGCTTCCCCAAGGACGCCATCCGCCGCTTCAAGGCCATGGACGACTCGGCGGACTGGATCGACCGCCTCGAGGTCGTCGGTATCGATCTGCGCGACCCGGCCCAGGTCGTGGCCCTGGGCGAGCAGGTCGCCGCGCAGGGGCCGCTCGACATCCTGATCAACAACGCGACCCAGACGGTGCGCCGTCTGCCCTCCGCCTACGCCGCCCTGGTCGAGGGCGAGAGCGCCCCGCTGCCCGCCGGTGAGCTGCCCGCCCACCACGTCATCGGCGCCTTCAACTCCGGCGCGGTCGACGGCCTGACCGCGCTCCCCGCCGGCGTCAGCGGCCTCGACGCCCAGAAGGTGGCCGACCTCGCCCTGGTCGCGGGCAACGCCAGCGTCGCCCGGCACCTCGACGGCACCGCCATCGACGCGGGCGGCCTCGTCCCCGACGTCGTCGACAGCAACACCTGGGTGCAGAGCATCGAGCAGATCTCCCCCGTGGAGCTCCTCGAGACCCAGCTGTGCAACTACACGGCACCGTTCATCCTGATCAGCGCCCTGCGATCGACCATGGCCGACGCGGCGAAGAAGGCCACGAGCGGACGTGCCTACGTCGTCAACGTCTCGGCGATGGAAGGCGTCTTCAGCCGCGGCTACAAGGGGGCGGGGCACCCCAACACCAACGCCGCCAAGGCCGCGATGAACATGGTGACGCGCACCAGCGGCCAGGAGATGTTCCAGACCGACGGCATCCTCATGACCTCGGTCGACACCGGCTGGATCACGGACGAGCGCCCGCACTACGACAAGCTGCGCCTGGCCGAGGAGGGCTTCCACGCCCCGCTCGACCTGATCGACGGCGCCGCCCGCGTCTACGACCCGGTGGTGCGCGGCGAGGCGGGCGAGGACCTGTACGGCGTCTTCCTGAAGGACTACGCACCCGCCAAGTGGTAGCCGCCCCCCCGCGGGCAGCGTTCCGCGCCCCTTTGCGCGGGCGCTCAGTCCTTGCCGGACCGCAGATGGCGCACCGTGACCGGGGCGCTCCACTCCTTGTGGCCCGCGGCCAGCAGCGCCTTGAGTATGGCCGTGCCGGGCGCCAGCTCCGCCGTGCTGACACCCGCCTCCCGCGCCGCCTCCCGGATGTTGACGTCCGCGGCGAGCTGGACGTCGAGGCCCTGTGTGATCGCGGGCTCGGCGCCCTCGCGCCGGTCGGCGTCGACGTCCGCGGCGAGGGCGGGCAGCACCTTCGCCATGTTCGTCAGCCATGTCACGAGCAGCTCCGTGAACTCCACGGCACTGGCGCCCTCGCGGGACAGGACCATGGCGACGGAGTGGTGGAAGCCGTTGAACAGAAAGCCCATGCCGTCGAGCAGCGCCAGGTCGTACAGGGAGGCGATGCCGATGTCGGCGCCGAGGTACTTCGCCGCTCCGAACACCTCGAACGTCTCGCGGTGCGCGGCGAACACCCGCTCGTCGCCGCTGTAGAGGACGAACGCCTCCTCGGTGGCGATGGTCGTCGGCACGGCCATGATGCCGCCGTCCAGATAGTCCGCCCCCTGCCCGGCGACCCAGGCCGCCAGCTCGGCGGCCTGCGCCGGGCTGCCGTTGGTGAGGTTGACGACCGTCCTGCCGCGCAGCCGTTCCGCCACAGGTTCGAGGGCCGCGCGCACCGTGGCGTAGTCCAGGAGGCAGACCACCACCAGCGGGCTCGCGGTCACGGCGTCGGCGACCGAGCCGGCGCGGACGGCGCCCCGGCCGGCCAGCTCGTCGGCCTTGGCGGCCGTCCGGTTCCATACGGTGGTGGGGTGGCCGGAGCCGAGCAGGGCGCCGGCCAGGGCCTGCCCCATCTCGCCCAGGCCGATCACGGTCACCGGTGTCTTGCTGTTCATGTCGACTCCTGTCCGCAGGGCCGGGGACCGGCCCGCAATCGGACGGGCTTGGGGGATCACTCCGGCCCTGTCAGCCTGGTCGAGCCCGTGACCTGCGACAAGTACGCACAATTTAGTGCGCACGCACCAAAAGGTAAGCAGGCGGCGGCAGTTACGCGGGCCGGGCGCGGCGGACCCGGGTGCCGCCGTCCACCAGGAGATCGGCCCCCGTGACCCACGCCGCGGCGTCGGACACCAGCCACAGCACGGCGCGCGCGATGTCCACGGGCTCCCCGAGCCTGCCGAGAGGAAGGCCCGCGGCGAGCGCGGGCTCGGCGCCGTCCCACACGAAGCGCGCCATCTCGGTGCGCACCAGGCCGGGGGAGACCGCGTTGACCCGTACCGACGGGGCGAGTTCGCCCGCGAGCTGCTGGGTGAGCCGCAGCAGGGCGGCCTTGCTGGTGAGATAGGCGCCCAGATGCGGCCCGACGTGAGTGGCGCCCTCGGTGCAGATATTCACCACGGCACCGCCGTGCTCGCGCATCCAGGCCCGCCAGGCCGCTTGGACGAGACGCAGCGGCGCCTCCACGTTGACGGCGAACGCGGCGCTCCAGTCCTGTGGATCGGCCTCCATCAAGGGGCCGTAGGGCGTGTTGGTGCCGGCGTTGTTCACCACGATGTCGATGCGGCCGAACTCCGCCGTCGTCCGCTCCACGCACGCGTGCAGATGTGCGGGATCCGCCACGGAGCCGGCCACACCTACCGCGCGCACCCCCGTGTCCCGCAGCCGTCCCACGGCGGCCCGCAGCGCTTCGGCGTCGCGGGCCGTGACGCACACACCGGCGCCGGCGGCGCCCAGCTCCTCGGCCACGGCGAGCCCGATCCCGCGCGAGGCGCCGGTGACCAGAGCGGCCCGGCCGACGAGTGCACCATCTGCGCCATCTGCACCGTCAACTCCCATGCAGCCACACTCTCATGACGGAGTGTCAGAAAGTTAGGGGTGTGCGGGGTGGGTGTACTCCCGGGGCACCGTCGCGTGCGCCGCGGCCACGAGTTCCAGGACCGAGCGCCAGTCCTCGAGTACGCCCGCGTCGAGCCCCACCACCTTGCCCGCGTCATCGGCCTGGCGCAGCGTCACGGCATCGTCGGCGCAGGGATCGGCAAGGAACGCCTCGGCCTCGGCCGCGGTCATCACGCCGCCCTGTGCGCGCAGCGTGAGAGCGCTCTGCGGGGACAGGCCGCGGCCGGGTTCGACGGCGGCCAGATACCGCTTGGCGGGAACGTGTAGACGTACGAGCCGTGAGACCCGCTCTCCGAGCAGCGGCCGCACGGCGTCCGCGGCGTGGTCGGCGTGCCCGGCGTCGTCCCCGGGGCGCAGCAGATGACCCAGGTCATGGACGAGCCCCGCGATCTGCAGCTCTTTGTCGCTGGGGTGGGAACGGCGTAGGAGTGCCGCGGTCTGCAGGGCGTGATCGTGCAGGTCGACCGGGTCGCCACTGCGGTCGGGGGTGTCCCACGCGCCGCGGCAGGCGTGCAGGAGATCCATCAGCTCGTCGACGGTGCGCGGCGCCCTCTGCGGCGCCATCCATGGCTCCATGCGCGGCTCCCTCCGGGCCTCGGTGCCGGTGCGTTGCAGCAGATCATGGCCATCTGACGGTTCAACCAACGCGGTGTTAACCGTGCACACCGGGCGAGCGGACCAGGCGAGCGAGCGAGCGATCGGGCAGGCAAGCAGGGCGGGCAGGCAGGCCGGGCAGACAGGTCGGGCGGGCAGGGCGGGCGGGCAGGTCGGGTGTGCGCGCACCGGGCGGAGCCCGGCCCCCGTCGGCGCGGCGGCCATCCATGTGGAGTACCGCGTTCCCGTCTGGCCCTCTCCACAGCGCGGGACTCCACGGTGCCACTTAGCGTTTCTCGGCGTCGGGAGCATTTCTGATGAAAGCTCAGAAATGCCATCTGCGCTGATAAAAAGGGGAGTTGTTGATGCAAGCGATAGCACGGGCCTCGGCGGGTGTGGCGGCGGCGTGTGCGCTGACCGCGGCCACGGCGACGTCGGCGGCAGCGGCCGACACGTCGTGGCAGGTGAGTGTGGAGCCGCGGACGGTGGCGCCCGGCGGGACGGTGACGCTCACGTCGAGCGGCTGCCAGGTACCGACGGTGACCGCGGACGCGGGTGTGTTCGACACCACCGAACTCAACGAGGGCCACTCGGCCACGGCCAAGGTGTTCGAGGACGCCAAACCGGCCGCCGAGTACGACGTGACGTTCACCTGCAACGGTCAGACCAAGAGTGCCCCGCTGATGATCGCCGATCACGGCAGCGGAGTGCACAAGGGCGTCAAGGCGGGCGGGGGCGGTTCCTTCGCTTCGTTCAGCGTGACGCAACTGGCCCTGGGTGGCGCCCTGGTGGCGGGAGCCCTGGGTGTCGCGGTCCACTACGCACGCCGCCGAGGCTTTGACGAGAGCTGAATAAAGGAACTGGTCGCACGAGGGCCGGTGCCGCGTCCGTACGACGATGCGGCACCGGCCCTCGGCTGTGCGCGCCCCTTTCGTATCCGTCCAAGTGGGTGGTGGCGGCACCCTGCGCGCCCACGCCCTGCGGCACGCTCCGCCGTCAACTCACCTGACGCACCGTTACCTCACCGGCTCTCAGTTCCGTTCGTCCTCCCTCACTTTCCGCCCTCGCGGGCGCGGAGGGACCCGAGATGCCTCACGCACTGTGATCAGGCGCCACGGCACTGCCGCGCGGCGGAGCGGAACCGCGCAAGGCAATGGGCCCGCTTTATGTGATTAAGAGAAGTTTCTCCCGTCTACAGATGGGGCGACCGGGCGTCGAGTGAACGGAGCGGTTGCATGCGGGCTGTGGGGCGAAGGCACCTTCTGGGGCTGGGACTCGGGGCGGCGGCGGGTGCGGGTCTCGCCGGCTGCGGCACCGAGACGGCGTCCCCGGGGCACGGGGCCGGCGGCCACGACAGGACCGCGGGCCGGCAGGGCCGGCAGGGCGGGCACGGAAGCGGGAAGGTCAACCGGCCGATCGGGGACGGCTCCACCGCGTTCACCGGCGTCCAGCCGCGGCAGCCCGACCGTCCGGTGCCCCTTGAACCGGGCCAGACTCCGCCGCAGTTCGTGGTCTTCTCCTGGGACGGCGCCGGCGAAGTCGGCAACGGACTCTTCCCGCGCTTCCTCCAACTCGCCCGCGACCACGGCGCGCACATGACGTTCTTCCTCTCCGGGCTCTATCTGCTGCCCGAGTCGAAGAAGCGCGTCTACCGCCCGCCGAACAACCCCGCGGGCGCGTCGGACATCGGTTACCTCACCGACAGCCACATCAAGGAGACCTTGCAGTACGTGCGCCAGGCCTGGCTCGAAGGCCATGAGATCGGCACGCACTTCAACGGGCACTTCTGCGGCGGCACCGGTTCCGTCGCCAACTGGACGCAGCGGGACTGGCGCAGCGAGATCGACCAGGCCAAGTCCTTCGTGAAGAAGTGGCGGACCAACACGGGCTGGAAGGACCTTCCCTCGCTGCCGTTCGACTACGACAAGGAACTCGTCGGCGGCCGCACCCCGTGTCTGCTCGGCCAGGACAATCTGCTGCCCGTGGCGCGCGAGCTCGGCTGGCGCTACGACGCGTCCTCGCCCGGCGGGCTGCAGCGCTGGCCACGGAAGAAGCTGGGCGTATGGGATCTGCCGCTGCAGGCCATGCCGTTCCCGGGGCACCGCTTCGAGGTCCTGTCGATGGACTACAACATCCTCGCCAACCAGTCGAAGAACTCCACCCGCGCTCCGGCCCACAACTACCCGGCCTGGCGCCGGCAGGCCACCGAGTCCTATCTCGCGGGATTCCAGCGCGCCTACGAGACCAACCGGGCGCCGCTGTTCATCGGCAACCACTTCGAGCAGTGGAACGGCGGCATCTATATGGACGCCGTCGAGGAGACCCTGAAGACCGTCGCGGACAAGAAGGACGTACGCCTGGTCTCCTTCCGGCAGTTCGTGGACTGGCTCGACGCCCAGAAGCCAGAGGTGCTCGCCGGGCTGAGCGCGCTCCAGGTGGGGGAGCGCCCCGTCCGCCGCTGAGCCCGACGGCTCAGGCCGGAGTCCTGACACCTCTCCTCCCTGACGCTGACGCCTCTCCTCCCGGGAGAGGCGTCGATCATGGCTGAATAGCGGCGACGAAGGCTGATAAATCGGGCAGCTTTCGGCCCCATCGAGCAGGGAGCCGCTCATTTGGTTACCCTAGATGGGACGGACAGCCAATTTGGGTCCCACCAACACCCATGGCCCGTCCCGGGGCAAAGCCGGTCACCACGGCTGCGTCCCGTTTGCGTACCGGCGCCACCGCGTCCGAACTGCCCAGATCGAAGCCCTCGTCCAGCGGCTCGGCGCCCGGTACCGGGACGCGCCGCGAGCGACCGGGGGTTACCCGACACATAAGGAGTGCGCGGTGACACCAGAGAAGTCGAAGAGCGATCAGCACCCGAAGGAGCGCGGAGAGCGCAAGGGCCGGCCCAAGGAGCTGGGCAGTCTCGACGTGTGGGCCAGGTCGGCGCCTATCAGACTCGCGGGATACGAAGACGATCTCGCGGAGCCGCACATCCTGCAGGGCATCGACTAGCAGGGCATCGACTGATCGAAGACGGCCCCCGCGGACACCGTCCGCGGGGGCCGTTCTGTCTGCCCGCCCGTCCGGCAGCCCGCCTCCGTCTGGCCGCCCGCCTGCTCGTGGGCGTGGCGCGGGCGTGCCTCAGCGTGGCGCCGGTGCCGTGCGCTGCCAGGGCCTGCGCTCCTCCAGCTCGGCTGCCACGGCGAGCAGTTCGTACTCCTTGCCGGGCGCGCCCACCAGCTGCACCGCACACGGAGCGCCCGAGGACAGATAGCCGAACGGCAGGGTGAGCGCGGGCCAGCCGGTCAGGTTCCAGGGCGGAGTCAGCGGCGAACAGCGGGTGTTGGTGAGCAGATTGCGCACCCAGCCCCGCTCGTGCCAGGGCCCGGCGTGCGGGCCGCGCCGGGCGAGCGCCGGAGTGAGCAGTACATCGTGCGCGGTGAAGAACGGCTCAAGGCGGCGGCGCAGCTGTTCGCGGCGTTCGCCCCGTTCCACCGAGCCGACCATGCGCGCGCCCATGGCGGCGTGTTTGCGGGTGCGCGGGGCGAGCCGCTGCGGATCGAGTCCTTCGGCGTCCCTGTGCGTACCGGCCGTCCAGTGCGCGAGCGCGACCGCACCCAGCCACACCGGGTACGGCGGATCGGCGGCCGCGACGCGGTGACCCACCCCGGCCAGCACCTTGCCGGCCTCCCGCGCAGCCGTCGCGTACGCATGCGTGA
Organism: Streptomyces monticola; assembly: GCF_042665355.1. Taxonomy (NCBI): domain Bacteria; kingdom Bacillati; phylum Actinomycetota; class Actinomycetes; order Kitasatosporales; family Streptomycetaceae; genus Streptomyces; species Streptomyces monticola. Next base: position 98,450 of record NZ_JBHTCF010000023.1, on the reverse strand, counting down.
CCGGGACTCCCGCGAGCGGGCTGCGGGTGGAGACCGCGATCCGCGGCGGGGCCGGTGAAGCGCCGGGCGGCGGGGTGTCCGCGAGGACCGAAAGCATCAGCCGGGCGTCCTCGGTGGTCGTCGCCAGTGGGCCGTTTTCAGACATTCCGAACCAGCCGCCGCCGAGGTCGCGCGGCACCGTGCCAGGACCCGGCTTCAGGCCCACGAGGCCGCAGTTGGCGGCCGGGATGCGCAGTGAGCCCATACCGTCGTTGCCGAGGCCGAGCGCCGCCATGCCCGCCGCCACCGCGGCCGCGCTGCCCCCGGACGAGCCGCCCGCCGTGCGCGTGGTGTCCCAGGGGTTGCGGGCGGTGCCGTGCACCCCTTCGGTCGTGCCGAAGACACACAGTTCCGGCACGTTGGTCACGCCGATGACGAGCGCGCCCGCGGCCCGCAGCCGGGCCACCGTCACATGGTCCTCCGGCGCGGGCTCGGTTGACGTGGCCGCCGAGCCGTTGAGGGTGGCCTCACCGCGGACCGGCAGATTGTCCTTGACCGCCACCGGCACGCCCGCGAGCGGCAGTTCGGCCAGATCGGCGCGTGCGGCGAGCTCGTCGGCCTCGCGCAGCGTCGCGGCCGCGCGCACCGTGCGGAATGCGCCCACCCGGGCGTCGAGCAGCTCGATCCGCGCGAGATGGTCGGACACCACCTCGCGCGGTGACACCTTCCCCTCGCGTACGGCGGCGGCGATTTCGGCGGCGGTACGGCCGGCCCAGCTGGTCACGGTGGCTCCTCGGCGCGAAGTGCTGACGACGTACGGGGCAGATTACGCGGCGAGCCCGTGCTCGTCGGCCCCAGGACAGAGCCGTGCCGCCTGGTCATCGGATGACTTTCCGAACTCCCATCCGCGCACCGCCCATTGACACCGCACCACCGCCCCTCAATCATCAGACATCCGATGAATCTCGACGCGAGGCCGCTCTGAGGGAGTGCTGCATGCGTACGTCGTTCACCGCTGTGCCGCGGCTGTTCGGAGCCCTGGTAGTCCTGGTCGTCCTGGCGCTGCTCACCGCCCTGCCGGGGCCACTCGCGCGGGCCGCGCCGGCCGCCGGAGTGCCCAAGGTGCTGCCCGCGCTCGGCAACTGGTCCCCGTCGCAGGGCACGTACCGGTTCGAGGCGGACCGTACCCGGATCGTCGCCGAGGGCCGCACCGCACGGCGTACCGCCGAGACCCTCCGCGAGGACCTGCGCGCCGCCGAGAAGGGCCGTATCCCCGTGGTCGGCGGGGTCACCCCGCGCCCCGGTGACGTGGTGATCGGTGTGGCGGAGGGCCGCAAGGGCGAACTCCGGGACGAAGGCTACGAGTTGCGCACGGCGGGAGGCGTGGCGCGGATCACCGCCGCCACCGAAGCAGGCGCCTTCTACGGCACCCGCACCCTTCTGCAGCTTCTCGCCCAGGGCGACAGCGTGCCCGCGGGCACCACCGTCGACATCCCGCGTTACAAGGAACGCGGAGTCGGTGTCTGCGCGTGCTACATCCACATCACGGCCGGCTGGCTGGAGAACCTGGTGCGCGACATGGCGTACCACAAGCTCAATCACCTCCTCCTGGAACTGAAGGTGAAGAGCGAGCGCCACCCCGAGGCCAACTCCTGGGGCTACTACACCAGGCAGGAGATCCGCAGGCTCGTCGCCGTCGGCGAGAAGTACCACGTCACGATCGTCCCGGAGATCAACTCCCCGGGCCATATGGACCCCTGGCTGGAGCACAGGACCGATCTGCAGCTCACCGACTCCGACGGCAAGGCGCAGCCCTCCCGCCTCGACGTCACCAAGGACGAGGCCTTCGCCTACTACAGCAGCCTCGTCGACGAGTACGCCGAGGTCTTCAAGGCCCCGTACTGGCACATGGGCGCCGACGAATACATGCTCGGCTCGGACTTCGCCAAGTACCCGCACATCCTCGAGTACGCCCGCGAGAAGTACGGGCCCGGCGCCACCCCGCAGGACGCCTTCATCGACTTCGTGAACCGCGTCCACGCCCACGCCGCGTCCAAGGGCAAACGCCTGCGCATCTGGAACGACGGGCTCACCGGCGACCACACCGTCCCCGTACGTCCCGGCACGACCGTCGAGCACTGGCTGAAGGTGAAGACGACGCCCGGCCAACTCCGGGCCCAGGGCTACCCGTTGATGAACGCCTCGTACTCCCTCTATCTCGTCCGCGGCGGCTTCCACATGGACACCGCCAAGCTGTACGGGCAGCAGTGGGACCCGCGCAGCTTCGAGGGCGAGAAGCTGGACTCGGCCGCAGGCATCACCGGCGCGAAGATCAGCCTGTGGCCCGACAACGGCCGTGCCGAGACCGAGAACGAAGTCGCCGCGTCGCTGCGGATGCCCCTGCGCTTCCTCGCCCAGACGACCTGGGGCGCCGCCCGTCCCGACCCGGCGTACGCCGCTTTCACCGCCCGCGCCGGTGCCGTCGGCTCCGCGCCCGGACTGCGTGACCTCACCCGGGTGCCGGTGCCCGACGGCACCTACACGCTGCGGGACAGCGAGGGGCGGATCCCCGCCGCCGACTGGACGGTGACCCGCACCCCCGACGGCTACGCCACGCTCAAGAACGCCGCCACCGGCCGCTGCGCCGAGACCCGCAGCGGCAGGCTCACCCTCAACACGCCTCTGGAGCCCGGCAGTTCCGTCACGCAGGAGACCTGCGACCCGGCGAACACCCTGCAGCGCTGGGACCTGGAGCGGGCCGGCGGCGGCCTCCGACTCACCAACGCCCTGACCCGGATGTCCGTGCACCTCGCCGACGACGGGCGGCTCGTGCAGTACCCGTCCGACCAACGGCCGCCCGCCGTCTGGAAGTTCACCCCCACCGCACGCTGACCCCGCCCCCCCCCACAGACCCCGGAGGCCCGCCCATGGCCGTCAGCCGACGCCTCTTCCTCGCCGCGACCACGGCGACCGCGCTCGCCGCGTCCAGGCCGTCCCTCGCCCTCGCGGACGGCGGGACCGCCGCGGCCGCGCCGCCCGCCGAGCCGTACTACCGCATTCCCGTCAGCCCCGCCGACACCCCGAGGGAGATCGTCGAGAAGGCCGCGCGGGTACGCCCGACGGAGCGTCAGATAGCGTGGCAGAGGCTGGAGAAGACGGCGTTTCTGCACTTCGGCGTGAACACCTTCACCGGTCTCGAATGGGGCACCGGCGACGAGGATCCCGAGGTCTTCCAGCCCGTGGGCCTCGACACCGACCAGTGGGCGCGCGCCCTGCGCGACGGGGGCTTCGAGCTTGCCATCCTCACCGTGAAACACCACGACGGCTTTGTGCTCTACCCCTCGCGCTACACCCGGCACAGTGTGAAGTCGAGCAGCTGGCAGGGCGGCCGTGGCGATGTCCTGCGCTCCTTCGCGGACTCCATGCGGCGCCACGGGATCAAGGTCGGCGTCTATGTCTCGCCCGCCGACGAGAACCAGTATCTGCACGGCGTGTACGCCAACGGCAGCCCCCGCGCGGCCCACACCATCCCCGCCCCGGTCGAGGGCGACGACCGCACGGACCCGCGCACCTTCACCCTCGACGCCACCGACTACGGCGCCCACATGCTGAACCAGCTCCACGAAGTCCTCACCGAGTACGGGCCCGTCGACGAGGTCTGGTTCGACGGCGCCCAGGGCCGGATCCCGCCGGACAAGGTGGAGAAGTACGACTGGGACAGCTGGTACACACTGATCCGCGCCCTGGCCCCCGACGCCTCGATCGCGGTGTCGGGACCCGATGTCCGCTGGGTCGGCAACGAGGGCGGGCTCGCCCGTGAGGACGAGTGGAGCGTCGTCCCCGTGAAGGAGCAGGACTACGGCCGCACCGACTACGCCCTCGCCTACGACGCCCCCGACCAGGGCAGCCGCGACGCCCTGGTGAAGGCGCGCGAGGTGGCCACGCATCTGCAGTGGTGGCCCGCCGAGTGCGATGTGTCGATCCGGCCCGGCTGGTTCTATCACGAGGACCAACAGCCCAAGTCCGTCGACCAGTTGACGGATATCTGGTTCCGCTCCGTGGGCCGCAACTCCGTACTGCTGCTCAACATCCCGCCGGACAAGCGGGGCCTGCTGCCGGACGCGGACGTGGCCCGGCTGCGGGAGTTCCGCGCACGGGTCGAGGCGGAGCTGCCCGCGGACCTGGCGCGCGGCGCACGGGCCGACGGCGACGGCTCGGGCGCGGCACGCGCCGTCGACGGCGACCCGGACACCGCATGGTCCGCGCCCGCCCCCGGCAAGGGCACCCTGACGCTCGACCTCGGCGCGGAAACCGAGGTGGACCGGATCCGGCTCGCGGAGGACATCCGGCACGGCCAGCAGGTCGAGAAGGTGGCGGTCGAGGCCCGGATCGCGGGCGCCTGGCGCACCGTGGCGGAGGCAGGCGTGGTGGGAGCCGGCCGCATCCTGCTGCTGCCCGCGCCGGTGACGGCGCGGTCGTGGCGGCTGCGGATCACGGGCTCGCGGCGGGCGGCACGGATCGCGGAGTTCGGCCTCTACCGGTCGCGGGTCTGACGGCGCACGGTGCGGGAGCGGGCGGGGCGGCCGTCGCCGTAGCGGTGCCGGACCTGTGCCGGTGTCGGAGCCGCGCTACCCGCCCTCGCACCGGTTTCGGAGCCGCCGCATCCACCCCTGTACCGGTGTCGGAGCCGCGCTACCCGCCCTTGCACCGGTTTCGGAGCCGCCGCATCCACCCCTGTGCCGGTGTCGGAGCCGCGCTACCCGCCCCCGCACCGGTGTCGGAGCCGCCCCGTCCGTCCCTGCACCGGTGTCGGGCCGCCCGCCCCGTCCGTACCTCACCCGGCCGCGTACACCCGCTGTCCTTCCACGAAGGTCTGCTCCACGCGTGTCGCCCCGATCTCGTCCGCGGGACCCGCGAACGGGTCACGGTCGAGGACCACCAGGTCCGCGAGGTATCCCGGCGCGATCGTGCCGGTCTCCGCGTCCAGGTGGTTCACATAGGCACTGCCCGCCGTGTACGCGGCCAGGGCCGCGCCGAGGTCGATGCGCTGCTCGGGCAGGAACACCCCGGTGCCCTCGGGTGCTCCGGGCAGCCGGCGGTTGACCGCGACATGGATGCCCTGCAGCGGGTCGGGGCTGCTCACCGGCCAGTCGCTGCCCGCCGCGAGCGTCGCACCCGAGCGCAGAAGCGCCCCGAACGGGTACTGCCAGGCGGTGCGTTCGGGCCCGAGGAACGGAATGGTCAGCTCGTCCATCTGCGGCTCGTGCGCGGCCCACAGCGGCTGCATGTTCGCGCTCGCCCCGAGCTGCCGGAACCGGCCGATGTCATCGGGGTGCACGACCTGCAGATGGGCCAGATGCGGGCGGGTGTCGGAGAAGCCGTTGGCGAGCCGCGCCGCCTCGACCGCGTCCAGGGCCTCGCGCACGGCCCGGTCGCCGAGCGCGTGGAAGTGCACCTGGAAGCCGTGCGCGTCCAGCTCGGTGACGTACTTCCGCAGCTCGTCGGGCGGTACGAAGCTGATGCCGCTGTTGTCCGACGTACAGCCGCAGCCGTCGAGGTACGGACCGAGCAGCGCGGCCGTGCCGTTCTCCGCGACACCGTCCTGCATGATCTTGACGGTGGTGCAGCGGAGGCGGCCCCGTGCCCCCGCCTCGCGGCGGGCGATCAGCTCCTCGATCTGTTCCGTGCCGCGGGCCCGGTCCCACCACAGGGCGCCCACGACGCGCGCCGTGAGCCGGCCGTCGTCCGCCGCCGCGAGATAGGCGTCCGTGGGGTCGGTCAGATTGGCGTGCTCGCCGAGAATCGCGTCCTGCCAGGCCGTGATGCCGAGCGAGTGGAGCAGCTCCTGGGCGCGCAGCAGACCTGCGGTCTTCTCGCGCAGGGTGACGGGCGGAAGCAGCCGGCCGATCAGGTTGGCCGCGCCTTCCTGGAGCATCCCGGTCGGGGCGCCGGCGGGGCCGCGCTCGATCCGCCCGTCGGCCGGGTCGGGGGTGCGCGCGTCGAGCCCGGCGCGTTCCAGGGCACGGGAGTTGACCCAGGCGCCGTGGTGGTCGCGGTTCACGAGGTACACGGGCCGGTCGGGTATCAGCTCGTCCAGCTGCGCGGCCGTGGGAAGCCCGCCGGGGAACGCCTCCATGGCCCAGCCGCCACCGGTGATCCACTCCAGACCGGGGTGCGCCTGCGCGTAGGCGGTGATCCGGCGGCGGTACTCGTCCAGGGTGGTCGCGCCGCTCAGGTCGCACTGGCCGAGTTCGAGGCCGCCGCCGACCGGGTGCGCGTGCGCGTCCTGGAACCCGGGGATCAGCAGCCTGCCCGCCAGGTCGACCACTTCCGTACGGGGGCCGGTCAGTTCGCGCACCTCGTCGTGGCCCACGGCGACGATACGGCCGCCGCGGACGGCCACCGATGTCGCGCGGTGGCGCGCGGGGGAGAGGGTGTGGACCGGGCCGCCGGTGAAGACCAGGTCGGCGGGGGCGGAGTCGGCGGGGGATGCGGGGGTGGTGCCGGGCATGCGGTGGCTCCTTGCGGGGTGCGGTTCTCGGAATGTGCGTGGATACGGGCGTACGCAGGTCAGACGGTCTCGGGTGCGGGCTGCTCGGCCGCCTCCTCCTCAGCCGTGCCCCGGCCGTGCGTGAAGTACGCGGAGCGCCGCCCGTACTTCGCCCACGCCGCCATCAGCAGGCCGGAGACGACGACGGCGGTGGGCACGGTCAGCATGAACCAGCCGTTGTCCGGGCTGAGTTCGAAGTGGTCGCTCCTGGTGAGATACGAGTGGCCGAGGTAGCCGCCGATCCCGAGCAGCGCGAACCCCGAGACGGCGGGCGCGACCACGGCCCGCAGCGCCTGCGCCGGGCGGGCGCGAAGGAGCGGCCGGAACCGGGCGGCGCAGGCGAGCGAGGTCAGGCCGTAGTACAGGGCCACGGTCAGGCCGATCGAGTTGACCGCGGCGAGGATCATCTCGTTGAGCTTCGGGATCGCCAGGGCGAGCACCGCGACCCCGGCGGCGATCGTCATCACGAGGACCGTGCCGATGGCCGGGGAGCCGAAACGCGGGCTGACCCGGGTCCACACCCGGCCCATCGTGCGGTCCCGGCCCATGGCGAGCAGGCCGCGCGCCGTGGGGATGACACTGGACTGCAGCGACGCCACCGCCGAGCACATCAGGGCGAGCAGCGGCAGGCTCGCCCAGGGCTCGGCGGCGAGCTGCGCCCCCAGATACGTCAGTCCCTGCGGACCCTCCGCGATGAGCTCGGGCACGCTCAACTCCCGCTGGAACGCGATCGATCCGTAAAGGAACAGCGCGAGCATCGAGAACAGCGCGATGAACCCGCCGCGGCCCACGTCGCGCACGTTCCTGGTCTCCTCGGTGACGCTGAACGCGGCGTCCCAGCCCCAGAAGAAGAACACCGCGAGCACCAGGCCCTGCGCGAACCGCGTGCCGTCGGCCACGGCGAAGGGGTTCAGCCACGACCACTGGAAGCCGTGCTCGCCGCCGATCAGGGCGAGGCCGCAGAACACCAGGAGCACCGCGTACTCGAAGACGAGGAGCCAGGTCTGGAACCGGGTGGCCTTGCGCACCCCCGTGACCGCCGTGACCGTCACGGCGACCAGGACCAGCAGGCCCACCGCCGTACTGAGCGCCGTCGAGTCGGGGTCGAGCCCGAGACCGAACAGTTCGCGCAGACCCGCCTTGGCGGCGAACTGCAGCACCACGGAGCCGGTCACCGCGCTGGTGTACGCCATGAAGATGACGGTGCCGACCAGGGTGACCCAGCCGGTGAGGAACCCGAGCCAGGGGCCGAGCGACTTGCCGACCCACACATAGCCACTGCCCATGTTGGGCTCGTCGCGGCTGAGCCGGGTGTACGCGGCGGCGATGCCCAGGATCGGCAGGAAGGCCACCAGGAGGACGGCCGGCGCCTGGGCGCCCACGGTCGCGGCAAGGGCGCCCATGCCGATGCCGACGCTGGTGGTGGCGGCGGTGCTGGACGCCGCGAGCGCGACGCCGTCGACGACGCCGAGTGAGCGCCGCAGACCTGGCGGTTGGCTGTTCATGGGCACGCTCCTCTGGCCGGGGAGTGGGAGAGGGGGAAGAGCCAACCGGCTTGCCAGGGTTGCGTCAATGGTGTTGACATAAGGGTGCGGGGCGGGGCGGCGGAGTGCTGTGCGAGGGAGGAAGCTGTGGCCGATGGGCGGATTCCGGCGGAGCGGCGGCGGCGTAAGCCCACCAAGTCAGGGGTGGTGCTGTCGGAGGAACTCATCGTCGACTGCGCGCTGCGACTGGTGGGGCAGCATGGCCCCGACGCCCTGAGCGTGCGCCGCCTGGGCGCGGCGATCGGCTGCGACCCGAGCGCGGTGTACCGCTACTTCCACGACGCCGACGATCTGCTGCTCGCCCTCGCCGACCGGCTCATCGGTGACGCGCAGCGCGGGTTCGAGCCGGGGGACGACTGGGTGGCGGGGCTGCGCGAGATGGCCCGGCGGATCCATCGTGGCTACCGTGCGCATCCGCGGGTCGCCGCGATGGCCGCGTATCGCGTGACGCGGCGGCTGCATGAGTTCCGGGCCGTGGAGACGGGGATCGGGCTGCTGCGGCGTGCGGGGTTCGCCGAGGCGGACGCGGTGCGGCATTACGCGGCGTTCATCGACACGGTCCTTGGGCATGCGGCTCTGGACGCGGCGCATCTGGCGTTGGCGCCGGAGCGGCGGGCGTCCGACGACGCGGCGTGGGCGAGCGTGTATCAGTCGCTTCCTGCTGCGGAGTACCCCGAACTCGCCGCTGTCCGGGAGGAGTTGCCGCTCATGGCGGGGAGTTCGTTCGACGTGGCGCTGGAGCTGGTGCTCTCGGCTCTGGTGGCGCGGGCGCCCGGGGCGACTGGGGCGTCCGGGGAGTCCTCGAGCGCCGGACGGGCTGATTGACCGCCCCGGCTGCACCCGGCATTGACTAGCCCAGCTGCCCCCGCAGCCACTGCTCCACCTCTCCGACATGTGCCGCCGCCGCGGCGCGGGCCGCCTCCGGGTCACGGGCGGCGAGGGCGCCGTGGATCCGGGCGTGTTCGCGGCGGGTGCGCTCGAAGGCGCCCTCCTCCTGGTAGCCGCGCCAGACCCGGGCCCTGAACGTCCGTGAGGACAGACCCTCCAGGATCGCCGCCATCGTGTCGTTGCCCGCGGCGGCGGCGATGGCGCGGTGGAAGGCCAAGTCGTGGGAGAGGATCTCCTCCGGGTCGTCGGTCGCGTTCATGGCGGCCAAGTGGCCCTGGACCTCGGCCAGTTGTGTGTCCGTGATGCGGGCGGCGGCCAGCGCGGTGGCGGTCGACTCAAGGACCCGGCGCACTTCGAGGAGTTCGACGAGACGTGGGCCGCGGGAGAGGTCGGCGACCACTCCGAAGGTCTCCAGGAGGTCCCCGGCCTCCAGCTGCGTGACGTAGATCCCGGAGCCGTGCCGTGCCTCGAGGACGCCGAGGACGGTCAGGGCGCGGATCGCCTCCCGCATGGAGCTGCGCGAGATGCCGAGCCGGGCGGCGAGATCGCGTTCGGTGGGCAGGCGCTGCCCGGGTTCGAGGCGTCCCTCGCCGATCATCGCCTTGATCTGCTCGATGGCGCGCTGCGTCACGGTGCTCTTCTGCGGGGCCAGTTGCCCTTCCTGCGCGGCCGGTTGACCCGCCTGAGGCGCCGGTTGCCCTTTCTGCGGGCTCGGTTGCCCTTCTCCCAGGGCCACTTGGCCGGCTTCCTCAGCCGGCTTTCCGAGCTGCTCCACGGTCGCCCTCCCTCCGTCGGGGACCGGTTCCGCCGGGCCCGAGTGCGCCGCAGTCTAATCGCCCCAGTGGTCGGACCACTACAGCCCAATTCGCGGAAAAGTTGCGGCACGAGGGTGTCGAAGCCCCGAAGTGGTCTGATAAATATTCGCCGACCCCGCAGATACGTCGCTCGATGAGGAGCCGTCGGATGAGCCCTCGCGTGAACCCCCGGACGAACCGTCGGATGCTTGGCAGAACCATGCGGAAGAGCCTGCGCGCGGTGGCGGCGGCCGGTTGCGCCACGCTGCTGCTCGCCGCGTGCGGCAGCACCAAGGACACCGCCGCGGGCGCCGGTGGCGGCGACGCCTCCGGCGGCAAGGTCGGTGTCATCGTGCCGCTGCTGACCTCGCCGTTCTGGCAGTCGTACAACGACTACGTACCCAAGATGGCGAAGACGCAGGGCGTCGACGCGCTCAAGACCGTGAACTCCAACAGCGACTCGGCGCAGCAGATCACGGACATCAACAACCAGCTGAACCAAGGTGTGCGCGGTCTTGTCGTGGCGCCGCTCGACAGCGCGGCCATCTCCGCGGGCCTCGACCAGGCCGAGCGCAAGGGCGTTCCCGTGGTCGCCGTCGACGTCGCCCCCGAGAAGGGCAAGGTCGCGATGGTGGTGCGCGCCAACAACGTGGCGTACGGCCAGAAGGCCTGCGAGTACCTGGGCTCGCAGGTCAAGAGCGGCAAGGTCGTACAGATCATGGGCGATCTGGCCTCGGTCAACGGCCGGGAGCGCTCGGAGGCCTTCCGGTCCTGTGTGAAGAAGAAGTTCCCCGCGCTGAAGGTCCTGGAGATCCCCGCCAAGTGGGAGTCGGACACGGCGGCTTCGAAGCTGGACACGCTGCTCAACGCCAACCCCGACATCAAGGGCATCTACCTGCAGGCGGGCGGTGTCTATCTGGCGCCCACGCTGCAGACCCTGAAGTCCAAGGGGATGCTGAAGAAGGCCGGCGAGAAGGGCCATGTCTCGATCGTGTCGAACGACGGGATCCCGCAGGAGTTCGCCGCCATCCGCAAGGGCCAGATCGACGCGACCGTCTCGCAGCCCGCCGACTCCTACGCCGAGTACGGCATGAAGTACATCAAGGCGGCGATGGCGGGCAAGACCTTCAAGCCGGGGCCGACCGACCACAACTCGACCATCGTCAGGCTGCCCAGCGGCATTCTCGAGGACCAGCTGCCCGCCCCGCTGGTCACGAAGAAGAATGTCGACGACCCCGAGCTGTGGGGCAACACGGTCGAATGAGCACCCCGACGCGGAACAGCGTGCCGCCGCTCGTCGAAGCCGTCGGCATCACCAAGAGGTACGGTCCCACGACCGCCCTGCAGGACGGACAGCTCACCGTTCTGCAGGGCGAGTCCCACGCCCTCGTCGGCCGCAACGGCGCGGGCAAGTCCACCCTCGTCCAGATCCTCACCGGCCTGCAGGCCGCCGACGCGGGCACCGTCCGCTTCGACGGCGCGCCCGCACCGGCGCTCGCCGACCGCGACGCCTGGCGCGCCAAAGTGGCCTGCGTCTACCAGAAACCCACGGTCGTACCGGAGTTGACGGTCGCCGAGAACCTCTTCATCAACCGGCAGCCCACCGGTCGCGGCGGCTTCATCAGCTGGCGCCGCCTGCACGCCGAGGCCGCCGAGGTCCTCGACACCTGGGACGTACGGGTCGACCCCGATGTCCGCACGGCGGAGCTGTCCGTCGAGGACCGTCAAATGGTGGAGATCGCAAGGGCATTGAGCTTCGGTGCGCGCTTCATCATCCTCGACGAGCCCACCGCGCAGCTCGACAACCGGGAGATCGAGCGGCTCTTCGACCGTATGCGCGCCCTCCAGGAATCCGGGGTGACCTTCCTGTTCATCTCGCATCACCTCCAGGAGGTGTACGAGGTCTGCCAGGCCGTCACCGTGCTGCGCGACGCCCGCTGGATCACCACCGCCCCGGTCGCACAACTCCCGCGCCCCGCCCTGGTGGAGGCCATGGCGGGCGAGGCCATCGCGGACCGCGCGCGTGCCGCACGGCCGCCCGTGCCCGATGGCGCACCCGTCCTCCTCGACGTCCGCGCGCTGAGCGGCGAGGTGTACGAGGGCATCGACCTGACCGTACGCAGCGGCGAGGTCGTCGGGCTCGCGGGATCCAGCGGCAGCGGCAAGATCCGGCTCGCCGAGACCCTCGCCGGACTGCACAGACCGCGCTCCGGGAGCGCTCGACTCGACAGCGTGGAACTGCCGTTCGGTGATGTCAACGCCACCCTGCGGGCAGGCGTCGGCTGTGTCCCGCGCGACCGGCACGAGCAGGGCCTCGTCCCCGGCATGACCATCGGCGACAACGCCACCATGAGCGTCCTCGACCGGCTCGGCCGGAGCGGCTTCGTCGGCACCGAACGCCGTCGCGCCTTCGCCGCCGACCTGATCGAGCGCCTCGACATCCACGCCGAGGGCCCGCAACAGCCGGTGTCCGACCTGTCGGGCGGCAATGCGCAGAAGGTCGTCATGGCCCGCGCCCTCGCCTCGGAGCCGAGGCTGCTGATCCTCATCAACCCGACCGCCGGCGTCGACGTGAAGTCCAAGGAGTCCCTGCTCGCCCGGATGGACGGCGCCCGCGAGGACGGCACCGCCGTGCTCGTGGTCTCCGACGAACTCGACGACCTGCGCCGCTGCGACCGTGTCCTGGTCCTCTTCCACGGCCGGATCGTCGCGGAGCACCCGGCGGGCTGGCACGACCACGAGCTGATCGCCTCCATCGAGGGCGTCGCAGCGGACGCCGCACGCCAGGCAGGCGCCCCACGCCAGGCAGCAGAAGGAGAATCCCGTGGCTGACCTCAAGGCCCCGTCGGCCGCGGCCGGCACCGACCCGACCCCAGTACCCGCCAAGGCCCCGCAGAGCCGTTCGGTGCTGCTTCGCCGGGCTCGTGAACTCGCCCTCGTACCGGCCCTGTTGCTGCTTCTGCTGCTCGGGTCCCTGGTCAATGACTCCTTTCTCACCGAGCGCAATCTGATCTCCATCCTGGGGGCGTCCGCGGCCCTCGCGATGGTCGTGCTCGCCGAGTCCCTCGTCCTGATCACCGGCAAGTTCGATCTGTCTCTGGAGTCCGTGGTCGGTATCGCGCCAGCGGCCGGCGCGCTGCTCGTGCTGCCCGCCGCGCAGGCCGGGTTCGGCACCGAGTGGCCCGCCGCGACGGCACTCCTCGCGATCGTGGTGACCGGCGCGGCGATCGGCGCCTTCAACGGCGTACTCGTCGTGAAGTTCAAGCTGAACGCGTTCATCGTGACGCTCGCCATGCTGATCGTGCTGCGCGGACTGCTCGTCGGCGCGACCGAGGGCAAGACCCTGTTCGGTCTGCCCGAGGCCTTCTACACCCTCGCGACCTCGACCCTGATCGGGATCCCGATGTCGGTGTGGGTGGCCGCGGGGGCCTTCGGCGCCGCCGGGTTCCTGCTGAAGTACCACCGCGTCGGCCGGGCGCTCTACGCGATCGGCGGCAACCAGGAAGCGGCACGGGCCGCCGGGATCCGGGTCGAGCGCGTGATGCTCGGGGTGTTCGTCGTCGCGGGCGTACTCGCCGCGGTCGGCGGCCTGATGCAGACCGGCTATGTCGGTGCCATCAACGCCAACCAGGGCCAGAACATGATCTTCACGGTGTTCGCGGCCGCGGTCATCGGCGGTATCAGCCTGGACGGCGGCAAGGGCACCATGTCCGGCGCGCTCACCGGCGTCCTGCTCCTCGGCGTCGTACAGAACCTGCTCACCCTGGCCCAGGTGCCGTCCTTCTGGATCCAGGCGATCTACGGCGGAATCATCCTCGTCGCCCTGATGATCGCCCGCGTCACCACCGGCCGCGCACAGGACTGACCTGTGCGCCACTCTGAGAGGGCCCCTGTGGCTGCAACTGCTCCGTCTGCCCCGACTGCGCCCCGTATCACGGCCGTCGACACGTACGACATCCGCTTTCCCACCTCGCGGGAGCTCGACGGGTCCGACGCCATGAACCCCGACCCGGACTACTCGGCGGCCTATGTGGTGCTGCGTACCGACGCCGGCGACGGGCACGAGGGGCACGGCTTCACCTTCACCATCGGGCGCGGCAACGACGTACAGGTCGCCGCGATCGACGCACTGCGCTCCCAAGTGCTCGGCCGCCCGGCGGACGAGCTGTGCGCCGACCCGGGCACCCTCAGCCGCGATCTGACCGGCGACAGCCAACTGCGCTGGCTCGGGCCCGAGAAGGGCGTGATGCACATGGCGATCGGCGCCGTCGTCAACGCCGTCTGGGACCTGGCGGCCAAGCGCGCCGCGAAGCCGCTGTGGCAGCTGCTCGCCGAGGCCGAGCCCGAATGGCTGGTCTCCCAGGTCGACTTCCGCTACATCGCCGACGCCCTCACCCGCGACGAGGCCCTCGGCCTTCTCGTGCGCGGGCGCCAGGGCGCGGCGGAGCGGACCGCCCTCCTGCGCGAGCACGGCTACCCGGCGTACACCACCTCACCCGGCTGGCTCGGCTACGGCGACGAGAAGCTCACCCGGCTCGCCCGGCAGGCGGTGGCCGACGGATTCACCCAGATCAAGCTGAAGGTCGGCGCGGACCTCGCCGACGACCTGCGCCGGATCCGCGTGGCCCGCGCGGCCGTCGGCGACACCATCCGGATCGCCATCGACGCCAACCAGCGCTGGAACGTCGACGAGGCCATCGAGTGGACCCGCGCCCTCGCGCCCTTCGACCCGTACTGGATCGAGGAGCCCACCAGCCCCGACGACGTACTCGGCCATGCGCGAATCCGTGCGGCCGTCGCCCCCGTGCGGGTCGCCACCGGCGAACACGTCCACAACCGCATCGTGTTCAAACAGCTGCTGCAGGCCGGGGCGATCGATGTGCTGCAGATCGACGCGGCCCGGGTCGGCGGCGTCAACGAGAACCTCGCGATCCTGCTGCTCGCCGCCAAGTTCGGCATCCCGGTGTGCCCGCACGCGGGCGGCGTCGGCCTGTGCGAACTGGTCCAACATCTGTCGATGTTCGACTACATCGCGCTCACCGGCACCACCGAGAACCGTGTCATCGAGTACGTCGACCATCTGCACCAGCACTTCCTCACCCCGGTCGCCGTCCGCGACGGCCGCTACACGGCGCCCGTCGCCCCCGGCTTCTCGGCGGCCATGCGGCCCGAGTCCATCGCCGAGTTCCGCTACCCGGACGGCACTTACTGGGCGGCGGAGCTCGAGCCGCGGACCCAGGAGCCGCGTACCGAAGAGCCGCGTACCAAGCAGAAGGGAGCAGCCGCATGACGGACTTCGAGGGGCTCAAGGCCCTGGTCACCGGGGGCGCGTCGGGCATCGGCCGCGCCACCGCCGAACTCCTGTCGGCCCGCGGCGCCCAGGTCACCGTCCTCGACCTCGACCCGGGCGCTGTCACCAAGCCCCTGCTCGCCCGGCGCGCCGACGTGACCGACGACACCTCCGTGCGGACGGCCGTCGTCGCCGCGGCCGACGAGATGGGAGGCCTCGACATCCTCGTCAACAACGCGGGCATCGGCGCCCAGGGCACCGTCGAGGACAACGACGACGCCCAGTGGCAGCGCGTCCTGGACGTCAATGTGCTCGGCGTCGTCCGCACCAGCCGCGCGGCCCTGCCGTATCTGCGCGGCTCCCGGCACGCGGCGGTCGTCAACACCTGCTCCATCGCCGCCACCGCGGGCCTGCCCCAACGCGCCCTCTACAGCGCGTCCAAGGGCGCGGTCCTGTCCCTCACCCTCGCCATGGCCGCCGACCACATCCATGACGGCGTGCGCGTGAACTGCGTGAACCCCGGCACCGTCGACACCCCGTGGGTCGGCCGGCTCCTCGACGCCGCCGCCGACCCGGCCGCCGAACGCGCCGCCCTCGAGGCCCGCCAGCCCACCGGACGCCTCGTCACGGCCGAGGAAGTCGCCGCCGCCATCGCCTACTTGGCGAGCCCGGCGGCTGGCGCCACCACCGGCACCGCACTCGCCGTCGACGGCGGCATGCAGGGCCTGCGTCTGCGCCCGAAGGAGACTTCGTGAGGACGGGCGCGGGGACGAGGACGAGTACGGGGGCGGGGGCGATGCCAGGGGCCGGGCCGATGGCCGGGCTCGCGCTCGGCGGCGCGGCGCTCGGCAATCTCTTCCAGGAGGTCACCGACGAGGAGGCCCAGGCGACCGTCAGCACCGCCTGGGACCTCGGCATCCGCGCCTTCGACACCGCACCCCACTACGGCCTCGGTCTCTCCGAACGCCGCTTCGGCGATGCCCTGAGGGAGCGTCCCCGCGCCGAGTTCACCCTGTCCACCAAGGCAGGGCGGCTCCTTGAGCCCCGCGCGGGCGGAGGGGACGACCTGGCAGCCGGGTTCGCCGTGCCCGCGACCCACCGCAGGGTCTGGGACTTTAGCGCCGACGGCATCCGCCGCTCCCTGGAGGCCAGCCTCACGCGCCTCGGCCTCGACCGCGTCGACACCGTGTACCTCCACGACCCCGACGAGCACGCGGGACAGGCCTTCTCCGAGGGCTATCCGGCCCTTGAACGGCTGCGCGCCGAGGGCGTGGTGACGCGGATCGGCGCGGGTATGAACCAGGCGGCCATGCTCACGCGCTTCGTACGCGACACGGACGTGGACGAGGTGCTGTGCGCGGGCCGCTACACCCTCCTCGACCAGAGCGCCCTCGCCGAACTGCTCCCCGCGGCCCTGCAGCGCGGCACCGGCGTCGTCATCGGCGGCGTGTTCAACTCGGGCCTGCTCGCCGATCCGAAGCCCGGGGCTCCTTACGACTACGAGCGCGCCCCGGCCGAACGTCTCGACCGCGCAGGCAAGTTGGCGTCCCTGGCCCGGCGCCACGGCATCACGCTGCGCGCGGCCGCCCTCGCCTTCCCGCGCGGCCACCCGGCGGTGACGACCGTCCTCGTCGGGGCGCGCACGCCGGAAGAAGTCCGGGACGCCGTGGCGCAGGCGGGCACGCCGGTGCCGGACGACTTCTGGAAACAGGCAAGGGCGGAGGGCCTGCTCCCGGCAGATGTGCCCGTACCGCCACGGCAGGCACAGGCACAGGCACACGTACCCGAGGAGCCCATGGCACCCGAGGAGCCCACAGCGCAGGAGGATGCCGGATGAGGATCGCCCTGCACACCAAGGTCCGCGCCGGCCGCGTCGCGGAGTACGACGCCGCCCACCGTGAGGTCCCCGAGGAGCTGGTGCGCGCCATCCGCGCCGCGGGGGCGAAGCAGTGGACGATCGGGCGATGGGGGTACCCCCTGCTCGAGTGCAGCCGAGAGCTTGGGGGAGGCACCGACCTCTTCCACGTCCTGGAGTGCGAGGACTACGCCCGTCTCCTCGCCGCACTCGAAAAGCTCCCGGTCAATGTCGCCTGGCAGGCGCGGATGGCCGAACTCCTCGACGTGGTGCACGACTACTCCGGCGAGGGCGCGGACGCCGGTCTTCCCGTCGTATGGGAGCTGCCGTGAGGATCGTCGACGCCCACCACCACGTCTGGGACCTGTCCGTACGCGACCAGGACTGGATCACCGGCCCCGAACTCCGTCCCATCCGGCGGGACTTCACGGTCGCCGACTTCGAACCCGAGGCGCGGGCGGCGGGCGTCGACCGCACGGTCCTGGTCCAGACGGTCACCGTGGCCGAGGAGACTCCGGAGTTTCTCGCGCTGGCCGCGGCGCACGAGCTGATCGCGGGTGTCGTCGGCTGGACCGACCTCACCCGCCCCGACATCGCCGACGAGCTGGCCCGGCTGCGGGAACTCCCCGGCGGCCGGTACCTCAAGGGCATCCGCCACCAGGTCCAGGGCGAGGCGGACCCCGAGTGGCTGCTGCGCCCCGACGTACGCCGCGGCCTCACCGCCGTGGCCGCCGCGGGTCTCGTCTACGACCTCGTGGTCCTGCCGCACCAACTGCCCGCCTGCGTACGGGCGGCCGAGGCGCTGCCGCAGCTCACCTTCGTCCTCGACCACCTGGGCAAGCCGCCCATCGCCTCCGGCGCCCTCAAGGCCTGGGGGGCCGACCTCCGCGCCCTCGCCGCCCGCCCCAACACCGTCGGCAAGCTCTCCGGCCTGGTCACCGAGGCCGCCCCGCAGTCCTGGGCGGTGGCGGACCTGCGGCCCTGCGCGGATATCGCCCTCGACTCCTTCGGCCCCGGGCGGCTGATGTTCGGCTCGGACTGGCCGGTGTGCACCCTGGCGGCAACATACGGACAAGTCACCGAAGCGGCGCGGGAGTTGACGGCCGGACTGACGGTGGATGAGCGTGCGCAGCTCTTCGCGGGTACGGCGAGCGGCGTCTACGGGTTGTGAGCCGGACGTTCCTTCCGGACGTCTCTCACCGGCGCGCCGCGGGCGTATCGAGACGGGTCGGCGGCCAGAACTCGCGTACGTACGTCCGGTGCCACCACGCCCCCGTCTCCCGCAGCTCACGCCAGGTGGTGTAGCGGTACCGGTACAGACGGGCGCGTACGTACGCCGGCGGCTGGTCAGGGAACGGGTTGTGTCGCAGCAGCCGCACCGTGTCCGGGTCGTTCTCCAGGAGCCGCTCCGCGAACGCGCCGAACCAGGGCCGCGCGTAGGCGGGGGAGAGGCCCGCGAACCACATCTGCCAGTCCAGTCGCAGATGGTAGGGCGCGAACTGGCGCGGCAGCCGCCGTACATCCCCGGGCTTGCCCTTGAACTCGTAGGCGTGCCAGCCGGAGTCGTCGGGCAGCGGCACCGCCTCGGCCGTGCCCTCGACCACGACCTCCGTGCGGACCCGGCCGATGCTGCCGAAGGCACCGTAGGTGTTGACCAGGTGCAGCGGATCGAAGGAGGAGTTCATCAGCTGCCGCCGGGACAGCAGATTGCGGGCCGGGCGGTAGCTGAGCACCGCCACCAGGGCCGTGACGGCGCACACGGCGATCGCGTACCAGAGCGGGGTGTCCGCGAAGGCGGGAGGCGCGCCGGCCACCGGGCCGTAGTCGATCGCGGACAGCGCCAGGGCGACCGTCAGCCAGTTCAGCCAGGAGAAGTTGCCGGACAGGATCAGCCAGAGCTGGGTGAGGGCCATCAGCGCGGCGGCGCCCGAAGCGACCGGCTGCGGCGTGAACAGCAGGAAGGGCACGGCGAGTTGGGTGACGTGGTTGGCCGCGACCTCCATCCGGTGCAGGGGCCGGGGGAGGTGGTGGAAGAACCAGCTCAGCGGCCCGGGCATCGGCTGGGTCTCGTGGTGGAAGTACAGGCAGGTCAGATCGCGCCAGCAGGCGTCCCCGCGCATCTTGATCAGACCGGCGCCGAACTCGAGCCGGAACAGCACCCAGCGAAGCAGCCAGAGCACGAGCACCGGCGGCGCGACGCTGCCGTTGCCGAGGAACACCGCCAGGAAGCCCACTTCGAGCAGGAGCGACTCCCAGCCGAAGCCGTACCAGAGCTGTCCGACGTTCACGATCGACAGATAGAGAACCCACGGCACCGCCCAGATCAGCATGGCCGCCCACAGCGGGACCAGGCCGTCGAGCCCCGCGAGCAGCGCCGCCGCGAACAGCGCGCCGGTCCAGGCGGTGGCCGCGAACAGCCGGTCGGAGTACCGCAGTTGGAACAGGCTCGGCGCCCGCCGCCACGGCACCCGCGCCACGAACCGGGGCACCGGGAGCATGCCGCGCTCGCCGATCAGCGCCCGGAACTGCAGGGCCGCCGAGACGAACGCGACCAGATACACGGCGGCCACCGCCCGCTGGAAGACGAGGCGGGCGAGCCAGTAGCCGGGTTCGGTGAACCACTCCACGTCACTCATTGTGACGCAGCGGCCCCGTGCCGCCCCATGGGCCCGGCGCCGCTCCGTACGGCCCTCGTACCGCTCCGCTTGCGGGCCCTCACCGCCCCCTGCAGACAATGAGGGACGAAATGCCCGGAAACAGGCGGGAGTATCAGGCGTGTACGTACCGACCAGGCGCTCGGCGACGGCCCTCGCGATATCCGCGGCCCTCCTGGTCGCAGGCTGTTCCGGCAGCGGCGACAAGAGCTCCACGGCCTCCGGATCGGACCAGGAACTGTTCCTGCAGCCCGTCGCGGCGGCGGGCCCCGACCCGTTCACCGAATCGACCGCGAACTCCGACGCGGCATCCCCGCCCGTCACCCGAACGCCCCAACCCTCGCCGAGCGGCACCAGCCCCTCGGCCACCCAGCAGGGCATCCGCTCCATCTCCGGCGCGACCCCCGGCCTCTACGGCGGTACACAGAACGTCGCCAGCTGCAATGTCGAGAAGCAGATCGACTTCCTCACCGGCGAGCAGGCCAAGGCCCGCGCCTTCGCCCAGGCCGCCGGGATCAAGCAGGACACCATTCCCGGCTATCTGCGCGGTCTGACGCCGGTACAGCTGCGCGGCGACACCCGAGTGACCAACCACGGCTACCGCAACGGGCAGCCCACCAACTTCCAGTCGGTCCTCCAGTCGGGCACCGCCGTCCTGGTCGACGGCCGCGGCATGCCCCGGGTGCGCTGCGCCTGCGGCAACCCGCTGACGCCGCCCGCCGCCCTGAAGGGCAACCCGAGCCACCAGGGCAAGGCGTGGAACGGCTACCACCCGACGAAGGTCGTCGTGGTCACCCCGGCGCCGACCGTCATCAACAACATCACCATCATCAACATCACGAACAACACCTGGATCGAGCGGCCGATCGGTGACGACGGCAACAAGGACAAGGTCGTACCGAAACCGAAGCCGACCCCGCCCTCACCGCCCCCCACGGACCCGACCCCGACGGACGAGACGACGGACCCGACGGACGAGCCCTCCGACGAGACCACCGACCCCACGGACGATCCGACGGACGAGACCACCGACCCCACCGATGAGCCCACGGACGAGCCCTCGACGGAGTCCACCGAGCCCACCGCGCCGACGACTCCGTGCCCGACCGTGCAGCCCACCGACGCGGCGGGACAGCCCTCGCCGGTGCCGGACGGCTGCCCGCCGGTCACGTCGGAGCCGGTGCCTCCGCCGGCGCCGGACGACAACACCGAGCAGCCGTCACCGCCGCCGCCGGACGAGAACACGGCACCGGCGCCGGAGGACCGCACCGACGTGCCCAACGAGGAGACGGTCCCGGACCAGCCCACGCAGGACACGGTCCCGGACCAGCCGACCGAGGAGACCGTCCCGGACCAGCCGACCGACGAGGGCATCCCCGACCCGCTGATCCCCGAGCCCTCGGAACCGGACACCTTCAACGGCTGACGGAAATCGTCCTTCCGGCCGATGCGCCCCGGCCGGAAGGGCGAGGCACGCGACGCGCGCTCTGTGTTCTCATGGCTGCTTATGCCTGTACGCAGCGGCTGTGAGGGGAAAAGCGTTCCGTGCTGCACGTCCTGTACCTCATCGGTGTCGCGTCCTTCGCGGCGAGCGGTGTGCTCGCCGCGCACCGCGCCAACATGGACCCCTTCGGGGGCCTCGTGCTCGCCTTCGCCGCGTCCATATCCGGCGGCACCCTGCGCGATGTGATCCTCGACCGGCACCCGCTGTACTGGACGCACGACTGGGTGCTGCTCACCGTGATCAGCTGCACGGCCGTCGCCACCATGCTGTACCTGCGCCGCTGGGAGCTGCCGCAGCGCTCCCTGATGACGGTGGACGCCCTGGGCCTCGCCGTGGTCACCGTGATCGGCGCCCAGGCCGCGATCTCCGCGGGTGTCACACCGTTCGCCGTGATCCTGCTCGCCGTCCTCACCGGCGTCACCGGCGAAGTCGTCCGTGATGTGCTCTGCGGCGAGCTGCCGCCGCTGCTCCTGCGCGAGGACGTCTACGCCACGGCCGCCTTCGCGGGCGCCGTCACCTATCTGATCCTCGACCGCCTCGGCGTCGGCGCCACCACCGCCACCGTCGTCGCGGCGGGCCTGGTCTTCGTCCTGCGTATGGCGGCGATCCACCGCGACCTGCACCTGCCGGGCCTGCAGGAGCCCAGGCTCCGCCCCGTCTCCCGCAAAGCCGGGTCCAAGTAGCGCCCGCCGGGCACTCCGCGCGGCCCGTGCGTGCCCGAGCCAGGCAGCCCCGAATGCGGCCCCCCGAGGCTCCGCATAGCGTGGGCCCATGAACGCCGGCGCAGCGAGGAGCGGTGCGGGCCGCTTCGAGGAGCCACCGGCAGGGGTCGGCGGCGGCTTCATGGAGACCTACGGCAGCAAGCTGGGCCTCGGCACCTTCGACTGGGACCTCGACAGCGGCCAGATGCACATGGACGCCCGCGCCCACGAGGTCTTCGACATCCGCCCCGACGAGTACGACGGCGACCCCACGACCCTCGCGGCCCGAGTGCCGCGCTCCGAGGGCCACCGCCTGGACGCCATGGTCTCCGAGGCCCTGAAGAACGGCAGCGAGAACTACGGGGTGTACTTCCGCGTCCGCCGTCGCGACGGCAGCCTGTGCTGGACGCATACGCAGGGATACATCCGGCGCGACGAGTCGGGCCGCCCACGGCGCATCATCGGCGTCGTCAGGGATGCGACGCAGGAGCTCGGCGACATCCGGGTGCGGATGGTGCAGGCCGCCGAGACCCGCCGCCAGACCAGCATCGTGGAGGGCACCACGGCGGCCCTGGCATACGCCCGCACCGTGCAGGACGTCATCGACGTACTCAAGGACAACGAGGGCCTCGCGCACCTGGGCGCCGCCAGCCTCGTCATGGGCCTGGTCGAGGCGGGCCGTATCCATCTGGTCGCCGAGGGCCCGGCGGGCGCCTTCGTGCCCGGTACCCGCTTCACCCGGATCGACGAGCCGTACCCGATGAGCGAGGTCGTGCGCACCCTCGCCCCGCGCTTCATCGAGAGCCGCGAGGACTTCGCCGCCTCCTATCCGCTGCTGTGGCCGCACATCGAAGGCCTGGAGGTCACCTCGGCGGCCTATCTGCCGCTGATAGCGCAGGCCAGGCCCATCGGCGCCCTCGGCCTGCTGTACCGCGACAAGACCGGTTTCACCGCCGACGAGCGCAACCTCCTGGTCGCCCTCGGCAGCGGCATCGCCCAGAGCCTGGCCCGCGCGATGCTCTACGAACAGGACAAGGACCTGGCCCAGGGGCTGCAGCAGGCGATGCTGCCGCGCTCCATTCCCGGGATCCCCGGCGCCGACATCACGGTCCGCTACCGCTCGGCGAAGCTCGGCCGTGACATCGGCGGCGACTGGTACGACGTGATTCCGCTGCCCGGCGGCCTGGTCGGCGCGGTCATCGGCGACGTACAGGGGCACGACACGCATGCCGCCGCCGTGATGGGCCAGTTGCGTATCGTGCTGCGCGCCTACGCCGCCGAGGGTCACACGCCCTCCACCGTGATGGCCCGCGCCTCCGTGTTCCTGCACGAGCTGGACACCGACCGGTTCGCCACGTGTCTCTACGCACAGGCCGATCTGACCACCGGTGTCGTGCAGTTCGTGCGCGCCGGGCACATCGATCCGCTGATCCGCCGGATCGACGGCACCTGCCGCCGTGTGCCCGTCGACGGCGGCCTGCCGCTCGGCCTCTCCGCCGAGTTCGGGCGCCTCGAATACCCGGTCACCACCGTCGAGCTCGATCCGGGGCAGACCCTGCTCATGTGCACCGACGGCCTGGTGGAGGAGCCGGGCGCCGACCTCGACGACGGTATGCAGCGGCTGTCCCGGCAGGTCTGCGCCGGGCCGCGCGACCTCGGGGAGCTGGCCGACCGGCTGTGCGAGGCGGTCGAGGACCGTGACGGGGCCGACGACGCCGCGCTGCTCCTGCTGCGCCGCCGCCTCAGCGACGCCCCCACCTCCGGCGGCCGGCTCAAGGAGCATGTCGCGCCGAACGACCCGGAGGCGCTGACCGAGGCCCGGCACATGATCCGCGCCGCCGTGCGCGCCTGGGGTTCGGGGGACCGGGCCGACGAGATCGAGCTGGTCGCCGACGAGCTGATCACCAACGCCCTCATGCACACCGAGGGCGCCGCCGTCGTCACGCTCAGGATCCTCAGCGGCGCCGACCGCCGCCTTCGCGTCGAGGTCGAGGACTCCTCCAGCGCCCTGCCGCGCCGTCGCGAGGCCGGTGACTCCGGGGTCTCGGGCCGCGGACTGCTCCTGGTGGACCGTCTCGCGGACGTATGGGGCGTGGAGTCCCGCGGCAGCGGCAAATGCGTATGGTGCGAGTTCATCGTCCCGAAGAGGGACTGATCCCGCGTGCGGAGGTGACCGGAGATGCCCGAACTGCCCGAGGTGGAGGCGCTGCGGGAGTTCCTGACGGAGCGGCTCGACGGACTGCGGATCGTCCGGGTGCTGCCCGTCGCGGTGAGCGTCCTGAAGACC
Organism: Streptomyces monticola; assembly: GCF_042665355.1. Classification (NCBI taxonomy): domain Bacteria; kingdom Bacillati; phylum Actinomycetota; class Actinomycetes; order Kitasatosporales; family Streptomycetaceae; genus Streptomyces; species Streptomyces monticola. The sequence goes on along the minus strand of NZ_JBHTCF010000023.1, from coordinate 74,404 downwards.
TACGACCCGCCGCTGACGGCACTCGAAGGCGAGGTCGTCGAAGCCGTCACCCGGCACGGAAAGTTCCTCGGCCTCACGACGGCCGGCGGCCTCCATCTGGTCACCCATCTCGCCCGCGCGGGCTGGCTGCAGTGGAAGGACCGCCTCCCCGACGGCCCGCCGAAGCCCGGCAAGGGGCCCCTGGCCCTGCGCGTCGCCCTGGAGGACGGCTCCGGCTTCGACCTCACCGAGGCCGGTACGCAAAAGCGCCTCGCGGTGTACGTGGTCCGCGACCCCGCCGACGTACCGGGTATCGCCAGGCTCGGCCCCGACCCGCTCGCCGCGGACTTCGACGCGGCGGCACTCAGGGCGCTCCTGCACGGTGAACGGCGGCAGATCAAGGGCGCGTTGCGGGACCAGAGACTGATCGCCGGGATCGGCAACGCGTACAGCGACGAGATTCTGCACGCGGCGAGGATGTCCCCCTTCAAACTGGCGGCGAGCCTCACCTGCGAGGAGGTGGGCGGCCTCTACGCGGCGCTGCGCGAGACACTGCTCGGTGCCGTCGGGCGCTCGCGCGGTCTGGCCGCGGGCCGGCTCAAGGCCGAGAAGAAGACGGGCCTACGGGTGCACGGCCGCACCGGCGAGCCCTGCCCGGTGTGCGGTGACACGATCCGCGAGGTCTCCTTCAGCGACTCGTCCCTGCAGTACTGCCCGACGTGCCAGACCGGCGGCAAGCCCCTCGCGGACCGGCGGATGTCACGGCTGCTGAAGTGAGCGCGTGGGTCGGACGGGCGGCCGCCGCGCTCCGGCGAGCCGGCCCAACACCCTGATCACCGGCATGAACTGAGTCACCGTCACCGCGCAGCGCCCGCACCGCCCCAGATGCCGCTCGAAGCGGGCGGCTTCCGGAGCGTCGAGCACCCCGAGTGCGTAGGCGCCCGCGTCGCGGTGCCGGGTCAGGGCCCTCATGGCGCTCCTTCGTAATCCGACTGCTCCGGCCCTCTCGTACGCAGCGGACCGCGCCGGCGCTCAACGCGCCGGTGCTCAACGTGCCGGCGCGCAACGCACCGGCGAGGAAGCCGGAACCGTCAGAACAGATGGATCGCCAGATGCCCGAGGGGAAGGCCGAGCTGCCAGGCCGGCGTCCAGACCTTGGGGGCCTCGTCCTCGTCGGGCACGCTCTCCAGGAGCGCCGCGTCCAGATCGGGGGCGAGCAGCTCCGTCTCCTCCAGCCAGCGCCAGGCCGCCCGCGCCAGCTCCAGGTCGGGCCCCGCGCCGCCCGCCGCCACGGCCTCCGCCTCGAAGAGGTCCATGCGCTCGCCGACCCAGTCCTCCCACGCCTTGTCGTACGCGGTCAGCGAGAGCCAGGTCTCCAGCTGGGTGACGACGCGGATCCCGGACAGCTCGCCCTCCGAGTCGGAGAGGAAGATCGTCAGGGCGAGGGCATCGCGTCCCGCCCGGTACTCGAACGACGTGGGCGGCATGAGCTCCCCGGTGCGAAGGAGCTCGTCGGCGATGTACTCGGCGTAGAGCCAAGCCATCGGCACCGTCAGCTCGCCTGGGCTGCCGGCGTCGCCCTGGCCGTCGGCGCCGTTCGTGCTTCTGTGCGGCATCCTGATCGCCTTCCTCAGGTTCCTCCGGTATCTCCGGACCGTGCGCGGGCGAGGCCCCCTGCCCTCTCACCGGACACGCCTTGGAGTAGCCGATTACTCAATTCGGCCGCGAGCAAGGGGTTTTACGGAGGCTTGACCGGGCCGCCGGTTTCACCGCAGGTCGGTGGCGCACAAGTGTGCCGCGCCTCGGGAGGACTCGCCGCCGTGCGCCCGGGTGGCCGCGCGCACGGCCCCTCACGGTACCGGTACTGCAGCGCTCCGATGGCACGTACTCCCTCGTCTACGCCAGGCGGTCCCCGGCCCGTGGACACGGGTGTGACCGGTGGGCCGCCCCGTGATGACGTGCCGCCAAACATCGGGCAACCGGACGCACTTGACGGCTTATCAGAGGTAATGCCGGTATTGCGGCTTGACTAGCTGTCTGTGGCAAATGTGGATTCGTAGGGCCATCACCCCCCACGAACCACGGAGCCTGGCCGATGACACAGCGCCACACGCGCACACGACAGGGTGCGGCGGCTCTCGCAGCCGTACTGATCGGAGCCACCGCGTGCTCAGCACAGCAGGACGGGGCGGCCCCCGGGCCGCGGGCCGCCACCCCGCCGCCCGTACCGTCCCCGGCGGGCGGCGCCGGGCAGCAGGCGCGCGGCTTCACGCTCGCCGCGACCGGAGACGTCCTGCCACACGCCTCGATCATCCGGCAGGCCGCGGCCGACGCGGACGGCGACGGCTATGACTTCTCGAAGATGCTCGCCGGCGTCAAGCCGGTCATCTCCAAGGCCGACGTGGCGCTCTGCCACATGGAGACGGTCTACGGCGAGAACGGGAACTACACCGGCTACCCCACCTTCAAGTCCCCGCCCCAGGTCGCCACCGCGCTCGCGGCCACCGGCTACGACGGCTGCTCCACCGCCTCCAACCACACCCTGGACGACGGCCCCGACGGACTGCGCCGCACCCTGGACGCGCTCGACAAGGCGCGCGTCAAGCACGCGGGCTCGGCACGCACGCAGAAGGAGGCGCTCACCCCCACGATCCACCGGGCGGGCGGCGCCAAGGTCGCCCATATCGCCGCCACTTACGGCACCAACGGCTATCCGCTGCCGAAGGGCCGCCCCTGGGCGCTCGACCTGCTCGACAAGGACAAGGTCATCGAGAAGGCGCGGGCCGCCCGGAAGGCGGGTGCCGACGTCGTCGTGTTCTCGCCGCACTGGGGCACCGAGTGGCAGGACCAGCCGGACGCCAGGCAGCTGCGCCTGGCCAAGGAGCTCACCGCCTCGCAGAGCGGCGGCCGCCCCGACATCGACCTGATCATCGGCACCCACGCCCATGTCCCGCAGGCCTACGAGAAGGTCAACGGGACCTGGGTCGTGTACGGCATGGGCGACCAGATCGCCGGCGACATGATCAACCATGCGGGCTCGCACGACGGCCGCGGCAACCAGGGCACGATCGGCCGCTTCACCTTCGTGCCGCCGAAGAAGCCCGGCGGCCGCTGGGAGGTGGCCAAGGCCGAGTACATCCCGCAGTTCTTCGACACGGACTCGGGCCGGGTGCTCAACCTCAACGCCGCCATCAAGCGCGGCGCCGAGTACACCGACGTACGCGACCGCATCCGCCGCATCGTGCTCGGCCGCGGCGCCGCCAAGCAGGGACTGATCATGGGCCAGTGACGGCCCACGGGGCCGATCACGGAGCCCGGTCCTGGGCAGGTGACGGCTCACGGAGCCTGGTCCTGGACCGGTGACGGCTCACACGGGGCCCGGTCCTGGGCCGGTGACGGCTCACGGGGCCATGTCGGCCTCCTGGAGGGCGAGCAGCCAGCCGCGTCCCGGTGCCACCGGGACCGGCTCGCCCGCCGCGAAGGAGCGCTCCGCCTGGAAGCCCTCGATCGCGGGCGCGTACGCCGCCACCGGCCGGCCGCCGCCCGCGTCGAGGACGACCTCCACCGGTCCGGGCGCCCACGAGGCGAGAGCCGTCACCGTCCCGCCCGGGCCCCGCCAGGCCGACGCCGGGACGTCCGCGCGCCCGGTCCTTACCGGCACCTCGTCGCCGGCCCACCAGCCGGTGAACTCGGCGTCCGGAAGGCGCAGTTGGTCGAAGGCCCGCCACAGTGGCCGCACATCGGTCATCGGCGCCCGCGCCGTCATCCCGAAGACGAGCCCCCGCCACGGGTTGCCGCCGCCCTGCAGCATCTCGCCCATCACGCCGAAGGCGACACCCGAGATCTCGATCAGCCAGTACGCCGGGTCCGCCCCGTCACCGGGTCCACCACCGGTGCCGCCGCCCCGCACGTCGCCGTCGTAGTCGAAGAGCTCCCCGAGCCACACCCGGTCGGTGTAGGGCAGCAGCTCCGCGTACAGATTGGCGCTGGAGGCGAAGCCGTCGGCCACGCGGAACTGGTTGCAGGAGTGCAGATCGATCAGCGGGGCCGAACTCCCGTGCCGGGCCAGGGCCTTGCGCACCCGCTTCATCGTCGTACGGTCGAACGCCACATCGTCCAGATAGAGCCCGTCGATCCCCACGCGCCGCCGCAGCCGGTCGATGCCGCACACATACGCGTTGTGCCAGCGGGAGTCGCCCGAGGTGACCACGGCCACGTCCTCGACGTCCGGTGCCACCCAGCCCGGCACATAGCCCTCGCCCAGATGCTCCCGCAGCCAGGCGTGCCCGCCACCGGGACCGGGGGCGAGCACCTCGTCGCCGAGCGCCGCCAGGACCGGCAACTCCGGTGTCCTCCGGGTCAGTTCGCGCACCGTGTCGTACACCTTCACGCGGATGCCGAGCCGGTGCGCCGCGTCCGTGTAGGCGCGCAGCGCGTCGGCGGCCAGGAGCGGGTCGTTGATGTACGGGTTGGGGGGAGTGGCGTGGTGCAGGTTGATCACGTTCGCGCCGTAGTCGGCGACCTCCCGCGGATCGGCGTACGCGTGGAAGTAGCGCTCGGCGAGCTGGCGGCCCGGCTCGATCGGCTTGAACGGCGTGAGCAGCAGCCGCAGTTCGAAGCACCGGCTCTCACCGGCGGCGAGCCGCACGGGGCCGCTGTGCGCGGTCACCGTCCGCACCCCGTCCGCGGTGCGCAGGCGCACCCCGCCGAGCCCCGTGTCGCCCGCCCATGAGCGCGGGGTGACCAGGGGCTTCTCCCGGTAGTAGTTGGTGTTGAGGGGCCGGGCGTAGTGCTCGTCGCGCAGCGACAGCTGCAGCCCGGCCGCCGGGTCGCCGAGCCAGAGCGCGTCCTGGTTGCGGGTGGCGGTGTCCCAGGTCCAGTCGTACGCCGCCGGGCAGGCGCCGCCCTTGATGCCGAGGCCCATCGCGTACCGGGCGATCTCCTCGCGCACCGGCACGTCGAGGCGTACGTCGTCGAGCTCGGTGTCGCCCCCCGCCGTCACGGTCGCGCGGACGACGAGAAAGCCGTCGGCCTCCAACTCGCCCTCGGTGCGCACCCGCAGACCGCTGCCTGCGGCGTCCGTGGCGTCCGTGGCGTACGTGGCCTCCGTCGACCAGCGCACCCGACCGGGCCCCGGCTGGTCGAACGCGAGCGGGGTCCGGCTTTCCTGGCTTCGGCCCACGTCCAGCGTGACGGGCCCGGCGAGCAGTTCGCGGGCCGGTCCCTCGGTGCTCGTGACCGCCGGGGTGAAGGTGGAGGTCAGGCCGCGGGGGAGTCCGTCATCGCCGAGCTCCACCGAGCGGCCGAGGATGCCCAGGCGCAGGCCGTCGGCCTTGACCGGAGTGAAGGGCGCCACCGTCTCGTCGTCCTGGGCGAGTGCCGAGTCCAGCCAGCCGAGCCGGGCGAGCCGGTGCAGATCCCCGGCGCCCCGGTCCTCGACCCTCTCCTCGCCGACGGTGAGGCGCAGCGGCAGCACCCGCTCCGGCAGGCCCTCCGCCCGTACGGCGATCCGTCCCTCGTACACGCCGGGCGGAGCGTCAGCCGGTATGTCCACCAGGCACCACAGCGCCTGGGTGCGGCCGGCTGCGACGTCCACGCGGCTGGTGAAGGACCGGCCGCGCGCGTCCGTGCCTTCAGTGTTCAAGCACCGTGCGGGGAAGGGCAGTTCACGTACTTCGGCCCGGACGCCGGTGAGGTCGTGGACCGCGAGCACACCGGTCTGCAGCGCGTAGCACTCGCCCCGCGCGGCCCGCGCCGTGAACGCGGCGAAGGGCCGGGCGCGGGCCCAGCGCGCGGGCAGATGTCCGGTGGGGTCGAGCGGGTGGGCGCGGTCTTCGGCGAACAGCAGGAACGGCTCGCCCTCGTGGGCCGCGAGCAGCGCCCCGCGCTCCTCCTGCGTGGCGGTGAACCCCAGGGGTGCGAAGGAGTCGGCGGCGCTCGCGGCCTCGTAGCGGAACGCCTCGGCGCGCGGCAGGGCCGCGAGGCCCGCGGGCTCGCCGGTGGGCGATTCACCCGAGAGCGCGGGACGGTCGAGGCCGCAGCGGTGCACCCAGGCCGGGTCGGCGGTGGGCGCGGGGCGGCGGTAGGCGGCCTGCGGGTAGTAGGGGCGGCCGGTGTGCGCGTACGGCAGATAGTGCACGGCGTAGTCGCCCGCGCCCTCGACCGGCTCGAAGGCGATCAGACCGCGCTCCGCGGTGACGTCCACGCGCACCGTGTTGCGCACCCGGCGCCCCGACGGGGCGAGCACCACCACATCGACCTCTGTGGGCTCCGGATCCCGGCGCCGCCAAGGGAGTTCGGCGTGGACCGCGGGTGCCCGCGTGACGTCGACGCGTACGAGAATGCGATGGTTGCCGTACACGTCGTGATCCCAGGAGCCGATGCCGCACTCCAGCTCGGGATGGTCCTTCTCACCCATGCGTGCTCCCCCAAGGGCGCTATTTATTAGGTAAGTTTTCCAATCTCCTGGGTCACCCTGGAGAGAAGACGATCACGCTGTCAAGGGGGCGTCATGGATCGGTGCAGGGACCGCGGCCGGGATCGGGGCCGGGGCGGCCGCCGCGAGCGGGGCCGCGGATGAGCGGCGCCAAGGGCGGGGCCAAGGGCGGCGCCAAAAGCGGTGACCCCTCGCTCCTGCGCAGGCTGAACGCCGCCGCCGCGCTCAAGGCCCTGCGCACCAGGCCCGAGGTGACCGTGCCGGAACTGGCCGCCCTGATCGGTGTCTCCAAGCCCACCGCGCAGGACCTGACGGCCCAACTCCTGCGCGAGGGACGCCTGGTGGAGCTCGCCCCCGAGGGCGGCGGCGTGGGCAGGCCCGCACGCAGGTTCCGCTTCCGCGCCGAGGCCGGGCATGTGCTCGGTGTGGACATCGGCGCCCACAAGATCCTGGTCACCGCCGTCGATCTGCTCGGCCGCACCGTGGCGGGCGCACGGCTCGCCGTCAGCCCCGGCCTGCCGGCCGCCGAGCGGCTCGCCGCCGTGCGCAGGGCGATGGCGGACTGCCTCGCCATGCCCGGTGCGGCCGGGGTGTGCCCGCTGGCCACCGGCGTCGGCACCACCGGGCTCGTCGACCCCGCGGGCCGGGTCACCAAGAGCACCGCGCTGCCCGGCTGGACCGGCCTCGAACTGCGCGCCGCACTCGCCGAGTTCGCGCCCGGCCAGGTGGTCGTCGGCAATGACATCCAGCTGGCCACGCTCGCCGAGTGCACCGGGGGAGTGGCCGTCTCCCTCAAGGACTGCGTCTACCTCTACGTCGGCAACCGGCCCGGCATCGGCCTGTGGCTGCACGGCCGGCTGCACCGCGGCCACCACGGCACCGCCGGTGAGCTGCTGCCCTTCGACGCCTGGGCCGGCGCCTACCAGCGGCTTCTCGACTGGTCGGCGGGCCACCGCGGCGTCGAGGCGCCCACGCGCGAGTCGGCCGTGCGCGATGTGGTCGTGGCGGCGGCGGACGGCGACGGCGGCGCCCGCTATGTGCTGCGCGCCTTCGCCGAGGCCCTGGCCGAGTGCGCGCTGCCGCAGGTGGCCGCGCTCGACCCGGAGGCGGTGGTCGTCGGCGGTGGCGTCTCGCGCGCGGGCGCCCTGCTCAGTGAGCCGCTCGCCCGGCGCCTTGCCGAACTCTGCCCGAGCCCGCCCGTGGTACGGACCTCCACACTCGGCGAGGAATCCACCGCAATCGGGGCAGCGCTGCTCGCACTGGAACACATCGAGCGGGACACAACGGCATAGCGGACCGCAAAGGTGGCACCGGGCTCCCCGGCACCAACGGCCCCGGAATCACGGGGGGTTGACGGGTCCCGCCACCGACCGCATGATGTGGCCACTTATTTCGGCAAGTTGGTTTCCGAATGTGGTGCGCGGACCGCTCCGCGCAGCCCGCCATGAGGAGCCGCCCTGCCGCGTCCGCCGTGCCGTGAGGCCAGGGAGCGCGTGTGACCACCCCTGCAACAGAGCGTCGGCCCCAGGCCGCGTCACCGCCCGTGTCCAAGAAACCGGAACGAGAACCGCGACCACCTCGCCGGCGCCATCCGCTGCGCCGCCGCCTGCGCGACAACTGGGTGATGTTCGCCCTGATGGCGCCCGGCCTGGTCTTCTTCGTGCTGTTCTTCTACGTCCCGATGCTCGGCAATATCGTTGCCTTCCAGGACTACCAGCCCTTCATCGGCTTCAAGGACAGCCCCCTGACCGGGCTCGCCAACTTCCAGGAGCTCTTCGCCGACCCGGCGTTCTGGGAGTCGGTCCGCAACACCCTGGCCTTCGCCGCGCTGCAGCTGGTCTTCTTCTTCCCCGCGCCGCTCGCCCTCGCCCTGCTGCTCAACTCCCTTGTCTCCAGCAGGATCAAGCGCTTCATCCAGAGCGTCGTCTATCTGCCGCACTTCATCTCCTGGGTCCTGGTCGTCGCCCTCTTCCAGCAGGTGCTCGGCGGCGCGGGCCTGCTCAGCAACTTCCTGCGCGACCACGGGCTCTCGCCCCTGGACGTGATGAACGACCCCTCCACCTTCCCGCTTCTGATCACCGCCCAGGTGATCTGGAAGGACATCGGCTGGGGCATGATCATTTACCTGGCGGCGCTCGCCAACGTCGACCAGAGCCTGTACGAGTCGGCGGCCGTGGACGGCGCGGGCCGCTGGCGCCGGATGTGGCATGTCACGCTGCCCGCTCTGCGCGGCGTCACGGTGATGCTGCTCGTGCTGCGCCTCGGCGACGTACTGTCCGTCGGCTTCGAGCAGTTCCTGCTGCAGCGCGACGCGGTCGGCGCCCGCGCCGCCGAAGTCCTCGACACCTACGTCTACTACCACGGCGTCGTCTACGGCGACTGGGGCATCGGCGCCGCCGCAGGCCTGGTCAAGGGCGTCGTCGGGGCCCTGATGATCTGGGGTGCCAACCGGCTCGCGCATGCCTTCGGAGAGCAAGGGGTGTACACCAAGTGACCTTTTCCCTGGCCCTGTTGAAGCCCAGGCCCGAGGACGCACGGCCGGCCTGGGAGGAACAGCCGTCGTGGCTCGGCAAGGCCTCGAAGGCGGTGGTGCTCACACTGATCGTCATCGCGATGACCCTGCCGTTCCTGACGGTCCTGTCCACCAGCCTCGCATCGCGCAAGGAGATCACCGAGGCCGGCGGGTTCGTGCTCTTCCCGACGGATCCCACCTTCGAGGCGTACACGACGATCCTGTCCGGCGGCCTGGTCACCCGCGCCGTCCTCGTCAGCGTCGGCATCACCGTGACGGGCACGGCGCTCTCCCTGCTCACCACGATCGGCCTGGCCTACGCACTGAGCAAACGCGGAGTGCCGGGCAGCAAGCCCATCCTCCTGATGGTCCTGTTCACACTGCTCTTCGCGCCCGGCATGATCCCGATGTACGTCCTGGTCAAGGAGCTCGGGCTGCTCGACTCCTACTGGGCGCTGATCCTGCCGGGCCTGATCAGCGCGTTCAATCTCGTCGTCCTGCGGGCGTTCTTCATGAACATCCCCGAAGAGCTGTACCAGGCGGCCCGGATCGACGGCGCGGGCGACTGGCGCGTCCTCACCCGCATCGTGATGCCGCTGTCCAAGGGCGTCATCGCGGTCGTCGGCCTGTTCTACGCGGTGACGTACTGGAACGCCTTCTTCAACGCGATGCTCTACCTCAACGACTCCGGCAAGTGGCCGATCCAGGTCGTCCTGCGCAGCTATGTCGTGCAGGGCAAGCAGATCACCGGCGATCAGCTCGGCCTCGCCCATATGCCGCCCCAGCAGTCCATCTCCATGGCGGTCGTGATGCTCGCCCTCATCCCGATCCTGCTGCTCTTCCCGTTCCTGCAGAAGTACTTCACCAAGGGCGTGCTCACCGGCGCCATCAAGGGCTGACCCCGAACCCTCCCCCCCTACTGCGGAGATCCCCATGACCACCGGTATGTCCCGACGCAGGTTCCTGGGCCTGAGCACCGCCGTGGCGGCGGGCGCCGCCGCCACGTCTCTCACCGGCTGCGGCTCCTCCGCCGCGGGTAAGGGCGAGGCCGCGTCGGCCAAGGTGAAGCTGCCCTCGTATGCGCCCTTCACCAAGGTCAAGCCCGACCTCGCGGCGAACGCCAAGGGCCTGTCGGCGGGCTTCCTCTCGTACCCCGAAGAGCTGGTCCGCAGTGTCACCAGGACACCGGGCGACGGCTCCAAGGTCACGATGCTCACCGAGATCTGGGTGCAGCCGCCGCTCTCCAAGGGCTCCAACGACCACTGGCGGCAGGTCGACAAGGCCCTCGGCGTGGAACTCACCGCGATCCTCGGCACCGACCCCGGCTACGAGGAGAAGTTCCCCGCCATCGTGGCCGCGGGCGATCTGCCCGACCTGATGTGGATACCGCCGAACCAGGGCCTGCAGCACATCGCCCAGCTGCTCGAGGGCAAGATGGCCGACCTCACGGAGTATGTCTCCGGGGACGCCGTCAAGGACTATCCGAACCTCGCCAACATGACGCCCGCGCACTGGAAGACGGCCGTCGTCAACGGCCGTATCTGGGGCGCCCCGAGCCCCTACCCGGCCCTCGGCCAGGTCTACGGCGGCAACCCCGAGATCTGGCAGAAGGCCGACGGATTCTCCGCGCGCAGCACCGAGGAGTTCCTCGACAAGTGCAAGGAGGTCACCGGCGGCAATGTCTGGGCCCTCGAACCCATCTACGTCAACGCCGTCAGCGTCCTGAGCCAGTGCTTCGGCGGCCCCAACAAGTGGGCCCGCGCCAAGGACGGTTCAGTCTCGTACCACATGGAGTCCGAGGAGTTCCTGGAGGCCCTGAACTTCGTCGTCAAGCTCAAGAAGGCGGGCGTCTTCTACCCCGGCGACCCCAAGATGGCCGACGCCTACGTCAAGATGGCGCAGGGCAGGATCGGCGCCTGCGTGTACGCCAACCCGGCCGGCGCCCGCAAGGACACCCGCATCAACGACCCGGCCCTCGGCGCCGAGATCCTCATCCCCTTCGACGCCGACGGACACAAGGCCAACGCCCACCTGCACGCCTTCGGCACCATCGGCTACACGGCGATCAAGAAGGGCAGCGAGAAGCGGGTACGGATGCTCCTCGACGTGCTCAACTACCTGGCGGCGCCGTTCGGCACCAAGGAGCGCGAGTTCCTTGAATTCGGCACGGAGGGCACGGACTTCACGTACGACAAGGACGGCTTCCCGCAGCGCACCAAGCAGGGCAAGCAGCAGGTCGAGGGCCTCTACAGCGGCCTGACCACGGCCACCACGGCGCCGTTCGTACTGCAGCCCGCGAGCTTCCCCGGCGACGAGGGCGTCCAGGACGTGCGCGACATCTACGCCGTCGAGAAGAAGCTGCTCGCCACGGCCGTCCCGAACGCCACGATCGGGCACTACTCGGACGCGTACACCGAGCGCTTCGGCCGGATGCAGACGGAGTCCAACGACCTCGTCAACGACATCGTCGCGGGCCGCCGCAAGATCAGCGAGTGGAAGCCGTTCTGGCAGGAGTGGGGCCCCAAGGGACTCGACCGGATGAAGGAGGAATTCCGGAAGTCCCTCGAGGCCGCGGGGGAGTGACGGGACGGGGCGCGCGGTGATCAGGGAGCGTCGGCGGCCTCGTCGGGGCGGTTCATCTTCGACGCCCGGTACGAGTACGCGAAGTAGACGACGAGCCCGACCGCGAACCACACCGCGAACCGCGCCCACGTCTGCCACTGCAGGAACGTGATCAGCCAGAGCGAGAACACCACACCGATCGCGGGCACGAACGGCATACCGGGGCAGCGGAAGGAGCGCGGCAGCTCGGGCTGCCGGTAACGCAGCACGATCACCGCGATACACACCACCACGAACGCCAGCAGGATCCCGATATTGGTCAGTTCGGCCGCCTCGCCGATCGGCAGGAACCCGGCGATGGCGGCCGAAGCGACCCCCACGATCCAGGTGACCCGGGTCGGCACATGACGGGTCGGGTGCGTCTTGGCGAACCACTGCGGCAGCAGTCCGTCACGGCTCATCGAGAACCACACACGCGTGACGCCCAGCATGAACGTGAACATCACCGTGAGGATGCCGATGATCGCGCCGATGGCGATCACATCGGCGAGACCGCCGAGCCCCACCGACTTGAAGGCCGTGGAGAAGCCGCTCTCCTTGTCGACCTCCTTGTAGTTCTGCATGCCCGTCAGAACCAGGCAGGCCAGGACGTACAGCACCATCGAGATGGCCAGCGAGTACAGGATCGCCTTCGGCATATGGCGCTGGGCGTCCTTGGACTCCTCGGCGGCCGTCGACATCGCGTCGTACCCGAAGACCGCGAAGAAGACCGTGGCCGCACCGGTGAACGCCCCGCCCACGCCGTACGGGAAGAACGGGTTGTAGTTGGCGGTGTCGATATGGAAGACGCCCACGGCGATCACGAGCAGCACGACCAGGACCTTCAGGACCACCACGACGGTCTCGAAGCGCGCCGCGTTCTTGATCCCGAGGGTCAGCAGATACGCGATGAACAGACACAGGACGGCCGCGAACAGATCGACCTTGTGCCCGGCGCCCGTGCCCGGCGCCCCCATCATCCAGGCCGGCAGCTCGGCGCCCAGCTCCTCGACCAGGAAGCCGAAGTAGCCGGAGATACCGATCGCGACCACCGCCACGATCGCCGTGTACTCCAGGAGCAGATCCCAGCCGATGAACCAGCCCGCGAGCTCACCGAGCACGGCATAGCCATAGGTGTACGCGGAGCCCGCCTTCGGGATCATGCCCGCGAACTCGGCGTACGAGAACGCGGCGGCGGCGCTGGCGACGCCGGCGATCAGGAAGGAGAGCAGCACCGCGGGGCCCGCGGTGCCGTTGGCGACGGCACCGGCGAGGCTGAAGATGCCCGCCCCGATGATGCCGCCGACGCCGATGGCGGTGAGCTGCCACAAGCCGAGCGATTTGCTCAGCTGAGAGGCTGCGCCGCCCTCTTCGATCTGTTCGATGGGCTTGCGGCGCAGAACGCCCTGTCCCATGCGGAGCCCGGCCATGAGCCTCACCTCGTCGCGGACGGCAGTGGCTGACGGCGGATCATGATGGCCGAGATGGGCCTGTGACGGAAGACGGCACACGTGTCCGCGGCAGAGAGTTGCCCGGACGGCTAGGGAACCACCGTCACGGGCCAGCGGCCCGCCTTCACGAGGCGTACCGCCACGGAGCCGATCAGACGGTGGCCCGCCTGCTCCGAAGCGCCGACCACCACGGCGTCCGCGGTGAGCTCGTTCGCGGCCTCGACCAGGCCGTTGTAGGGGTCGCCGCGGAAGGTGTGGAACTCCCAGCGCACGTCGTATATGTCCTTCACCCGCTCGGCCGCATCGCGGATCTCGGTGATGAGGGACTCGGCGATCTCGTCGGTGGCCTCCGCGACCGGTGCGCCGAGCGCCGCGCCCGCCGTGATCACCGGCTGTACGTAGACGACCGCGAGCAGCGCCCGCTGGCGCCGGGCGAGCCCGGCGGCATAGGCCGCGGCCCGCAGCGACGAGTCGGAGCCGTCGATGCCCACGACGATCACTTTGGGGCCGTCGGTACCCCGCTCGAACTGGTGGGACTTGTCTTCCGTCACAGCCGTGAGGCTAGCGGAGCAAGGGCTGCGGGTAACCCACCGGGCCCCGCTCGACGGGCGGGGCGGCTGTCTCGTTCTTAGAGTCGGACCATGAGTGCCAGCGTGGAGGAATCCGGCCGTCCGATAGCCGACGCGGCCACCGGCCCGTCACGGGAAGTGACCCCAGGACCCCGTGACCCCGGCTGGCTCGGCAGGGTCCCCGAGGTGTTCGGGACCTTCTTCGCACTGCTCGGCGTCTACTGCGCGGCCATCGCGATCATCGCCCCGCTACGCCGGCTGCTCCTGCCGGTCACCCGCGGGCTCGACCACGCCACCGTGCCGGTCAGCGGCAACCTCGCGTACGCCGTGTTCCTGTTCCTCCTGGCCGCGGCCTGTGCGTCCCGCAAGACCATCGCCTGGCGGCTCGTCGTCGCCTATCTGTCGATCCTGCTGATCTGGGACGGCGTCATGATCGCCCAGGGGGACTGGGCGGCCGCCCTGCCCTCCGCGATCGTCTGCGGTATCGCCCTCGTGGTGTTCGTCCTGGCCCACAGAGAGTTCTACGCGTCCACCCGGCGCGGCGCGTTCCTGCGGGCCCTCGGGGTGCTCGCCGCCGGACTCGGCACCTCCATCCTGGTCGGCTGGGGCCTGGTCACGCTGTTTCCCGGCACCCTCGTCACCGGGCAGCGGCTGTTGTGGGCTGCCAACCGGGTGCTCGGCGGCCTTGTCTCCAGCCGGCAGTTCGACGGGTTCCCGCCCCGGTTCCTGCACTTCCTGCTCGGCCTGTTCGGTGCGCTCGCCCTGATCCACGCCGCGCTCACCCTGTTCCGCTCGCAGCGCATGGAAGCCTCCCTGCACGGCGACGAGGAGCCCCGCATCAGGGCGCTGCTCGGGGCGTACGGCGAACAGGACTCGCTCGGCTACTTCGCCACCCGGCGCGACAAGGCCGTCGTCTTCTCGCCCAGCGGCAAGGCCGCCGTCACCTATCGCGTCGAGGCCGGCGTCTGCCTGGCCAGCGGCGACCCCGTGGGGGACATGGGTGCCTGGGACCAGGCCATCGAGAAGTGGCTGGAAGCCGCCAAGCGGTACGCCTGGGCGCCGGCCGTGATGGGCGCCTCCGAAGAGGGCGCGAAGGCCTTCGCGCGGCACGGACTCGGCGCCCTGCAGCTCGGCGACGAGGCGATCCTGCACGTCCAGAAGTTCGACCTGGACGGCCGCGACATGCGGGTCACACGCCAGGCCGTGAACCGGGTCAAGCGCACCGGCGCGACCTGCCGGGTGCGCCGGCACTCCACCCTCTCCGACGCGGAGATGGAGGAGATCATCGACAGGGCCGACGCCTGGCGTGACACCGAGACCGAGCGCGGCTTCTCCATGGCCCTCGACCGGCTCGGCGACCCGCAGGACGGCGACTGTCTGCTCGTCGAGTGCCATGACGCCGACGGCAAGCTCCTGGCCCTGCTCTCCTTCGTGCCGTGGGGCAAGGACGGCATCTCGCTCGACCTGATGCGCCGCGACCGCAGTGCTCCCAACGGCGTCATGGAGTTCATGGTCGCCGAACTGTGCGCCGTTGTCGGCAAGTTGGGGGTACGCCGGATCTCCCTGAACTTCGCGGTGTTCCGCTCCGTCTTCGAAGAGGGCGGCCGCATCGGCGCGGGCCCCATCCTGCGCCTGTGGCGCAAGCTGCTGCTGTTCTTCTCCAAGTGGTGGCAGTTGGAGGCCCTCTACCGCTCCAACGCCAAGTACGACCCCGAGTGGTACCCGCGCTTCATCTGCTACGGCGACGCGGGCTCCCTCGCCAGGATCTCCCTGGCCTCCGGTATCGCCGAGGGCTTTGTGTCCGTGCCCAGCATGCGCAAGCTGTGGGGCAACGGGCACCAGGCCCGGTTCGTGCAGCCCTCGACCACCGCGGGCCTGCCGTCCATCGACGAACTCGGCCTGGGCGCCCAGGAGTCCGCCGCCGACAAGGACCCCACCGCCGGCCTGCCCGAGCAGGTCCGGATCCGCCACCGCAAGCTGCAGCGGCTGCAGGACCAGGGCATCGACCCCTACCCCGTGGGCATCGCCCAGCGCACCCACAGCCTCGCCGAGATCCGCCATGCGCACGCCACCCTGCCGCCCGGTTCCCGCACCGGTCAGACGGTCACCGTCGCGGGCCGTGTGATGCTCGTCCGCGACCTCGGCGGCGTCGTCTTCGCCGTCCTGCGCGACTGGTCGGGCGATCTGCAGCTCGCCTTCACCCGTGAGCACGCCGCGGCCCTCGACGGCTTCACCGCCGCCACCGACATCGGCGACCACATCACCGCGAACGGCGAGATCGGCACCTCCGACAAGGGCGAGCTGTCGGTCTTCGTCACCGACTGGCAGCTCACCGGCAAGTGCCTGCGCCCGCTGCCCGACAAGCGCCGCGGACTGTCCGACCCCGAGGCCAAGGTGCGCCGCCGCTATGTCGACCTGGTCGCCAACCCCGACGCCCGCGACGTCGTACGCCACCGCTCGACGGCCGTACAGGCGCTGCGCCAGGGCCTGTTGGAGCGCGGCTATCTCGAGGTCGAGACGCCGATGCTGCAGCAGATCCACGGCGGCGCCAACGCCCGCCCCTTCACCACCCACATCAACGCCTACGACCTCGACCTCTATCTGCGCATCGCCCCCGAGCTGTATCTGAAGCGCCTGTGCGTGGGCGGCCTGGAGAAGGTCTTCGAGATGGGCCGCACGTTCCGCAACGAGGGCGTCTCCTACAAGCACAACCCCGAGTTCACGATGCTGGAGGCCTACCAGGCCTTCGCGGACTACGACGTGATGCTCAACCTCACCCGCGAGCTCATCCAGGGCGCCGCGACCGCCGCGTTCGGCCGGGCGGTGGCCCACAAGCCGGACGAGAGCGGGAAGCTGGTCGAGCACGACATCTCCGGGAAGTGGCCCGTCAAGACGGTCTACGGCGCGATCTCCGAGGCCCTCGGCGAAGAGATCACCGCCGACACCGAACTGCCCGAGCTGCACCGCCACTGCGACCGCGCCGAGGTGCCGTACACCGTGGAGAACGGCCGCGGCGACGTCGTCCTCGAAATGTACGAGCGACTGGTGGAGGAGAAGACCAAGCTCCCCACGTTCTACAAGGACTTCCCGACCGATGTCTCCCCGCTGACCCGCCAGCACCGCACCGACCCGCGGCTCGCCGAACGCTGGGACCTGGTCGCCTTCGGCACCGAACTGGGCACGGCCTACTCGGAGTTGACCGACCCGGTCGAGCAACGGCGGCGCCTGACCGCGCAGTCACTGCTCGCCGCGGGCGGCGACCCGGAGGCCATGGAGCTGGACGAGGACTTCCTCGACGCCCTCGAATACGCGATGCCGCCCACCGGCGGCCTCGGCATCGGCGTCGACCGGCTCGTCATGTTCCTCACCGGCCTGACCATCCGCGAGACGCTGCCGTTCCCGCTGGTGCGCCGCCGCTGAAAGCCACCGCCCGGCACGCCTGAACCCTCGTGCCCGGTACACCTGAACCCTCTACCCCGGTACGGGAGATCGCGCATCCCGAGCCGGTCCCATCAGGTGCTTTCCTGCCCTGCCCCGTGTTGATGTGAGGCGCCGGGGCACGGCCGTGCGACGCATTAGTCATGAAAAAGGAAGAATTGCCGGGGCGTCGTGTACTCCTGCGCGGCGCCGCCCTGTTCGCCCTGACGGCCACCGCGGGCTGCGTCGGCACCGACCGGTCCGGAGCACCCGCCCGCCCCTCCTCCTCACCCGGCCCTGCCGCGGGCGCGCAGGCCGCCCGCCCGCAGAAGCCCTCCACGTACCGCCTGCAGCCCATGACGGGCTCCGGACCGCAGCGCTCGGCGGCCGGCCGAACCCCCGTGCGCAGCAAGCCGATTCTGCGGATGGGCGGCCGCTCCCGTGCCATGGTCCTGACCTTCGACGACGGCCCCGACCCGAACTACACCCCCGACATCCTGCGCACCCTGCGCAAGCACGATGTGCGCGCGATGTTCTTCGTGTGCGGCGAGATGGCCGATGCCCACCCCGATCTGCTGCGGCGGATGGCCGACGACGGGCACACCATCGGCAACCACACCTGGACGCACCCGCAGCTGACCCGGCTTCGCAGACCGTCCATCCGCGACGAGATCGAGCGCACCAGCGATGTGGTCGAGGACGCCGTGGGGGAGCCGCCGTTGTGGTTCCGCGCGCCCTACGGGGCCTGGAACCGGGCGGCCTTCCAGATCGGCGCCGAACTCGGCATGGAGCCGCTCGCGTGGACCGTGGACACCCTGGACTGGCGCGAGCCCGGCACCGGCACCATCGTCAGACGCGTCCTGAGCGGCGCCGGACCGGGCGTCGTGATCCTCTCCCACGACGCGGGCGGCAACCGCTCCCAGAGCGTGCAGGCCCTGCGGACGTATCTGCCACGGCTGTTGGACGAGGGCTACCGGATCGGGGTGCCGAGCCGTATGGGTGTTTAGGAGCCCCAGGAGCCAGGGGTTACGAAGCGCCGGGCGGGCCGATCGATTCGGCCCGCCCGGCGCTTTCCGCGTGGTGACGGAACACGGTGTCGACGGCCCCGGGTCACACCGTCTTCACCATACGGGCGAACGCCACGACATTTCCGTCGTAGCCGTTCTCCTTGGTGAATCCGCCGCCGCAGGTGATGACCCGCAGTTCCGGTTTTCCGTTGGAGCTGTACACCTTGTTGCCGGGGAAGTTGTTCTTGTCGACCACTTCGATGCCGTAGATCTCGAATACGGCCGTGCGGCCGTCCTTGCGCTTGACCTCGACGCGGTTTCCCTTTTTGAGGGAGCCGAGCCCGTAGAAGACCGCGGGACCCGCGTTGTTGTCGACATGGCCCACCACGACGGCCGTGCCCTTCTCGCCGGGTGAGACCGCGCCGGTGAACCAGCCCGCCAGATTGGGGTCCTCGGCGGGCGGCGCGTCCACCCAGCCCTCCGCGTCCAGGCCCACGGGCTGGATGGGGGCGTCCACCTGGATCGCCGGGATCTTGACGCGGTCCGCGAGCGAGAACGGCAGCGGCGCCGGGCCGGTGTCCCGGGTCTGTCCGTGCACACGACTGTCGGCCGCCGCCGCCGAAGCCGGCTGCGGGGGTCCTACGGCGAATTCGCCGGAGCCATTCCGTATCAGGGCGAGGCCGGTGAGCAGAACAAGCGCTATCACTCCCCACGGGGCGCGCTTCTTCTGCGGCTCCTCCTCTTCGGCGGACTGGGACGAAGGCATTCTCTATCCCCTCTCAACGCGACTGTCCTGCCGCGTCCGTTGCGCATGCAAGAACGCTAAGTGCCCGGCGGGAAAGGGGCGACAGAGCGAGGGCGAACGGGTGGCGCGAGGGCACCCGGTGCGCCATCCGAGTTGCTCGCCGCAGGTATTTTCTGACGGTCCGTGACCTGCGGGTACTCCGCTTTGCGGGATGCCGCCCCGGCGTGTCGCTCACCAGGACGGACCAGCCCCGAAATGCGGGTCCGCACACGGCGCCTGAGGGTCTGTCTGGGAGGCGCTCTCGCCAATACTGCCCGGGGACGGTTCCCCGGGGCGCGCTCCCGCGGAGGTCCTCATGCGTACATCTCGTACCCTCGCGGTCACAGTCGCCGCCGGTGCGTTCATCGGGCTCGCAGCGCCCACGGCGAGCGCCTGGGACGGGAATTCCATCACCGTCTCGCCGAGCACCACGCACCGCGGCGGGTCCGTCTCGGTCATGGTCAACGCCCACGAGTGCCGGACCAACGGCCACGTCTCGTCGTCGGCCTTCCCGAACACCCCGCTGAACTGGAACGGCGGCGTCGCCACCGCCAACGTCACCATCGGCAACAACGCGCACATCGGCGCCCACGACGTGACGGCCACCTGCGGCACCAGCGTGACCAAGAGCCAGGCGCTCACCGTCTACGGCGGTGCGCACGGCGGTGAGGGCGGCAGCGTCAAGTCCGGTGCCACGTCCACCGACATGGCCATCGGCGGCTCCCTCGTGGCCGCCGCGGTCATCGGCGGCGGTGTGTTCTGGCTGCGCCGCCGGGGCGAGTCCAGGGCGTGACGGAGCGCCTCGGACGGACCTCGCGGTCCTGACGCACAGTGCTTCGCCCCGGGATCGGTGCGGATCCCGGGGCGAAGCACTGTGTTCCGCACGGTGGTTGGGCGGCCGCCGGATCAGGCGTCGTCCCCGGCCGGGCGGCGCCGGGCCCAGTAGTACGCGGAGCCGAGCGCGCCCGCGATCAGCGCGGCGCCCAGGGCGATCTCCCCGAAGTCCAGATCGCTCAGGCTGCCGCCGATACCGGCCTTCACGCCCCGGTGATGCGTACCTCCGGTGTGCGTGCCGCCGGTGCTCATCCCGCCCGTGCTGCTGCCGCCGGTGCTGCCGCCGCCGGTCGCGATGGTGAGGTCCGTGGTGCCCTTCTCGCCGCCGCAGTCGAAGGTGACGGTGTACATCGCGCCGGGCTTGGCGTCCCAGTCGACGGTGGCCGTGGCCGTCTGGCCCTTGGGGATCTTGACCATGTCGAAGACGCCCGATGTGGCGGTGGCCTCCGAGTCGCAGTCGTCCACCTTGAGCGTGACCTGACCGCCCGCGGCGATCGTCGAGGGCGTGACGCTGAAGCCGAACGACGTGATGTCGCCCTCCGCGGTCACGGCCGCCTGTGCGGTGGGAGCGGCCAGGGTCAGGGCGCTGGCGGTGACGAGGGCCGTGGCGGCGAGGGATATCGCGCGCATGAGCAATCCTCCGGGTCCCCGAGGAGCAGGCGCGGACCTGTTCCGCTTCAACCGGTAATGCACCTCGATGCCCGAAACGCTAGGGAACCGCTCCGGTGGCCGCGATCGCTGTCGGGCGAATGGGGCATGGATGTCCGCCGCCCAGGGGAACGCGCGCTCAAGGGGGTTTCGGCGCCTGCCGCGGCCTTCGCGCTCACCGGTCTCCGTGCGCCGGGGCCGGGTGCCGGTGCCGGGTGCCGGGTGCCGGGCGGCGCGGGTACCGGGCGTCAGCGGATCAGGCCCGTCTGGCGGGCCAGCCACGGCAGTTGCTGCTCCAGGCCCGGCCGCCACACCTGCCAGCTGTGATTGCCGGGCAGTTCGACCAGCTCGACCTTCATGCCCGCGCCCTTGGCGACCTGGAAGATCTGGCGCGCCTGGCCGAGATAGGGCTGGTCGTCCAGGCCCGCCACGAAGACACCGGCGGTGTCGGGGAACTTCTGGCGCTTCATCACATCGGCCGGGTTCACCTTGTGGTACGCCGCCGCGTCACCGCCGAAGGCCTGCTTGACGGTGCTCTGCACACTGCCGTTGGTCGGCTGGAACTCGCCCGAGATGTCGATGAAGGCGCCATAGCGCTCCGGGGCGTTCACGGCCATCTGCAGCGAGCAGGTGCCGCCGTTGGACAGACCCGAGATCGCCCACTGCTTGCGGTCGGTGGAGGTCTGCAGGTTCTTCGTGATCCAGGCCGGTACGTCCTCGGCGAGATACGTCTGGATGTTGCCAAGCCGGGAGTTCATGCACAGCGGGTCCTTGAACGGGGAGCCCAGCTGGTCGGCGACCACCACGACGGGGGCGAGTCCCTGGTGCTGCGCGGCGAAGGCGTCCAGCATGTCGGGCAGCTGGCCCGAGGTGATCCAGTTCTCCGGGGCGCCCGGCTGGCCCGCCATCAGGACCAGGACCGGGAGCAGCGGGCGCTGCGCGGCCTTGTAGGCCGGCGGCACGTAGACGTACGCATCCTGCGCCTTGAAGCCCGACTTGGTGCCCGGGATCGTCGCCTTGGCCACATCGCCCTTGGCGGGGAGTCCGGCGGGCGGTTTCCACACCTCGGAGATCGTCTTGCCCTCGGGCACTTCGAGTACGGAGGAGTCCTTGCCGCCGGCGGCGTCCTTGAGGCTGACCGTGTCCTGTGGGCCCAGCATGGTACGGAACGTGGGGTAGTTGTCGTAGAAGATATTGCACTGATTCGCCGCGAACACCGCGACCAGGAACGCGGCCACCAGAGCTCCAGCGCGGCCGCGCCAGCGCAGCAGCGGCATCTTGAAGAGGGCCATGCACAGGCCCGCGAAGAGGATGCCGATCCAGAACAGGATCTCGGTGGGCAGATCGTCGGGGAACGGCTTCCACCAGTCGTTGACGGCGATCTTCACCAGGATCGTGAGCAGCGCGGCGAGCACCAGGGCGAGCGGCAGCAGTCGGGTCCACCAGCGGCGGTTGCGGGAGAAGACCAGGCCGATGAGGGAGACCACGCCGAGGATCTTCAGGGCGAGCGGAACGGCACCGCCGACCAGCGACCAGTCCAGCGGCCCCGCCGCCAACGGCACCTGCACGACATCGTTCCCATCTCTCGGCATCTTTCGGCCCGGGCGTCCGATCGGGTGAGACCGGACGTTTCGCTACGTCGTGTGACCGGAGCCGGTTGTCCGCCACTCGTGCGGCCGCCCGCCGCGCCACTCCACGAGGTGCGGGTCGTCGAGCGCCACATCGGCCTCGTTGAGCCCCGCGCCGCGCAGGAACTCCACCAGCTCGCGGTCGCTGTGCGCGACGCCGAGGGGCTGCCCCCGCACGCTGATCCGCCGCCCTTCCCCTGCCACGAGCGGAAACACGACTATGGGCGCTTGCCAGGCCATGACCTCAGAGTGCGGCAGTCCGGCGGGCTCCGCAGCTCGGGGGAGCGGGGAACCGCCTGGCCCGGCGGTGAGATCTTCCGGGGGCCGAGCGGCGAGAATCGGCCATTCCGGCATCGGCACGCAGCCGCGGCGACCCGGGGCGCGTGCCCGGGGCGTGGCACCGAGCGTGCCGCTTCGCGTACCGCACGTACCGAAAGAATCTTGAGGGCGGGTTGAACACGGCGGCCGTCCGCTTCCGTACCTAGGGCCATACGTGACGCACACGGCGTCGCAAGAGCCTCTACGACAACGGGAGTTGACAACGGATGAACACCTGGCGGAGCGCCTCGGTCGCGCTGACGGCTGCTGCCCTCCTGGCGCTGACGACGGCGTGCGGTCAGGACCAGGCGGGCGACGGGGCAGAGGGACAGAACGTGGGCAACGCGGCCCCCGCGGAGGGCGGCTACGGCGACGGATACGGCGCGGAAGGCGGTACGGGCTCCGGTGCCGAGGCGAAATCCGCAGGTCAGCTCGCGGTGTGGGACAGCAAGAAACTCGGCGAGGTCGTCACGGACAGCGCCGGGTTCACGCTCTACCGCTTCGACAAGGACACCGCGAAGCCGCCCAAGTCGGCCTGCGTCGGCGAGTGCGCGGAGACCTGGCCCGTGGTCGCCGCCGAGGGTGCCAAGGCGGCCCCCGGTGTCGACGCGTCCCTGCTCGGCTCGGTGGCCCGCGAGGACGGCACCGAGCAGCTGACCATCGCGGGCCGGCCCATGTACCGCTACGCCGCGGACAAGAAGCCGGGCGACGCGAAGGGCCAGGGCGTGGGCGGCACCTGGTTCGCGGCGGCCCCCGACGGCAAGAAGGCCGCGCCCGCGGCGGACGGTGGCGCGGACGCCGGTGGCGCGGCCGAGGGCGGCGCCGATGACCTGCCGGGCCTTTCGACCCGCAAGGACCCCCAGCTCGGCGAGGTCGTCGTCGACAAGAACGGCATGACCGTCTACCGCTTCAAGAAGGACTCCGCCTGGCCCATGAAGTCCGCCTGCACCGGCGACTGCCTGGAGAACTGGCCCGTCGTGCAGCCCGTGGAGAAGAACGACACCGAGGGCGTCCTGAAGAAGGGCTTCGTCGTCTTCGACCGGCCTGACGGGGTCAGGCAGCAGACCATCGACTGCTGGCCGCTCTACACCTTCTCCGGCGACAAGAAGCCGGGTGACACCAACGGGCAGGGCGTGGGCGGCACTTGGTACGCCGTATCACCCGAGGGGAAGCTGGTCGGCGCGGCGAAATAGTACACGAAAGGTGAAGGAGTGAATGCCGGGACCATCGCAACCGGCCGACCCCGCAGGCCCTTTCCCCGTCATCGGCGGAGAAGGGGCCTGCGGGTGTGTGCACCTGCAATCAGCCAAGTGCACGTGCAGCTGCAGGTGCACATGCCGCAGGCAGTGACCGAGAACGGATGAGCAATTTCCGGTTCTGCTCGACCCGTTGGCGAGCGATCAGTAGCCTCGGCTCGAACACCGGCTCGCCTACGCCTTGGAGACACGATGGATCGACCCGCCTGGGCCCCGCCGGGCATCGACATCACGAAGCCCAGCGTGTCCCGTATTTACGACTTCTACCTGGGCGGATCGCATAACTTCGAGGTGGACAGGCAAGCGGCCCGCAAGGCCATGGAGTTCATGCCGGGGCTCCCCAAGATCATGCAGGCGAATCGTGCCTTCATGCGGCGGGCCGTTCGGTACGCCGTCGATCAGGGCGTCACCCAATTCCTCGACATTGGGTCCGGAATTCCCACCTTCGGCAATGTTCATGAAGTGGCACACAGGGAATATTCAGGGGCGAAGGTCGTGTACGTCGACCACGATCCGGTCGCCGTCGCACACAGCCGCGCAGTGCTCGACGGCAACGACACCGCGACCGTGGTCTCCGCCGACCTTCGCAAACCCCGGGAGATCCTCAACAACCCCGACCTGACGGGGCTGTTGGACCTGGAGCGTCCCGTTGCCCTGCTGCTCGTGGCGATCCTCCACTTCGTGGAGGACGCGGACGACCCGCACGCCGCGGTGGCCGAGCTGCGGGACGCCCTGGCGCCCGGCAGCCTGCTGGTCGTCACCCACGCCTCGTACGACGGCGTACCGTTGCCCGACGAACAGACGGCGGGCACGGTCGGGGTCTACCGGAACATCCGCAATCCGTTGGTCATGCGCACGCGCGACGAGATCGCGCGTTTCTTCGAGGGGTACGAGATGGTCGACCCAGGGCTTGTGCAGATGCCGCACTGGCGGCCCGAGACACCACCCGAGCAGGAGGATCCGTTCGCGTTCTCCGGCTATGCGGGTGTGGGGCGCGCCTCGTGAGCGACATGACGCGGGCCGGCCGGCCGCAGTCGAGCGCGAGAGCCGGGGCCGGACGCCCCGTGGCCCAAGGAGTGCGCCGCAGGGGCGGAGCAGCGAGCCATCGGGAGCGCGCGTGACCGAAATGAGCGCGGCGCCGGACGGGCCCGAGGGAAGACTGCGGCGGTTCGCCACGATATGGAGCCGCGCGGTCTTCCCCGCCACGGCCACCTCGCTGACCCGCCCCGAGTTCGAGCAGCAACTGGTGCCGCTCGCGCGGCGGTTGCGGGACGCCCTCGCGGCCCGCACCTTCGACGCGGCCGAGGGGCAGGCGGTCGGAGCGGCCCTCATCGGGGTGCACTGCACCGACCCCGAGGCGCTCAGCCGCACCCTCGACGTCGTCGACGCCTATCTGGTCCTCTACTGCGGCCACGAGGACGACCAGCGCGAGCAGGACGAACTCAGGACCCGCAGCGCGCGCCTGCAGCACGCCATGGCCGCGGGCTTCGCGCAGGCCCTGCGCGAGCGCACCCTCGCCGAGCAGGAGGCCATATCGCGGGCCGCCCTCGACGCCCGGCACGCCGTGGCCGCCGCGCTGCACGCCAGCGAGGCCCGCTTCCGCGCCGTCTTCGAGGGCGCCGCGGTCGGTATCGGCATCGCCGATCTGGACGGCACCATCCTGCAGGTCAACGACACCCTCACGCGGATGTTCGGCGGCGGCCTCGAGCAGCAGCTGCGCGGCCGCAACGTCAGCGACTGGACGCATCCCGACGACGCCCCGCAGGTGTGGCGGCTCTACGAGGAACTGGTGCGCGGCGACCGCGAGCACTACCGCGTCGAGAAGCCGTACTACCGCCACGACGGCACCGTCCTGTGGACCAACCTCACCGTGTCCCTGCTGCGGGACGCCGAGGGCCGCCCGCAGTACCAGCTCGCGCTGATGGAGGACACCACCGAGCGCCGGCTGCTCAATCTGCGCCTGCGCTACGAGGCGACGCACGACGCCCTCACCGGGCTGCCGAACCGCACCCTGTTCTTCGAGCGCCTGGAGAAGGCCCTGGCCGGTGGCGAGGGCATGCGCTACGGCCTGTGCTACCTCGACCTGGACGGCTTCAAGGCCATCAACGACAGCCTCGGCCACGCCGCGGGGGACCGGCTGCTCGTCGAGGTCGCCGACCGGCTGCAGTCCTGCGCCACCGCACCCGGCGAGATGGTCGCGCGCCTGGGCGGCGACGAGTTCGTGGCGCTCACCACCGGACCCGACACCGAACGCGAGGTCGACGACCTCGCGGGGCGGATCCTGAGCATGCTCTCCATCCCGATCCGGATCGAGGGCCGCGAGATCTCCGTGCGCGGCTCCATCGGCATCGTCGAAGGGCCGGCTGGCGAACGCAGCCCCGCGGAGGTGCTGCGCAGCGCCGACATCACGATGTACCGCGCCAAGTCGGCCGGCGGCAACCGCTTCGAGCTGGCCGACCCCGAGGTGGACGCCCGCACCATCACCCGGCACGGTCTGACCACGGCCCTGCCCACGGCGCTGGCGCGCGGCGAGTTCTTCATCGAGTACCAGCCGCTCGTACACCTCGCCGACGGCAGTGTCAGCGGCGCCGAGGCGCTGGTGCGCTGGACGCATCCGCAGCACGGCGTGCTCGGCCCCGACCGGTTCATCCCGCTCGCCGAGCACACCGGCCTGATCGTGCCGCTCGGCCGCTGGGTCCTGGAGGAGGCGGTACGCCAGGCCCGCGACTGGCAGGTCAAGCACGCCGACGCGGGACCGCTGCGGATCAATGTGAATCTGTCGCCGGTCCAGCTGCACCATCCGGGCCTGGTGGCCGACACCGTGGAGATCCTGGAGCGGATCGGGCTCGAACCCGGCGCGCTCTGCCTGGAGGTCACCGAGTCCGCGCTCATCGGCGCGGACGACGACCTGCTCAAACCGCTGCGCAGGCTCGCCGAGATGGGCGTGGACATCGCGCTCGACGACTTCGGCACCGGCTACTCGAACCTCGCCAATCTGCGCCGCCTGCCCGTGAGCGTCCTGAAACTGGACCGTTCCTTCACGCAGGGCATGCAGCGCTATCCGGTGGACCCGGTCGACCTGAAGATCGTCGAAGGTGTCGTCTCGCTCGCCCACAGCCTGGACCTGTCGGTCACGGTCGAGGGCGTGGAGACCGGCGCGCAGGCCGAGCAGCTGCGTGATCTGGGCTGCGACACGGCGCAGGGCTGGTACTACGCCCGTCCGGGTCCGCCGGACCGGCTGCACACGCTGGCGCTGGTGGATGCGACGGGGTAAGGCGTTGTTCGTGACTGCGACCCGCGCCCGTCACGGTGATGCGTACCGTCGGCTCGGTCGCCGCTACATCGCCCTGCGGGCTCGTCCTCAAACGCCGGACGGGCTAATGGAGCAGCATCCGCTGCAGCTCCCTTGCCGCCCTGGGTGGTGCCACATCGCTGCGGTGGGCGAGGGCGATGGTGCGGTGCAGGCCCGGCCGGGTCAGCGGGGTCACCCGCAGATCACGGCCGGCGCGGGTCGCGACCATACGGGGGACGACCGCGACGCCGAGGCCCGCGCGGACGAAGCCGAGCACCGCGTCCATCTCGCCGCCCTCCACCGCGAAGTCCGGCTCGAAACCGGCCGTGCGGCAGGCGGCGACCGTCAGTTCACGCAGGTCGTAGCCGTGCCGGAACATCACAAGACGCTCGCTCTGCAGATCGGCGATGCGCACGGAACGGCCGCGGCCCGGCGCGGGCGCATCCGGCGATGAGACCACCACCAGGTCCTCGCGCAGCAGCTCCAGGGTCGTCAGGGCCGGCGACGGGCTCGGCAGGGGCAGCACGACCAGCGCCAAGTCCAGTGCGCCGCGGGCCAGTTCGCGCACCAGGTCGTGGGAGCCGCCCTCCTCGATGAGCAGCCGGATACCCGGATAGCGGTCGTGGAAGTCGCGCAGGACATCGGGCAGCAGGCCCGTGCACAGGCTGGGCGTCGCCCCCAGACGGATCCGGCCGCGCTCCAGGCGGCCCAGCTCCTGGACCTCCTGCCGGGCCGTGTCCATGTCCGCGAGGATGCGCCGGGCGAGCGGAAGCAGTGTCTCGCCCGCGTCCGTGAGCGCGATATTGCCCCGGGCCCTGCTGAACAGTTCCGCGCCCAACTCCCGTTCCAGGGAACGGATCTGCTGGGACAGCGAGGGCTGCGCCACATGGACCTGCTCGGCGGCGCGGGTGAAGTGCCGGGTCTCGGCCACCGCCACGAAGTACTGGAGCTGCTGGAACTGCATGGGGCCAGGATAGATCCTCGATAGGCGCAGGCTATGGGAATGAGCTGCACCATGTCTTGGACCTCTCGGGCCCTTGGCCTCTAGCGTCTCTGTCCATGGCACTGGCAACGCGGACGGAACGACGGCCGTCCAAGAAGCATCCGCTCTGGGACTCGACCGTCGGCAAGAAGACCGTGATGGCCGTCAGCGGCCTGATCATGCTCCTGTATCTGGTCGTCCATATGCTGGGCAACCTCAAGATCTTCTTCGGGACCGACGAGTTCAACGGGTACGCGCACTGGCTGCGCGTCGTCGGCGAGCCCTTCATGCACTACGAGTGGACGCTGTGGCTGGTCCGGATCGTCCTGGTCGCCGCGGTCGTGGCGCACGCGGTCTCCGCGTACCAGCTCAGCCGCCGTGACATCAGGGCCCGCCCCACGAAGTACGTGCACAAGAAGCCGCGTACCAGCTACGCCACCCGCACCATGCGCTGGGGCGGCATCATCCTCGGCCTGTTCATCGTGTGGCATCTGCTCGATCTGACGACCCTGACCGTCAACCCCCACGGTGTGCACGGCGAGGCGTACCAGAACGTCGTCGCGACCTTCCAGACCTGGTACGGCAATGTCATCTACATCGTCGCGATGGCCGCACTCGGCTTCCACATCCGGCATGGCTTCTGGAGCGCCGCGCAGACCCTCGGCGTCGGCAACGCCACCCGTGACCGCGCCCTGAAGACCGCGGCGAACGGCCTCGCCCTGCTGCTGACCGTGGGCTTCGTGTCCGTACCCGTAGCCGTCATGACCGGAGTGGTGAGCTGAATGAGTTCCTACGTTTCGTACCGCACCGGGGAGCCGGTCGCCGACACCAAGGCGCCCGCGGGGCCGATCGCCGAGCGCTGGGACACCCGCCGTTTCGAGGCCAAGCTGGTCAACCCGGCCAACCGCCGCAAGCACACCGTGATCGTGGTCGGCACCGGCCTCGCGGGCGGCTCCGCGGGCGCCACGCTCGCCGAACAGGGCTACCACGTCGTGCAGTTCTGCTTCTCGGACTCACCGCGCCGTGCCCACTCCATCGCCGCGCAGGGCGGCATCAACGCCGCGAAGAACTACCGCAACGACGGCGACTCCGTCCACCGGCTCTTCTACGACACGGTCAAGGGCGGTGACTTCCGCGCGCGGGAGTCCAATGTGCACCGGCTCGCCCAGATCTCCGTCGAGATCATCGACCAGTGCGTGGCGCAGGGCGTGCCGTTCGCCCGCGAGTACGGCGGACTGCTCGACACCCGCTCCTTCGGCGGCGTCCAGGTCTCGCGTACGTTCTACGCCCGCGGCCAGACGGGGCAGCAACTGCTGCTCGGCGCCTACCAGGCGCTGTCGCGGCAGATCGCCGCCGGCAACGTCGAGATGCATCCGCGCACCGAGATGCTCGATCTGATCGTCGTCGACGGCCGGGCCCGCGGCATCGTCGCCCGCGATCTGATCACCGGGAAGATCGAGACGTACTTCGCGGACGCCGTGGTCCTCGCGTCCGGCGGCTACGGCAATGTCTTCTATCTGTCGACGAACGCCATGAACTCCAACGCGACGGCGGTCTGGCGGGCCCATCGCAGGGGCGCGTACTTCGCGAACCCCTGCTTCACGCAGATCCACCCCACCTGCATTCCGCGCACCGGCGACCACCAGTCCAAGCTGACCCTGATGAGCGAGTCGCTGCGCAACGACGGCCGGATCTGGGTGCCGAAGGCGAAGGGCGACGAGCGCCCGCCGAACAAGATCCCCGAGGACGAGCGCGACTACTACCTGGAGCGCGTCTACCCCTCCTTCGGTAACCTCGTGCCCCGCGACATCGCGTCCAGGGCCGCCAAGAACGTCTGCGACGAGGGCCGGGGTGTGGGCCCGGGAGGTCAGGGCGTCTACCTCGACTTCGCCGACGCCATCGCACGGATGGGCCGCGAGGCGGTGGCGGCCAAGTACGGCAACCTCTTCGACATGTACCAGCGGATCACCGACGAGGATCCGTACGAGGTGCCCATGCGGATCTATCCCGCCGTGCACTACACGATGGGTGGCCTGTGGGTCGACTACGACCTGCAGACCACGGTCCCGGGCCTGTTCGCGATCGGCGAGGCCAACTTCTCCGACCACGGCGCGAACCGGCTCGGCGCCTCCGCCCTGATGCAGGGCCTCGCGGACGGCTACTTCGTGCTGCCGTCCACCATCAACGACTATCTGGCCCGCAACCCGCACAAGGACGAGGTGAGCGCCGCACACCCCGCCGTCCAGGAAGTGGTGGCCGACACCGAGGACCGTCTCCATCTGCTCCTCGCCGTCGACGGCGACCGCACCCCCGACTCCTTCCACCGTGAACTCGGCGAGCTGATGTGGGAGTTCTGCGGCATGGGGCGTACGGCGGAGGGCCTGCGCAAGGCGCTCGACCGCATCCCGCAGATCCGTGAGGAGTTCTGGCGCCGCATCAAGGTCCCGGGCAGCGGCGAGGAGTTCAACCAGTCCCTTGAGAAGGCCAACCGCATCGTCGACTATCTGGAGCTCGCCGAGCTGATGTGCCTCGACGCCCTGCACCGCGAGGAGTCCTGCGGCGGTCACTTCCGCGAGGAGTCGCAGACCCCCGACGGCGAGGCCGAGCGCCGCGACGAGGAGTTCTCCTACGCCGCCGCCTGGGAGTTCACGGCCACCGGTGACGCTCCCGTCCTGCACAAGGAAGACCTGGTCTTCGAGTACGTCCACCCCACGCAACGGAGCTACGCCTGATGAAGCTCACCCTGCGCGTCTGGCGGCAGCGAAGCGCCGCCGCCGAAGGCGCCATGTCCACCTACGAGGTCGACGGCATCTCGTCCGACATGTCCTTCCTGGAGATGCTCGACACCCTCAACGAAGAGCTCATCGTGCGGGGCGAGGACCCGGTCGCCTTCGACCACGACTGCCGCGAAGGCATCTGCGGCGCCTGCTCCCTCGTCATCAACGGCGACGCGCACGGCCCCGAGCGCACCACCACCTGCCAGCTCCACATGCGGTCCTTCAAGGACGGCGACACCATCGACATCGAGCCGTGGCGCGCCTCCGCCTTCCCGGTGGTCAAGGACCTGGTGGTGGACCGCTCGGCCTTCGACCGGATCATCCAGGCGGGCGGCTATGTCTCCGCCAACACCGGCTCGGCCCCGGAGGCGCACGCCACTCCGGTGCCCAAGCCCGACGCCGACTCCGCCTTCGAGCACGCCGAGTGCATCGGCTGCGGCGCCTGTGTGGCGGCGTGCCCCAACGGCTCGGCGATGCTGTTCACCTCGGCCAAGGTCAACCACCTCAACGTGCTGCCCCAGGGCGCGCCCGAGCGTGAGACCCGGGTCCTCGACATGGTCGGGCAGATGGACGCCGAGGGCTTCGGCGGCTGCACCCTCGCCGGTGAGTGCGCCACCGCCTGCCCCAAGGGCATCCCGCTCCCGTCGATCGCCGCGATGAACAAGGAGTGGCTGCGGGCCACACGGACCGCCGGGCGCCGCTGAGCCGGGCACGGCCTCGGGTGGCCGGGCCCTGAGGGAACTGTGCGGGGGGCGGTGACGGCCGCTGTGGGCATGTCACCGCCCCCTGTCACATTCCTGCCGACGCGTTCCCCATGCCCGCCGCCTGACGTGAACGGATACCCGAGGTCTGTGATGCGCAGCCGGCTCGCCGCCGCAGTGTTCCTGCCGCTCGCCGCCGTGGCCCTGACCGGCTGTGGTCTGTTCGGCCCCGAGGCCTACGAGGTCGACGAGCGGTCCATCGAGGTCGACGCCGGCGACGAGTTCGCCCTGTCCGTGCCCGCGAACCCCGCCATGGCCCAGGACTTCTACCTGGTAAGTCCCCACCCTGACAGCGCGGTTGTGCGGCGCACGGGGGAGGTCGAGGAGACCGAGGCCGGCGACCCCGGCGTGGACGGCGGCGGAGACGGCACCCGCACCTTCGAGTTCAAGGCCGTCAAAGCGGGCACCACGAAGATCAAGCTCATCCACTGCCCGCTGAAGTCCTGCTTCCCGACGCGGGACAACCCCGACGCCCTGCCCACGGCTGCCCCCACCAGGCCGGTCCCCACCGCCACCAGCAGTCCCGGCACGAACCCCGAATACTTCATCTACACGGTCACCGTCCGATGACCCACTCCGAGGCCCCAAGGAAACCCCGGAAGACCTAGCCACCCACCGCGCGCAGCGTCCCGGGGCGGCGGCCCTGAAGGCGGTCGAGGGCCGTTGATGTGGCGTCGTCCGCGGGGAGGTGGACGACCAGGCGCTGGCCGTCGGCCTCCGGGAGGTCGAGGGTCTCGTACGCGAGGCGCAGCTCACCCGCGTCGGGATGGACCAGGCGGTCGACGCCGGTGCGGGGCAGCGGGCGCGTGGGGGCGCCGATCCTGTCGGTGAACGGGGTACCCGCGGTGATGGTCAGCTCCTGGGCCAGATCGGCCACATGGGGATCGGTCCGCGTCAACTCGTAGTGCAGAGACGCCACTTGGTTGTCGGCGACGCGCTCCCAGTCGGAGTAGGCGTCCTTGGCGCGCGGGTCGGTGAGAACGTAGCGGAGCAGGCTCGGCGGATCGCTGTCGAGGGCGCCGAGCGGGCCCATGAGCCGGGCGTAGCCCTCGGTGCGGGCGACGGCCTCGCCGAGGAGGTTGAGGACGACGGCCGGGGTCGGTTCGAGCCGGGCGAGCAGCGCGAGCACCGTGGGCCGCACCTCGCGGGCCGCGGGGGACGGCGCCACGCCGCACATGAAGTGCCCCTCCTGCGACTTCAGGAGCAGCCGCAGATGTGCGCGGGCCTCCAGCGGCAGCCGCAGCGCCTCGCACAGCGCGGAGAGCACCTGCGCCGACGGATGCCGGTCCCGGCCCTGCTCCAGGCGGGCCAGATACTCGACGCTGATCCCCGCCAGCATGGCCAGCTCGGAGCGGCGCAGGCCCGGGGTGCGGCGCCGCCGGCCGGGCGGCAGGCCGACCTCGGCCGGGGTCACGGACTCCCGGCACGCGCGCAGGTAGGCGCCCAGTTCGTTGTCGCTCACCCGGCGATCGTACGGCCGGTGCCCGCGCTCAGGGTGGCCCTGTCACTACCAGCCTCAGCGCGGCCTTCCTGCGGCGGCGGCCGGAAGGCAGGTTGGGGACATGACTTCCGAAGCACACACCGCCGCCGCAGCACCTGCCTCCACCGTCACGCCTGGCTCCGCCGCCACGCCTGGCTCTGCCGAGGCAACCGCCTCCGTCGCCCTGCCGCTGTCCGCCGGACGCTGGGCGTTCGACCCGCTGCACTCCGCCGTCGGCTTCACCATCCGTCATCTCGGCATCGCCAAGGTGCGCGGCCGTTTCAACGACCTCGACGCCGCACTGGTCATCGGCGACACCCTGGAGACGAGTTCCGTCACCGCGACCGTGGCCCTCGCCTCCATCGACACCGGCAACGCTGACCGGGACGCGCATGTGCGGGCGTCGGACCTGCTCGACGTCGAGAAGCGGCCCACGATGTCCTTCCGCTCGACGCGGCTCGCGGGCGCCGGTGACGACTGGACCATGGAGGGCGAGCTGACGATCGGGGACGTCACCCGGCCGGTCGTCTTCGACGTCGAGTTCGGCGGGCTCGTGGACGTGCCGATGGACGGCAGCCGGCATGCCGGGTTCGAGGCGACCGGGGAGATCCGGCGCAGCGAGTACGGCCTGGACTTCGCGCCCGGACTGCTCGGCGAGGTCGTCAAGATCGCCCTGGATGTGCAGTTCGTCGCGCCGTAGCGGCCGCGCCCCATGGTCTGACGTAGCGTCAAAAAGCAGCTGTCGTACGCCTTGACCGGCTGTATGGGCCATCCATACCGTCGGCCCATGTATCCGGGAGCGTACGACCCCGACAAGGCGGCCGTCGTCACGGCCGACGGCCGCCGCACCCTCACCTACGGACAGCTCGAAGAGCGCTCGCTGCGGCTCGCGGACCATCTGCGCGGCGCGGGCCTGGGGCCCGGCGACCACCTCGCCGTGCTCAGCGGCAACGATCCGCGGATGGTCGAGGTGTACTGGGCGGCTCTGCGCTCCGGCCTCTACCTCACCGCCGTCAACCACCACCTCACCGCCGACGAGGCCGCGTACATCGTGCGGGACTGCGGCGCGAAGGCCCTGGTGCACTCCGGCGGGCTCGGTCACCTCCCGGCTGATGTCGTGGAGTTGGCGCACGGTCCCGCGATCCGGCTCGGTTTCGACGAGGAGTCGGGGGCCGGTTCGTACGAGCGCGCCCTCGCCGCCGCCTCGCCCGAGCCGCCGCGGCACCAGCCGCGCGGCGTCGACATGCTCTACTCCTCGGGCACCACGGGCCGGCCCAAGGGCATCGAGCCGACGCTGCCCGAAGGCGATGTCCGCACCGAGCCCAGCACGTACACGCTGCTCTTCCAGCCCATGTACGGCTTCGGCACGGACACCGTGTACCTGTGCCCCGCGCCGCTCTACCACGCGGCCCCGCTGCGCTTCGCCGGTGTGGTCACCGCCACCGGCGGCACCCTCGTCCTGATGGACTCCTTCGACGCCGAGGGTGCGCTCGCCGCGATCGCACGCCACCGGGTCACGCACAGCCAGTGGGTGCCCACCATGTTCGTACGGATGCTGAAACTGCCCCAAGAGGTGCGCGCACGCCATGACATGAGCTCGCTGCGCGTCGCCATCCACGCCGCCGCGCCCTGCCCCCGCGAGGTCAAGGAGCGGATGATGGAGTGGTGGGGACCGGTCCTGTACGAGTACTACTCCTCCACCGAGGGCAACGGCATCACCTTCATCGGCCCCGAGGAGTGGCTGCGCAAGCCCGGCTCCGTGGGAAAGGCCGAACTCCTCGGCACACTGCGGATCTGCGGCGACGACGGCAAGGAACTCGCGCCCGGCGAGACCGGCACCGTCTACTTCGAGCGCGAGGAACTGCCCTTCCGCTACCACAACGACTCGGCCCGCACCGCCGAGGCGCAGCACCCCGAGCACCCCCACTGGACCACCACGGGCGACATCGGCCATGTCGACGAGGACGGCTATCTCTTCCTCACCGACCGGCGGGCCTTCACCGTCATCTCCGGCGGTGTGAACATCTACCCGCAGGAGATCGAGGACGTCCTGGTCCTCCATCCCGCGGTCGAGGACGTCGCCGTGATCGGGGTGCCCGACTCGGAGATGGGCGAGTCGGTCACGGCCGTGGTGCAGGTCGCGGTCGGCAGTGTTCCCGGGCCTGAACTCGCCGCCGAACTACAGGAGTTCGTACGCTCCCGCATCGCCCGCTACAAAGTGCCGCGTACCGTCGACTTCACCGACCGGCTGCCGCGCACCCCGACCGGCAAGCTGGTGAAGTCCCGCCTGCGTGACGCGTACCGCACCGCCTGAGCGGTGCCTGGGCAGTGCCTGAACAGTGCTTGAGCAGTGCCTGATCAGCCCAGGCGCGCCGCCAGTCGGTCGCGGTAGTGGTCGATCACGACCGCCACCATGATCACGCCGCCGGTGATCATCTGCCGCTGGAAGTCCGAAACCCCCATCAGCAGCAGGCCGTTGGTCAGTACGCCGAGCAGGCAGGCCCCGAGCAGTGTGCCGATCATGGAGCCCTTGCCGCCCGAGAGCGACGCTCCGCCGATCACCACCGCGGCGATGGCACTGAGTTCGTAGCCGCCGCCGAGGATCGGTGACGCGATGTTCAGGCGTGCCATATAGGTGATCGCGGCGATACCGACGGCGAACCCGGCGATGACGAACACGGCCACCTTCACCACCGAGGTGCGGTGCCCGGACAGGCGTACCGCCTCCTCATTGGAGCCGATCGCGAAGACCAGACGCCCGAACACCGTGCGGGTGAGCACCAGATGGCCCACCGCGACCATGACGAGGGCGATCCAGAACAGCGACGGGATACCGAGGAGCGTGGAGGTGCCGAAGCGGCTGAAGCCCTGCGGGAAGTCGTAGCGCGTCTTGGCGTTCGTGTACTCGAGGGCCGCGCCTCGGGCCACGTTGAGCATGCCGAGCGTGACGATGAACGACGGGACCCGCCAGCGCTCCGAGACGAAGCCGTTGACCAGGCCGCAGCCCATGCCGACCGCCACCGCCACCAGGACGGCCAGGGCGACCGCGGTCGTCACCGACAGATCCTTGCGGGTCAGCAGATCGGCCGCCACCACCGCCGACAGGGCCATCACCGAGCCCACCGACAGATCGATGCCGCCGACCAGGATGACGAAGGTCAGGCCCACCGCGAGCATGGTGTTGAGGGTGATCTCGGTGGCGATGTTCGTGAGGTTGCCCGCCGTGGCGAACTTGGGCGCGGCCAGCGTGAAGACGGCCACCAGGGCGAGCAGGGCGACACCGGTACCGGCCTCGCCCATCGCCGAGCGCGCGACGGAGCCCGCGGTCGGGCGCCGTTCCAGGGACGGTAGCGGGGGAGCGGAGGTCATTCGGGGTCACCCTTCGTGCCGTCGCCTGCGGAAGTGCCGTTCGTCTGGCCGGAGTTCGTGTATCCGGAGTACGCGAGAGCCAGGACGCGGGAGCTGTCGAAGTCGGCGCGGGTCACCTCGCCCGCGATCCGGCCGCGCGAGAAGACCAGGACGCGGTCGCAGACACCGAGGAGCTCGGGCAGATCGGAGGAGACCACAAGGAGCGCCTTGCCCTCGGCCGCGAGGTCGACGAGCTGCTTGTGGATCTCGTAGCGCGCCCCGACGTCGATGCCGCGCGTCGGCTCGTCCACCACCAGGACATCCGTGCCCGCGAGCAGCCAGCGGCCGAGGACGACCTTCTGCTGGTTGCCGCCCGACAAGGTGCCGACGACCGTACGCACACCGGGAGTCCGCACCTGAAGGCGCTCGACCGCCGCGCGCGCGAGGCGGTCCTCCTCGGCCCTGCGCAGGAACCCGGCGCGGGCCACCTTCCCGGTCGCGGCGAGCGAGACATTGGCGCCGACGGGCATGTCCAGGACGAGGCCCTGACCCTTGCGGTCCTCGGTCAGGAGGCTGATCCCGTGCCGCACCGCGTCCCGCGGGCCCCGGATCCGCACCGGCCGACCCTTGACCAGGACCTGGCCCCCGAGCGGACGGTCCGCGCCGAACAGGGCCCGCACCATTTCCGTACGTCCCGAGCCCACCAGGCCCGCCACGCCCACCACTTCACCGGCGTGCAGCGCGAACGACACCGGGGCGCCGCCGCGCGGCCGCAGCTCCCGCACCCGCAGCAGCTCGGGACCCGGATCGCGCGGAACGTACGGCGGGTACTCCTGCTCCAGGTCGCGGCCCACCATCAGCCGGATCACCTCGGCGGTGTCCGTGCCCGCGACGTCCTTGGTCACCACATGCCGGCCGTTGCGGAACACGGTCATCCGGTCGGCGAGTTCAAAGACCTCCTCCAAGTGGTGGGAGATGTACAGGACCGCCGTGCCGCGCGCCGTGAGCCGGCGGAGCAGCGCGAAAAGGCGCTGAGCCTCGCGCGGGGTGAGCGTGGCCGTGGGCTCGTCCATGACCAGGACCCGGCAGCGCTGCCACAGCGTCCGGGCGATCTCCAGAAGCTGCATCTGCGCGATGCCGAGCCGTTCCACCTTGGTCTGCGGCCTCACATCCAGGCCGACTTCGGCAAGCAGCTCCTCCGCACGGTGGTGCAGCGCGCGCCGGTCGACGAGGCCGAAGCGCCGCGGCAGCCGCTGCAGGAAGAGGTTCTCGGCGACCGTGAGATGCGGCAGCAGATGGAACTCCTGGTGCACCACCTGCACGCCCGCGCGCATCGCGGCGGCCGCGTCCCCCGGCGCGTACGGCTCGCCGCCGAGCCGCAGCGTGCCGGCGTCGGGCGGCTGGATCCCCGCGAGAATCTTGACGAGGGTCGACTTGCCCGCGCCGTTCTCGCCGAGCAGGGCGTGCACTTCGCCGGGTCTCAGGTCGAGCCGGACCCGGTCGAGGGCGACCACGCCCGGGAACGCCTTGGAGACGGCATCGGCGGTCAGGACGGCAGCGCCCCCGGGGGCCGGGCCGGGCTCGTGCCGTGCGCTCTCGGTCACCGTGGGCCTCGTCAGCCGAGGTCGTCGGCGGTGATGAGCTTCACGTCGGTCTTCACCCAGCCGGTGGGATCCTCGCCGCCGACCGCCTTCATGGCCTGGTCGATACCGTCGGCGGCCTGCCGCGCCGCGTACTGGTCGACCGTCGAGACGACCCGGCCCTTCTTCACGTACGGCCTGATCGCCTCGATGTTGTCGAAGGACGCCACCTTCACCGGCGCCTTCTTCGCGTCGATGGCCTTGAGCGCGCCGAGGGCCATCGAGTCGTTGGAGGCGAGCACGCCCTTGATGCCCGGGTGCGCGGTGAGCAGATTGCCGACGACGTTGTACGCCTCGTCCGTCTCCCAGTGCGCGGTCTTGGAGTCGACCACCTTCAGGCCGCCCGCCGCGGCCGCCGCACGGAAACCGGCCGCGCGCTGCTGCGCGTTGTCCGCGCCCGGATTGCCTTCCAGGAGCACCACTTCGGCGCCCTTGCCGAGTTTGTCGGCGAGGACCGCACCGGAGAGGCGCGCACCCTCCTTGTTGTCGGGCCCGACGAACGGCACCTTCATGCCGGCCGCCTCCAGGGCGCCGTCGTCGAGCTTCACATCGATGTTGATGACCTTCAGGCCCTGCTTCTCGGCGCGCTGCAGCGGCGCCACCAGGGCACGGGAGTCGGCGGGCGCGATCACCAGGGCGTCGGCCTGGTCGGTGACACAGCGGTTGATCGCCGCCACCTGCCCGTCGATGTCGGTCTCGTTCTGGATGCCGCTGGCCTTCAGCTCCAGGTCGCCGCGCTTCTTCGCATGGGCCTCGGCGCCCTTCTGCATGACCTGGAAGTACTCGTTGCCGAGCGACTTCATCACCAGGCACACGGTGGGGCGGCCACCGTCCCCCGGCTTCCCGGCGGTGGCGCCGTCGCCCTCCTGTCCGCAGGCGGTCAGGGCGGTGGCGGCGCCCAGGAGGAGGGCGAGGGCGGGAGCGGACATGCGCTTCATTGCGTAGGCCTTCCGGTGGGGGCGGGCAGTGCGGGGGCGGTGAGGTGCGGGCAGCGCTCGGCTCCCGCGCCGGGCGGGGTCAGAAGGGCACGCCGGCGCGGAGCACCGCGTTGGCGTACGGGGTGGCCTCGCCGGTTCTGATGACCGCGCGGGCCGTGCGGGTGCGGGACTTGAGCACGGTGTGCGGGACACGGTCCACGGCGACCGGGGACAGGAGCCGCTGGAACCCGGCCAGGAGTGCCGGGTCCGCGGCCTCCTCGGCGATCGTGGCGTGTTCGGTGACCAGCTCGTCGAGTACCGCTTCGAGTACGGGAAGGAACGGCGGGTCGCCCCTGCGCCACACCAGGTCGACGACTTCCACCCCGGCGGGAACCGGCAGTCCCGGGTCGGCGACGACGAGCAGATC
Source organism: Streptomyces monticola (assembly GCF_042665355.1). Taxonomy (NCBI): domain Bacteria; kingdom Bacillati; phylum Actinomycetota; class Actinomycetes; order Kitasatosporales; family Streptomycetaceae; genus Streptomyces; species Streptomyces monticola. The sequence goes on along the minus strand of NZ_JBHTCF010000023.1, from coordinate 35,340 downwards.
GCCGTGCCCGAGCGCCGCCAGGAGCTGCAGGAGGCGCGGGTGCCACAGACCGTCAGGACGCATGGGGCTCCTCCGCGGAGTTCTTGGTGTCCTCGGGGCTCTTGGGGGCCTTGGGCTCCATACGGTCCCTAGGGTCCGTGGGGTCCTTGGCAGGGGGTACGCGGGTCAGCAGGGCGTCGACTTCCGCGCGGGTGGGGAGCGCGGCCTGAGCGCCGGGCCGGGTGGTCGCGAGGGCGCCGGCCGCGCAGGCTCGGCGCACCGCGGCCTGCAGCGCGGCCCCGTCTCCGAGTGCGTGCGCCAGCTCCGCGCAGAACGCGTCACCCGCGCCCACGGCGTCCAACGCCTCGACGGGGAAGCCGGGTTGGGTATGCCGGTGCGTCCCGTCCACGGCGACGGCACCCGCCGCGCCCAGGGTGATCACCACCGTTCCCGGGCCGAGACCGCGCAGCCGGCCGGCGTGGCCGAGCCAGCCGTCGGGACCCGGCGGCCCGCCGAGCAGCCCCTGTGCCTCGCTCTCGTTGACGACGAGGACATCCACGTACGCCAGCAAGTCGGCCAGAACGGAAGGCTGTCGGGGGAGCGGAGCGGCGTTGAGCACGACGCGGGCGCCCGCCGTACGTGCCGCCCGTGCGGCCGCGAGCACGCTCGGCAGGGGGATCTCCAGCTGCAGCAGCACCGTGTCCGAGGGGCCGGGGGGAGCGGTGCGGCTCAGTTCGCCGAGCACCTCGGGGTCGAGGCGGTGGTTCGCACCGGGCGAGAGGGTGATGGTGTTCTCGCCGCCGCCCTGGACGACGATCAGCGCCAACCCGGTGGCCGCGTGCGGCAGTTGGCGTACCGCTGCGGTGTCGACGCCCTCGGCGGTGAGTCCGTCGAGCAGTTCGTCGCCGTACGCGTCGGCGCCGACGAGCCCCACCATCCGGACCCGCGCCCCGAGCCGGGCCGCCGCCACCGCCTGGTTGGCGCCCTTGCCGCCGGCGCCGCGCACCACGTCGGTGCCGGAGACGGTCTCGCCGGGGCGCGGCAGCCTGCCGACGGTGACGGACAGGTCCATGTTCAGGCTGCCCACGACCGCGAGCCCGTTTCCGCGTCCGCGTCCGTGGTCCTGCGTCTGCCTCTGCCTCTGCCCGTGGTGGCGGCTCACCGGACGGCTCCGGCGTCCTGGCGCTGCGGCTCGCCGCCCGCCGGTTCCGGGCAGCCGCAGGAGCCCCGGGCGAGCAGGGTCACCGGCAGCACGTCGCGGGTCGCCGCTTGATCGGGATCCCTGATCCGCGCGAGCAGCCGCCGCACCGCCGTCCGCCCGAGCTCTTCGAAGGGCTGGCGCATCGTGGACAGGGCCGGGGAGGTGTACGCCCCGGCGGCGATGCCGTCGAAGGAGACGACGGCCAGGTCTTCGGGGACCCGGATGCCCAGCTCGGCGGCCGCCCGCAGCACTCCCGCCGCCTGTTCGTCCGAGGTCACGAACAGCGCGTCCACGTCCCGGTCACGGGAGAGCAGCGCAAGCCCGGAGCGGTAGCCGTCGAGGCGGCCGAACGAGCCGTGCAGCAGGGGCGCCGCGTCCGGGCACGCCTCCCAGCCGGTGCGCCCGCCCGAACCCGTACCGGCCCTGAGGCCCGCGTCGGTCAGGGCGGTGCGCCAGCCGGTGACCCGGTCCACGGTCGGATGGATGCCGACCGGGCCCGCGATACAGCCGACGCGGCGGCGGCCGTGCGCCAGCAGATGTGCGGTGGCCGTCCGCGCGCCCTGTGCGTTGTCGACCAGGACTTGCGAGGTCTCCACGCCGTCGAGCGCCCGGTCGAGGACGAGCCGCGGCACGCGCGAGCGGGCCAGTTCGGTGCGCCAGGGCCGGTCGCCGTGCGAGGGGATCAGGACCAGGCCGTCGACCTGCCGGTCCAGGAAGGTGCGCAGATACCCGGCCTCGCGGCCCGCGTCGTCGACGCTGTTGCCGACGAGCAGGGTGTACCCGGCGGCCCACGCGTGGTCTTCGAGGGCCCGCGCCAGCTCGGCGAAGAAGGGGTTGGCGGCGTCGGGCACGACGAGCCCGAGCGTCATGGTCTGGTTCATGCGCAGGGACCGGGCGACGGCGTTCGGCCGGTAGCCGAGCTCCGCGACGGCGGAGAGCACCCGTTCCCGGGTGGCGGGTGCGACGGACCGCGGCCCGTTGTTGAGTACATAGCTGACGACGGACGGGGAGGTTCCCGCGAGCCGTGCCACGTCCTGCCGAGTTGCCATCCTGCGGGCTCCCGCCGTCGGTGGGGTCGGAGTCGGTCGGTGGTCGGACGTAGTCGTACGAAGGCTGAACTCATGGCGGCGCAACACGAGTTGGCAACTCGTGTTGCGGCAGGATTATGGGAAGCAACCGTCGCAACCACAAGACCGCGACATCGGCCAGATGCGGTGCCTACGCGAGCGCGCGTGCCAGATAGGGCGCCGTGCGGCTGTCCGCCGCCCGTGCCACCTCCGCCGGCGGCCCCGCCGCCACGATGTTCCCGCCGAGGTCACCGCCGCCGGGGCCGAGGTCGATCACCCAGTCCGCGGCCGCGACGACCGCCATGTCGTGCTCGACGACCACCACCGAGTGGCCCTCGTCGACCAGGTCCTGCAACTGCCGCATCAGGACCTCGGTGTCCGCCGGGTGCAGGCCCGTCGTCGGCTCGTCCAGGAGGTACACCGTGTGGCCGCGCCGCACCCGCTGCAACTCTCCGGCCAGCTTGATGCGCTGGGCCTCGCCGCCGGACAGCTCGGTCGCGGGCTGGCCGAGGCGCAGATAGCCGAGGCCCACATCGAGCAGTGTCCGCAGGCTGCGGGCGACGGACGGTGTGCCGGCGAAGAACTCCGCCGCCGCCTCCACGGTCAGATCGAGCACCTCGGCGATGGTGCGCCCGTGGTACGTCACTTCGAGGGTCTCGGGGTTGTAGCGCGCGCCCGCGCAGTCCGGGCAGGGGGTGTACGTACTGGGCAGGAAGAGCAGTTCGACGCTGACGGAGCCCTCGCCCTGGCAGGTCTCGCACCGGCCGCCCGCCACGTTGAAGGAGAAGCGCCCGGCGCCGTAGCCACGCTCTTTCGCCGTGTCCGTGGCCGCGAAGACCTTGCGTACGACATCGAACAGGCCCGTGTACGTGGCGAGGTTGGAGCGCGGTGTGCGCCCGATCGGCTTCTGGTCGACGCGCACCAGGCGGTCCACCCCGTCGAGCTCCTCGGTGATCTCGCCGACGAGCGTGGACTTGCCCGACCCTGAGACACCGGTGACGGCGGTGAACGCGCCGAGCGGGAACTCGGACGTGACCCCGCGCAGGTTGTGCCGGGTCACCGGGCCGGCCTTCAACCAGGCCCGTGGCGCGCGCACTTGGCGTACGGGCGCGGGCTCGCGGCCGAAGAGGAAACGGCCCGTGGCCGATCCGGAGACCTGCGCGAGCCCGTCCACGGGGCCGCTGTGCAGCACCTGCCCGCCGTGTTCACCGGCTTGCGGCCCCACGTCGACCAGCCAGTCCGCGTGCCGTACGACATCGAGGTGATGCTCCACGACGAACACCGAGTTGCCCGCCGCCTTCAGCCGGTCGAGCACCGTGAGCAGGGCCTCGGTGTCCGCCGGGTGCAGTCCAGCCGACGGCTCGTCCAGGACGTACACCACGCCGAAGAGCCCCGAGCGCAGCTGTGTGGCGAGCCGCAGCCGCTGCAGTTCGCCCGCGGAGAGCGTGGGGGTGGCCCGGTCCAGGCTCAGATAGCCGAGGCCCAGCTCGGTCACCACCTCGATCCGGGCGAGCAGGTCACAGGTGAGCACCCGCGCGGTCTCGTCGCCGTCCGCCGCACGCAGCAGCCGTGCCAGCGCGGTCAGCGGCAGCGCGGCGAGCTCGGCCACGGTATGGCCCGCGAAGGTCACCGCCAGCGCCTCGGGGCGCAGCCGGCTGCCGCCGCACACGGCGCACGCGGCGCTCTCCAGGAACTGTTCGGCCCTGGTCCGCAGAGTCTGGCTCTTGGACTCGGCGAAGGTCTTCATCACATAGCGGCGGGCGCTCATGTACGTGCCCTGGTACGGGCGTTGGATCCGTCCCGCGTCCCGCACCGGGTGCACCGTGACGACCGGCTGCTCGTCGGTGAACAGGATCCAGTCGCGGTCCTCCTGCGGCAGTTCGCGCCAGGGCCGGTCCACGTCGTGGCCGAGGGCGTCGAGAACATCGCGCAGATTCTTGCCCTGCCAGGCGCCCGGCCAGGCCGCGATGGCGCCCTCACGGATGGACAGCTCGGGCTCCGGCACGAGGAGCGCCTCGCTGGTGCGGTGCACCCGGCCGAGGCCATGACACTCCGGGCAGGCGCCCGCGGCCGTGTTCGGCGAGAACGCGTCGGAGTCGAGCCGCCCGGCGCCCGGCGGGTAGTCGCCGGCGCGGGAGAACAGCATCCGCAGCGAGTTGGACAGCGTGGTGACGGTGCCGACCGACGACCGGGACGTCGGCACGGAACGGCGCTGCTCCAGCGACACGGCGGGCGGAAGGCCGCTGATCTCCCCGACCCTGGGCGCCCCCACCTGGTGGATGAGGCGGCGGGCGTACGGCGCGACCGACTCGAAGTAGCGCCGCTGCGCCTCCGCGTAGATCGTCCCGAAGGCGAGCGAGGACTTCCCCGAACCCGACACCCCCGTGAACGCCACCAGCACATCCCGCGGAATGTCCACGTCGACGCCCCGCAGATTGTGCTCACGGGCGCCGCGGACGCGGACGTACGGATCGTGGGGGCTGCTCGGCACGGGTTTCTCCGCGGGGCTCGGGGGACAAACCCCACGATTCTAGGTGCCTGCGGTTTCCGCGAGCGGGGCGGGCTCCGCGGGAAGTCCGGTATGCCACCCGAGGGTGCGTCGTGGCTGGTCGCGCCCCGCGGCGGAGCCGCATATCGACACAGCCCCGCGCCCCTTTGGGGCGCCCCGGAGCCCCTCAGAGTCCCGCCGGTCCCGCCGGTCCCGCCGGTCCCGCCGGTCCCGTCAGGCCCGCCAGGCCCGCCAGCTCCGCGAGCCGTCGATAGGAGTCGAGCATCTCCCCGCGGTCGTACGTCGACGTCGTCACAAGCACCTCGTCCGCGCCGCTCGCCGTGATCAGCTCTTCGAGCGCCGCCGCGACCTCCGCCGCCGTGCCGTGGATATGGCCGCGCAGGCCCGACTCGTAGAACTCACGCTCCTTCGGCGTCAGCTCCAGGCGGTCGATCTCGGCGGCGGAGACCAGCGGCGGGAAGGCGCCGTGCGTCCGCGAATAGGCCATCGACCAGGCCTCCGGCATCAGCAGCCGGTGCGCCGCCTCCGTGGTGTCCGCGACCGCGACATTGCCCGAGACCACGACATACGGCTCGTCCGCCCACACCGAGGGCTTGAAGCCGTCGCGGTAGCGGTCGATCGCGGCCAGCATGCGGTCGCGGCCGCGCAGATCGCCGATCACCAGCGGAAGCCCGGCGTCTGCCGCGATGTCCGCGCCCTCGCCGGTCGCGAGCACGAACGGCGGGATGCGCAGGCCTTCCGCCGGGTGGGCGTGCACCTGCGGGTGGGCGGTCTGGTCGCCGGTGAGATGGCCGAGGAGCTGGCGCAGCTGCGCCGCGAAGTCCTGGGCGTCCTTGCCGTCCCGGCCCAGTGCCTTGCGGATACCGCCGGTGAACCCCACCGAGCGGCCGAGGCCCATGTCGATACGGCCCGGGTACAGCGACTCCAGGACCCCGAACTGCTCGGCCACGACCAGGGGTTGGTGATTAGGCAGCATCACACCGCCGGTGCCGACCCGGATCGTGCGTGTCGCCGCGGCCACACCGGCGGCGAGGACCGTCGGCGCCGAGCCGGCGACGCCGGGCACGCTGTGGTGCTCCGAGACCCAGAAGCGGTGGTAACCGAGCGCCTCGGCCTGCTGCGCGAACCGCACCGTCTCGCGCAGGGCGGTGGGCGCGTCCTGTCCCTGCCGGGTGCGGGAACGGTCCAGGACGGAGAAGCGGGTCTTCGAGAGCACTGAGGTCACATGGGGTTCAACGCTCCCGGGCGGCCAGGATTCCCGGCGACGGAGATCGCGGACGATTTCCGGGAGTCCGGGAGCCCGGGAGCCCGGGAGTCCGGGAGCCGGGAGCCCGGCAGTCCGAGTCGGTATCCGGACGAGGCGGGCGCGGCCGGTGGCAGGATGCGGCCCATGGCCTTCATCCACCACACCACGCTCACGCCCAGCAAGCTGGAGCTGCTCACCACCTGGCTGCCGACCAGGCCCTGGTACCGGCCCGCCGGGCAGCAGCCCGTACTCGCCAAGGCCGGTGGCTTCCGGCTCGACGACCCGCAGGGGGAGGTCGGTATCGAGTTCATGGTCGTCACCGACACGTCGGGGGAGCGGCCGCGGACCCTGCTGGCGCCGCTGAGCTATCGCGGTGCGCCCCTCGACGAGGCCGACGACGCGCTCATCGGCACCACGGAGCACGGTGTGCTCGGACGGCGCTGGATCTACGACGGCCTGCACGACCCGGTGCTCGTGGGGCAGCTGCTCGCGCTCGCCACCGGCGCTGCCGTGGCCCAGAAGCAGGGCGTCAGCGACACCCCGGAGCCGGCCGTAGTGACCTCCTTCGCCGACGCGGGGCACCCGGAGGCGAGCGGTGACATCGAGGTGGCCGAGGTGACCGACGGGCCGGACCGCACCGCCGTCGTCGTGGCGGACAAGGGCTCGGGGCGGCGGCTCGTCATCGAGGTCCAGCGCGTGCTGAAGGCCCAGGAGCCCGGTGCGGAACCCACGCCTGCGGGACCGGGCATCGGCCAGGTCACCGCCGAGTGGGAGCTCGCGGACGGCGCGACGGCGCGTGGCCTGTTCGCGGCCGTCCACGACTTGTCGTAGCGGCTGCCCGGCCGGGTCCTACGGAGCCGTCTCAGCGACCGCCCGGCCGGGTTCCACGGTCCTTCAGGCGCCGCCGTTCCCGCCTCCGACGCGGAACGGTGTGCGCCGTCCAGGGCCCACCGGCACCCGGAACCGCACCATCCCGTCGGCCACGCGGGCCGGTGCGGGCGCACCGTCGACGGTCACCCGCACCGCCCTCGCGTCCGCCGCCCCGTCCGCCGCCGCCCCGCTCAGCCCGGACGGCAGCCGCACCTCGACCGTCACCGACTCCGTGGCGAGGGCGCCCAGTTCGCCGCCGACCTCTTCGGCGCCGTACCGCACCGACAGCAGTCCGCCGTCCCAGCGCCAGCCCTCGAACGGCAGCAGCGGGTCGATGCGCAGCCCGGCGGCGGTGGGGGTGACGCCGGACAGCCACAGGGAGGCGTTGAGGGGTTCGGAGTGCGGGAACAGGATCTGCACGGGCCAGGCCTGCATGGAGAACAGGCTCTCCTCGGCCCAGGTCTCGCCCGCGCGGTCGTCGTGCGACGGCAGATACGCGTCGGGCCCCGACCACACCCCGAACCACACCTCGGGATAGGTCTCGGCGTGGTGGGCGAGGGTGTTGTCGCGCAGTTCGCGCCAGCCCTCGGCGGGATCGACGGTGGCCAGGCCCCAGGCGAGCGTGGAGTTGATGGCGGGCCACTGGCCGCCGCCGACGGTCGGGGTGTGGCCCTCGCCGCCGGCGCCGAAGATGCGGGTGGCGTACGGGTCGGAGCAGCGGGACCGGATCTCCTGTACGAGGGTCGCCGCGCGCTCCGGGCCGAGGACGCCGGTGAGCAGCGCCCAGGGCTGGGGTTCGAGGAACAGGTCGAGGTGGCCGGCCTCCGTCTCGTGGTCGGCCCAGCCACGGTTGACGTGCGTGCCGCGCCAGGAGGCGCGGACCGCGTCCGCGAACGCGTCGGCGCGCTCGCGGACCCGCTCCGCGATCGCCAAGTCCCCGTGGTAGTCGGCGAGTTCGGCGAAGCGCCGGAGCACATGCACGGCCATCGCGGTGTTCAGGGTGGACTCGGACTCCTCCCAGGCGCGGTCCACGGGCACATCGGACTCGGTGACGACCATGTCGTTCCAGTCGCCGAGCCGCATCTTGATCAGCCCGTGCGGGCCGGTGCCGACGGTGGTGAGCAGATGGTCGAGGGCGCGCAGGCAGTGGTCCCAGACAGGTTCGGGCCGGGTGTAGGGGGCGGGCCAGTACGACACGGACTGCCGCAGAAAGGCCCGGTCGCGGGTGGCGAGGACGTACTCGGCGACCAGCCAGAGCAGCCACAGGTCGTTGTCGGACGGGCACCACAGCAGATGCTCCCAGGCGCCGCTGCCCACTTCGGCGTAGGCGATCTCGCCCTCGGGAGTGGTCTCGGCCATGGTGAACCGGGCGGCCTCCGCGGCGAGTTCGGGGGCGAGCCACACCAGGGGCAGGGCGTGCTGGACGGTGGCGCGCGGGCCGGCGTTGAAACCGCCCAGATACTGGTAGGCGCCGCCCTGGGAGAGCGTGTGGGCCCGGAAGCCGTGATGGTAGGTGGCGCCGGAGCGTACGTAGTAGGCGCCCCAGGCGAGTTCACGGCCCAGCCACGGGTCGCGGCCGAAGTCCACGGCGGGCAGGGCGCGCCGCCAGGCCGCGCGGGTGGCGTCGTACAGCGCGGCCGGGTCGTCGCCGAGCCGGGCGATCTCGTCGGCGAGTTCGGCGGGCGGGGCCGCTCCGTAGCCGAAGCCGAGCACCCGCTGCTCGCCGGGGGCGAGTTCGAGGTCGGTGGTGAGCAGGAAGGCCGTCTCCTGGCCCGCGGCGCCGGGGGCGAGCGGACGGTTCGGCGGGTCGAGCAGCGCGTCGGGCGCGGTCCGGCCGCCCGCGCCGTACACGTCGCTGTGCGCGGCCGCCCAGCCGTCGACCCGGGTGCCGAGCGGTACGCACACCACGTCCGGCTGGGTGCGCGATGTGCGGCCCGGCGGGAACGGGATCTCGTGCGAGAGGCGCCCTCGCGGATGCCGGGCCACCAGTGCCCCGAGCCGCGCGTCCCAGTCGGCGCCGTAGCCCGAGTAGAGCAGGAACGACGAGCCGTCCCTGCGTGCGGCCCGGTCTCCGCCGACCGGCACCAGGTCCAGGTTGTGCAGCTGCACCCCCCACTGCTCGCCGTGCCGCAGCCTGCGTACGCGGTCGCTTTCGTTGCGTACGACGACATACGAGGCGAGGAGACGGCCGTCGCCGAACGGCGCGAACACCACCCGGTCGAGGGTGAGGCCCGCGTGCCGTACGACGACGCGCAGCGAGCCGCAGCCGAACTCCCGCTCCACCTCGGCCTGCTGGGGCAGATCCGGGTGGTACGTCGACCAGGTGTCGCCCGAGTCGCGGTCCAGGAGATACGACACGCCGCCCGCGGAACGGCCCTCCTGCGGGCGGTGCTGGTTGATCCAGCGCGGCCCGTGCTCGTGCGAGTACAGCTGCACCCAGCCCTCGTTGGTGCCGATCGCCACGATCCGGTCGTTGCCCAGCTGGTGCCAGTGCAGGCGTGAGGTGCCGGACTCGTGCGTGTCCCACTCGGCGCGCGGATCGGTGCGCTGGTCGAGGGTGTAGGCGAAGGCGGGCAGACCCGCGTCGTCGATCCAGTGACCGAAGATCCCGCCGTGCGGGTCGTGGGGTGTGCTCATGGGGTCAGCTTGCCCGCCGCGGGCCGGGTGCGCGGCGCGGCTTGCTCCACGTGGCGCCGGGTCGGCGGCGGGGCGCGGGGCGGGACACGGCTTCCGGGCCGAGCGGCGCTGCGGTGGCGTTCCGGGGCAACCGGCCGCGGTCAAGGGCGAGTTCGGACAGGCTGTGACGCGACCCGTGCCGCCCGGGGCCGACCGGAGAGACCGAGCAGGTCCTGTGGGCCGTGCCCGGTGTGTACGGGCACCCCCACCCCCACCCGCGCGCCGGGCCGTGAGCCGCTGGCTAAGGTGGTCCGATGGACGACGTCTCCCGGCCACTCGCCGTGTTCGACCTGGACAACACCCTCGCGAGCACCGCGCACCGCCAGCACTTCCTGGAGCGCAAGCCGCGCGACTGGGCCGGGTTCTTCGCCGCAGCCCCCGATGATCCGCCGCTCGCGGAGGGCATCGAGCTGGTTCTGGGCAGCGCCGGGGAGTGCGAGATCCAGTATCTGACCGGCAGGCCCGAGCGCTGCCGCGCGGACACGAGTGCCTGGCTGGAGCGGCACGGACTGCCCGCGGGCCGCATCTGGATGCGTCGTGACAACGACCGCAGACCCGCCCGTCACACCAAGCTGGAGGTGCTGCGCAGGCTGGCCCGCGGCCGTGAGGTGCGGATGCTCGTGGACGACGACGAGCTGGTGTGCGACGCGGCGGAACAGGCGGGCTTCACGGTCGTCCGCGCCCTCTGGGCCAGCCCCTCCTCGGCCCTGAAGGACGCCCAGGAGCGGGACGGCCGTACTTGAGGGTTGGGTTCGCCGTGCCCCAAAGGGGCGCGGGGCTGCGTCGATATGCGGCTCCGCCGCGCTGGGGGTACCCCCAGCGGTAGCTGGGGGAGTGATCAGCCACGACGCACCCGCGCGTGGCCGGGAATCTGCGCGCGGGGCACGAGCCGTGGCTCCGCGCGCGGACCCGTGCGGTGCCTCAGGAGGCGGAGTCGCCGTCTTCCAGGCGGAAACCGATCTTCAGGCCCACTTGGTAGTGCTCGATGGCGCCGTCCACGATGTGCCCGCGCACCTGCGTGACTTCGAACCAGTCCAGGCCGCGGAGCGTCTCCGAGGCGCGGGAGATGCCGTTGCGGATGGCCTGGTCGACGCCTTCGTGCGAGGTGCCGACGATCTCGGTGACCCGGTAGGTGTGGTCGGACATGGAGGTGGCACTCCTTTCGCGTGGTGCCTCCACCGTGCCCCAGGCGGCCCCGGCGCGCGAGGTGGACGACGCCCCCGATCCCGTAAACCCGGCCCTCACGCCCGGACCCGCGTACCGGGACTTGGCCGGTGCAGGCCTTGACCAGACCATTGGTACACACCAAAATCCACAGCCTCACCCGCACAAGCGGCCGCGTGCGTACGACGCGCACATGAAAGCCCCCGCTTTCCCCCCACGTCGGGCGATCCTCCCGTGTCTGCACACCGAAGGTGACCCACGTGAACAAGCGCCTCCTCGCCACCTGCCTGGCCCTCCTCTGCACCGTGCCGCTCGGCGGCTGCGGAATGCTGTCCACGGAGGAAGAGCGTGACACCGTCACCGTCTGGCTCATGCGGGACAGCGCGACGGACGCCTTCGTCGCCCGGTTCAAGGAACAGTTCGAGCGCGACTACGTCGACCTCGCCCTGGACATCCGTATCCAGGAGTGGACCGGGGTGGGGAGCAAGGTCTCCGCGGCACTCAAGAGCGAGGACGCCGCCGCCCCCGATGTGATCGAGGTCGGCAACACCCAGGTGGCGCAGTACGTCGACGAGGGCGGGCTGCTCGATCTGTCCCTGGAGTCCATGCGCGACTGGGGCATGGACGACTGGCTGCCGGGCCTGGCCGCGCCCGGCAGCGTCCACGGCTCGCAGTACGGCATCCCCTGGTACGCCGCCAACCGCGTCGTCGTCTACCGCAAGGACCTGTTCCGGGCCGCCGGCCTGGAGCGCCCGCCCACCTCGCGCGACGAATGGCTGACGTACACCGAACGCCTCAACTCCGGCGGAAAGCAGGGGATCTACCTCGCCGGACAGGACTGGTACACGCTCGCGGGGTTCATCTGGGAGGAGGGCGGCGAGCTCGCCGAGGAGAACGGCGGCCACTGGGAAGGCACCCTGCACAGCCCCGCCGCCCTGCGGGCCATGGACTTCTACCGGCGGCTGCAGGCCCTGGGCAAGGGGCCCAAGGACGCCGACGAGGAGACCCCGCCGCAGACCGGGGTGTTCGCCGAGGGCGAGGTGGCGCAGCTGATCTCCGTTCCGGGTGCGGCAAAGGTCATCGAGGAGAAGAACCCCGAACTGAAAGGAAAGCTGGGCTTCTTTCCCGTGCCGGGCGAGCGGCAGGGGCGCCCCGGCGCGGTCTTCACCGGCGGCTCCGATCTGATCGTGCCCGAGCGCAGCGACCAGCCGCGCGGCGCCGTCGCCGTCGTCGACGCGCTCGCGGGCGCCGAGTGGCAGACCGAGCTGGCCCGCGCCATGGACTACGTACCCAACAAGACCACCCTCGTCGGCGCGGTCGCGGGTGAACCGGGCGCGGCGGCGATGGCGAAGGGCGCCGCCCGCGGCCGGGCCACCCCGAACTCGCCGCGCTGGGCCGCCGTCGAGGCCGACAACCCGATCAAGCGGTACATGACGGCGGTGCTCACCGGCGGCGATCCCGCGCGGGCGGCCCGCAAGGCGTCGGACGCGGTGACCAAGGCGCTGGAGGAGTAGCCGCGGCAAGCGGGGGATCGCGAGGGATCGCGGGGGTGCCCGTTGTGCGGCGGGCACCCCCGTTCACCGGACCGGTCAGCGCACCGGACGGACCCTCAGCGCCGAAGCCGCATCCGCGCCCTCAGGCACGTGACAGCGACAGGGCGAAACGGCCCTCCTCGTCCGTCCACCAGTGCGTCAGGTCGAGGCCCGCCGCGGCGAGTTCGGTGCGTACCCCGTCCTCGCGGAACTTCGCCGAGATCTCCGTACGCAGCTCCTCGCCGGCCGCGAAGTCCACCGCCAGATCGAGCTCACGGATCTTCACGGTGGCATCGGACTCGGCGCGAAGGCGCATCTCCATCCACTCGCGCTCGGCGTCCCAGCGGGCGATGTGCGTGAAGGACTCCGGCTCGAAGTCGGCGCCCAGCTCGCGGTTGATGACGTGGAGCACGTTCTTGTTGAACGCGGCCGTCACACCCGCCGCGTCGTCGTAAGCGGCCACCAGGGTCGCCTCGTCCTTCACCAGGTCGGTGCCGAGGAGCAGCGCGTCGCCGGGGGAGAGCAGGGAGCGCACCGAGGCCAGGAACTCGGCGCGCTCGGCGGGCAGCAGATTGCCGAGCGTGCTGCCGAGGAACGCCACGAGCTTCGGCCCGTCCGTCGCCGGCAGTGCCAGGGGCGCGGTGAAGTCGGCGATCAGTGCGTGCACCGTGAGCCCGGGCGTGCGGGCGCGCAGCGCCTGGCCCGCCTGCCGCAGTGCGGTCTCGCTGACGTCGACGGGCACATAAGTGCGCAGCGACGACAGCTCGTCGATGAGATGGAGGGTCTTGCACGAGGTGCCCGAGCCGAGCTCGATGAGGGTGCGCGCCTGTGTGGCTTCGGCGATCTCGGCGGACCTGGCGAGCAGGATCTCGCGTTCGGCGCGCGTCGGGTAGTACTCGGGCAGCGCGGTGATCTGCTCGAACAGGGCGCTGCCACGGGCGTCGTAGAACCACTTGGGCGGCAGGCTCTTGGGAAGCCGGGTCAGGCCCTCGCGCACATCGGTGCGCAGCGCGGCGCCGGTGGCGTCCTCGGGCAGGGTGCGGGTGAACTGCAGCGTGCTCACGCCATGGGCTCCTTGACGTCTTCGGACAGCGCGCCGGGCGCCGCCTGGGAGGTGGATGCGGGGCCGGTCGCGCCGTGCGGCTCGGGCTCCTTGAGCGGGGTCAGCAGTACGTCGGTGCGGCTCGCGGCGAGCAGCGTCCGGTCGGGGACCTCGTGCCAGTGCGGATCGTCGTCGTACGGCTCGGAGGCCACGACGGTGCGCCCGCCCAGGGGGTCGGTGCGGTACCAGAGGGTGTCGCCCCAGGCCGTGGCGGCGATCGTCTCGCCGTCGGTGAGGAGCAGGTTGAGGCGGGACCCCGGGGCCGCCGCCGCGACCTCGGTGACGGTGTCGGCGAGGGCCCCCGGCGCCTCGTCACCGGAGCGCAGCCGGTGCAGGACGAGTGCCCAGACGAGCGCCGAGTCGCAGCGTGCCTCCAGGGCGAGCAGTTCGTCGGCCGGCAGCGAACGGGCGAGTCCGGACAGGGACCTGGGCCAGCCGGTGACCGCGCCGTTGTGGCTGAACAGCCAGGGCCCGTAGGCGTACGGCGCGGCCGCGGCCTCCCCGTCCGCGCCCGACAGGGTCGCGTCGCGTACGGCGGCGAGCACCGCGGAGCTGCGCACCACCCGGGCCAGATCGGCGAAGGACAGATCGGCCCAGACGGGCCCCGGGCGGCGGTAGCGGGCGGGCAGCGGATCGCCCTCGGCGTACCAGCCGACCCCGAAACCATCGGCGTTGACGGTGCCGTGCCGCTGGTGGCGCGGCGCCCACGACTGGACGTACAGGCTGTGCGGAGGCTTCAGGAGCAGCTCCCCGAGCGCCTCGGGCTCGCCGAGGAAAGCGATATGACGGCACATCGGCTACCGACTCCCCTTTCCGCGGTGTTCCTCGGCGCTCGCGTCGCGCGCGGTGCGGAACCCGGAGAAGATCTGCCGCCGCACCGGATAGTCCCAGTTGCGGAAGGTGCCGCGGCAGGCCACCTTGTCGACGGCGAACGAGCCGCCGCGCAGCACCTTGTGGTCACTGCCGAAGAAGACTTCCGAGTACTCGCGGTACGGGAACGCGACGAACCCCGGATAGGGCAGGAAGTCGCTGGCCGTCCACTCCCACACGTCCCCGATCAACTGGCGTACGCCGAGCGGCGACTGCCCCTCTTCGTACGCCCCGGCCGGTGCCGGGCGCAGATGGCGCTGGCCCAGGTTGGCGTGTCCGGGGCCCGGGTCGGCGTCGCCCCACGGGTAGCGGCGCGAGCGGTCCGCGGCCGGGTCGTGCCGGGCCGCCTTCTCCCACTCCGCCTCCGTGGGCAGCCGGCGCCCCGCCCAGCGGGCATAGGCGTCCGCCTCGTACCAGCTGACGTGCAGCACCGGCTCGTCGGCCGGCACGGGCTCGGTCACCCCGAACCGCCGCCGCAGCCACTGCCCGCCCTCGCGGCGCCAGAACAGCGGTGCAACCAGGCCGTGTTCGCGGATGTGGGACCAGCCCGCCGGGTCCCACCAGCGGGCGTCGTCGTAGCCGCCGTCGGCCATGAACTCCAGATACGCCCCGCAGGTCACCGGGGCCGTGTCGATCCAGTACGCCGCCACGTCGCGGCGGTGTGCGGGCCGTTCGTTGTCCAGGGCCCACGGCTCGGTGGAGGTTCCCATCGTGAACTCGCCGCCGGGAACCAGGACTTCGGCGGCCGCGGGCGGGCTCGCCGGAGGTCCGGGGTCGGGGGCGGTCAGGGCCGCGGGGCCGCGGCGCAGCTGATGGGTGATGAGCATGGTCTCGTCGTGCTGCTGCTCATGCTGCGCGATCATGCCGAACGCGAAGGCGGCATCAAGGAGGCGTGAGCCGCGCAGCGGGCTGCCCGCCAGGACGTCCTCGACCCGGCCGCGCACCTCCGCCGCGTAGTGGTGCGCCTCCGTGGGGGAGAGCAGCGGCAGCGCGGGACGTTCGGCACGCGGGTGCTCGAACGCGTCGTAGACGGAGTCGATCTCGGGCCGCATGGCCGTACGCCCGGCGACGGCCCGCAGCAGCCACTGCTCCTCCTGGTTGCCGATATGGGCCAGGTCCCACACCAGCGGGGACATCAACGGCGAGTGCTGTGCGGTGAGTTCGGCCTCGTCCACGCAGGTGGTGAGCAGCCGGGTGCGCTCCCGTGCGGTGGTGAGCGCGGCGAGCGCGCCGGCACGGAGCGCCTCGGGATCCCGGTCGTCGGGGCCGAGGCCGGCCACGGGTGCCTCGGGATGCGTCAAGGTGTCCTCCCGTTGACTTCGTCGAGCAGATCGTCGGCGGGGCAGCGGCCCCGGGCGACATGGCGCTCGGTGAACGTGCCGACCGCGTCGACGACGGCCGTCGTCGCCCCCTGTCGGTGCAGTGCGTCCAGGGCGGCGGCGAAGCAGTCGGCGGCCGCGTCCTGCAGCTCGGGGTCGGCCAGACCGTGCCGCGCCGCGTCCAGCCACAGCGGGCTGCGCGGCGCGGGCGCCCGGTGGCCGCCCAGTGAAGTGGTGCGCTCGGCAAGGGGTTTGACCGTGCGGTAGGCCCGCTCGGCCGCCTCCGGGTCGTCGAAGAGCGCGGCGGTGACGGCCAGCGGCACGATCCAGCCGTCGTCGCCCGGCTGAGCGTCCACCATGCGCAGCTCCAGATGTCCCCGCGGGCGCACCGGCGGGAACAGCGTCGTCAGGTGGTAGTCGAGGTCGTCACGGGTCGGCGGCCGGGGCAGCACACCACCGCGCAGCCAGTCCCGGAACGTCACCTCCTCCGGCACGAGCCAGGGCTCCTGCGGAGTGCGTACGCACATCACGGGGGAGTCGAGCACATGCCGGGTCCAGGCCGTACGGGGCTCCTCGCCGTCCGGCGGTGCGGAGCTGCGGCCCGGCTCGATCGCCGCCCATACGGCCTGCCGGGTGGAGCGCCAGCCGGTGGGGCGCCCGCCGTCGAGCGGGGAGTTGGCGAACGCGGCGACCAGGACCGCCCCGAGCAGATGCGCGAGGTGCCAGCGCCGCCCGTGGCCGAGCGGGCCCGGCTCCTCGTAGCCGGCGTCCAGACAGATCTGCACGGACGCCGTGGAGCACATCATGGAACGGCCCGCGGGCCCTGTGCGGTCGAAGTAGGTCTCCATGGCGACGTAGCGCGCATCGTGCAGCAGGCGCTTCGGCGGATGCCAGGGGTCCTGGCCGAGACCGGTGAGGCCGAGTCCCAAGCCGGCTAAGGCGGCGCGCACTTGGGCGAGATCGGCGCAGACGGAGGCGATGCACTCCGGGAGAGACGCGGCGGGCAGGGAGCTGAGCTCCAGCTGGCCGCCGGGTTCGACCGTGAGGGCCGAACTCAGGGGCAGGGTGCGCAGTGCGGCGACGGCCGCGGCGCGCCGGTCGGGCGCTACGGGGAGCTGCGGGGCGCCCAACTCGTGGACGAACCACTCCAGTTCCACTCCCACCGTGGTGGGAGGGCCGGTCTTGAAGCAGATGCCGTGGACGAGGGCAGCCACCTCGTCCTCGGTCGCGGGCGGGCCGTAGTCGGTACAGTCGGCCTCATTCATGGCCGGATCCTCCTGTTCGAAGACCGATACTGCGGCCTGGGGCCCCTGCCGTCCGGTCCGGGACCCGCAGACACACCCGTCCACCCAAAACCCTCACCGTCGTCCGCACAAGACCGCCCCGCGTCCGCTTCATGGTGCTCGGCCCACGGTCACCGGCGGATCACCGGACGTTCACTCCCGCGCTCACCGCCAGCCGTACCGCTCGCGCAGCCGCAGCACCACCAGGTTGAACCGCCCGCGGTCCAGGGCGCAGGCCTCACGGCGCATACCGCGCTCGTGCACCCGCAGGACCCGGTCGAGGTCCACCCACGAGTCACGGCCCGAGGCGTCCCACGGACCGCTGCCGAGCGCCACCCACTCCCGGTCGCCCGAGTGCTGCTTGCTCGACAGCTGCACGCCGAGGAGCGTGCCGGCGCGCTCGCGGGCCACGATCAGCACCGGACGGTCCTTGCCGCGGCCGTCGTTCTCCTCGTACGGCACCCACGTCCAGACGATCTCGCCCGGGTCCGGATCGCCGTCGTGCGCGGGCGCGTACTCCGTATGGACCACGCCCACTTCGCGCGGCTCGGCCTCC
This sequence comes from Streptomyces monticola, assembly GCF_042665355.1. NCBI lineage: Bacteria > Bacillati > Actinomycetota > Actinomycetes > Kitasatosporales > Streptomycetaceae > Streptomyces > Streptomyces monticola. The sequence goes on along the minus strand of NZ_JBHTCF010000023.1, from coordinate 17,966 downwards.
ACGGTCGCCGAAGGGCCGCAGCGGCCGGGGACGTCGGGCATCTGCAGGTCATCGCTGTAGGCAGTCACGCGGGTCAGGCTAGGACCTGTACGGAGCAGCCCGCAGGGCGGGGCGGGCGCGTGGCCCGCAGGCTCGGTCCATGGCACGACGACGCACCGCACACCGGACCCACGCCCGCGCCCTCGGCATGATCGGCGCCGCCGCCCTCGCCCTCACCGCCCTCGCGCCCGCCCATGCGACGGACCGTCAGAAGGGCCCCGACGACACCGCCGCCCCGCGCCCCGCCCGTACCGTCTCCGGCTGGCTGCCCTACTGGGAGCAGGAGGCCGCCTACCGCACGGCGCTGCGCCACAAGGACCAGCTGCACACCGTCAGCCCGTTCTGGTATGAGGCCAAGTCGGCGGGGCGGATCGCCGCGCACGGCGGCGCGGGGGAGCGGCGCGTCATCGACGGCCTGCACCGCGCGGGCATCAAGGTCGTGCCGACCGTGCACGAACAGCTCGGGCCCGGGGTGCTCGCCAGGATCATGACCCGCAAGCAGAGCCGCGCCGCGCACATCCGCGCCCTGGTGGCCGTCGTCCGCAGCCGTGCCTACGACGGCATCGACATCGACTACGAGTCCATCGCGTCCACCGGCAACGCCACGTACAAGCAGGTGCGCGCCGGATACGCCACCTTCATCGACCAGTTGTGCCGCACCCTGCACGCCATGAACAAGCAGTGCGTGGCCACCGTCTCACCGCAGGCCCGCGGCAACGGCCGGATCTGGGACTACCGCAGGATCGGCGCCGCCGCCGACCGGATGCGGATCATGGCGTACAACATGCACTGGGAGGGCGGCCCGCCGGGACCGCTGTCCTCGCCCGACTGGTACGACGACATCCTGCGCCGCGCCACCGCCCTCGTCCCGCGCCACAAGCTGGAGATGGCGCTGCCCGGCTACGGCTGGGACTGGCCCGTCGGGGGCAAGGGCAGGGACAAGGCGGAGACCCGGCACGTCACCTCCAAATCCGCCGAGCGACTGCGCCGCAAGGTGGGCGCCAAGTACCGCCTGGACCCGGCATCGCGTACGCCCTATTTCCATTACAAGGACGGCAAGGTGCGCAGAACGGTCTGGTACCAGGACGCCCGCGGCACCGCCGCGCACCTTCCCGTCCTGCGCAAGTACGGCGTCCGCAACACCGCCCTGTGGGCCCTGAACTTCGAGGACCCGCAGCTGTGGCCGGCGCTCGCGAAGGGGTGACGGCCCTCGCCCGGAGGGGGAGGTGTTCAGGCCGCCCCGGCGGTGTCGCCCGCTGTGACCGGCCACCGCTCGTACCACTTCTGGTCGCTCTCCAGCTGCGCCGCGAGCGAGACGAGCAGCGGTTCGCTGTTGGCGGGCCCGAGCAGCTGCGCCCCCACCGGGAGGCGGCCGGGGGCGAAGCCGGCCGGCACGCTGATGCCGGGCCAGCCGAGCACGTTCCACGGCCAGGCGTACGGACAGGCCGCGATCATCGCCCGGTCGGTGCGCAGCCCGTTCATCGCCGCGATCGTGCCGATACGGGGCGCGGGCGTCGCGGTGGTGGGCGCGAGCACCACGTCGTAGCGGCGGAAGACCGTGCCGACCCGGCGGTGCAGCGTCACCTCGGCCCGGCGTGCCCAGCGCAGCGGCGCCCCGCCGAGCACACGGCCCATGCGCGCCGCGTCCTGGGTGCGCGGGTCGAGCAGTGCCGGATCCGGCACGCGCTGAGCCCACTCGGCGATCCCGGCCGTGGCGCGCGGCACGAAGGTGAGCCCGATCGGGCCGTACGGCGGATCGGCCTCCTCGACCTCGTGGCCGAGCGCGGCGAGCCGGTCCGCGAGCGCGTACAGCGCGGCCCGCACAACCGGCGCCAGCTTCTTGGGCGTTGCGGTGAACGGCATCCGCGTCGACAGGGCGATCCGCAGGCGCCCCGGGTCGCGGCCGACGGCCTCACCGAGGCGCAGCGCGGGCGGCCGGTGCAGATCGCCCTTGTGGCTGCCGCTCGCGCAGTCGAGCAGCAGCGCCGCGTCCTCGACGGTCCGTGCCAGCGGTCCGTTGACGGTGATGCCCTGGAACGCCTCCGGGTCGGGCCACGAGGAGATCCGGCCGCGCTGCGGCTTGATGCCGATCAGATGGGTCCATGACGCGGGGATGCGCACCGAGCCCGCGCCGTCCGAGCCGAGCGCCGCGGGGACCAGTCCCGCGGCCACCGCGGCCGCCGAACCGCCCGACGAACCCCCGGGTGTGTGACCGGGGTTCCACGGATTGCGGGTGTCCCCGAAGGCGGGCCCCTCGGCGTGCGGCCACTGCCCGAACTCACAGGTGTTGGTCTTGCCGACGATCACCGCGCCGGCCGCCCTGAGCCGGCGTACCGCCTCCGCGTCCTCGCTCTTGGCCGGGAACGTGCCGCGGCAGCCGAACGCCGTCGGTTCGCCCGCCACGTCCATGTCGTCCTTCACCGCGACCGGCACCCCGAGCAGCGGCAGCCGCTCACCGGCGGCGAGCCGGGCGTCGGCGGCCTCGGCCTCGGCGAGCGCGGCCTCCGCGCGCACCCGGCGGAACGCGTTGAGCGCGGGCTGCGCCGCCTCGATACGGGCGAGGGTCTCCTCGACGACGGCGCGCGAGGAGAACTCGCCGTCGGCGAGCGCCCGCGCGGTCCGCGCGAGACCTGCGGCACGGTCGGTGGTCATGCGGGCACCTTTCCGGTGGCGGACCGGGTCTCTTGTTCGTACGAACGAACGTTAGCGTTCGCGGGCGGAAATCGATATGGGAGTACGGGAGTTGACCTGGGCGGAGCCGGCTGCCCGGCGCCTCATCGGGACCGGCCTGCCGCCCGCCCGGCGGGGTCTGGAAGGATGCGGGGGGTGGTGCAGATACCGAAGCAGTCAGGACGTCCGGCCCTGGAGAGCACGGCGGACACGGCGAGCACGACCGGCGCACCGAACGCGGCCGGCACGGCGGCCGCACGCCCCGTGCCGACCAGCGCCGACGTGGCGCGGCTCGCCGGGGTCTCACGGGCGACCGTGTCGTACGTCCTCAACAACACCACCGCCGTGCGGATCAGCGAACCCACCCGGCGCCGTGTCCGCGAGGCCGCCGAAGAGCTCGGCTACGTGCCGCACGCCGCCGCCCGCAGCCTGCGCGCCGGACACAGCCGGATGGTCCTGATGCCGACCCCGCACATCCCCGCGGGCCCGCTCTACAGCCACTTCCTGAACGAACTGCAGTGGGCCCTGCGCCGCCTCGACTACACCGTCGTGCAGCACGGCAGCGTCGGCATGAGCGGTGACGAGGCCGCCCGCGCCTGGGCCGAACTGCGGCCCGTCGCCGTCCTCGCACCCGGCGCGGGCACCCTCGGGCCCCGCGGCGTGAACGTCCTCAAGCGCTCCGGCGCCAAGGCCGTGCTCACGCTCGGACCCGAACGCGTCGAGGGCGCGCACGCCCTGCTGATGGACCAGCGCGAGGTCGGCCACTGCGCGGGCGCCCACCTGCTGTCCGGGGGCCGCCGGAGCATCGGCGTGATCATGCCGGCGGAAGCCGGGTTCGAGACCTTCTCGGCGCCGCGTCTCGAAGGCGTCCGCGCGGCGGCCGAAGGCACCGGGGCCCGGGTGGTGCCCCTCGGCCTCGCCTACGACGAGCAGGATGCGGCCGAACTCGCCGCGCGCTGGCCGGACTTGGGGCTCGACGCGGTCTTCGCGTACAACGACGAGTACGCGATGCTCCTGATGCGTGCCCTCCAGGACGCCGGGACCGGCATCCCGGGGGACACCGCCGTCATGGGCGCCGACGATCTGCTCATCGGCCGCCTCCTGCGCCCCCGTCTGAGCACTGTCCACCTGGAGATGCCGTCAGGACAGCTGCTCGCGGAGTTCGTGGACCGGGTGGTGCGCGACCCCGGGGGAGCGCCCGAAGTGCACCATCTGCTCGGCAGTACGGCGGTTCCGCGCGACTCGACGTGAGCGCGCGGACGGCCCGGACGCGGAACCCGGGGTGCGGCGCGGACGCCCGGATGCGGGAATCCGGCCCGGACGCCCGGACACGGAAGTGCGGCCGGACACCGGAACATGTGGCCTGGACACCGGAACTGAAGGAGCAGGGATGAGCAGCCCCACCGTGCGTGATGTCTATATCGTCGACGCCGTCCGCACCCCGATCGGGAAGTTCGGCGGCGCCCTCGCCGGCGTGCGCCCCGACGACCTCGCCGCCCATGTCGTACGCGCTCTCGTCGACCGCACCCCCGACCTCGACCCGGCCCGTATCGACGACGTGGTCTTCGGTGACGCCAACGGCGCGGGCGAGGACAACCGCGACGTGGCCCGTATGGCCGTCCTGCTCGCCGGGCTCCCCGTGAGCGTCCCGGGTGTCACGGTCAACCGGCTCTGCGGCTCGGGCCTCGAAGCCGTCATCCAGGCCGCACGCGCCATTGCGCTCGGCGACGCGTCGGTGGCGATCGCGGGCGGGGTGGAGTCCATGTCGCGCGCGCCGTGGGTGCTGCAGAAGCCCGAGCGGGCCTTCCCCGCCGGCCACCAGCAGCTGCACTCCACGACCCTCGGCTGGCGGATGACCAACCCGCGGATGCCCGCCGAGTGGACCGTCTCGCTCGGCGAGGGCGCCGAACTCGTCGCCGACAAGCACCACATCACCCGTGAACAGCAGGACGCCTTCGCCCTCGCCAGTCACCAGAAGGCGGCCGAGGCCTGGGACAAGGGCCTCTACGACGGCGAGGTGGTGGCGTACGAGGGCATCGGCCTCGACCGTGACGAGTGCATCCGCGACACCACGTCGATGGACGCCCTCGCCAAGCTCAAGCCGGCCTTCCGCAAGGACGGGGGTACCGTCACCCCGGGCAACGCCTCGCCCCTCAACGACGGTGCGGCCGCCCTGCTCCTCGTCGACGAGGACGGTCTGCGCGCCACCGGGCGTGAACCGCTCGCCCGGATCGGCGCATCCGCCGTCACCGGTGTCGAGCCGCAGCTATTCGGGCTCGGCCCGGTCGAGGCGGTGCGGCGCGCGCTCACCAAGGCGGGCGGCTCCTTCGCGGAGCTCACCACCTTCGAGCTGAACGAGGCCTTCGCCGCGCAGGCGCTCGGCTGTCTCGCCGAATGGCCCGACCTGGACCCCGGGTTGGTCAACCCGCGCGGTGGCGCCATCGCGATCGGCCACCCGCTCGGCGCCTCGGGCGCACGTCTCGCGGGCTCCGTCGCACATCAGCTCGCGGCTGCGGGCTCGGGCAAGGGCGTCGCGGCCCTGTGCATCGGCGTCGGACAAGGGCTCGCGCTGGTCCTTGAGCGCTGACCGGCTGTGCGTGCACGGTTACAACTCCCCGTATCTGTAAGGGAGTTGAGCGAGTGCGGTACGGATCCGGAACCGCCGGTGCGCGTTGCGGAGGGTTCTGGTTCCGTACCGCGTGCATAAGATGTTGCGCACTGAACTACTTTGGTTTCGGTGGGCGCCCGGCCCCGTGCCGCCGCGCCCGCCGCCGTCGCCGCACGGGACTTCACCTCATCGAAACGGAGACCTGGCATGCCCCTGCTCGACCCGAAGAACTGGCAGCCCCGTGCCCTTGCCGGCGGTGCGTACACCATCACGGAACCCGCGACGGGCGAGCAGCTCGGCGCCCTCACCCTCGCCGGCGGTGACGACGTGGACGCCGCGGCCGAAGCCGCGCACGCCGCGCAGAGAGCCTGGGCCGCGCTCCCGCACTTCGAGCGCGCCGCCGTCCTGCGCCGCGCGGGCGACGCCTTCGCCGCACACGCCGGCGAACTGCGCGAGTGGCTGGTGCGCGAGTCCGGATCGATCCCCGGCAAGGCCGACTTCGAGCTGCATGTCGCCGCCCAGGAGTGCTACGAGGCCGCGGCGCTCGCCTCCCGGCCCGGCGGCCAGGTCCTGCCGAGCGAGGCCCCGCGCCTGTCGTACACCCGGCGCGTGCCGGTCGGCGTCACCGGCGTGATCGCCCCGTTCAACGCCCCGCTGATCCTCTCCATACGGTCGGTCGCCCCCGCCCTCGCCCTGGGCAACGCCGTTCTGCTCAAGCCCGATCCGCGCACCGCCGTCTGCGGCGGCCTCGCGCTGGCCGCGGTGTTCGCCGAGGCGGGCCTGCCCGAAGGGCTGCTGCATGTGCTGCCCGGCGGCGCCGAGACGGGCCAGGCCCTGGTCGCGCACCCGCGCGTGCCCGTCATCTCCTTCACCGGCTCGACGGCCGCGGGCCGTGCGGTCGGTGAGGCCGCGGGCCGCCATCTCAAGCGCGCCCACCTGGAGCTCGGCGGCAACTCGGCCCTCGTCGTCCTGGAGGACGCCGACCTCGACGCGGTGATCTCCACCGCCGCCTGGGGGTCCTTCTTCCACCAGGGCCAGATCTGCATGACCACGGGCCGCCACCTCGTGCACGCCTCGCTCTACGAGGAGTACGTCGAGCGCCTCGCCGCCAAGGCCGCGGCCCTCGCCGTCGGCGACCCGCACCGCGAGCAGGTCCACCTCGGCCCGCTCATCGACCAGGGCCAGCTCAGCAAGGTGCACGCCCTGGTGGAGGCCTCAACGGCGCACGGCGCCAAGCTCGCCGAGGGCGGCGCGCACGACGGGCTCTTCTACCGCCCGACGGTGCTCGCGGGAGTCGACGACCACACCCCCGCGTACACCGAAGAGGTCTTCGGCCCGGTCGCGCCCGTCCGCTCCTTCGCCACCGCCGACGAGGCCGCCGCGCTCGCCGCCGCAGGCCCCTACGGACTGTCCCTGGGCATCGTCACCCGCGACACCGCCCGCGGCCTCGCCCTCGCCGACCGCATCCCCACCGGGATCGCCCACATCAACGACCAGACGGTCAACGACGAGGCGGTCGCCCCCTTCGGTGGCATCGCGGCCTCCGGCACGGGAGCGCGCTTCGGCGGCGAGGCCAACCTGGAGGCGTTCACCGAGACGCGCTGGACGACGGTGCGCGGGGACACGGCGACGTATCCGTTCTGACGCCCGCTCCTGGGCGCCCGCGGACACGCGTCCTCGGGGCACCGGCGGGCATGCGTCCTCGTGGGCGCCCGCGGGCATGCGTCAGGGGGCGGACCCGGCTTTCCGGATCCGCCCCCTGACGCCGTTCACGCCTCGGGCTGCTGGCCCTGCGACGCCTGCTGTTCTGCCTGCTCCTGGGCGATCGCCTTGCGCACGTCCTCCATGTCCACGTTGCGAGCCTGCCCGATCACATCCTCGAGAGCGGACTCCGGCAGCGCGCCGGGCTGGGCGAAGATCGCGACCTTGTCCCGGATGATCGCGAGCGTCGGGATCGACTGGATCCCGAAGGCCTGCGCGAGCTCCGGCTGCGCCTCGGTGTCGACCTTGCCGAAGACGAGGTCGGGGTGGCGTTCCGACGCACCCTCGTAGACCGGGCCGAACTGGCGGCAAGGACCGCACCAGGACGCCCAGAAGTCGATGAGGACGAAATCGTTCTGCGACACGATTTCGTCGAAGTTCTCCTTGGTGAGTTCCTGGGTGCTCACAGCTTCCTACCTCTTCGCGGTCGGATACGTCGTACTCCCTGCTGCCCCGCACAACGGCGCGGGTCAGCTCCCTATTCCGGGACATCCGTGCCCCTGCCCCTGTGGCCGTGGCCCACACATAACGGAAGACTGGCGCCCATGGATCAGGCACAGGGACACGCAGAAGATGCAGAATCCGCCTACGACGTGGTGGTCATCGGCGCCGGACCGGTCGGCGAGAACGTGGCCGACCGCGCCCGCGCCGCGGGCCTGAGCGCCGCGATCGTGGAGAGCGAACTGGTCGGCGGCGAGTGCTCCTACTGGGCGTGCATGCCGAGCAAGGCGCTGCTGCGCCCCGTCATCGCCCGCGCGGACGCCCGCCGGGTGCCGGGCCTGCGCCAGGCAGTGCAGGGGCCGCTCGACGCCGCCGCGGTCCTCGCCCACCGCGACTACTACACGAACAACTGGAAGGACGACGGCCAGGTCGGCTGGCTCGATTCCATCGGCGTACGCGTGTACCGCGGCCAGGGCCGTATCGACGGGCCCAAGCGGGTCACCGTCGGCGGGCCCGACGGGGAGCGGCAGGTCCTGACCGCCCGGCACGCGGTGGCCGTGTGCACCGGCAGCCGCGCCGTGCTGCCCGACCTGCCGGGCCTCGCCGACGTCCGTCCGTGGACCAGCCGCGAGGCGACCAGCGCGCAGTCCGTGCCCGGGCGGCTCGCGGTCGTCGGCGGCGGTGTCGTCGCCGCCGAGATGGCCACCGCCTGGCAGGCCCTCGGCTCGCGCGTGACGGTCCTGGTCAGGGGCGAGGGGCTGCTGCCGAAGATGGAGCCCTTCGCCGGTGAACTGGTCGCGGAGGCGCTGCGCGAGGCCGGTGCGGAGGTGCGCACGGGCGTGTCCGTCACCTCGGCCGTGCGCGAGGGCGGCGCGGTCACGCTCACCCTCGACGACGGTGAGCACCTGGAGGCCGACGAGGTCCTCTTCGCCACCGGCCGCGCGCCGCGCACCGACGACCTGGGCCTCGACACCATCGGCATCGAACCCGGCTCCTGGCTCACCGTCGACGACAGCTGCCGGGTCGAGGGCAGCGACTGGCTGTACGCCGTCGGCGACGTCAACCACCGTGCGCTCCTGACCCACCAGGGCAAGTACCAGGCCCGGATCGCGGGCGCCGCCATCGCCGCCCGCGCGGCCGGCACGCCTCTCCTGGAGACCGACCGCTGGGGCGCGCACGCCGCCACCGCCGACCACGCGGCGGTGCCCCAAGTGGTGTTCACCGACCCGGAGGTGGCCTCCGTCGGGCCCACCGCGGCCGAGGCCGAGCGCGCGGGCCGCCGGGTGCGGGTGGTGGACTACGACCTGTCGGGCGTCGCGGGCGCCGGCCTGTACGCCGACGGCTACCGCGGGCAGGCCCGGATGCTCGTGGACCCGGACCGCCCGGTCGTCGTCGGCGCCACGTTCGTGGGCCCCGGCGCGGGCGAACTCCTGCAGGCGGCGACGATCGCCGTGGCCGGAGAGGTCCCCGTCGAGCGGCTCTGGCACGCGGTACCCGCGTACCCGACGATCAGCGAGGTGTGGCTGCGGTTCCTGGAGACGTACCGCGACGGTGACGGCGGCTGACGGCCTTCCGCGCGGTGACGGCGGCTGACGGCCTTCCGCGCGGGCCGTGGTGCGGGAAGCCTTCGCGCGCGGTTCACGGATCCGGGTCGTCTTGCGGCACACGCAGGGCGGGCGGGCCGCAAGACGCCTCCCCGGAAGCGCCCAGGACCGCGGTGGACCCCCGGTACGGCAAGACGCTCCGCCGACGCGCGGCGCGGAGGCCGGTCCGCGCCTGCGGGAGGAGGCGGAACCGGCGCGCCGTGTCGCGTCGCAATCAGCTTCCCCGCGGCCGCGATGGCCGAAAAGGTGCCGACGGTCCCTGACAAGGGCCCGACCGGCTCTACTCGGGCGCCGCCCGGGGTGCTGCTCGGAACGCCGCTCGGGGAGGCGGTCGCGCACCGGCCCGCCTACCGTGACAGAGGGCGGATGTTCCCCAGTACGGGAGGCTCGAGCCACCATGACCGCATACCCCGAAGGCGCGCCCTGCTGGGCGGACGCGATGTTCCCCGACGTGGGCGCCGCGAAGGACTTCTACGGCGAACTCCTCGGCTGGACCTTCACCGAGGGCGCACCGGAGTTCGGCGGCTACACCCAGGCGTACTCCGACGGCAAGGCCGTGGCCGCCGTCGTCCCGCGGCCACCCGACATGGCGGGGCAACCCCCGGCCTGGAACCTCTACTTGGCGTCGCCCGACGCCGCGGCCACCGCCGAAAGGATCCGCTCCGCGGGCGGCACCCTGGTGATGGAGCCGATGGAGGTCGGCCCGTTCGGCACCATGGCCGCCGCGCAGGACCCCGGTGGTGTGTACTTCAGCGTCTGGCAGCCGGGCGGCCACGCGGGCTTCGAGAAGACCGGCGAGCCCGGCGCCTTCTGCTGGGCCGAGGTCACCACGCGCGACGCGGACAAGGCGGACGCCTTCTTCCCCGCGGTCTTTCCGTACGAGGTGAAGAAGATGGCCGACGACGCCATCGACTTCCACGTGTGGGAGCTCGGCGGCGAGCCCCTCCTCGGCCGTCTGAAGATGGGCCCCGACTTCCCGGCGGAGGTGCCGCCGCACGTCAATGTGTACTTCGCCGTCGAGGACTGCGACGCGGCCGTCGCCACCGTCCAACGCCTGGGCGGGAGCCTGCTCTTCGGGCCGATGACGAGCCCCTTCGGCCGGTTCGCCACGGTCACCGACCCGCAGGGCGCGGCCCTTTCCGTCATCGACCTGTCGACGACGGAGGGCGAGATGCCGGAGATGGGCGCCGACGTCGCGTAGGAGGCGGGCCCAGGAGGCGGCGTCTCCACCGAAGTGTGTAGTCACGCCTGCCGGGTTCACCGAAGGATGTAGCGGCGGTTCATCACCGCTCATGACGATCTGCGTGCCGTGCCGGGCAACGCTGGGAGGACCACGAGCCTCCCGGGGATGCCCATGTCGCACACGCCTGCCACTGCCGCCACCAGCGCACCGACCGCACCGACCTCAGCAACCTCACCGGCCGGGCCGCACGCGCGCGCCCGCCCTGCCCGGCTGCCTCTGCTCGACGTGCTGCGCGGCACGGCGATCGTGGGCACCCTGATGACCAACGTATGGATCTTCACGAGCCCCGCGTCCGAGTGGGGCGTGCTCACCGGAGGCCTGCCGGGGGCGACCCTGCACGGACTGCTCGACGGGGCGTCGCCGGGGGAGGCCGCGGAGAGCGTCTTCCGGTTCCTGGCCGACGGCAAGTTCCTGTCCCTGCTCACCGTCCTCTTCGGTGTGGGCCTGGCCATCCAGTTTGACTCCGCCACCCGTAACGGCCTTGCCTGGCCCGGCAGTTACCGCAGGCGCGCCCTGTTCCTGTTCGCCGAGGGCACCCTGCACTTCGTCCTCGTCTTCGCCTGGGACGTGCTCATGGGCTACGCGGTGACGGCCCTCCTCGTCGCCCGGCTCCTGAACCGCTCCGACCGCGTCCGGCGCACGGTGATGTGGACGGCTGCGGGCCTGCATCTCACGGTGATCGCCCTGCTCACCCTCGCCCTCGTCACGGCCCCCGACACGGCCGACGGAAGCGGCCCGAACCCCGACGTGGTGGCGCTCTACGCGGACGGCGGCTACCCGGAGCAGGTGCTGTTCCGGCTGCAGAACGCCCTCGCGATGCGCCTGGAGCCCGTCCTCTCCTTCGGCCTGCTCGTCTTCCTCTTCCTGCTCGGCGTACGCCTGTTCCGCGCGGGCGCCTTCCGGCAGGACGCGGCAGGACGTGCCCTGCGCAGCCGGATGCTGCGCTGGGGCCTGGGACTCGGACTGCCCCTCAACGCGGCCGTGTCCCTGGCCGGCCCGGACTTCGTCCTCGCGGGACGCTATGTCGCCGCGCCCCTCGTGGCCCTCGGCTACATCGGACTGATCGGCGCGCTCCTCGACCGGGTGCGCCGCCCAGGGCCGCTCACCGCCGGCCTGACCGCGCTCGGCCGTACCGCCCTGTCCGGCTACGTCGCCCAGAACGTGCTGTGCGTCCTCGTCTCGTACGGCTTCGGACTCGGCCTCGCCACCCGGCTCGCGGACACCGGGCCATGGTGGGTGATGGGCCTGTGGGCGACGGTGTCGGCGCTGCTCCTCGCCGGGTCCGCGCTGTGGCTGCGGCGGTTCCCGCAGGGGCCGCTGGAGTCGCTGCAGAAGCGGGCGCTGCGCCGCTGACCCCGTCCGGGAACGTCGCCGCCGCCCGAGGGCTTCCCCCGGGGGACTTCGGACCTTGTTTGGGGCAGGTGCTGCGGGAAACCCGAGGTCGCGGCAAGGTCCCCCATGCGCAGGGTGCGCGGAAAGAGGTCCCCATGGAACCGGCCGACATCTTCGTCCTGGGGCTCGACGAGAAGAACCGGGCGGCGCTCGAGGAGCTTCCGCTGGCGGAGCTGTACCGATTCCATCCCCTGCTGACCCACGACGAACTGCAGCAGGGGGAGATCCCCATCGCCGAATTCCTGGAGCGGGCACGGCGGCAGCTGACCGAGTTCGGCAAGCCCGTGGACGCCGTCGTGGGCTACTGGGACTTCCCGGTGAGCACCATGGTCCCCATCCTGTGCCGCGAGTTCGGGCTGCGCGGCCCCTCCCTTGAGGCGGTCGTCAAGTGCGAGCACAAGTACTGGAGCAGGCTCGAACAGCGGAAGGTGATCGACGAGTACCCGCGGTTCGGCCTCGTGGACCTGGAAGGCCCGCCCCGTCCGCCGGAGGGACTGCGCTACCCGCTGTGGCTCAAGCCGGTGAAGTCGTACTCGTCGGAACTCGCCTTCAAGGTGCGTGACGACGAGGAGTACGCCGCCGCCGTGGCCGAGATCCGCGAAGGCATCGGCCGGCTCGGCCGGCCCTTCGAGCACGTCATGGACCGGCTCGACCTGCCTCCCGAGATCGCCGAGGCCGGCGGCCAGGCCTGTCTCGCCGAGGAGACGCTCAGCGGCGCGCAGGTCACCGTCGAGGGCTACAGCTGGGGCGGGCGGGTCGAGATCTACGGTGTCGTCGACTCCCTCAACTACCCCGGTACGTCCAGCTTCCTGCGCTACCAGTACCCGTCCACGCTCCCCGACGAGATCCAGGACCGGCTCGCCGAGGTCTCCCGCAAGGTGATCGCGCAGATCGGCCTCGACCACTCGACGTTCTGCATCGAGTACTTCTGCGACCTCGACACCGGCACCATCGGGCTCCTGGAGGTCAACCCGCGCCACTCCCAGTCGCACGCCGAGGTGTTCGCCCATGTCGACGGGATCCCCAACCACCACTGCATGGTCTCCCTCGCCCTCGGCGAGGATCCCCAACTCCCGTACCGACAGGGCCCGTACAAGACCGCGGCCAAGTGGTTCCTGCGCCGCTTCGAGGACGGCGTGGTCAGCCACCGCGCCTCCGAAAAGGACATCGAACGCCTGCGGGAGGAGATCCCCGGCGTCGGCGTCGTGCTCCACGCCGACGTGGGCGACCGGCTCTCGGAACTGCCGCAGGCCTCCGACAGCTACAGCTACGAACTCGCCCATGTCTACGCGGCGGCCGCCGGCGAGGCCGAGCTGCGCGACAAGTACGAACGCTGCGTCCGCGCCCTGGACTTCAGGTTCGAGGACGACCCCGCCGCCGACACCCCCGAGGAGGGCCACTGATGCGTGAGGTGACCTCACTGCCGTACGACATCAGGCAGGAAGAGCACCTCTGGATTCCGCTGCCGGACGGCACCCGGCTCGCCGCGAGGCTCTGGCTGCCGCAGAACGCGGAAGAGGAACCGGTGCCCGCGGTCCTGGAGTTCATCCCGTACCGCAAACGCGACCTCACCGCCGTACGCGACTCCGTCCACCACCCCTATATGGCGGGCCACGGCTACGCCTGCGTCCGCGTCGACCTGCGCGGCACGGGGGAGTCCGAAGGGGTGCTCACCGACGAGTACCTGGAGCAGGAGCTGCGCGACGCCGAGGACGTGCTCGACTGGCTGGCACGGCAGCCGTGGTGCGACGGCAGCACCGGCATGATGGGCATCTCCTGGGGCGGCTTCAACGCCCTGCAGCTCGCGGCCAGGCGCCCGCCGGGCCTCGGGGCCGTCCTCATCGCGTCGTTCAGCGACGACCGCTACGCCGACGACATCCACCACATGGGCGGCTGTCTGCTCTCCGACAACCTGTCCTGGGCGTCCACGATGTTCGCCTACACCTCGTGCCCGCCCGACCCCGCCCTCGTCGGCGACGCCTGGCGGGACATGTGGCTGGAGCGGCTGCGCGGCAGCGGCCTCTGGCTGCGCGAGTGGCTTACCCACCAGCGGCGTGACGCGTACTGGCGGCACGGCTCGGTGTGCGAGCGGTACGAGGACGTGGGCTGCCCCGTGTTCGCCGTCAGCGGCTGGGCCGACGGCTACTCCAACGCCGTGTTCCGGCTCATGGAACACCTGGACGTCCCCCGCAAGGGACTCATCGGGCCCTGGTCGCACAAGTACCCGCACCAGGGCGAGCCCGGCCCCGCGATCGGCTTTCTGCAGGAGGCCGTGCGCTGGTGGGACCGATGGCTCAAGAAGCGCGACAACGGCATCATGGACGAACCGATGCTGCGCACCTGGATGCAGGACAGCGTGCCCCCGTCCACGTCCTACGAGGAACGCCCCGGCCGCTGGGTCGGCGAGCCGTCCTGGCCGTCCCCGCACACGCGCCCCACCGAACTCGCCCTGGCCGCCCACCGGTTGCGGCGGCCCGACGAGGCGGCGCCGGACGAGGGCGAACTGCTCGGGGTCGAATCCCCGCTGTCCGTCGGCCAGTTCGCCGGCAAGTGGTGCTCCTACAGCGCACCGCCCGACCTGCCCTACGACCAGCGCGAGGAGGACGGCGGCTCCCTCGTCTTCGACACCGACACACTGACCGAGCCCTGCGAGATCCTCGGAGCGCCCGTCGTACGCCTCGAAGTGGAGGTGAACCGCCCCGTCGCGATGATCGCCGCCCGGCTCTCCGACGTGGCGCCCGACGGCCGCGCCACCCGCGTCACCTACGGCCTGCTCAACCTGACCCACCGCGACGGCCACGACCGGCCGGAGCCGCTCGAACCAGGACGCCGCTATCTCGTCGACGTCCAGCTCAACGGCGTCGCCCAGCGCTTCCCCGCCGGACACCGCATCCGCCTGTCCCTGTCCACGTCGTACTGGCCGCTGGCCTGGCCGCCGCCGCACCCCGTGCGCCTCGGCGTGTTCACCGGCGCCAGCCGGCTGCTGCTCCCGGTGCGCCCGATGGCCGAGTCCGACGAGGTCAGCCTGCGCCCCTTCGACCCGCCCGAGGGCACCCCGCCCCTCGCCACCACCCAGCTCCGCCCCGGACGCCAGGAATGGCAGGTCACCCGTGACCTCGTCGGCTATGAATCGGCCCTCGAAGTCGTCGCCGACAACGGCACGATGTGCTTCGACGACATCGGCTGGGAAGTGGGCCGCAGCTCCCGCCAGCGCTACAGCTCGGTCGCCGATGACATGCTCTCGCCGCGCGGCGAAGTGGAGTCCACGATGCGCTTCGCACGCGGCGACTGGGAGGTCACGACCGTCACCCGCACCGTCCTCACCTGCACCGAGGACACCTTCCGGCTGCACGCCCGGCTCGACGCGTACGAGGGCGAGCGCCGCGTCCACTCGGAGAACTGGGACGAGACGATCCCCCGTGACCACCTGTGACCCGTGGGGCACCTCGTACGTGGCCGGGTGCCGCTCCTACCAGCGGTAAGAGGGTTTGAGGCCGGGCAGCGGGGTCACCCCGTGGACATGAACCCCCTTCGACCCCTGACCGACAGCACCCTGCCCCTGCTGGCCGGCGGCTACGCCTGGCTGCCGGGGCGCTGGCAGCGCACCGACAAACCCGTGGTGCGCACCCGCCTCCTCGGCAAGCACGCCGTGGCCCTGCGTGGCCCCGACGCCGTCCGCTTCTTCTACGACGAGCAGCACATCAAGCGTCAGGACGCCCTCCCCGACCCGGTGCTCGCCACCCTCTTCGGGCACGGCGCCGTGCACACCCTGGACGGCGAGACGCACCGCGTGCGCAAGGCCATGTTCCTGTCGCTCCTGACGGACCCGACCGGCGTCGGCGACCTGACCGGGCTCGCCGCCCAGGCCTGGGACGACGCGGCCGAGTCCTGGGCGGACACCGGCGGCCGGGTCGTCCTCTTCGACGAAGCGAGCCGCATCCTCACCCGCGCCGTGTGCCGCTGGACCGGCATCCCGCTGCGGGACGACGAAGTCACCGATGTGGCAAGCGACTTGGTGGCCATGGTCGACGGCTTCGCGAGCCCGGGACCGCGCCATGCGCGCGCCCGCCGCGCCCGAGCCCGCCGTGAGGCCTGGCTCGCCGGCCTCGTCGAGCGCATCCGCGCCGACGCGAGCAGCGCGATGCCCGACTCGGCCGCCGCGACGGTGGCCGCCCACCGCGACGCCGAGGGCGCACTTCTGTCCCCGCACGACGCCGCCGTCGAACTCCTCAACATCATCCGGCCCACCGTCGCGGTGAGCTGGTTCATCGCCTTCGCCGCGCACGCCCTGTACCGCTGGCCCGACCACCGCGAGCGCCTCGTGAAGGAGTCCCCGGCCTACACCGACGCCCCCGGCGCGTACGCGGAGGCCTTCGCCCACGAGGTGCGCCGCTTCTACCCGTTCGCCCCGTTCGTCGGCGGCCTCGCCGTCTCCGACCTCACCTGGCAGGGCGAGCCCATCCCCGAGGGCAGCATGGTCCTGCTCGACCTGTACGGCCAGAACCACTCCGAAGACCTCTGGCAGCGCCCCTACGTCTTCGACCCGAACCGCTTCCTGCAGGAGCCGCCGCAGCGCGACGAGCTGATCCCGCAGGGCGGCGGCGACCCGGTCACCGGCCACCGCTGCCCCGGCGAGGACATCGCCGTCAGCCTGCTGCAGACCCTGTCCCTGCGCCTGGCCCACCTGGAGTACGACGTACCCGACCAGGACCTGCGCATCCCGCTGCGCCGCCTGCCGGCCAAGGTGCGCAGCGGATTCGTCCTGGACGGCGTACAGCGCCCCGCGCGCTGAACCCGTAACGGGCCGCGCGCCGCCCCGGCCTCGGTAGGTTGTGGGCCATGAGCAACCTTGATCGTGACGCTGCCCTGTCCGTCTGCGGCGGACGGGGCTTCGTCGTCGCCGAGCCCGTACGCGAACTCCTCACCCCGCGCCGCGTCCAGCTCGGCGAGTCCACCGAAGTGCGCCGCCTGCTGCCCAACTTGGGCCGGCGCATGGTCGGCGCCTGGTGCTTCGTCGACCACTACGGCCCCGACGACATCGCCGCCGAACCCGGTATGCAGGTGCCGCCGCACCCGCACCAGGGACTCCAGACGGTCAGCTGGCTGCACGAGGGCGAGGTCCTGCACCGCGACTCGCTCGGCAGCCTCGCGACGGTACGCCCCCGCGAACTGGGCCTCATGACCTCGGGCCACGGCCTCAGCCACTCCGAGGAATCACCGGTCCCGCACCCCCGCTACCTGCACGGCGCCCAGCTCTGGGTCGCCCTGCCCGACGCTCACCGCCACACTGCCCCGCACTTCGAGCACCACCCCGCCCTGCCCCAGGTCACGGCCCCCGGCCTCACGGCCACGGTCATCCTCGGCACGGTGGACGCCACGACCTCCCCCGGAACGACCTACACCCCCCTCGTCGGCGCCGACCTGACCCTCACCCAGGACGCCGACGTCCGCCTTCCCCTGGAGCCCGACTTCGAGTACGCGGTCCTCTCCATGTCCGGCGAGGTCCATGTCGACAACGTCCCGGTCCTCCCCGGCTCCATGCTCTACCTCGGCTGCGGCCGCACCGAACTCCCCCTGCACGCCCGGTCCGAGGCCTCCCTGATGCTCCTGGGCGGCGAACCGTTCGCCGAGGAGATCGTGATGTGGTGGAACTTCATCGGCCGGTCGAACGGCGATATCGCACAGGCTCGCTCCGAGTGGATGGATGGTTCACGCTTCGGTGAGGTGAAGGGGTACGACGGTGCTCCGCTGCCCGCTCCGGAGCTGCCCGCCGTGCCCTTGAAACCGCGGGGACGGGTGCGCTGACCTGGGGAGAAGGTACTCGCGTCCGGTACCTCTCAGTGGTCGCCCGTCAGGACCGCCAACTGCCGCCCGAGGACGCACGGGAAATGGCCGGGGTCGAAGAATGAGGCTCCATCGGCATCGCCTCGCTTCTAGGGTTTAGCAGTGTGAAACAGCCTCTGGCAGGACTCATGCTGACCTGATGCTGAGTTTCGTGACGGAGCGTCAGATGCTGTCGTTCTGCGCGACCAGCTCTAACAGGTGCTGGGTGACGCCCATAAGGGGGAGTGTCTTGTTCTTGGCTCTTCCAAGAATTTCGTAGGCGCTGATCGGCTTGGGGTTTCTGGCGTCTGACGTGCCCGGGTTCGGTCAGGATGGTCGCGTGTAGTGTCGAACTATCCGTGCTGCTCCCGCAGTTGGTGGACGT
>NZ_JBHTCF010000022.1:0-127534 GCF_042665355.1 Streptomyces monticola | reverse complement strand
GGCGCCGCGCGCCACGTCCGGAACGGGCCGGGGCCACGGCGCCACCGCCGCCGCGGGGCGCAGCAGCGGTGTCGGTGCGGGCGGCGGCGCCGCGGGCCGCCGCCCGTCGGTCTCGGGTGCGGGCTCCCGCTCGGTGCGCACCACGGTGCGCTCCCGCTCGGTGCGCAGCCGTACTTCGCGGGTGGCGGGCGTCAACTCGCTCTCACCCGGGCGCGGTTCGGGCGACGTGGGCCACAGCGGCACTGTGCCGTCGGCTTCCCGCGCCGTGGCGCCCACCGCGTCGACCCGCTCGAAGGGGCCCGTGAGGCGCGGCCGTACGCGCACCACATCGGGCCGCCGCCGCCCGGCCGGCAGATGCCGGGCGAGCAGCCGGTCGAGGAAGTCGGGTTCCGGCGGTGCCCCGGAGGAGTCGGTCATGGCGCACACAGCTCCAGGTAGTAGCGGCGCCGCAGCGGGCTGAGCGCCAGGATCTCCGGCTCGCTCCACCCGTAGGCGGTGGCGAGCAGATGGACGTCGAGAAGCACGTCGCGGGCCCAGGCGTCCAGTTCGGTCCACAGATAGGACGCGATGTCGAGCTCGGCGCGGGTCGCCGCGTCGCACTCGGGGCAGTTGATGTTGAGCGTCACGTCGGCGGCCGGGTCGGCGTCCTGCGCGGCCTGCGCGATACGCCGCTCAAGGGACGGCGGCAGTACGTCGGCGGTGACGGCGTCCCCGTCGCGCAGCACCGTCACCAGACACCGTTCGAGCAGGGCGCGGCGTGGGTCGGGGTGCCGGGCCGCAGCGGCCAGGTCGGCGACGGCCGGCACCCTGAACTCGACCTCCCAGCCGTCCTCGGCGAGCCGGAGCACCGACTCGCCGGGAGGGCCGAGCGACCGGGCGAACTCCCCGGCGTCGAGGTCGAACTCCATGTCCTCGCCGCACGCCGCGCAGTCGAGCCGCACCTGCATGCGCTCGCCGAACAGCGCGCGGCGCAGCGCGAACAGATCCGCCTCGCGCGCCCCGACCGGCAGCGAGAGCAGTGCCTCGCCGTCGCCGTCGAGTTCGGGGCGTGCGGCGCGGTGCAGGAGCAGGGCACGGCCGAAGCCGTCGTGACCGAGCCCGGCCTCCCAGGTGGCCAGGAGGTCAGCGGCCTGTGTGCTCGCCATGCCCGCCCCCGTTCCTGCGTCGTACGCGTTGCTGTTGTTCGTCCTGCGGTACTGCTTCATGCGGTACTGCTTCATACCGGCTACCGGCTACCGGTTGCCTCAAGTGGCCCCGTGTCAGGCCGGGTTGAGGAACGAGGGCTCCTGCGGCTCGGGCACCTCGTAGTCCCGCTCCCAGCCCTCGCATTCGAGCTTGAGGCTCTGGATGGCCACCGCGTTGGCGTTGGCGTCCAGCTCACCGAGCACCTGGTACTCGCTCGGCCAGGTCCGGTACAGCTTGTGCGAGACGGCGACCTGGCCGGCCTCGTTGAGTACCTGGATGACGATGTCCTTGCGGAAGTCCGCGAGGGACACCTCGGAGCCGAGCCCGGCGCCGACCTGCCAGACCTTGTTGGCCCAGCGGTCGAACTCGGGGTCGTGCGTGACGCCGCGCTCCAGGGTGATGCCCTCGAACTCGGAGCGGCCCGGCGACTTGCGCGGGGAGCTGGGGTCGCCGCCGTGCCGGTGCTTGACGACCTCGGTGGTCCGCTTCAGCGGACTGATCTTGCTGATGCCCGCGACCGTACGACCGTCCCACAGGACCAGGAACTTGAAGTTCTTGTACGGGTCGAAGCGTTGGGCGTTGACATTGAACTCAGCCATCGGATTCCTTCACGCTCACAGCGGTTTGTCTGGGTGTCCGTAACGCCTAGAGCTCGAACTGCCCGGACGTCTGCTGGATCCTGACGATCACGAACTCGGCGGGCTTGACCGGAGCGATCCCGACCAGGACGTTGACCACGCCGTTCGCGATGTCCTCAGCCGTCGTCGTGTCGTGGTCGCACTTGACGAAGTACGCCTCGCGGGGCGTACCGCCCTTGAAGGCGCCCTGGCGGAAGAGCGTGTGCAGATACGAGGAGGCGCTGAGGCGGATCTGCTGCCACAGGTTCTCGTCGTTCGGCTCGAAGACCACCCACTGCAGACCGCGGTGCAGGCTCTCCTCCACGTGCAGTGCGAGCCGTCGCACCGGCACGTACTTCCACTCGCTGTCGAGGGCGTCCGAGCCTTCGAGGGTGCGGGCGCCCCACACCAGCGGGCCCACCATCGGGAAGGTCCGCAGGCAGTTCACGCCGAGCGGGTTGAGCAGGCCGTTCTCCCGGTCGGTGAGCTTCACGGTGAGCGAGTGCACACCCGCGAGCCGTGCCTCCGTGCCGGCCGGCGCCTTCCATACACCACGCTCGGAGTCCGTGCGGGCGAAGACGCCGGCGACCGCGCCGGACGGCGGGAAGGACCGCAGGCGCCCGGTCAGCGGGTCGGTCAGCTGCAGATGCGGGAAGTACAGGCCCGCGTGGTTGCCGCGTACCGGCTCGAAGGCCGCGAGGCCCGCCCGCGCGCTGTCCACGCTGACCCAGGAGTCGGGGGCGTCGACGAGCAGGAAGATCCGCCGCTCCTGGCACAGGCGCTGCGCCGCCGAGACGACGGTGACCATGTCGTCCGTGGACTCGTAGGCCGAAAGCTCGGGCAGCACAAGGAGGTTGACGTCATCGACGCCGCGCAGCGCCTGGATGCCGGTCTTCTTCGCCTCGCTGCCGATCAGGTCGCGCGGCCCGGGCGGGTCGCCGTCCTCGCCGCCCTCCAGCGGGAACACCGGCGGCTTCACCGAGGCTTCGAGACCGAGGTCGTTGGCGCACTCGCCGAGGAAGCGGACGACGTCCTCGGGGTCGGTGGAGCCCGCCACGACCTGGATACGGCGGCCGAACGCGGTGACCTCGACACCCGCGAAGGCGTGCTTGCCGGGCGCGTCGGGCAGGGCCCGCAGCTTGCTCTCGAGGAGCTGGGCCAGCTCGGTGACGGTGGCCGGGGCCTCGCCGTCGCTGTCCGGGTCGTACAGGGTGAACTCGCGCTCGACCTCACCGATCTTCACGGTCAAGTCGACCGCCAGATCCGGGAGTTCATGGCCGAACGGCTTGGAGACGGTGCCCGAGGGGTCGGGGCGGCCCTCGCCGACGACATCGACGCGGATGAGCCGGGAGCCCGAGTTGATCACGGTGGGGGCGTAGCGGCCGTGCGCGGAGTCCATGGACAGGCCGGTGAAGACCTCACGGGCGCCGCCGCGGGCGTCGTACACCCGCAGGTTGAAGGTCTCGTCGGGGCACGGGGTGTCGTAGTCGACGGCGACCCGCAGGCCGTTGCCCCAGCCGCCGGGCTCCTTGGCGTGCACTTCGAGGACCGGGCACTCGCTGTGGCCCTCGGTGGACTCCAGGGTGACGCAGGCGGCCTTGCCGCTGCCGGCCTTGGCGACCCGGACGATCACGGCGACGGTGCCGCCGTTGCCGAAGAACTGGTGCACCGCGTAGCCGACGGCGCTCTGCGAGCTGAGGCCGCCGAAGCGGCGCTCGAACTCGGCGAAGCTGGTGACCCGCACCGGCTCGTTCAGCGGTCCGCGCCGGGTGTGCCCCACGAAAGCGGTCACCGAGGTCGTGACGGTCGAGATGGTGCGGACGCTGCTGGGAAGCTCTTCGACGTAGACGCCGGGATACGTCGGCTTCGCGGC
This sequence comes from Streptomyces monticola, assembly GCF_042665355.1. Classification (NCBI taxonomy): domain Bacteria; kingdom Bacillati; phylum Actinomycetota; class Actinomycetes; order Kitasatosporales; family Streptomycetaceae; genus Streptomyces; species Streptomyces monticola. The sequence goes on along the minus strand of NZ_JBHTCF010000022.1, from coordinate 123,859 downwards.
GCTCACTGCATTCGTCGGCATTCCCCCTCCTATCCCTTCTCAGGCACCGGGTGAAGGCACCAAGAGATGGCGGAGGGAGGCGTACGGCGATGACACGCACCGCCATCGGCCCATGGCAAAGCCACGGCATGGTGCGCGTACAGCTTCGGATCCCCCGTCAGTGCCCGGGTCGTTGGGTCGGCCGGGCCAAGCAACGTGCTTGTGACTCCTGATGCGTAAGTGCTGAACGCAGTATTGGCATCTGAGACTTGACCGAACAAGACGTGTTCAGGTCACCGGGAGGGGAGGTTGTGTGAAGAGTGAACTCCGGCTCTTCACTTCTCAACTGGCCTTGCCGCTAGGGTGATTGGCCGAAAACGCGCGCCGGAAAGCGTAGGCGGCGGGGGCGGGGCGGAGGGGGTTCAGCAGACCTGTCCCGGCGCCGCCGCGGTGGCCTTCAGGAGGTCGCGTACGAGCGCGAAGTCGATCTGGTCGGGGCGCCGGAAGCGCAGACAGCCCTTGCCCATGTCGTGCCCGGCGAGCCGTTCGGCGAAGGCGTCGCGCACATCGGTACGCATCACGTACACGGAGATGTACTGCTTCTGGGACGCGAAGGCGAACTCGGCCGTGCCATCCCTTAGGTAGGCGGGCATGCCGTACGCCATCACTTCGCCGAAGCCCGGCAGCTCCGCCCGGCACAGCGCACGCAGCCGCGTCAGGGCCGGCCTGCGCTCCTCGGGCACTTCGGCGAGATATCCGGACACGTCTTCCGCGGCGCTCTGCACCATGGGCCGAGCCTAGGCGGACCGGGACGTCGCGGCATCGGGACGTCGCGGCATCGGGACATCGGTGGCATCGGGATGTCGGCGGGCGGCGCGGGGCGGGTCACGCATGGCGGGCCCCCGGCGCCGTCCCAGGTGGCGGGGGCCCGCAGTCGCGGGGGCCGGTCAGCCGCGCGGCCGCGCCAGGAGGGTGCGGACACCGTCGGCCGTGAGGGTCAGGGCGTCCGGCGAGCCGGCGTCGATGGCCAGGGACAGGTCGTCCGACGGCCACTGCGCGGCCAGGGCGCCGAGCGGCACCCGCTGGCAGTGCGAGATGGACGGCAGCAGTTCCGTCATCCGCAGCTCGGAGGTGAAGACCGGCACCAGCTGCTCCCCGCCGGGCTCTTCGAGGACCGGCAGGGTCATGGCGGCGGCGTTCGGGTCCTGGGCGTCGCTGACCTCGTCGGGGACGGGCAGCAGCACGGAACTCTCGGCCAGGGTGTCCAGGGCCGCCTGGTCCTGCGGCTGGGTGGCCAGGGCGCTGAGCGCGGCTTGCGCGGGTGAGGTGCTGTTGGCGGAGGGAATGTCCATGAAGTGCCTCGTGGTCGTGGTGGCGTATCCGGCCGCGGCGGGCGCCCGCGGCCGGGCGGAATCACCGTCGCGTACCCCGCACACCGCCGGGCATTCATGAATCCCCTGTCAGGCCCTGCGTTCGTGTCCGAGATCCCCCTGCTCGGCCGGGGCGGGCCACCTCGCTTCAAGGGCCGGGGCGGACTATCCCGCCCCGGCCGGGGCACTCGGTGGTTCCAACCGGTCGACCCTGGCCGAACAAGGGGCTGTGATGGAGATTTCCGGACTCATCAGCGCAATCGTGATCGGCGCCGTGATCGGCGTACTCGGCCGCCTCGTCCTGCCGGGGCGCCAGCGCATCGGTGTGCTGTGGACCATCGCCGTCGGCATCGTCGCCGCTCTCATCGGCACGGCCATCGCCGGGGGCCTCGGCGTGGCCGACACCGACGGCGTGGACTGGGCGGAGTGGCTGATCCAGATCGCCCTCGCCGCGTTCGGCGTGGCCGCGCTCGACCGGGTCAAGCTGCGCCGCTGAGCCCGCACGCGACAAGCACGGCGCGGGCCCCGCGGGCTCAACTGCCGGACGGTGAAGTCCAGTCGGCGCTCACACGGCCGATACGGACGCGCTGCGGATGGTCGCCGACCGCCACGCTCGCGGTCTTCTCGCCACTGGCGAAGTCGATGGCGGTGACGCGGTCGGCGCCGCTCTCGGAGATCACGCAGGAGCGGCCGTCGCCACTGACCGTCGCCCAGTACGGCTTGGCCGCGGTCACCAGCGGTCCTTGTTCGAGGGTCGCGCGGTCGACGACGGTCGCGTAGTCGTCCATGGTCCCGGCGACGCACAGCTTGTCGCCCTTCGGGCTCATCGAAAGGCCGTGGTGGCGCGAGTCGTTGACCCAGGTGGTGCGGTCCTCGCTGGTCGCCGGGTTCTTCGGCAGTGTCTTGACGCGGGTGATCCGGTCCGCCTTCACGTCGTACTCCAGGAAGCCGTTGAAGAACGACACCTGGAAGTAGAGCCGGGACTCGTCGGGCGAGAACGCCACGGGCCGCAGCGCGTCGGACAGATCCTTGCGGCCGAACGCGTCGAGCCGCTCCCGCATATCGATCACCCGCACCACCTCGAAGGTGCGCGCGTCGACGACGGTGATCCGCCGGTCGCCCTTCGTCCAGTCCATCAGCGGGTCGTCGAGAGCCGTGTTGACCTCACCGATCGACATGTTCCACAGATAGCGGCCGCCGTCGGTGAAGACGTTCTCGTGCGGCTTGTCACCGGTCTTGAACGAACCGGCCTCCTTGCCCGTGTCGATGTCGAGGACATGCACCGTGTTGGAGATGGACGCCGAAACGGCCACGCGCCCGCCGTCGGGGGAGACGGCCATGTGGTCGGAGCGGAACCCCGAGACGGGGAACCGCCAGTTGACCTTGCCGGTGGCGAGGTCGAGGGAGACCACGTCGGCGAAGCTGGGCCGCGAGACCACCACGGACCGGCCGTCGGGGGTGGAGTACATGTCGTCCACGAACTGGTCGTGCCCCTCGCCGGGGCCGAGACGGATGCCGAGGAAGAAGGCGAGCTTGAGCGGGTTGGCGTAGATCTCCTTGAGGCGTTCCTCCTTGTCGGGGATGACATTGATCCGGCCGATACGGGCCAGGTCGCCCGAGGGCTCGATGACGTCGGCGGTGCCGTCCCAGTTGTTGCCGACGAACATCACGTCTCTGAGCCCGGAGCCGAGCCCGGAGCCGAGTTGGGAGCTGTGCCCGGATCCGGCCTCGGATCTGTGCGGCGGTGCGGAGGCGGCGTCCGCCGTGGCGCTGCCCGCGAGGGTCAGGGCGAGGGCGGCGGTGAGGGCGCCGAGGCTGTGCGCGGAAGTGCGGAACATGGTCGTCCTTCCGGGAGTCTCCGGGGAATCTCCGGGAATCACCGAGGAGTTCAGGGGAGTTCCGGCGAGTTCCGAGGAGCGGGGAGAATGTGAACACGGTTCGGTTCAGATTGGCTACCGGAAGGTAACTACGGCTCCGCCGCCCCGGCAAGACGTGTGCGCGACAATCTGGGCCGGGAACGAGGCGGCGGTGAAAGGGAGTTACGTGACGGGCAGGCTCCGCAAGGCCACCGGGCGGTACGCGGGACGCACCGCGCAGGAGCGGCAGGCCGAGCGCCGCCGCCGCTTCCTGGACGCGGCCCTGACGCTCTTCGGCGGCGAGCCGGGCTACCGCGCCACCACCGTCGCCGCCCTCAGCGAGGCCGCGGGCCTGTCCACCCGCCAGTTCTACGAGGAGTTCCGCACCCTGGAGGACGTCCTTGCCGTGCTCCATCTGGAGGTCAACGACTCGGCGGAGGAAGCCGCTCTGGCGGCGCTCGTCGAGACCCCGGACCGCCCCGTCGCCGAACGTGCCGCCGCGGTGTTCCGTGCCTACGCCGCCCATGTCACCGGCGACCCGCGCCGCACCCGGATCACCTTCGTGGAAATCGTCGGCGTCAGCCCACGCCTGGAACACCAGCGCCTGGCCCGGCGGGCCCGCTGGGTGGATCTGCTGTGCGCACAGGCACGGGACGCGGTCGAACGCGGCGAGGCCGTCGACCGTGACTACCGCGTCGCGGCCGCCGCGTTCATCGGCAGCGTCAACGGCCTCCTGCACGACTGGAGCGCGGGCTGGGTCGACGCGAGCCTCGACGAGGTGGTCGAGGAACTGGTGCGGGTGCTGCTTGGGTTGCTGCGTACGTAGCCGGGGTCGCTGCGTACGTGGCAGGGATTGCCGCCGGCCGCGGCCGGGATCGCTCCCGGCGGCGCGGTCAGCCGGCCCGCTCCTCCATGCCGAACGGCCGGTCCATGCGTGGGTGCGGAACATGGCCGGGGGCTTCGAGGGCGGCGGGGAGCACGTCCCACACGGTGAAGCAGCGGTCCAGGCCGGTCAGGCGCAGTATCTGCCACACCCGGGGCCGGCCGCGGACCAGACGCAACTCGGTGTCGAGAGCGGTGGCGTGACGCCGGACGCGGACCAGAAGGCGCAGTCCGCTGGCGTCGATGAAGGTCACCGGGCGGAGATCCACGACGACTTGGCGGTACGGACGCTCGAGGAGGAGGACGGTCAAGCGAGGAACGAGCACCTGATGGGCCCAGGCGTCGATCTCGCCGTACAAGGACAGCACCAGCGTGCCGTCCACATTGCGGTGGTGCAGGCCGAAGGTCGGCTCAGAGGTCTCCATGGCCCACCCGGGAGTCAGCTCCGTAACTAGGAGTAATCAAAAGAGGGTTGGCGCCGCCGAGGAAATCGGCGCCGGGTGCCACCGGGGTCCAAGGTGGCTTAGCGGTGCTGAGTGCATCTTTCCCGCTCAGGCACGTCGTATGCCTGTTCTGGTAAAGCTGTCTCCGGTTCAGGTGCGGCGAAGAACATCAACTCTCTTGATTACAGAGCGTGTTCATGGTGTGTTCGGGTGGGCGTCGGCGAGGTCAGGCCGAGGCGTGGAAGGTGCGCAAGGCATCCATGACCTGCGCGTCGGAGAGCTGCGGGAAGCGCTCGTAGCCCTCGCTGATGGCGTGCAGGTCCGGCGGCTGATCGAGACACAGCACGTCGTCCGCGTACGCCCGGAGTTCGGCCACCGCGCGCGGGCTGCCCACCGGGGCGGCGAGGACGAGCCGCCCCGGCTCCTGCCGGCGCAGGAAGCCGAGGGCCGCCCGTGCGGTCAGGCCGGTGGCGAGCCCGTCGTCGACGAGCAGGACCGTGCGGCCCTTCACGTCGGGAGCGGGGCGGCCCGCGCGGTAGAGGTGCTCGCGGCGGTGCACCTCGGTGCGGGCCCGGGCCGCGTCCGCCCCGAGTGCGTCCTCGCTCAGGCCGAGGAACTCCAGGGCGCGGCGGTCGAAGAGCGGTGGTTCCTCGGCGACGACGGCGCCGATCGCCGTCTCGCGGCGCCCCGGTGCCCCGATCTTGCGGGCGACGAGCACGTCCAGGGGCACGTGCAGCGCGTGCGCGACCGGGGCGGCGACGGGGACGCCGCCGCGGGGCAGGGCGAGGACGACGGCGTGGTCCAGGTCGCCGGAGCCGGACCGTTCGAGCAGACGCAGGGCGAGCTGCCGCCCGCCGTGGTCGCGGTCGCGGAAGGGCACGGTGGGCCTCCAAGGGGGCGTATGGCTGGAGGTGCCGGGTGTACGTGGGGGGCGCGGGTGTACGTGGGGGACGGTGGCCGTCAGCTGTAGGGGCCCGAGCGCGGGTCGTAGTCGTCGGGCCACGCGCGGGTGTCGCGCGGCTCCACGTACGGCTCGTCGTCCTCGGGCAGGCCGCCCGAAATGGCGCGCTGGCGGGCGAGTTCGGCGTCAAACTCAAGGCCGAGGAGTATGGCCAGGTTCGACAGCCACAGCCACATCAGGAAGATGACGACGCCCGCCAGGGTCCCGTACGTCTTGTTGTAGGAACCGAAGTTGGCGACGTAGACGGCGAACCCGCCCGAGGCGAGCAGCCACAGGAACACCGCGAGGGCGCTGCCGGGACTCACCCAGCGGAAACCCGGGCCGCGGACGTTGGGGGCGCGCCAGAACAGCAGCCCGATCATCACGATGACGAGCACGAGAAGGACCGGCCACTTGGCGATGTTCCAGACGAGCAGGGCCGCGTCCCCCGCGCCGACGGCATCACCGGCGCGTTCGGCGAGCGGCCCGGTGAAGACCACGATCAGGGCGCTGGCGGCGAGCAGCAGCATCAGCACCACGGTCAGGGCGATCCGCAGCGGCGTCAGCTTCCACACCGGACGGCCCTCGGGCAGGTCGTAGACGGCGTTGGCGGTGCGGATGAAGGCCGCCACATAGCCGGAGGCCGACCACACGGCCGCGGCCAGGCTCACCAGGGCCACCACGCCGCTGGTGCCGCCGCTGTCCTGCAGCTGCCGCACGGCGTCGCCGAGCAGATCGCGCACCGCGCCCGGAGCGAGCTGCCGCAGATTGTCGAGCACCGCCTCGGTCGCCGACTCGCCGATGACGCCCAGGAGCGAGACGAGGACGAGCAGCGCCGGGAACAGTGAGAGGACGCCGTAGTAGGTCAACGCCGCCGCGTGGTCCGGCAGATCGTCGTCCATGAACTCTTTGCCGGTCCTGCGCAGGACCGACCACCAGGAGCGGGCGGGAAGCTCGGTGGGCTCGTCCGGGGCGGCTTCCTCGACCGCCCGGCCGGGCCCGGCCTCCGGGCCGGGCTCCGCTTTTCCGTCGCGTCGGTGCTTGGGCTTGCCGATGGGTGCCATACGGCGACGAGTTGCCCGCTCACGCCGGGCCAATCCGGCGAAGGGGACCGGGGCCGGTCAGTCCGTTTTCGGGCCGTGACGCAGGGAGCTGCGGACGGTGAAGGAGTGGCCCGCGGGGTCGGAGTACATCCGGGCCTCGTTGGGACCGCCGCGCCCGGACGCCTCGATCGGGGTGCCGCCGAGGCCGACCACCGCCCGCTCCACGGCGTCGAGGTCGTCGGCGTCGACGAGGAAGTCCAGATGGGTCTGCAGCGAGTCCTCGGGCCGCGGCCAGCTGGACGGTGTGGCGTTCAGATCGCGCCGGAACGCGATCCTGATGCCGGTGCCCGTCTCGATGTCCATCCGGTTGCTCGTGGTGTCAGGGCACTCCTTGGCGTCGAGCAACTCCTTGTAGAACTCGGCGAGTTCCTCCGGGTCCGCGCAGTCGAGCACGATCGCCGCAGCCTTGACCAGTCCCATAGCCCCTCCTCGGCTCGCCGCTCCGAGTGCCCCGCAGGTCACGGGGCAAACGGTTTCCGCATTGGAGCGCGGGGAACCCGGCGGTCTGCCGTCCACCGCCCCGCGGGCAGCCCGACGCGGAGGAGACGCCCCTGGAAGGACGCTCCGAGCGGCATGTGACCCGAGCCCGGGAGGGAGACCACGCATGAACGAGGTGACCGCACATGAACGAGGTGACCGCACATGAGTGACATCGTCGACTCCGACGAACTGCTGCGCCGGCTGCGCGTGGCCCGCGACTGGGCCGAGGAGCAGCGGTCCAGCCGCCTCGCGCGGCAGGGAGATGCGGCGCAGGCGAGCGACGTCATCGCCTACGGGGTCGTGCGCGACGTCCTCGACAAGGTGATCGAACCGGGTGCGGACCCGACGTAGAGACCCCCGTCGTAGAGACCGGGGGCGGACCGTCGTCCTACCGGAGGCGCTCGCCGAACGGCCGCCCGGCTGCCCGCGCGCCTGCCCGCGCCGCGCGCCGGTAGCTCGGGCCCACCGTCAACTGGCCTCGGACTGCGGCCCGTTCAGGTGCGCTCCGCCCCCGCGCACACCCTGCAGGTGATCCGGCGGGCCGCCACCTCGTGGGTGGCGCGGCCGAGGCCCGGGGTGTCGTGGACCTCCGTGGTCCCTGCGTACAGATGGTCGCGGCAGAGCGCCGCGCCGCAGCGGGTGCACACCGCCACGGCAGGGGTCGTGGTGGCCCCGGGCAGACAGTCGTAGCAGTTCATGGTCTTCGTCCGTTCCTGACGATTCGTGACGAGACGTCGTGACGAGACGTCGTGACGAGACGTCATGGGGGAACAGCGTGGGAACGCGTGGAACCAGTGCGGGTCCCCCCGGGGCAACGGCGGAAACACGGCCGGTTCCAGGTGCCCGCCGCCGCCCTGGCGGGTACCCGGACGCGGCGCGCACACCACCCCGTCATCCCCGTGCGGCGCGATCGCAGCCCCCGAGCGAGAGGAACGACCGTGAGCACCGCATCCGGCCACCGCATCGTCGTCACCGGCGCCACCGGCAATGTCGGTACCGCCCTGATCCGCCTCCTCAGTGAGGACCCGGCTGTCGGTTCCGTCCTCGGCATCGCCCGCAGGGTGCCCGACCGGCAGCCGCCCGGGACCGAGTGGGCGGGCGTCGACCTGGCCGCGGACACCGGTCTCGCCGAGTACTTCAAGGGTGCCGACGCGGTCGTGCACCTGGCCTGGCAGTTCCAGCCCGCCCGCGATCCCGCCGCCACCTGGCGCACCAATGTCCTGGGCAGCGTCCAGGTGTTCCGCGCGGCCGCCGCCGCGGGAGTGCCGGCCCTGGTGCACGCCTCGTCGGTCGGCGCGTACTCGCCGGGTCCCAAGGACCGTGCCGTGGACGAGTCCTGGCCCACGCACGGCTGGCCGGAAGCGGCGTACTGCCGCGAGAAGGCCTATCTGGAACGGGCCCTCGACTCCTTCGAGCGCGAACACCCCGAGGTACGGGTGGTGCGGATGCGGCCCGCTTTCCTGTTCCAGGAGCAGTCGGCGAGCGAGCAGCGCCGGCTGTTCGCGGGGCGCCTCAAGCCGGGGCAGCTGGCCAGGCCCGAGCTGCTGCCCTTCCTGCCCGGCATCCCCGGGCTGCGGTTCCAGGCCCTGCACACCGACGACGCGGCCCGCGCCTACCGCACGGCGCTCACCGCGGATGTGCACGGTGCGTTCAACCTGGCGGCCGAACCGCCCCTGGACGCCAAGGTTCTCGGCGAGCTGTTCCACTCGCGCGTGGTGCCGCTGCCGCGCCGTGCGGCGCGCTCCGCGCTCGCCGCGGCCTGGGGGCTGCATCTGGTGCCCGCGTCGCCGCAGCTGTTCGACGCCGTGCTGCGGCTGCCGATGATGGACTGCACGCGCGCCCGCGAGGAGCTGGACTGGAGCCCGGAGCGCACCGCCGTCGAGGCCGTCGAGGAACTTCTGCACGGCCTGCGGCACGGCGCGGGCATGGAGACCCCGCCGATGGAGGGACGCAAGGTCGGATGAGCGGCAGCAGGCCGGGTACTCGGGGCGCATGACTGCACAAAGCATCGGAAACGACACCGCACTGCACGTCGCCGCCAACGCGTTCGTCGGCGGTATCGCGCCCTTCCTCGTCGGTCTGATCGTCGCGGGCGCCCTGATCTGGGCCGTCTGGCTCGGACTGCGCGTCCGCAGGCGTGAACCCGGTCCGCCCCGCCCCGAAGAGCAGCCGCGGCTGCCCGACGGCGGACCGGTCGGGGACGTGAGTGAAGTGCGTGAGCCCGACGAAGTGCCGCGGGACCAGGGCCGGTTGATGCCCCACGAACTCAAGGGCGACCACGCGGGCAGCAGGCGCAGCGGCGACCAGAGCCCGCGCCGCTGGAGCCCGGGCTCCAGCGGGGCGTTCGGCAGCGGAGGCCCCGGCAAGACCTGACGGCGCCGCGCGAGGACGGGACGACGCCCCCGCAGAGACGGACGAAGGCCAGCAGACAGGAATCAGCACAGGGAGGTGTACGGGACATGCGCGCCGTCACGTGGCAGGGCAAGCGTGACGTACGGGTCGACACGGTGCCGGACCCGGCGGTCGAGGAGCCGACGGACGCGGTGATCCGTGTGACGTCCAGCGGACTGTGCGGCTCCGACCTGCATCTGTACGAAGTGCTCACCCCGTTCATGACGCCCGGCGACATCCTCGGCCACGAGCCCATCGGCGTGGTCGAGGAGACCGGCGCCGACGTGCCGGACCTGAACCCGGGCGACCGCGTCGTGGTGCCCTTCCAGATCGCCTGCGGCCACTGCTGGATGTGCGGCGCGGGACTGCACACGCAGTGCGAGACCACCCAGGTCCGCGAACAGGGCATGGGCGCCGCCCTGTTCGGCTACACCCGGCTCTACGGCGGTGTACCGGGCGCCCAGGCCGAGTATCTGCGCGTCCCACAGGCCCAGTTCGGACCCGTCAAGGTCCCCGAGGGCCCACCGGACGACCGTTTCGTCTATCTCTCCGACGTGCTGCCGACCGCCTGGCAGGCCGTGCGGTACGCCGATGTGGCGCCCGGCAGTTCGGTGGCCGTCCTCGGTCTCGGGCCGATCGGCGACATGGCCTGCCGGATGGCTCGCCGTCGTGGCGCGGAGACCGTCATCGGCGTGGACCTCGTGCCGCAGCGCCTGCGCCGGGCCGCGGACCGCGGCGTGCAGACGTACGACCTGCGGGAGTTCGCCGGCCGCAAGGAACTCGTCGAGGCGGTCAGGGACGCCACCGGGGGACGTGGCCCCGACTCCGTGATCGACGCCGTCGGCACCGAGGCACACGGCAGCCCCGCAGGCCGTCTCGCCCAGCAGACCGCCTCGCTGCTGCCGCAGACCTGGGCGGTCCGGCTCGCCGAACGCGCGGGCGCCGACCGGCTCGCCGCCCTGCACACCGCGATCGACCTCGTACGACGCGGCGGCACGATCTCGCTGAGCGGCGTCTACGGCGGCATGGCGTCACCGCTGCCGCTCATGACGATGTTCGACAAACAGATCCAGCTGCGCATGGGGCAGGCCAACGTACGCCGCTGGGTGGACGATCTGCTGCCGCTGCTCACTGACGACGACCCGCTGGGTGTCGACGAGTTCGCCAGCCACCGCCTCCCGTTGGCCGAGGCTCCGCACGCGTACGACATCTTCCAGCGCAAGCGCGAGGACGCCTTGAAGATCCTCTTCCAGCCGTGAGGCGGCGTACGGCGGCACCCCTCCACGGCGGGCATGAACCGGAGACGCGGGGTACCCGGCGGGCATGAACCCGCAACAGGAGCAGGCGGCTGTGCCGCACCCGGCAGCGGGCGGCACGGAGCCGCGCAGCGCAGCCAAGCACCGCGCGCGGGCCGAGGCCCTCGTCCAGCTGGCCGTGCTCATGGCGGCCTGGATCCTCATCTCCTCATGGGCCCTGATCTTCCCCGCCGACGTGGAGGTCGAGCAGGCCCGCCTCAACGAAGCCCTGGTCGGCATGGGCGCGTTCCTCGCCGCAGTACGCCGCAGGCACCACCCCTTCGGCCGCCTCCCGGCCGCCGCCCTGACCCTCGGGCTCGGCGTCTGGCTGGTCGTCGCGCCGTTCGTGGTGGGCTACGGCCAGAGCGGCAGCAACGACATCGCGCGCGTCAACGACGTGGTGTCCGGCGCGCTGCTCGCCCTGATCGCCGCGGCGAGCCTGGTCCTGGCCAGGCGCCACGGGACGGAGGGGCAGCGAAGCGCCGACGGCGCCTCCGGGAGCTCCCGTTGACGCGGCGTTCCCTCCTGGGCGGGGCCCTCGTCGGTATCGGCCTCGCCGCCTTCGTCGACGAAGTGGTCTTCCACCAGCTGCTGCACTGGCACCACTTCTACGACAAGGCGTCCAGTGCCGCGGGCCTGGTCTCCGACGGCATCTTCCACGCCTTCGGCTGGGCCGCGATGGTGACGGGCCTGTTCGTCTACGCCGATCTGCGGCGCCGCGACGCCCGCTCCCCGAGGGCCTGGTGGGCCGGCACCTGCCTCGGCGTCGGCGGCTTCCAGCTGTACGACGGCACGTTCCAGCACAAGGCACTCGGCCTGCACCAGATCCGCTACGGCGTGGACCTGACCCCGTACGACCTGACCTGGAACGTGATCGCCGTGCTGTTCCTGCTCACCGGGGCCGTGCTGTTGCTGCGGATCCGGCGCGCGAGAGCCGGGACCCGTGCGGCGGGAGCCAAGAGCCGTGCGGCGGGGGCCAAGAGCCGTGAGGCAGGGGCCAAGAGCCGTGAGGCAGGGGCCAGGAACCGTGAGGCGGGGGCCGGGACACGGCAGCCATGACGTACGGCTCGTACGCCCCGTACGTCCTGCTCGCCGTGGCCGCGTGCTGCCTCGCCTACACGGGCGCGGCGCGGCGGCTGAGGGCGCGCGGGGACCGGTGGCCGCCGCGGCGGGACGCGGTCTGCTGGTCGGCGGGCGCGGTGCTCGCCGTGGCGGCGTTGCCCTGGCCCGGCGGGGAGCCGTTCACCGCACACACGGCGGCACACCTCGCCACCGGCATGCTCGCGCCGCTGCTGCTCGCCCTCGCCAGACCGGTCACGCTCACCCTGCGCACCCTGCCGGTGCCGGCCAGGCGCCGGCTCCTGGCGTGCCTGCGCTCACGGCCTGCGGCGCTGCTGACCTGGCCCCCGGTGGCCGCCGCCGTGAACGCGGCCGGTCTGTGGGCGCTCTACCGCACCCCGCTGCTCGCCCACACCCACCACCACCCGTGGCTGCAGGCCGCCGTGCACCTCCATCTCCTGCTCTCCGGCTTCCTGTTGGCCTTCGCGGTGCTCGCCCTGGAACCGGTACGGCACCGCAGCGGCCATCTGCTGCGCGGCGCCGCCCTGATCGGCGCGGCCGCCGCGCACGACGTCCTCGCCAAGTCCCTGTACGCCACCGGGCCGCCCGGCACCGTCTTCGCCCCGCACGACCTGCACGCGGGCGCCCAGCTCATGTACTACGGCGGCGATCTCACCGGCGTCGCCCTCGCCGCTCTGCTCGCGCTCGGCTGGTACCGGGACGGCGGCCGCGCCCTCGCCAGAACCGCACGTCGCACGGCATACCCGCGCCCGTGAGGGGTACTTCGGGGCGCATGTCCGGTATCGAACTCAACAGTCCCGCATTCACCGACCACACGCCGATCCCCGCCCGCCATGCCAAGGACGACGAGAACGTCTCGCCCCCGCTGAAGTGGTCCCGCGTTCCCGCGGACGCCGTGGAGCTGGCCCTGCTCTGCGAAGACCCCGACGCGCCGTCGGGGACGTTCGTGCACTGGCTGATGACCGGCATCGACCCTCGTAAGGACGGGCTCGGCGCGGGGGAGAGGCCCCAGGGAGCGCTCGAGCACAAGAACGGCTACGGCGAGGAGGGCTGGGGCGGACCGCATCCGCCCGAGGGCGACGACGCGCACCGCTACCTCTTCCGCCTCTACGCCCTTCCGGCCCCCGTGTCGCTGCCGCAGCAGCCGAGCGCCGACGACGTGCACGGCGTACTCGACCGCCAGCAGGTGGCGACCGCCACGCTCGTCGGCCTCTACAGGCGCTGAGCCGCGGCGGCCCCACCTCACGTGCCGTACAGGGCGTCGAGCTGATGTGCCGTACAGGGCACCGAGCTCACGTGCCGTACAGGGCGTCGAGCACCTCGTCGTCCGTGACCTGGTCGAAGTCCTCGTACCACTCGCTGACCGCCATGAAGGAGCACGGCTGGTGCACGCAGAGCACCTCGTCGGCCTCGGCGCGCAGCAGCCGTTCGGCCTGCGGTGAGCACACCGGCACGGCGAGGAGGGCCTGTTCGGGGCCCTGGGCGCGGATGGAGCGCAGCGCGGCGCGTGCCGTCGAGCCGGTGGCCAGGCCGTCGTCCACGATCAGCGCGGTGCGCCCGGTGATGTCGGGGGCGGGGCGCCCTTTGCGATAGAGCTCCTCGCGGCGGCGCAGCTCGGCCCGTTCGCGCTCCACGACCGGCGCCAACTCCTGGGGGCTGAGGGCGAGTTCGCCGAGCGCCTCCTCGTCGAAGAGCGGCGGCTCGTCACCCACGACGGCCCCGAGACCCACCTCGGGCTGCTGCGGTGCGCCCACCTTGCGGGTGACGACGACGTCGAGCGGGGCCTGCAGGGCCCGCGCCACCTCCTGGGCGACCACCACGCCCCCGCGCGGCAGGGCGAGGACGAGCGGCTGCGGCAGCGCTCCCTTCTCCTGCCGTACGCGCAGCAGCGCCGCGAGCACCTGCCCGGCGTGCCTGCGGTCCTGGAAACGCACCTGATTCACTCCTTCTCCCGCTGCCACATGTACGCGAACCAGCGCCGGGTCACCCCGGCCACCTCCGCCAACGCCCCCGGTTCCGCGAAGAGATGACCCGCACCGGGCACGAGGCGCAGCCGGGTGAGGCCCCCGAGCTCGGCGGCCGCCCGCCGGTTGAGGTCGAGGACCTGCTCGTCGAGGGCGCCGACCAGAAGCAGCACGGGCACCCGCACCGCGGCCAGGGCGTCGGCGCCGGCCAGGTCGGGGCGCCCGCCCCGGCACACCACGGACCGCACCAGATGCGGGCGTTTCGCGGCGGCGACCAGCGCGGCCGCGGCGCCCGTGCTCGCCCCGAACAGGCCGAGCGGCAGACCGGGGGAGCGTGCGGCGAGCCAGTCCACGGCCATGGTGAGGCGCGCCGCGAGCAGCCCGACGTCGAAGCGGTGCTCGCGCGTGACCTCGTCCGCCGCGGCCTCCTCCTCGGTCAGCAGATCCACCAGGAGCGTGCCGACGCCCTGTTCGTACAGCGCGTCGGAGACGGTGCGGTTGCCCGGGCTGTGCCGGCTGCTTCCGCTGCCGTGCGCGAACACCACGGCCCCCAGGGCCGGTTCGGGCACGGCGAGTTCCCCGGTGAGCGGGGCCTCGCCGCCGGTCACAGTGACGGTCTCGCACAGCATGCGGCCTCCCGGCCTGTCTCGCTCCACCGGTCCCTTCGCGGCCCGCAGCTCCTGCGGACCGGCGCGCGCCGGGTACCCAGGGCGCGGCCGACCATGCGGCACGCGCATCTGCCGTGGCTGTGGGTGCGGCTGTGGCGGCGCCGCGGCGCGCCGGGGAACAGGGGCGAACAGTGCGTTTGGGACCGTCCGGCGCGGCTACCCGCACGGCGTGTTGAACGAATATCCGCCCCTCGCCACCGTGCAGGCGGAGCCGGACGAGGTGATCCGGTTCATCGAGGACCGTTTCGTCTGCGCCCAGGCCTGCGTCGAGTGCGCCCGTGCCTGTACCGCCACGGTGCCGGTGCCCGAGCTCGGCGAGTCACGGCGGCCGGATCTGAAATGTGCCCAAGTCTGCGAGACGACACGGCAGTTCCTGTCCCGCGAGGACGCCACCGACCCGGAGGTCCACCGGGGTCAGGTGGAGTACTGCGCGGACGTCTGTGCCCTGTGCGCCGCGGCCTGCGAACGCCTCGCGCCGGTGCGTGACGAGTGCGCCCGATGTGCCGAAGCCTGTCGCCGTTGTGAGCGTGCTTGCCGGGAGTTCCTGGAGTGCCTGGCCTGATCCTGTGCGGCACGCGGCTGACCCGATGGCCCTCAGGGGCGCATACTGGCCTCACGATGACGAAATCCCACGCCTCGCGGCGCCACCTGGCCACCAGCCCCTTCTCTGCTCCTGTGGAGCCGATCGTCAAGCACTTCGAACTGGGGGACCGGGTCTCCCACGACCAGTTCGGCCTGGGCCGGATCGTCGGCGTCGAGGAAGGGGTCGCCATGCTGGTCGACTTCGGCTCGCGTCAGGCCCGCATCCTCAGCCCGTACACGCGCATGGACCGACTGTGAGCCTCAGCGTCTGACTGCGGCAGCACCCCCAGACGGTACGCCGCTGTGCGCAGGTCACGGCCCCGCCCATGAGCGGGGCCGTGACCTGCGCATTGCTGTCAGTGACGGCCGTCGGCGCCGCTGTCTGCGGCAGCGTCCGTCAGGCGGCGGCCTCAGCCGTTCTCGGCCTGGAACATCCAGTGGTGCTTCTCCAGGTCGG
The DNA here is from genome assembly GCF_042665355.1 of Streptomyces monticola. Taxonomy (NCBI): domain Bacteria; kingdom Bacillati; phylum Actinomycetota; class Actinomycetes; order Kitasatosporales; family Streptomycetaceae; genus Streptomyces; species Streptomyces monticola. Next base: position 108,369 of record NZ_JBHTCF010000022.1, on the reverse strand, counting down.
CGGTGATGCCGATGAGCAGGTCCTGGCTGACCGGGTCCGCCTCGGCGGTGGCCTCGACCCGCTCCCGCATCCGCGTGATCACCGAGCCGAGCGCCTCGACCATGGCTCCGACACCGTCGGAGTCCTTGATCCAGCCGTCGGGCACCGGCGCGAAGCTGCCGGCCCCCGCCACGGTCGCGGCCCGGCCGTCGGGCGGGACACCGAGGGTCGAGGCCCGCTCGGCCACGTCGTCGGTGTGCTGCCGGGTGGCGTCCACGACCTCGTCGAGCTGCAGATGCACGGAGCGGAACCGGGGTCCGACGACGTTCCAGTGGATCTGCTTGGCGGCGAGAGTGACGTTCACCAGGTCCACCAGGGCGCCCTGCAGCGCTTCCGAGACGGTCTTGAGGTCGGCGTCGGGCAGCGGGCTCTTCACGACGTACATGTGACTCTTCTCCTCCTGCGTACATCAACGGCCTGATTCGGCCCGGGGGTCCGCCAGGGGCGGCGTCGCCCCCGGTCCCCGGCGCCGATATCCGGCATACCGGAAACGTACTCCGGCCTCGTCGCCGGGAAACAGGACCAAAGTCCCGGGATTCACGCTGTTCACGGGGCCGCCGGGCCGGAGCCTTCGGTCGTTCCCGGACGTCACGCTCCCGGAGTGGATCGAGTACCGCCGCAGCGCCGATTCATGCCCGCCGCACCGCCACCTCGTCCCTCTGCCGTCCCGCCGCGTCCCAGTCCGTGTCCTAGCCTCTGTCCAGGTCCGCGTCCAGGTCCGCGTCCAGGTCGGCGTCCAGGGCCCGGCCCCTGGTCTCAGGGGCGGCGAACGCCATCCACGCGACGGCCCCGAGCACCGCGGCCCCCAGCACGGCGAACGTCACCGGCAGTCCGAGCACCGGCCAGAGCACCGAGCCGAAGAGCAGCGGCGCGAACCCGGTCAGGGCGCGGCTGACGGAGGAGGCCCAGCCGAAGCCGCTGGCCCGCAGGGACGTGGGGTAGAGCTCCGCGACGTAGGCGTAGAGCACCGGGATGGTCAGCTGCACGAGGAAGCCGAAGGCGGCGATCGCGACCAGCGAACCGGTGGGCGCCTTCAGGACGAGGGCGAAGACCACCAGGGCCAGGGTGGCGAGGGGCGCCGAGACGCCGATCAGCCACTTGTGCCCGACCAGATCGACCAGGGCGGTGGAGACCAGGACGCCGGCGATGCCGACGCCGCTCATCAGCGTGGTCCCCATGAACGCCGCCGTCTCGCCGAGCCCTTCCTCCCTGAGGATCGACGGCATCCAGCTCAGCGCCGCGTAGTAGACGAGCATCACGGTCGCGAAGAGCAGCCAGGACGCGGAGGTGACGCGCGGGCTGAACCGCCAGATCCGGACGAGCTGTTCGGCCGCCGCGCGCAGTCCGCGCGAGCGCTCGTCGGCGGGCGGCGACGGGATGACATACGGCTCGACGGGCGCACCGGTCCGCGCCACCAGGTCGTCGATCACGGCGCGCGCCTCGGCCTCACGGCCCTTCCGCGACAGATAGACCGGCGACTCCGGCACCCCGCGCCGCACCCAGAACAGCAGCAGCGCGGGCAGCACCATCGTGGACAGCATCCACCGCCAGTTGCCGTCGAGGGACAGCATCGCCGTGGACACCAGGCCGCACAGGGTGACTCCGACCGGCCACCACACGTCGAGCGCGGTGAGGACGCGGCCGCGGTACTTGCGCGGCGAGAACTCGCCCACCAGCGCGTAGTCCACCGGGATACATCCGCCGAGGCCGACGCCCGCGAGGAAGCGCAGGGCCAGGAAGATCTCGTACGTGGGTGACAGGGCGCCGAGCACGGAGAACAGCGCGAAGATCAGCAGTGTGACGCTGAACGCCCTTTTGCGGCCGATACGGTCGGCGACCGCGCCCCAGGCGATGGCGCCGACGGCCATGCCCACGAGATTCGCGGTGGCGACATAGCCGCGCTGCCCGATGGTGAGGTCGAAGTGATCGCCGAGCAGCGGCATGAGGAAGCCGTTGAGGGCGATGTCGTAGGCGTCGAAGAGATAGCCGAGCCCGCCGATGACGAAGATGCGCCCCTGCACGCGCCATTTCCAGGGCAGTTCCTGGACGATCTGGTCACCGGTCTTCGCGCTGGTCTTGGCGCCGGTGTTCGCGCCGGTGTTCGCGCCGGTCTTCACATGCGCTCCTGGGCTCCGTGTTCCTATGACCCGTACATGATCCACCGCGCCGAGCAGCCAGGTACGAGCGGATCGACGGGGGGATCAGGAGGGGTCAGGACGGATCAACTGTCGGCGGCGGGGCGGTACGGCGGTGCAGCAGCGTGATGCCGTCGCGCTCGGCGACCACGTCGTACGAGCGGCGGGCCGCGGCAAGGGCCTTGAGCTGCTCGTCGATCGGATGCGGCCAGTGTGCCGTGGGCTTGGGCCAGTCATCGGCCGCGTACCGGTCGTGCACGATCCAGTCGCTGTCGGTGCCGGGCTCGGGGTGGCCGGGGAACAGGACGACCTCGCAGCGTGAGGTCAGCTGCGGGGCCAGGCGGTTGGAGGCGGCGACGGTGGCGCCGTCCGGGATCAGCGCGAGGACCTGCCGGGCCGCCGTCACATGCGCGGGTGTCTGCCAGGTCGCGGAGCGAAGGAGCAGCCCGAACGAGAACGAGGGCACGGTGAGGGCCGTGACCGCGACCACCGTGGCCAGGGTCGCCCTGATGTGCCGGCGCGCCATGGGGTGGTCGACGCCGCGCCAGCGGGACAGGGCGTCCACGAACGCGGCGAACACGATCGGCACGAGCACCGCGCCGTAGTGGAAGTCGGGCAGCCAGAACAGGGAGTTGCCCGAGGCCAGGCGCCAGCCGAGGGTCGGCAGGGCGAGCCACACCAGCGGGGAGCGCAGGGCGAGCATCGCCGTCGGGGCGAGGACCAGGATCAGCAGGACCGGTTTGCCCTGCGGCGTGAGGAGGTCGAGCGGCAGATGCACGAGCGTCGACAGGAGCCCGTCGCGCACCGGCGCGGTGGCGCCGCTCATCCGCTCCCAGTGGTCGTAGCGGCCGCCCGAATTGGCCAGCGGCAGCAGCACCTTGAGCTGCAGCACGCTGCCCGCCATACCCGCCGCCACGGTGCACAGACCGAGCCGGCGCGGCCCCTTGAGGGCCACGTACGCGCCGACCGCGGCAAGCGTCATGCCGAGATCCTCCTTGACCAGGAGCAGCGGCGCCGTCCACGCGACGGCGGCCCGCCAGCGCCGCCGCCCGAGCGCCTCCAGGCCCAACGCGAGCAGCGGCACCGCGAAGGCCACCTCGTGGAAGTCGAAGGCCACGGTCTGCGCGATCCCCCAGCTCGCGCCGTAACCGAAGGCCACGGCATGCGCGGCGGCCCGCCCGGTCGACCGGTACGCCCACCGGGCGAGCGGCACCACGGCGAGCGCGAGCAGCGCGGCCTGCGCGGCGAGCAGGCTGAGCGGCGAGGGCCACAGCCAGTACAGCGGTACGAGTTCCACCAGGATCGGGTGGAAGTGGTCGCCGAGCAGATTGAAGCCGGGCCCCTTCAGCGGTACGAGGGGCGCCTCGAACCGTGCGTAGGCGCGTACCGCCTGCTCGAAGATCCCCAGGTCGTAGCCGTGGGTGCGCAGCAGCGCATGGCGCCGGAAGGACAAGGTCACATACCCGGCGAACAGCGCGAGTGCCCAGCCCCACCAGAGCATCGCGGGACGCGGACGCGCGCCCGGGGCGGGCGGTCCGACCGGGGTGGCGGTGGCTGCGGGACGGGGGAGCAGATCGGCCCAGGGCTTCATGGGGCCGGATGCTAAGTCGCCCGCGCCACCCGCCGATCCGGGACATACGGAGAGCCGATGATGCGGCACGGATGGCGCAACGGCGGGCGGGGGCCGGGGAGCCCGGCCGCGCTGAATTCGCGCAGCGAGGCGAGCGCCGCGGAGCTGCGGATGCGGGCGCTCAACAGGCAGGACAGGACGAGGAGTTGGTACAGCGGCTGCGGGGTGTCGCGCAGTTTGATGCCCGCCTCGTCGGCGAAGGTGCGGCCGTGCCCGGCGAGCAGCTCGCGCACCACGTCCTGCCGTCCCCGGCTCATGGTGGCGGGGCTCAAGACGGCTTGAGCGGATCGTGCCCGAGTGACATCAGACGGTGCCGGGTGGAGCGGTCGGCGGCGTCGGGTTCGCGCTCCCCGTCCACGTAGGTGTCCACCGTGTCGACGACCTTGCGCATCAGGCGCAGATCGTCGCCGGTGAGGTCCATCCGGCGTTTCTGCAGGATCGCGAGCACGTGCTGGCCGGCCTCGGAGCCGGCGTGCTCCGGCAGCGGCTCGGTGTGCTCGCCCGCCTCACGGGTCCGCAGCCAGGCGCTGAGCTCCTGCGAGGTCATGTTCACCGCGCTGTGGAACTCGTCCCAGAGCGCGTCGAGTTCCAGCTGTTCCAGGTCGGCCATGGTCTCCCTCCCTGGTGTGTGGCGTCGTTGCGTACGGCTTGCTCCCGGGTGTGCCGCGTACGGCTTGCTCTCGTACGACGGCGTGGTCGGGCCTCGGCCCGGCTGCGGCGCCCCCCGGGGGAGTGGGGCTGCCGCGCCGAGCCGAGGAAACCTCCGAGTGCCCCGTCGTCGGTGGCTTAATCCTGCTGTGCGATCTGGATCAGATTGCCGCAGGTGTCGTCGAACACGGCCACCGTGACCGGGCCCATGGTCACGGGCTCCTGGGTGAAGCGGACACCGAGGCCGCTCAGGCGGCGGAACTCGGCCCGCACGTCGTCGACGGCGAAGGACGTGTAGGGGATGCCGTCCTCGACCAGGGCCTCCTTGAACGGCTTCGCCGCGGGGTGGCCGTCGGGCTCGAGCACCAGCTCCGTGCCCTCGGGGGCGTCGGGGGAGACGACGGTGATCCAGCGGTCCTCGCCGAGCGGGACCTCGTGCTTCTTCACGAAACCCAGGGTGTCCGTGTAGAAGGCCAGGGCCTTGTCCTGGTCGTCCACAAGCACGCTGGTCAGGTTGATCCTCATGGGCTCTCCGGTGTCGGGCGCGGTGCGCGCCGGGTCCACCGCTCGGCGATCTGCTCCAGCGGTGCGGTGTTCAGGTCATGGAATTTGTAACGCCCCTCGCGCCGGGTCTCCACGAGCCCGGCCGCCTCCAGGACGGCCAGATGCTGCGAGACCGCCTGCCGGGTCAGCGAGAGCTGGTGGCGCATGGCGAGCCGGGTGCAGATCTCGAAGAGCGTCTGCCCCTGCCGGTCCGCGAGCTCGTCGAGGATCGTCCGGCGTGTGGGGTCGGCCAAGGCTTTGAAGATGTCGTCGGCCATACCGCCACTATAGGCAAGTACTCACTTGCCTATCAAGTCCGACCAGCTGCGATACGGGTGTACGTCGCCGTATGCCCCGGCGCTGACGGCAGCCGGACGCGAGTCGGCCGACCGCGCCCCTTCCGGATTCTTGAAACACGTTCTACTGTGTGCGCCGCCGCAGGACCGCCATCTGCCTGGAGGGGCCGTGCACCTCGAATACACGCCGGAACAGCAGCAGTTGCGCACCGAGCTGCGCGCCTACTTCGCCGAACTGGTCCCGGACAACGCCTATACCCGGTACGAGGATCCGGCCGAGCAGAAGCGGTTCTACCGCGAGACGATCCGCCGCCTCGGTACGGACGGCTGGCTGGGTGTGGGCTGGCCCGAGGAGTACGGCGGCCGCGGCCTGAGCCCCATGGAACAGTTCATCTTCTTCGACGAGGCCGCCCAGGCCGGCGTACCGCTGCCGCTGATGGCCCTGAACACAGTCGGGCCCACGATCATGCAGTTCGGCACCGACGAGCAGAAGGCGTACTTCCTGCCGAGGATCCTCTCCGGCGAGCTCGACTTCGCCATCGGCTACAGCGAGCCCGACGCCGGTACCGACCTCGCCGCGCTGAAGACGAAGGCCGTCCGCGAGGGCGACGAGGAGACCGGTCACTACACGGTCAACGGCCAGAAGATCTGGACGACCAACGGCGACACCGCGGACTGGGTCTGGCTCGCCGTGCGCACCGACCCCGAGGCGCCCCCGCACAAGGGCATCACCATGCTCCTGGTGCCGACCTCGGACCCCGGCTACTCCTGCACCATCATCAACACCCTTGCCTCGCACGACACGACGGCCAGCTACTACGAGGACATCCGGGTTCCCGTGTCACGCCGTGTCGGCCAGGAGAACAAGGGCTGGCGGCTGATCACCAACCAGCTCAACCACGAGCGCGTCACCCTCGCCGCACACGGCACGATGGCGATCCGGGCCCTGCACAACGTGCAGCGCTGGGCCGCGGAGACCAAGCTGGCCGACGGGCGCCGCGTCATCGACCTCGGCTGGGTCAAACAGCGTCTGGCCCGTACGCACACCAAGCTGGACGCGATGAAACTCCTCAACTGGCAGATGGTGAACGCCGTCCAGAACGGCACGCTCACCCCCCAGGACGCCTCCGCCGTCAAGGTCTACGGCTCCGAGGCGCGCAGGGACGCCTACGCCTGGCTGATGGAAGTGGTCGGCTCGGCGGGCCCGCTGAAGGAGGGCTCGGCCGGCGCGGTCCTGCACGGCGAGCTCGAACGCGGCTACCGCTCGGCGGTCATCTTCACCTTCGGCGGCGGCAACAACGAGATCCAGCGCGAGATCATCTCGTGGATCGGCCTGGGGATGCCGAGGGTGCGGCGCTGACCGGTCTCCGCGCCCTTCGAGCCGCCGCACCGCCGCGCGCTCGCCGGCCGACAGCGGGAATTGAGACGCTCCGCCTGGGCACCCGCTGCGCATGGCAGTTCTCAGGAGAATCGCACGTCCGATGCTGGCCTCCACGTTCGTCACCGGAGGCCTGAAGACACTGTGGCACCCGGAGCAGGTGGCCGGGGCGGCCGAGCCGGTGGCGGTGCCCGTCGCCGAACGGGTCGCCCCGCTGCCCGAGAGCCCCGAGCAGCTGGTGCGGATCAACAGCGCCGTCCAGGTCGGCGCGGGCACGCTGCTCGCCCTCGGCCGGTTCCCGCGCGCCTCGGCGCTCGCCCTCGCGGCCACGCTCGTACCGACGACGCTCGCGGGCCATCCGTTCTGGACGATCGACGACCCCGACGAACGGGCCGCCCAGCGCATCCACTTCCTCAAGAACCTGTCCATGCTGGGCGGGCTGCTGATCACGGCCGCGGACACCCACGGCAAACCGTCCCTGGCGCGTCAGGCCCGGCGCTCCGCCCACCAGGCCCGCCGCTCGGCCGGTCAGGTCCGTAAGTCGGCCCAGCGTGGGGCCCGGCGCTCGGCCAGGGCGGGCCGGCGTTCGGCCGAGGCGGGCCGGCGCAGGACCCGGCGAGTGGCCGCCCGCTCGGCGCACCGCGCGCAGTCGGCTGCCCAGCGCACTCCGGTGCCCGGCCGCCGGTGATCTACTGGAGCGGAGCCGTGGCACGTCATGCGGCACGGCGACACGACGGCAGGGAAGGTACGCAGCGTGCTGATCGACCTCACCGGTAAGACGGCCCTCGTCACGGGCTCCACCCAGGGAATCGGCGCCGCCATCGCCGCCGGTCTGGCCCGCGCCGGGGCGCGCGTCGGTGTCAACGGGCGGTCCAAGGAATCCGTCGACGCCGCCGTCGGGCGGCTCGGCGGCGAGCAGTCGGGGACCGGGCCGGGGGCCGCGCCGGGGGCGGCCTTCGTGGCGGCGCCGGGCGACATCACCGCCGACGACGGCCTCGCCCAGGTGCTCGACGCGCTCCCGCAGGTGGACATCCTCGTCAACAACCTGGGCATCTTCGGCGCGCGGCCCGCCCTCGACATCGACGACGCCGAATGGCGCCGCTACTTCGACGTGAACGTACTGGCCGCCGTCCGCATGATCCGCGCGTACCTGCCCGGCATGAAGGAGCGCGGCTGGGGCCGGATCCAGAACATCGCCAGCGACTCGGCCGTCGTCATTCCCGCCGAGATGATCCACTACGGCATGTCCAAGACCGCGCTCCTCGCGGTGTCCCGCGGCTTCGCCAAGGAGGCCGCGGGCACCGGCGTCACGGTCAACTCAGTGATCGCGGGCCCCACGCACACCGGCGGCGTCGAGGACTTCGTCTACGAACTGGTCGACCGCGACCTGCCCTGGGACGAGGCGCAGCGCGAGTTCATGCGGCTGCACCGGCCCCAGTCCCTCATCCAGCGCCTCATCGAGCCCGAGGAGATCGCCCACATGGTCGTCTACCTGAGCTCCCCGCTGGCCTCGGCCACGACGGGCGGCGCGATCCGCGTGGACGGCGGCTATGTGGACTCGATCGTGCCCTGAGGTCTCCCTGGGCGGGTGCCGCAGTTGTGAATCCTGCCGTGTCGAGGAGCCACAGTGATCGACATCCTCGCGTACGTCCTGCTCGTCACCGCCGCCGCCGGCCTCCCACTCGCCCACTGGTCCCAACTCCCGCCCTGGAAACGGCGATAGCCCCCGAGCCGGCCGCCTGAGCGGCCACCCCGCCGTGGAGCTCCCTGCCCACTACCCTGCGGGCAGGAGGTGCGGCATGCGCGCAGCGGATCCCGGGCTCTTCGGGCCCTCATCGGTGACCTGGCACCTGCACGGGGACCCCGTCATGTGGATCGCCGGGGTCAGGGCCCTGTATCTGCAGGCCCTGCATCCGCGGGCGGTGCGCGGGGTCATGCAGAACTCCGACTTTCGCAAAGACGCCTGGGGACGTCTGATGCGGACCGCCAACTTCGTCGGCACCCTCAGCTACGGCACCACCGAGGCCGCCGAGAAGGCCGGTGCGCGGGTGCGGCGGATCCACCGGCTCCTCAAGGCCACCGACCCGGGTACCGGTGAGGTCTACGGCGTCGACGAGCCGGAGTTGCTCCTGTGGGTGCACTGCGCGGAGATCGACTCGTATGTCGAGGTCGCGCGCCGCTCCGGCTTCCCGCTCACCCCGGCCCAGGTCGACCGGTACATCGGCGAACACCGTGAGAGTGCCCGCATGGTGGGCCTGGATCCCGAGGGCGTACCCGCGAACCGGGCGGAGCTGGATGCCTACTTCGCGCGCGTGCGGCCCGAACTCGCCGCCGGGCCCGAGGCACGGGCCGTCGACGACTTCCTGCAGCGCCCGCCCACGCCGCTGCCCCTGGTCCCCGCCCGCGAGCTGGTGTGGAAGCGGGTGGCGAACCTGGCGTACGGCGCGCTGCCGCCCTACGCCCATGAGTTGTACGGCCGGGCCGCACCGGCACCGGGGGTGGTGGACGTACGCCTGAGAGCCACGGGTAACATCCTTCGCTGCATTCCCGCGCGGCTACGCTGGCAACTTCCGCCCAAGCACATTCTGCGGGCCATGACGCGACTCGGTCCGGGCAGCCGCCCCGCACCGTACAAACTCCGCGGACGGGCGGCCATACTGGACGGGCCGGGGAGGGCGACGCGAGGCGACGGGGGCGACAGCGCGAGATGGCGGACACCAGGCTGATCCAAGGCCGGTACCGGCTGCTCGATCTCATCGGGCGCGGCGGCATGGGCGAGGTGTGGCGGGCCCGCGACGAATCGCTCGGCCGGCACGTCGCCGTCAAGTGCCTCAAACCGCTCGGACCGCAGCAGAGCGACGCCTCGTTCGGCCGGGTCCTGAGGGAACGCTTCCGGCGCGAGGCGCGGGTCGCGGCGTCCCTGCAGCACCGCGGCATCACCGTCGTCCACGACTTCGGCGAGGACGACGGGGTTCTCTACCTGGTGATGGAGCTGCTCGAAGGGCGCAATCTCAGCCAGCTCCTGGACGACAACCGCAAGGACCCGCTCGCCGTACCCGACATAGTCGAGATCACCGAGCAGGTCGCGCACGCCCTCGCGTACACCCACGACCAGGGCATCGTGCACCGCGACCTGAAGCCCGCGAACATCATGCGGCTCACCGACGGCACGGTGAAGATCTGCGACTTCGGCATCGCCAGGCTCGGCCACGACATCGGCTTCACCGCCAAGCTCACCGGCACCAACATCGCCATGGGCACCCCGCACTACATGTCGCCCGAGCAGATCGGCGGCGAGCACGTCGACCACCGCAGCGACCTCTACTCCCTCGGCTGCGTCCTGTACGAGATCGCCACCGGCGCCCCGCCGTTCGACCTCGCCGACGCCTGGGCCGTACTCGTCGGGCACCGCGACACCGCGCCGCAGCCGCCCCGCACCCACCGCCCCGAACTCCCCGAGTTCCTGGAGCGGATCGTCCTCGACCTGCTCGCCAAGACACCGGAGGAGCGGCCCTACGACGCCCGTGAGCTCGCCCGCCGTATCGTCATCGCCCGCGACGGAGCCGTGACACGACCCGAAGGCATCGCATCGGGACGGCCCGAGCAGCCCCCGAGCGGTGAGCCGCGCCTTCCGTCCTGGACCCGCGGCATGACCACCGGGCACAAGGCCACAGGGGCCGTCGATCTGCGCGCCACCCCGCCCGACACCTCAGCGGGGCTCACCGGCGAGTGGATCTCCCGCGTCGACGGCCGCCGCACCCCGCAGGCCGGGCTGCCCCAGGCGCCCGAACGGCCCACGCCGCCCCCGGAGTTGCTCGCCGTCCTGGCCAGCCGTCACAACGCCGGTCTCAGCCTGGGCCGGCTCGGCCGCTGGGACGAGGCGGGCGAGGTGCACCGCGCGGTGGCCGCCGAACGCGAGCACGCCCTCGGCCCCGACCACGCCGATACCCTCGCCAGCCGTTACGAGGTCGGCTTCACGCTCAGCCGCACCGGCCGGGCCGCCGACGCCCTGCGCGAGTACGAGCGGGTCGCCGAGGGCCGCGAGCGTACCCTCGGCGCCGACCACGCCGACACCCTCGCCGCCCGCCAGGAGATCGCGTACGTACTCGGCCAGCTGGGGCGGCACTTCGAGGCCCACCAGGTGTACACAGCGGTCCTGACCGCCCGGGAACGGTCCCCGCGCCTGGGCCCCGACCACCCGGACACCCTGCGCTGCCGCCACAACCTCGCCTACAACCTCAGCCGCCTCGGCCGCCTGGAGGACTCCTACCGGATGGCCCGCGACGTGGCCGCCGCCCGTGCCCGCGTCCTGGGCGCCGCCCACCCCGACACGCTGGTCACCCAGTACGAAGTGGCCTACGCGCTCGGCCAGTTGGGGCGCTGGAGCGAGGCCCTGCAGGCCTACCGCGAGGTCGCCGAGGCCCGCAGGCAGGCACTCGGCCCCGACCATGTCGACACCCTCGCCGCCCGCTACGAAGTCGGCATCAGCCTCGGCCGTCTGGGCCGCAGCGCCGAGGCCCTCACCCTTTACCGCGACCTCGTCGACGACCGCACACGGCTGCACGGCCCCGAGCACCCCGAGACGCTGCGCGCCCGTCACGGCCTGGGCGTCAACCTGGGCCGTCTCGGCCGCTGGGAAGAGGCGCTCGACGAGGCCCGCGCGGTCTGCGGCATCCGGGAACGCGTCCTGGGCGCCGACCATCCCGACACCCTGGTCAGCCGGCGCGAAGTGGCCGTCGGCCTGGGCTGGTTGAACCGCTGGGCGGACGCCCTGGCCGAGTACCGCAAGGTCGCCGCCGCCCGGGAACGCGTCCTGGGCGCCGCCCACCCCGACGCCCTCGCCAGCCGCAACGACGAGGCCCACTGCCTGGAGCAGCTGGGCCGCGGCGCGGAAGCGGCCGAGCTGTACCGGAAGGTCGCGGCCCTGCGCCAGCAGCGGCGCTGAGTCACCGGGGCGCTGAGTGACCGGGGCGCTGAGTGACCGGGTCGCTGAGCCACCGGGGAGCGTGGCGGCGTCAGGCCGCGCACGCGCCGATCGCCCGGCCGAGCACCGCCTGTTCGGCGTCCGGAAGGCGGCGGGCGGCATGCACCATGTGCAGCGCGGTCAGCAGGCGTACCCGGTCCTCTTCCGTGCCAAGGTCGCCCAGGTACGGGGGCAGGACGAGACCGAGTGCCATCAGGTCGCCGCGGGCGCAGAAGGCGTCGAACAGCTCGGTGAGGAACGGCTCGGCGGCGCGCGGCGCAAGCGCCCCGGTCGCGCGCAGTCCCGCGGCGACGGCGCCGCGGGTCCAGTCGGCGTACTGCCCCTGCGGCAGCTCGTCCAGGTGTGCGGCGGCGAGCCCGAAGTGCTCGCGTGCGGCTTCCGCGTCGCCGAGGTCGTCGTGGGTCCTGGCCATGTTCAGATGCAGGGAGGCGTAGAAGCCCTTGACCCGGTCGTCGCCGACCCGGTCCGCGCGCCGAAGGCACTCCCGGTTCCAGCGCAGGGTCCGTTCGGGGGTCGGCTGGTGGCGGGCGAGGTAGTGGGCGGCGACACAGGCCTCGTAGTCGTCACCGGCCGTCGCCCACGCCTCCTCGAACAGGGCGCGGGCCTCGGCTTCGCGGCCCTCGGCCTCGGCCTGCATGCCCTGGGAGCACAGCTTTACTACGGGGTTGGAGGGGTCCACGGGGTGCGGCTCTCTTCGTAAGGGGAGGGGGGGAAGAGGGGGGAAGGGGAGGGCGAAAGTGGTCAGGTCTCGTCGTCGGCCACCGGCATCACCAGCGTGGTGAAGCTGCCCTGGTCCGCCGAGCGGACCACGACGGGGCCGGTGGGCGCGGAGATCTCCAGGAGCACATCGGGTCCCACCCCGGCGTCGAGCGCCGGCACCAGGACCTCGGGGTCGAAGGAGATGCTCAGCGGGCCGCCGGTGCACAGCGCGGGCAGCGTGTCCGGCTCACGGTCGCCGTGGTCGACGCAGTCGAAGTGGTTGCCGTGGTTGCCGTGGTCGCCGGGATCGCGGGGGACGAGGGTGAGCCGCTGCCCGCCGGTCCGCAGCGACACCGGGCCGCCACCCGCAGCCGCACCCGCCCCCACGAGCCGGCCGCGCAGCGCGGTCCGGTCCGTGATGATCCGGTGCCGGACGGCGGGCAGCCCTTCGAGGACGAGCCGGTAGTCGGGGAAGGTGTCGTCGACCGTCGCCAGCATCCGCACGTCGCTCTCGCCGCGCAGCCGCGTGCCGCCCTCGTCCACCTCGATGGTGAGCTCCTCGCGGCGCATCGCCCAGGCGGCCGCGTCCCGCAGCTCCTCGGCACCGACGAGGAGCGAACGGGGCGCGCCCTCGGGGGAGCGGGCGCGCAGGGTGCGCACGGCCAGGCGGTAGCGGTCGGTGGCGACCAGGCGTAGCTCGGGGCCGTCCAGTTCGACCAGGACGCAGCCGAGTACGGGGAACTCCTGGCGGGCGTCGCCGGTGGCCACCGCCGGTGCCACCTGCCGTACGGCGCTGGCCAGTTCGGCCCCGCCGATACGGGCCGCCGTCCATGGGCCGTGGCCGCGGGGCAGGTCCCGCAGCACCTCCTCGACCGCGGACTGTGCGGCCGCCGCCGTGTCCCGGGCCTTGCGGGCGTGCTGCTCCAGGACGGCGCGGGCCTCCTCGTGGCTGCCGTCGAGCACCACGCAGGCGTCGGTGAGCGGCATCCCCGCCTCGCGCAGCCGCCGCACCAGGACCGCACGGGTCTCCTGGCCGGGGGAGTAGGAGCGGTAGCCCGTGTCGCCGTCCACGTGGGCCGGGTGCAGCACCCCGCAGTCGTCGTAGAAGCGCAGGGCGCTCGGGGCGAGGCCCACCCGGCGGGCGAAGGCGCCGATGCTCATCAGCGCGTCGGTGTCGTTCATGGTCGAGATTCTCGGCGTTCAAGCGACTTGAAGGTCAAATTGACCGCCGGGCCACGCTGGCCGCGGTCCACCGCGCGTGTTACGAAGAGCCATGCCTACCCCAGCTCGCCCCGCCCGCTCCGCCTATGACGCCGTGATCGTGGGCGGTGGGCACAACGGCCTGGTGGCCGCCGCCTATCTCGCCCGCGCCGGGCGCTCCGTGCTCGTCCTCGAGCGGCTCGGGCACACCGGTGGCGCCGCCGTGTCGACGTATGCCTTCGAGGGGGTGGACGCGCGGCTCTCCCGCTACTCGTATCTGGTGAGCCTGCTGCCGAAGAAGATCGTGCGGGATCTGGGGCTCACCTTCGCGGTCCGCAAGCGGGACGTGTCGTCGTACACACCCGTCGAACGCGACGGCAGGGCGACAGGGCTGCTCGTCGCCGGGCCCGCGTCGCGCACCAGGGACGCCTTCCGTCAACTGACCGGCTCGGACCGGGAGTTCGAGTCCTGGCAGCGGTTCTACGCCCTGACAGGGCGCGTCGCCGAGCGGGTCTTCCCCAGCCTCACCGAGCCGCTGCCCTCCCGGGCGGAGCTGCGGGCGCGGATCGATGACGAGGAGGCCTGGCGGCTGCTCTTCGAGGAGCCCATCGGGGTCGCGGTGGAGGAGAACTTCGCCGACGACCTGGTCCGCGGTGTGGTCCTCACGGATGCCCTGATCGGCACCTTCGCCGATGCCCACGACCCGTCGCTGCGGCAGAACCGCTGCTTCCTGTACCACGTCATCGGCGGCGGCACCGGCGACTGGGACGTGCCGGTCGGCGGCATGGGGGCGCTCACCGACGCGCTGGCGGGGGCCGCCCGTGACGCCGGCGCCGAGATCCGGACGGGGCACGAGGCGCTGCGGATCGAGACCGACGGTGAGCGCGCACAGGTCGCCTTCCGCACGGACGACGGCACCGAGTCCGTGGCCGCGGCCCGGCACGTCCTGGTCAACGCCTCCCCGCAGGCCCTTGCCGGACTGCTCGGCGAAGAGCCGCCGCAGCCGCCCGCCGAAGGCGCCCAGCTCAAGGTCAATATGCTCCTGAAGCGGCTGCCGCGCCTGAAGGACCAGGAGGTGGACCCGCGGCGCGCCTTCGCCGGGACCTTCCATATCGCCGAGGGATACGAGCAGTTGGCGACCGCGTACGCCGAGGCCGCGGCCGGCCGGGCACCCGCCGCGCCGCCGTCGGAGATCTACTGCCACTCCCTGACGGATCCCTCCATCCTCGGCCCCGAACTCGCCGCCGACGGCTACCAGACCCTCACCCTCTTCGGTCTGCACACCCCGGCCCGGCTCTTCACCGACGCCAACGACGCCGTCCGCGACGAGCTCCTGAAGGCCACGCTCGCCCAGCTGGACGCGCACCTGGAGGAGCCGGTCGCGGAGTGTCTGGCCACCGACGCGCAAGGCCGCCCCTGCATCGAGGCGAAGTCCCCGCTCGACCTGGAACGCGAGCTGCGGCTGCCGGGCGGCAACATCTTCCACCGCGACCTCGCCTTCCCCTACGCCCAGGAGGGCACCGGCCGCTGGGGCGTGGAGACCGCGCACGCCAATGTGCTGCTGTGCGGGGCGGGCGCGGTGCGGGGCGGCGGCGTGAGCGGCATTCCCGGGCACAACGCGGCGATGGTGGCGCTGGGGTTGTAGGCGGGGCGGGGCGGGGCGGGCGGGACGAGGCGAGGCCAGGACAGGGGGCGTGGCGCTCGGCTCTGGGGTCAGTCCGCGGACGCGGTCCAGCCCTTCGCCTCGATCCGGGCGGCGTCCGCCGGGCGTGACTCGTCGAAGACGGTCCGTGCGCCGTCGTCGACGCGGATCCCGTCGACGTACGCCCCGCGCCCCACGTACAGCTGGTCCGTCGCATAGCGCCAGCGCAGCCGCACCGGCTTGCCGCGGAACGCTCCGAGCGGAGCCGTCAGTCGGTGCCATACGCGGCCCGAGTAGCCGGTCACGGAGCCGGCCGGGTGCTCCAGCGGGTCCCGGCCCGCGCGTACGGTCGTGAAGGGCACCGCCTGCCAGGTCGCCCCGTCGTCGCCGGACGCCTCCAAGTGCAGCTTGTCGGAGCCGGGTTCGGAGTCCCACCACAGGGAGCAGCGCAGCCGGGCGCGGTCCGATGCCAGGGTGAGGGCGGGCAGTGCGAGGGTGGCCGAGGCCGAGCCCGCCATGCCGGAGAACCAGGCCGTACGGCCGTGCGCGGGCCGCACCGGGACGGCGCGGGCGAGCCGGTTGGCCGTCGCCACGCGGGGCGCGGAGCCGGAGCGCCAGCTGCGCACCGGATGCACGGAGTTGCCGAGCACCACCAGGAACGAGTCGGTCGTCGGGTCGAGGACGAGCGAGGTGCCGGTGAAGCCGGTGTGCCCGGCGGTGCGCGGTGTGGCCATCGCGCCCATGTACCAGTGCTGGTAGAGCTCGAAGCCGAGGCCGTGCTCATCGCCGGGGAAGGCGGTGTTGAAGTCGGTGAACATCAGCTCCACCGACTCCGGTTCCAGGATGCGGGCCCGCCCGTAGGAGCCGCCGTTGAGGAGCGTACGGCCGAGGACGGCGAGGTCCCAGGCGCAGGAGAACACGCCCGCGTGCCCGGCGACACCGCCCAGGCTGAAGGCGTTCTCATCGTGCACCTCGCCCCACACCAGGCCCCGTTCGAGGCCTGACCAGGGGGCGCGGGCGTCCTCGGTGGCGGCGACCTCGGGCTTCCAGGCCGCGGGCGGGTTGTAGCGGGTGCGGCGCATGCCCAGGGGCGCGGTGATCTCGTCGTGGAGGAGCTGGTCGAGGCGGCGGCCGGTGAGCTTCTCCAGGACCAGCTGGAGCGAGATGAGGTTGAGGTCGGAGTAGAGGTACTTGGTGCCGGGCGGGTTCAGCGGCGCCTCGTTCCAGATGAGACGGAGCTTTCCCTCGTACGTCGGCTCCTTGTAGAGCGGGATCCAGGCGCGGAAACCCGAGGTGTGGGTGAGGAGCTGACGGATCGTGATGTCCTGTTTCCCGGCTCCGCCGAACTCCGGCAGATACGTCGCCACCTTGCCTTCGAGTGCCAGGCCGCCGCGTTCGATCTGCTGCACGGCGAGGATCGAGGTGAAGAGCTTGGACACGGACGCCAGGTCGTAGACCGTGTCGGCGGCCGCCGGGATCTGCTGCTCGGGCGGGAACTCCACGGCGGTGTCGGTCTTCTCGTCGTACGCCTGGTAGCGCACCGCCATCCCGATCGGCTGGTGCAGGGCCACCGTCCCGCCGCGCCCGGCGAGCAGGACGGCGCCCGCGTACCAGGGGTGCTTGGGGGAGGGGCCGAGGAACTTCTCGGCGTCGGCGACGAGTTGGCGCAGCTCGCCGGGGAGCAGCCCGGCGCGTTCGGCGGAGCCGGGGCGCAGGGTGGGGCGGTCCTTGCCTTCGCGGGCGGCGGCGGGCCCGGCGGGGAACGGCGCGAGAGCCACTGTTCCGCCGAAAGCCAGTGCACCCGCCGCGACTTGACGTCGCGTAAGGCCGGATCTGCCGCTGTTCGCCCTGCCCTCGTCCATGGCCCCGTCCTCCCGCTGTGTATGCCGCGCTCAAGCCCGCGCCGAGCTGGTGCCGGGCTTCACCGAGCCCGGCGCTGAAAGAATCTTTCGGAACTGCGCCCAGCAGGTGAAACTTTCTTGCCGGGGTGGGGTGCTGTCAAGCCTCCGTGAGTGGCGTGGCGCCGGACGCAAAGAATCTGACACTGCATCAGAAAATCTCTTCCGTCGAAAGCCGCGCTGCGGCATTCTGCGGCCATGCAGACGGAGCTGAGCAAGAAACTGGGAGTCGAGCACGCCATCTTCGGCTTCACGCCGTTCCCCGCCGTGGCCGCCGCCATCAGCAGGGCCGGCGGATTCGGTGTGCTCGGAGCGGTCCGCTACACGGCGCCCGACGACCTCAAACGTGACCTGGACTGGGTGCAGAAGCACACCGACGGCCTGCCGTACGGCCTTGATGTCGTGATGCCCGCGAAGAAGGTCGAGGGGGTCACCGAGGCCGATATCGAGGCCATGATCCCCGAGTCGCACCGGGAGTTCGTGCGCTCGACCCTCGCCAAACACAACGTCCCCGAGCTGCCCGAGGGCGAGGCGTCGGGCTGGCGGATCACCGGCTGGATGGAGCAGGTGGCCAGGAGCCAGCTGGACGTCGCCTTCGACTACCCCATCAAGCTGCTCGCCAACGCCCTCGGCTCGCCGCCCGCCGATGTCATCCAGCGCGCCCACGAACACGACATCCTCGTCGCCGCCCTCGCGGGCAGCGCCCGGCACGCCCGAAAGCACGCCGACGCCGGCATCGACATCGTCGTCGCCCAGGGCTACGAGGCGGGCGGCCACACCGGTGAGATCGCCTCCATGGTGCTCACCCCCGAGGCCGTCGAGGCGGTCGACCCGCTGCCCGTGCTCGCCGCCGGCGGCATCGGCAGCGGCGAACAGGTCGCCGCCGCCCTGGCGTTGGGCGCCCAGGGCGTCTGGACTGGGTCGATCTGGCTGACCACCACCGAGGCCGAGATGCACTCACGGCGGCTCACCGAGAAGCTCCTCGCCGCCACCTCCAGCGACACCGTGCGCTCCCGTGCCCTGACCGGAAAGCCCGCACGCCAGCTGCGCACCGAATGGACCGACGCCTGGGACGACCCGAGCGGCCCCGGCACCCTGCCCATGCCGCTGCAGGGTCTCCTGGTCGCCGAGGCCGTGTCCCGGATTCAGAAGTACGAGGTGGACGCGCTCCTTGGCACGCCCGTCGGGCAGATCGTCGGGCGGATGAACTCCGAGCGCAGTGTCCGGCAGGTCTTCGACGACCTGACCAGGGGCTTCGAGCGCGCTATCGACCGCATCAACCGGATCGCCGGACGCGCCTGACCGGCCGGCCGCCGACGAGAGGAGAGCGACGCCATGTCGAGCACGCCACCGCCCAACGGCTTCTGGGCGCAGGCCACCGCGGAGCCCGAGCGCACCGTCCTGATCGCACCCGACGGCGAGGAGTGGACGGCGGGGCGGCTGCACGCCGCCGTCAACCAGCTCGTGCACGGACTGCGCGCCGCGGGCCTGGAGCGCGGTGACGCCTTCGCGGTCGTCCTGCCCAACGGAGTCGAGTTCTTCACCGCCTATCTCGCCGCCGCCCAGGCCGGGTTCTACCTCGTACCCGTCAACCACCATCTGGTCGGCCCGGAGATCGCCTGGATCGTCTCCGACTCCGGGGCCAAGGTGCTGATCGCGCACGAGCGGTTCGCCGAAGCGGCCACCGCCGCCGCCGACGAGGCGAAGCTCCCGGCCACCCACCGCTACGCCGCCGGAGAGATCGAGGACTTCAGGCCCTACGCCGAACTCCTCGCCGGACAGCCCGAGTCGGCGCCCGACGGGCGCACCCTCGGCTGGGTCATGAACTACACCTCGGGCACCACCGGACGCCCGCGCGGCATCCGCCGCCCCCTGTCGGGCAAGCTCCCCGAGGAGTCCCACCTCGGCGGCTTTCTCGGCATCTTCGGCATCAGGCCCTTCGACGACAACGTGCACCTCGTCTGCTCGCCGCTGTACCACACGGCCGTCCTTCAATTCGCGGGTGCCTCCCTGCACATCGGGCACCGGCTCGTCCTCATGGACAAGTGGACGCCCCGCGAGATGCTGCGGCTCATCGACACGTACAAGTGCACGCATACGCATATGGTCCCCACCCAGTTCCACCGCCTTCTCGCCCTGCCCGAAGAGGTCCGCGCGTCCTACGACGTCTCCTCCATGCGGCACGCGATCCACGGCGCCGCGCCCTGCCCCGACCATGTGAAGCGCGCCATGATCGAGTGGTGGGGCAACTGCGTCGAGGAGTACTACGCGGCCAGCGAGGGCGGCGGCGCCTTCGCCACCGCCGAGGACTGGCTGAAGAAGCCCGGGACCGTCGGAAAGGCCTGGCCCATCAGTGAGTTGGCGGTCTTCGACGACGACGGCAACCGGCTGCCGCCCGGTGAACTCGGCACCGTATACATGAAGATGTCCACCGGCGGATTCTCGTACCACAAGGACGAGGCCAAGACGAAGAAGAATCGCATCGGGGATTTCTTCACCGTGGGCGATCTGGGAATTATCGACGAGGACGGCTATCTCTTTCTGCGGGACCGGAAGATCGACATGATTATTTCCGGCGGCGTGAACATCTATCCCGCCGAGATCGAATCCGCGTTGCTCACCCACCCGGCCGTCGCCGACGCCGCGGCCTTCGGCATCCCGCACTCCGACTGGGGCGAAGAGGTCAAGGCCGTCATCGAGGTGGCCGAAGGACACAGCGCAGATGACGCGCTCGCCGCCGCGATCCTCGCCCACTGCGAACGGCAGTTGGCCGGCTACAAGCGGCCCAAGAGCGTCGACTTCATCGAGACCATGCCACGCGACCCCAACGGGAAGCTCTACAAGCGGCGGCTGCGCGATCCCTATTGGGAGGGGCGGGAGCGGGCCGTATAGGAAGGATCCTGAGAAGGGCCCTGAGAAGGGCCCTGAGCAAGCCTTACCGGGAATTCACGGACGCGGTGATTCCGGTCACCAAAGGCTTTCGGGGATAGAGCGGGGACGGCGGTCCCGTTATGGTGGAATTCCCCCCGCAGCGGCCCGGTTGGCACGGGCGAGTACGCCTTCATACGGGTGTGCCCGCCCTGAGTACGGGCGTGCTCACCCGGGGGGAATTCCAGCACAGCACGTCCCCTCAGAGAGCAGTCAGCGCCATGCACCACGCCATGCCCGGGAGGGCTCCCCGCCGGGTCGTCGTCACCGGCGTGGGCGCCGTCACTCCGCTCGGCTCCGACGTTCCCGCGCTGTGGCGGTCCCTTCTGGAGGGGCGCAGCGGAGCACGGCAGCTGGAGGGCGAGGAGTTCGACGGGCTGCCGGTGCGCATCGGCGCCCCCGCGGCCGTCGAGCCCGCGGATCTGCTGCCGCGGGCGCAGGCGCGCCGGATGAACCGGGCCGCGCAGCTCGCCGTCGTCGCCGCCCGCGAGGCCTGGCAGGACGCGGGCTTCACCCCGGCCGAGACCACCGAAGGCATGCTGTCCGCCGACCGCACCGGTATCTCCATGGGCACGATCATCGGCGGCACCCCCGTCATGGTCGACGCGGACCGGGCGCTGCGCGCCAAGGGACCGCGGGGCGTGCCGCCGCTCGCCGCCCCCATGACGGTGCCCTCGCAGGCTGCCTCGCAGATCTCCATGGATCTGCACATCACCGGCGAGGCCCGCACCGTCACCAGCGCCTGCGCCTCGGGCACCGAAGCCATCGGCGCGGCCATCGACCGGATCCGGTACGGAAAGCTGGACGTGGCCCTGGCCGGCGGCAGCGAAGCGGTGATCACGCCCGCGCTGATGGCCTCCTTCGCCGCGATGCGGGCCCTGTCGCCGCGCAACGACGACCCCGCCGGGGCCTCCCGTCCCTTCGACAAGAACCGTGACGGCTTCGTGCTCGGCGAAGGCGCGGGCCTCTTCGTCCTGGAGTCGGAAGAGCACGCCCTGGCCCGTGGCGCCCGCATCTACTGCGAGGCCGCCGGGCACGGTCTGTCCGCCGACGCCCACCACATCGCCGCCCCCGACCCCACAGGCGCCGGTGTCGTGCGGGCCGTGCGGCGCGCCCTCGACGACGTCGGCGCGGAGCCGGCCGACGTAGCGCACATCAACGCCCACGCCACCGCGACCGTCGAGGGCGACCTCGCCGAGGCCAGGGCGCTGCGCGAGGTCTTCGGCGACGTGAGCGTGCCGGTCACCGCGCTCAAGGGGCACTTCGGGCATCTGCAGGGTGCCGCCGGCGGTGTGGAGGCCGTGGCGGCGGCGCTCACCCTGCACCACGGGGTCATTCCGCCCACGCTCGGCTGCGAGAACCCCGACGACGCGATCGGTCTGGACGTCGTGACGATGGCCCCCAGAGAGCTGGCGCCTGCCGGCGGGGATCTGGTCCTGAGCAACTCCTTCGGGTTCGGCGGGCACAATGCGGTCCTTGCGCTGCGGCGGTACGTCTAGGCGTTTGTCACGGACTGTGACCGCACCGTCGTCCCGGTCGCCGTATATCGCCCTGCGGGCTCGTCCTCAATCGCCGGACGGGTTTGATAGAAGGCCGCCCGGGCGGCGCCGGGCCGGAGTAGCTGAGAGCGTGTTGTCATGGCTACGAAACCGGGCCCGCTGACCACGGTCGGCACCACCGTGGTCCCCCTGGTCGCCCTCGTCGTCCTCGCCCTGACCTGGGGCCGTGACCTGCCGGGCCCGGTAGTGGTCCTGGTCACGCTGTGTCTCGCGGGGGCCGTGCTCTCCGCCGTCCACCACGCGGAAGTGGTGGCGCACCGGGTCGGTGAACCCTTCGGTTCCCTGGTGCTCGCGGTCGCCGTCACCGTGATCGAGGTCGCCCTGATCGTCACCCTCATGGCCGACGGCGGGGCGAAATCTTCCTCCCTCGCCCGCGACACCGTCTTCGCCGCCGTGATGATCACCTGCAACGGCATCGTCGGCCTCGCGCTGCTCGTCGGTGCCCTGCGCAACCGCGTCGCGGCCTTCAACACCGAGGGCACCGTGGCGGCCCTGGCCACGGTGGCGACGCTCGCCACGCTCAGCCTGGTCCTGCCGACGTTCACCACCAGCGCGCCGGGGCCCGAGTTCTCCACGGCGCAGCTGGCCTTCGCCGCCGTCGTCTCGTTCGCCCTGTACCTGTTGTTCGTGGCGATGCAGACGGTCCGCCACCGCGAGTACTTCCTGCCGGTCACCCGCGACGGCGAGGTGCTCGACCAGGAGGACCACGCGCATCCGCCGACCAACCGCGAGACCTTCCTCAGCCTGGCGCTGCTGTTCGCCGCCCTGGTCGCGGTGGTCGGCAACGCCAAGGGCGTCTCGCCCACGATCGAGTCGGGGGTCGACGCGGCGGGCCTGCCACAGGCCTTCGTCGGCGTCGTCATCGCCATGCTCGTGCTGCTGCCCGAGGCCCTGGCGGCCTATCGCTCCGCGCGCCGCGACCGCGTGCAGATCAGCCTCAACCTGGCGCACGGCTCCGCCATCGCCAGCATCGGCCTGACCATCCCGGCCATCGCCATCGCCTCGATCTGGCTGAACGGGCCGCTGACGCTCGGGCTCGGCGCCACGCACATGGTGCTGCTCGCCCTGACCGTCGTCGTCAGTGTCCTGACGGTGGTGCCGGGGCGGGCGACGCTGATGCAGGGCGGCGTACATCTGGTGCTGTTCGCGTCGTTCGTGTTCCTGGCGATCAGTCCCTGAGCAGTGCCGAGCGGTCCTCGTGCACGGTCGGGACCTGGCGCACACGAGAGCCCCCCACCGGCTGCGGTGCGGGGTTCTCGGTTCCCGGGCTCTTGGGGACCGGGGTCAGAGCAGGGTCGGGGCGCTCAAGTGGCGCTGGAGTCCGGGTCGTTGACGGTGATCGCCCCGGAGGGGCAGACGCCGGCGGCCATCTTGGCGGCCGTGCGGTCGGCGGGGGAGGGCTCCGCCTCCAGGAGGACTACGAGGCCCTCGTCGTCGTCCTGGTCGAAGACCTCGGGGGCGGTCAGGGCGCACATGCCGGCGCCGACACAGCGCTCACGGTCGACACTCAGACGCAGGGTTGTCATGACTGCTCCTTGTCCCAGGTGACGGGCAGACTGATCACGCCGTAGATATTGGCATGCTCGCGCAAGGGCACCTGCTCCGGGGGCACCGCCAGGCGGAGCCCGGGGAAGCGGGCGAACAGCGCGGGGAACGCGACGGCCATCTCGACCCGGGCCAGTTGCTGGCCGAGGCACTGGTGGGCGCCGTGTCCGAAGGCCAGATGGCCGGTGGCCTTGCGGTGGATG
The DNA here is from genome assembly GCF_042665355.1 of Streptomyces monticola. Taxonomy (NCBI): domain Bacteria; kingdom Bacillati; phylum Actinomycetota; class Actinomycetes; order Kitasatosporales; family Streptomycetaceae; genus Streptomyces; species Streptomyces monticola. Next base: position 85,042 of record NZ_JBHTCF010000022.1, on the reverse strand, counting down.
TCGAGCCGGTCCGGGTCGGGGAACTTCCCCGCGTCCCGGTTGGCGGCCTGCACGGACACGGTCACCGTCTCGCCCGCCTTGATCAACTGACCCTCTATCTCCACGTCTTCGAGCGCGGCCCGCGGGATGGGGTCGGCCACGCTGAGGTAGCGCAGCAGCTCCTCGACGGTCTGCTCCGCGAGGCCCGGGTCCGCGCGCAGGGCGTCCAGCTGGTCCGGGTTGCTCAGCAGGGCGAAGGTGCCGAGGGCGAGCATGTTCGCGGTGGTGTCGAGACCGGCGGCGAGCAGCACCCCGCCGACACCGATCAGCTCCTCCTCCGTGAGATCGGACGCGGTCAGATCGCTGAGCAGATCGTCGGTGGGCTCGGCCCGCTTGGCGGCGACGAGTTCACTCAGGAACTGATGGATGGCCCCGAACGCCGCGCCCTTCGCCTCCATGTCCGCGCGCTGGTCGAAGACGGTCGCCACATGGCTCTGGAAACGGTCCCGGTCGGCGTAGGGCACCCCGAGCAACTCGCAGATCATGAGCGCCGGCACCGGCTGTGCGAACACCTCCACCAGGTCGGCGGAAGTCCCCGCCTGCTCCATGGCGTCCAGGCACTCCACGGTGAACTGCTCGACCCGCTCGGTGAGCTGACGCATCCGGCGGACGGTGAACTTGCCCGTGAGCAGCCGCCGGTAGCGGGTGTGCTCGGGGGCGTCGAGGCCGATGAACTCACCGACAGGCGCCGGCGGCATCTCCGCCGGCAGGCCCTCCATCGGCATCGGCGGGTGCATGAGTTCGTAGCGTGAGCTGAACCGGGGGTCGGAGAGGACGGCGCGGGCCGCGGCGTGCCCGGTGACCAGCCAGCCGTCATGCCCGTCGGCGTGGCGAAGGCGGCGCACCGGCCGGTCGCTCAGGGCGGTGAGCCCGGCGGGCGGGTCGAAGGGGCAGCCGGTGTGCCGGTCGATCGGAAGCGTCGGCGGCTCCTCGGCTGCGGCAGAGGTGGCTGGGGCAGCGCCGGCGGCGGTCGTCGGGTCGTACGACATGGTGTGTCCTCCAGTGTGTGCTCGTGTGCTCGTGTGCTCGGATGCGCTCGTGCGTGTGCTGAAGTGGCTGATGGCGCAGGGGAGTTACCGCTTGAGGCCGGCCTTGAAGGTGCGGCGCGCCCACACGTAGCCGACCAGGCTGAGCGCCACGCACCAGCCGAGAGCGATGACCGCGCTGCTGCCGATCTCGGTGCCGAGCCAGAGGCCGCGCAGGGTCTCGATGATCGGTGTGAACGGCTGGTACTCGGCGAACCAGCGCAGGCCGGTGGGCATGGAGTCGGTCGGCACGATGGCGCTGCCGAGGAACGGCAGGAACGTCATCGGCATGGGCATGTTGCTGGCCGTCTCGACGTTCTGGGCGATCAGGCCGATGCCGGCCGAGATCCAGGTGAGTCCCAGGGTGAGCAGCGCGAGCAGTCCGATGGCGGCGAGCCATTCGACCGGTGTGGCATCGGGGCGGAAGCCGATGAGCAGCGCGACGCCGAGGACGAGGGCGATGGTGACCATCGTCTGGATGACGTTGCCGACGACATGGCCGGTCAGGAACGAGGACCGGGAGATCGGCATGGTGCGGAAGCGGTTGACGATGCCTTCGGTCTTGTCCATGCAGACGGTGATCGCGATGGTCACGGCGCCGGATGTGGCGGCCATCAGGATGATGCCGGGCGCGACGTAGTCGATGTACTCGCCGCCTCCCGTGGCCGTGCCGCCGATGCCTTCGCCCAGGGCGCTGCCGAAGGCGTAGTTGAACAGCAGCAGCATCATGATCGGCATGATGACGACGGTGAGCGTCAGGGACGGATAGCGCAGGGCCTTCTTGAGGTTGCGCCGCAGCATCGTCGCGGAGTCTCTGGCGGCGTAGGACACGGTGGCCATCAGACGTTCTCCTTCGCGGAGTTGAGGGAGCCGGAAGAGCTCGGGGAGCCGGCGGAGCCGGGTGTGGCGGCCGTGTCGCCGGGCGGGGTCCGGCCGGTGAGGGTCAGGAAGACATCGTCGAGGTCGGGGGTGTGCACGGTGAGGTGCTCGGCCTGGACCCCGGTCGCTTCGAGGGTGTCGAGGACGGCCCGCAGATTCGGGATGGAGCCGTCGCTGGGGATCTGCAGCGTGAGCGAATCGTCGTCGCGGGTGGCGATGCCGAAGATGCCCGCGGCCGTGCCGAGTCCGTGCGGATCGGCGAACTGCAGCCGGATGTGCCCGCCGGGGATACGCCGCTTGAGTTCGTCGGCGGTGCCTTCGGCGATCAGCCGGCCGTGGTCCAGCACGGCGATACGGTCGGCGAGTTGATCGGCCTCTTCCAGATACTGGGTGGTGAGGAAGATGGTGACGCCGTCGGCGACGAGCCCGCGGATGATCTCCCACATGGTGCGGCGGCTGCGCGGGTCGAGGCCGGTGGTGGGCTCGTCGAGGAAGATGATGCGCGGGTCGCCGACCAGGGTCATCGCCAGGTCGAGCTTGCGCCGCATGCCGCCGGAGAAGGTGACGGCGCTCTTCGACGCCACCTCGGCCAGGTCGAAGCGCTGCAGCAGGTCCCTGGCCCGCCGTCTGCCCTCGCGCCGGTCCAGGTGGTGCAGATCGGCCATGAGGAGCAGGTTCTCCTCGGCGGTCAGGAGGTTGTCGACGGCCGAGAACTGGCCGGTGACGCCGATGGCGGTGCGTACCGCCTCGGCGGCCCGGGTCAGGTGGCGGCCCGCGACCCAGGCCTCGCCGGCGTCGGCGTCGGTGAGGGTGGAGAGGATCTCCACGGTGGTGGTCTTGCCCGCGCCGTTCGGCCCGAGCAGAGCGAAGACGGTGCCTTCGGCGATGTCCAGGTCGATGCCGTCGAGCACCAGCTTCTCGCCGTAGGACTTGCGCAGTCCCGTTGCGGTGATGGCCTTTTGGGCGGTGGCCGGGGGTATCGCTGTGGTGGTGGTCCGGGCGGCGGTCATGCCGTATCCCTTCGGGTCTTCGGGAGTTCTTCGGCTGCACGTACTTCGGCTGCACGTTCTTCGGCCGGAAGTTCTCCGGCTGAAGAGGGACGGGGGGAGCACATCGGTCAGGCGCGGTGGATGACGATGTCGCCGCCGGAGGTGTTGGCGCGCACCTCGACGGTGTCGGTGGCACCGCCAGGGCCGTCGGCACCGCCGAGGGTGTTGCGCACGGAGCCGAACTTGGTGTGCACGTCCAGCCAGGCCGCGGTGCCTTCGCGGATGCCCACCTCGACATTGCCGATGGAAGTGCGCAGGGTGACCTTGCCGCGAGCGACTTCGCCGACCTTGATCCCGCCCATGGCGGAGGAGGCCTCGACGCCGGCCTGGGCGACACCGATCTCGATGGGGCCGTTCGCGGACTTGGCGCGGACCTCGCCGTGCACGCTGCCGACGGACGCGGCGCCGTTGGACGACTTGAGCTCGAGAGCGCCGCCGACCGCTCCGATACGGGTCTCGCCGTTGCCGTTCTTGACGGTGGCGGAGCCGTCGACGGTGTCGATCTCGACCAGGCCCATTCCGCCGATCTCGGCGTCGCCCGTCGCGTGGGCGAGGCGGATCTCACCGGTGGAGGTCTTGAGGTCCACGGTGGTGGCCTCGCCGAGCTGGATGTCACCGAGCCCGGTCTTCAACGTGCAGGCGCCGAGCGGCCCTTCGCACAGCACGTTGCCGAGCCCCGTGGCGGCGCGCACCTCGGATCCGGCGGGCAGCTCGACGCTGACCTCGATCAGGCCGCCCTTGTTGAACGGGGAGCGCGTCCTGGGTCCCTTGACCCGCAGCGTGCCGTCGGCGCAGGAGACCTGCGTCTGCCGTGCGCTGCGTACGTCGTTGTCGCTGGCTCCGTCGCGCGGCAGCACCTCGACGACCGTGTCGGTGCGCTTGCCCGCGCTGATCCGCACGGTGCCGGCCTCGACATCGATGACGGCGGTAATCGGCTGAGGGGTGTCGTAAGTAGGCATGGCTGTGCCGTCCTTCTGGCTCGGATGGAAGAAACCGCTGGTGGAGCGGGTGAAGTTGAACGTCGGCGGGGTCGGGGGTGAGTGACCCCGCCGGTGAAGGTGGCGCGGGCGGGCGGGGCCTTGTCTAGCGGACCCAGCCCGTGAAGCCCTGGCGGCCGGTGCTCACGCTGCGGGGCTGCGGGCTCGCCCGCTGGCCGCCCTCAAGCGCTTGGGCCACGGCCCGCACCAGCCAGGCGTTGACCGAAAGGCCCTCCTGACCGGCGGCGTCCTCGACACGGGACTTGAGGTGGCCGGGGAGCCGGAAGTTGATCCGCGCCATGCTGCCGTCGTCGCCCTCGGGGGCGGCCGAGGCGAGAGCCGCGGAGGGCGGCGGGCCGGCCGGCTCCTCCGCCTCGCGGTACGGCTCCGGCGCGGGCGGCGGTGTCACCACGAACTCGGGGTCGAGTCCGCGCAGCCGTACATCGACCGAACCGGGCGCGAGCTCCTGGGTGACCTCGCCCATGGCCGCGGACAGCGCGTTGAGCAGGGTCAGGCGGGTGGCGGACTCTAGGGGGGCGGTCAGGCGCTCGGCCAGGGCCCGGGATTCGTCGCCGCCCGCATCCGCTGCGGTGGCGAGCTCCCGACGGAGGCTGTCGACGTAGGGCGTGAGGTCCATAACGCCATCATGGCACACATGTGGCGCCATGGCGAGCCATGCGTGTGCCATTGTCTTCTGTGCGCCTGTGACCTGTGCTTTTAGCGTCCAGGGTGGAGAGTGTGGCGCCGATGGCACCCCGGAGTGGCTTGCGGTAACGCCATAGTGGTGTCATGGTGACGCCATCGGGGTGGCGTCATGATGCTGCCACAACGGCAGCGCTCCGGCGCCCCCTGCCCGCTCGCCGGGCCCCGTGCAGGCGGGACTCGTCCGTCCCAGCGGCGCGGCTCTTCGCTCGCTCCCTTTACTCGCTCCCTCTTCTCCCGACAGGAGTCCCTTCGTCATGGCCACATTCCTGTACAAGCTGGGCCGTCTCGCCTTTCGGCGCCGATGGCTGATGACCTTGCTGTGGGTGGTGATCCTCGGCGGCGCGGGCTTCGCCGCCTCCACCGCCGCGCCGCCGCCGGCCGACACCTTCTCCATGCCGGGCACCGAGTCGCAGAAGGCCTTCGACCTCCTTGAGGAGAAGTTCCCCGGCGCGAGCGCGGACGGGGCGAGCGCCCGGGTCGTGGTCCGTGCGCCCGACGGCGGGAAGATCTCCGCGGCCGGGCCCAGGTCCGAGGTCGGCGCGCTGCTCACGGAGCTGAAGAAGGCCCCGCAGGTGGTCTCGGTCAGCGACCCGTACGCCACGAAGGCCGTCAGCAAGGACGGCACCACGGCGTACGCGCTCGTCTCCTACGACGTCGCCGCACCCAAGGTCTCCGCAGAGGCGCACGACGCCTTCGACGACGCCCTCGCCAAGGCCCGCGACGGCGGTCTGCAGGCGGAGGCGGGCGGTGACGCCGTGCCGGTGGACGCCGCGATGAGCGGCACCGGGGAGAAGATCGGCCTCCTGATCTCCGCGATCGTCCTGCTGCTCACCTTCGGCTCCGTCATCGCCGCGGGCATGCCGCTGCTCACCGCCCTCATCGGCGTCGGGATCGGAATCTCCGGCATCACCGCGCTCGGCGCCACCCTCGGCCTGTCCGGCACCACGACGACGCTCGCGATGATGCTGGGCCTCGCGGTCGGCATCGACTACGCCCTGTTCATCGTCTCCCGCTACCGCGCCGAACTCACCGAGGGCCGCGAGCGCGCCGACGCGGCGGGACGTGCGGTGGGCACCGCGGGCTCGGCGGTGGTCTTCGCGGGCCTCACGGTCATCGTGGCCCTGGCCGGTCTTGCGGTCGTGGACATCCCGATGCTCACCAAGATGGGTCTGGCCGCCGCCGGTACGGTCGCGGTCGCCGTCCTGGTCGGGCTCACCCTGGTCCCGGCGCTGCTCGGCTTCGCGCCCGTCAAGGTGCTGCGCCGCAGGGACCGGGCCCGCTTCTCCGGCAAGACGCTCTCACCGCGCAAGCAGCGCAAGCAGCGCAAGCAGCGTGAGCGGGTTGAGGCCGCCGCGCGCGCCGAGAAGGCCGCCCGGCGCAAGCCCAACCTCGGCTCCCGCTGGGCGAGTTACGTGCTGCGCCACCCCGTGGCCGTACTCCTGGTCGGCGTCATCGGTCTCGGAGCGATGGCCGTGCCCGCCGCCAGCCTCGAACTCGGCCTTCCGGGCGAGGGCACGATGGCCCCCGACACCACTCAGCGCAAGGCGTACGACATGCTCTCGGACTCCTTCGGCGACGGGTTCAACGGCCCGCTGATGATTACCGTCGAGGGCCGGGACGCGGCGTCGGCCGCCAAGACCGTGGGCGGTCGGCTGGCCGGCATGGACGGCGTCGCCGCCGTCACCCCCGCCACGTCCAACAAGGCCGGCGACACCGCGATCCTGAATGTCGTCCCGGCCACAGGCCCCACCGACGCCAGGACCGAGGACCTGGTCCGCTCGATCCGCGCCCGCGCCGACGGCTTCCGGGCCGACACCGGAGCGGAGGTGCTTGTGAGCGGCCAGACCGCGATGTTCATCGACTTCTCGCAGACCCTCGACGACGCGCTGCTTCCGTATCTCGCCCTCGTCGTCGGCCTGGCGTTCCTGCTCCTGATGGTGGTCTTCCGCTCGGTCCTCGTCCCGCTCAAGGCGGCCCTGGGCTTTCTGCTCTCGGTGGCCGCGGCGCTCGGCGCGGTGGTGGCGGTCTTCCAGTGGGGCTGGCTCGCCGATGTGTTCGGCGTGGACCAGCCGAGCCCGATCATGAGCACGATGCCGATCTTCATGATCGGGGTGGTCTTCGGTCTCGCCATGGACTACGAAGTGTTCCTGGTGACCCGTATGCGGGAGGCCTACGTCCACGGGGCGCGCCCCGGCGAGGCGGTCGTCACCGGATTCCGCTACGGCGGGCGGGTGGTGGCCGCGGCCGCCGCCATCATGATCAGCGTGTTCTCCGGGTTCATCATGGAGGACAACGACTTCATCAAGATGATCGGCTTCGGCCTCGCGGCCGCCGTCCTCTTCGACGCCTTCGTCGTCCGCATGGCCCTGGTCCCCGCCCTGTTCGCCCTGCTCGGCAAGTCCGCCTGGTGGCTGCCCCGCTGGCTCGACCGGCTCCTGCCCGATGTCGACGTGGAGGGCGAGAAGCTCTCCCGGCTCTCCCCGCGGCAGTCGTCCGCGCCCCGCGTACCGCAGCCGCACGGTGAGCGCGAACTGGACCGGGTGAGGTGAGACGGCCGGTACCGGTCCAGGAGTCGTCACCCCTGGACCGGTACCGCCGTACCGCGCCGGACCTGACCCGTCAGGTCACCCTTCCCGTACGCGCACCACCTTCAGGCCGGGGGAGGAGAGGATGTCCTTCTCGCAGAAGCGGGCCTTCACCCACCGCTTGCCCGAGAACAGCCGGGTCTGGTCGCTGTAGTGGGGCGAGTGGGCGCTGGAGGACTGGGCGTACGTCAGGAGGGTGCGGGCCACCGGGCAGCGGCTGCCGTCGAAGCCGACCGCCTGGATGTAGCTGGAGCCGTGTGCCACCTCCGTATAGCCCGCCGCCGGATCCCAGACGGGCTCCAGCTTGTTCCAGATGCCGAGCGACTCGGTGCCGCCGCCCACCGGGATGGTCAGGCCGCCGCGCCGCACGTACTGGTTCTTGCCGAGCTCCCCGTCGGGCGCCGCACCCGCGGCCTTCAGTTCGCCGACCGCGTCCGCGAGAGCCCGGGCGAAACCGGGGTGCGCGGTGTTGAGCGTGTTCGGTGTGCGTACCGGGTCCGCCGGGTCGAACGGCACCTTCCACAGTTCCGCCGCCGGTACGCCCGCGGTCAGTTTGCGCCAGAACCGGTCGAAGAGCAGGGCGCCCTTGCTGCCGGTGTTCACCGTGCGGTCCCAGGCGGCCAGCGCCGCACAGGCCCCGCTGACGTCAACGGCCTTGCCGTCACTGCCCGTTGCCGTGCCGCCGGGCAGCGCCGCACAGGCCTTCGCCGCGTCGGCCGCCGCGAGATCGCCCGCAGGCGCGCGGTTCGCGAACTGCTGCTTCTGCAGGTCCTTCAGAGTGAGGGAGCCCTTGTCCGCCATCGCCGCGACATCCTCGATCGCGCCGCGCGTCCGCATCGACCGCGGCGTACCGATGGTGCCGAAGACCCGCTCGTAGCCGGTCAGCGGACGGTTCGCGTTGGCGAGCCAGGCGCTGTCGTTGGAGTTCTCCGCGTACGGGGCGTCCGTCAGCGTCGGCATCTTCGACGGCCCGAAGATCCCCGGCTGCAGGGCGTCCTTGTCCTTGCCGAGCGCGCAGTCGCCGCGCGAGCCGTCCAGGATCGCGAGTCCCGCGCTGGGATAGGTGGTCTTGCCGAGCGGCGTCGAGCAGCGGGCCGCCAAGTCGTCGGTGATCCGGGGCAGCACCTGCGCCTGCGTGAACAGCGAGTGCCCCTCGGAGTCGGCCGCGATGGTGTTCACCCAGGGGTGACCCTGCTTGCGGGCCAGGGCCTTTCTGATGTCCTCGGTGCTCTGCGCCTTGTTGAGGGCGAGGGAGGCGTCGCTGACCCGCATGTTCACGGCGTTGGGGTCATTGAGCGCGTACGCCGTCGTCTTCGTCCACGGCAGTGGCAGCTGCGCGCCCAGCGAGGTGACCACGGGGCCGTAACGGGTCCACCACTGACTGCGGGTGACCGGTGCGCCGTCCTTCGTCTCGACCGTCACGGTCCGCCGCGTCATCTTGTGCGGCTTGCCGTCCACGAGATACGTCGTCGGGTCGGCCGGGTCGAGGGTGAGCTGATGCAGGTTGAGCGTGACGCCGGTGGCGACGGTATGGCTCCACGCGACCTTGGCGTTGTGGCCGATGGAAACGGAGACGGCACCCAGCAACGAGCCGCCGGACACGTTGAGTTCACCCGGGATGGTCTGCTGTGACTGCCAGAAGCGGCGTCCGCCCTGCCAGGGGTAGTGCGGGTTGCCCAGCAGCAGCCCGCGTCCGTTCGCGGTCGTGCCGCCCTCGAAGGCCACGGCGTTGGAGCCCATGTCGGCGTTCTGCGCTGAGAACAGCTCGCGTGCGGCCGCGGCGGCCTTCTTCTTGTCCGGTGCCTTCTTGTCCGGTGCCTCGCCGGGCTCCGTACGCCCCGCCGTGCCGCCGGCCGGTGGCTGCGCGTTGGTGATCGACTCGGCCGCGCGGCCCTGACCGCCCAGGACCGCGAGCGCGAAGCCGCGTCGTGCGACGTCAAGGGTGCTGATCGGGCGCACCCAGTCGGCGCCCGCGCAGGCCGGGTCCGTGATGCGGTTCTGCTTCAGCCAGGTGTTGTAGCCCGCGGCGAACCCCCGCATCAGCTCCCGCACTTCACGTCCCGCGCCGACCGGGGCCGGCACTTCGAGGAGCTTCTCCACGGTCTTCGCGTCGCGCACGCCGCGGAAGAACAGGTCGCTGGAGAGATTCGTGGAGGCGGACGAGAGGGACTGGTCGGGCACGGCCTTCTCGCCGAAGTACTTCGAGCGCTCGCCGCGCAGCGTCACATAGCCGTCGGCGAGGGTGCACACCTGGTCGGCGGCCTGCGCCCACCCGGTGCCGAAGCCCAGGTTCGCGTAGTCCTTGGCCACGATGTGCGGAATGCCGTACTCGGTGTAGCGGACCACGGCGGACAGACCGCCGCCGGACGGCCGCCGTTCGTCTGCGCCGTCCGGTGCGGCGGGGGCCGGCGACGCGGTGGCGGCGACGGCGGCCAGGGCGGTGCCGATCAGGGTGAGTCGTCTCAGACGGACCCGGCTGCGGCTGGTACGCAAGAAGGGGCCTCCCAACATCCGTGCGGGCAGGGGCGGTTGAGCATACCAAGCGGTATGTCAGTTGTGACCGGGTCGGAAGCGTGAGGTGAGGAGCGGTCCTGCGACACGCCGCGGGCGTGGGGCGCGGGCCGCCGCGCGCCGGTCACCGGCAGTGGGACGCGGGCCGGCGTGCGCCGGTCACCGGCAGTGGGACGCGGGCCGCTGTGCGCCGGTCACCGCGGCGCGAGGCGGCCCGCCGCGCGGGTCACCCGGGAGTGCGGGCGCCCGCCCTGCGTCCGGCGTAACACCGGCGGCGGCCCGGCGCCCGGCGGGTCAGGGTCGGGCCATGCGCTCTCCTCTGTCACCGCGACCGCGTCCGCGGATGTCTCCGCTTCCGTCCCCACTGCGACGACTGACCGCCACCGCACTCGCCCTGGCCGCCCTCGCCGGCGGAGCACTGGCCGCACATCCGGGCTCCGCACATCCGGGCTCCGCGTACCCGGGCACTGCGTACCCGGGCACTGCGTACCCGGGCTCCGCGCAGCCGGGCGCCGCGCAGCCGGGCACCGCGGCGAACCGGGCGGGAGACGGCACGAACATCCTGCTCGTCGGCCTCGACCGCCGGGCCGGCATCTCCCCGGACGAGCGCCGCAGGCTGCACGTCGGCGGACGGGCCTGTGACTGCACCGACGTGATGATGGTGGTCCATCTGACCGAGGACCGGCGCCGCCTGAGCGTGGTGTCGATCCTGCGGGACTCCTACGTCCCGTTCGCCGAGCACGGCCATCCCGCGCACTCCGGAAAGATCAACGCGGCCTACAAGCACGGCGGTCCCGACCTTGCCGTACGCACCGTGGAGAAGGCCACGGGCCTCGGCATCGACCACTACATGGAGGCCGACTTCGCGGGCTTCGCCACCGCCGTCGACCGGCTCGGCGGCGCCGAGGTCTGCGGCAGGCGGCCCATGCGCGACCGCGCCGCGGGCCTCGATCTCGGCGCGGGCAGCCATCACCTCGACGGCGTCGGCGCGTTGCGCTACGCCCGTGCCCGGCACATCAACCCGCCCGGCGACGGCGGCCGCGTACGCCGCCAGCAGCGGCTCCTGGTCGATCTCCTCGGCCGCCTCCGCGAGGCCGGAGCGCTCGACGGCGGCGCGGCGTCGGCGGCGGTCGTACGCGACCTGCTCACCTCCGTACGCGTGGGACCCGGCACCGGCCTCATGGACCTCGTCGAACTCGGCGTCGCGGTCGGCCGGTTGAAGCCGGAGCAGATGGAGTTCGCGACCGTCCCGATCTCGGAGTGGGACCACACGGTGCCCGAATGGGGCAGCAGCGTCCTGTGGCACCCCGAGCGGGCGGCCGCCCTGTGGTCGGCGCTGCGCGCGGACCGGCCGGTCACCGACGACTCCCGCATCCAGCCGCGGCCGCGGCGCGGCGTCATCGTCGGCATGCCCCCGTCCGACACCCATGTGCGGGTGAACGACACCCACGTCGCGGACTCCCTGCGGCGCACCGGCTTCACCGTCGTCGAGGGCCCGCGCCGCGACGGCCCGCCGCCCCAGGGTCCGACGGTCATCACCTACGACCCCACGCGCTACCGCTACGTCCCGGCCCTGACCGCCGCCCTCCCCGGCGCCCGCCTCCGCCCGGTCAAGGGCCACGGCCGGGTCTTCGACATCCAGGTGGGCGCTACGGCCGGCACCGTGGTGCCCGTGACATACGACCGCAGCGGCATCGAAGGCCCCCCGACCACGGCCGACCGGCTGCGCTGCGGACCCGGCCAGGCGCCATCGGAGGGGTGAGCGGCCCCGGCCAGGCTCCATCGGAGGATGAGCGGACCCGGCCGGGTGCCCCGGAAGGCGGGACGGCCGGGGGCCCCGGAAGGCGGAACAATCGGGCGGCGGACCCGTGCGCGCGGCCACGTCCCGCGTCTTGACCGCCGCCCGCGCCCCGGCCCAGGATCACGCCATGACGGGCTCCCCCAGCGCACGCAGCAACACGGTCGACGGCATGCTCCGCCGCAGCGCACGGCGCACCCCGGACCGCACCGCGGTCCACTACGCCGACCGCTCCTGGACCTACGCGGAACTCGACGAGGCGGTGTCGCGCGCCGCCCGCGTGCTGCGGGACACCGGTCGCGCACCCGGCGACCGGGTCGCCGCCTACGGGCACAACTCGGACGCGTATCTGATCGGCTTCCTCGGCTGCTCCCGGGCGGGCCTGGTGCACGTACCCGTCAACCACAACCTCACCGGCGACGACCTGGCGTACATCCTGCGGCAGTCCGGCAGCTCACTCGTCCTGACCGACCCGGACCTCGCGGACCGGCTGCCCGACGACACGACGGCCCTGGCCCTGCGCGACAGCGACGATTCGCTGCTCGCCCGGCTCGACGCGGCAGCCGCGTACGACGGCGACGAACCGGACGCCGGCGATCTGGTGCAACTGCTCTACACCTCCGGCACCACCGCCCTCCCCAAGGGCGCGATGATGACGCACCGCGCCCTGGTGCACGAGTACGTCAGCGCCATCCACGCCCTCGATCTGACCGAGGCCGACCGGCCCGTGCACTCGCTGCCGCTGTACCACTCGGCGCAGATGCATGTGTTCCTGCTGCCCTATCTGGCGGTCGGCGCGCAGAACACCATCCTCGACGGCCCGGACCCGCGGCAGATCTTCGACCTGGTGGAGGCGGGCGGCGCGGACAGCTTGTTCGCGCCGCCCACCGTGTGGATCGGCCTTTCGCAGCACCCCGAGTTCGCCACCCGTGACCTGAGCGCCCTCCGCAAGGCGTACTACGGGGCGTCGATCATGCCCGTGCCGGTCCTGGAGCGGCTGCGCGGCCGCCTTCCGGGGCTCGGCTTCTACAACTGCTTCGGGCAGAGCGAGATCGGCCCGCTCGCCACGGTGCTCGGGCCCGATGAGCACGAGGGCCGGATGGACTCCTGCGGGCGCCCGGTGCTCTTCGTCGAGGCGCGGGTCGTCGACGACTCCGGCAAGGACGTGCCCGACGGCACACCCGGCGAAGTCGTCTACCGCTCACCGCAGTTGTGCGAAGGGTACTGGGACAAGCCGGAGGAGAGCGCCGCGGCCTTCCGCGACGGCTGGTTCCGCTCGGGCGATCTCGCGGTGCGGGACGCCGAGGGCTATTTCACCGTGGTCGACCGGGTCAAGGACGTCATCAACTCCGGTGGCGTCCTGGTCGCTTCGCGCCAGGTCGAGGACGCGCTCTACACACATGAGCGGGTCGCCGAGGCCGCGGTGATCGGCCTACCGCACGAACGCTGGATCGAGGCGATCACCGCGGTCGTGGTGGCGAACGGCGAGGTGGACGAGGCCGAACTCATCGCGCACGCCCGCGAACGGCTCGCCGCCTTCAAGGCCCCCAAGCGCGTGCTGTTCGTGCCCGAACTGCCGCGCAACGCCAGCGGGAAGATCCTCAAGCGGGAGCTTCGGGACCGGTTCGCCGGGGAGGTCTGAGGCGGGGAGGTCTGAGGCGGGGAGGTCTGAGGCGGGGAGGTCTGAGGCGGGGAGGTCCGAGGGCCCGTGCGCGGCGGTACGGGCCCGGTCAGCCGCCGGCCCGGCACCGGTCAGCCGCTCACGCGGCGCCACTTGCGCAGACTGACCAGTTCACGCGGCGGATCCAGCTTGCTGCCCACCTCGATGTACGAGACCTCCGCGGCGTACACACTGCCCTCGGAGTCCACGGCCACGCTGTGCAGCCAGTTGAACTGGTCCGGCGCCTCACCGGGCAGCGCCGCCCCGAACTTGGTGACGCGACGGCCTTCGAGGTCGTAGATCTGTATCTTGTGGCCGATACCCGGAACCCCGAACTGGATCGGCGGCGGGCCCTGTTCGGCTACGTACAGATGGGTGTCGGCGCCCTTGCCGGAGCAGACGGCGACGGCCTTGTGCGCGTGCCAGGTGGTACGGAAGGTGCCGTCGAGCCCGAAGACCTGGATCCGGTGGTTCTCGCGGTCGCACACGATGACCGCGTCGTCGCCGAACATCGCGAGGTTGTGCGGCAGGCTGAACTGCCCCTCGTCCGTACCGGGTTCACCCCAGGAGCCGAGGTGTCTGCCGTACGCGTCATAGCGGTGCACGCGGGAGTTGCCGTAGCCGTCCGTGACGTAGATGTCGCCCTTCACCGGGTGGACCGCCACGTCCGTGGGGCGGTTGAACGGCTCGCCGCTCTGGAACGCCGTGGGGCGGCCGGTACCCAGGGTCAGCAGCGCCTTGCCCTTGGTGTCGGTCTTGGTGACGGTGTTGCCCACGTCGTCCACCAGCCACAGATGGTCCTCGTGGTCGACGGTCACGGCGTGCGGACGCAGGAACCGGCAGCCCGACCAGCGCGGCGTGAGATTCCCGTACGGGTCCTCATAGAGCTCCGTCCCCGCGAACGGGGTGTCGTTGCCCCACATGTCGACCAGATCGCCGTCGCGGTCGAAGACCAGGACCGGCATGTTGCCGCGGTTGAAGACGTAGACGCGGTCCTGGGAGTCCACGGCCACGGAGGTGGCTTCCTTGAGCCAGATCCCGTGCGGCACCTTGGCCCAGTAGGGGACGGGCTCGTACACGGTCTCGGGGGTGGCGGGGCCGACGGTCATGGAGGCCTCCATACGGTGTCGTCCGGCCGCGAGAGTAATCCCCTGGCGCCCCAACGGGACAGACCACGGGACCACTTGGGGCCGAGGCGACCCGGGGCAGGGCCGTATGCGACGGCTACTTGGGGCGCTCGTCCACGATCCGCCGGAGCTTCCCCACCGACCGTTCAAGGGTGCCGGGGTCCACGACCTCGACCCCGACCGAGACACCGATCCCGTCCTTCACGGCCGCGGCCACGGCCCGCGCCGCCTCCTCGCGCTGCACGGCCGTCGCCTCCGCGCGGGCCTCGGCGCGCACGGTCAGCTCGTCGAGCCGGCCCTCACGGGTCAGGCGCAGCTGGAAGTGCGGGGCGAGCGCCGCGGTGCGCAGCACGATCTCCTCGATCTGTGTGGGGAAGAGATTCACCCCGCGCAGGATCACCATGTCGTCGCTACGCCCCGTGATCTTCTCCATCCGGCGGAACGCGGGGCGCGCCGTGCCCGGGAGCAGCCGCGTCAAGTCCCGTGTCCGGTAGCGGATCACGGGCATCGCTTCTTTGGTGAGCGAGGTGAAGACCAGCTCGCCGCTCTCCCCGTCGGGCAGCACCTCGCCGGTGAGCGGATCGACGACCTCGGGATAGAAGTGGTCCTCCCAGATGTGCAGACCGTCCTTGGTCTCCACGCACTCCTGCGCCACGCCGGGGCCGATCACCTCCGACAGGCCGTAGATGTCGACGGCGTCGATCGCGAAGCGGTCCTCGATCTCGTGGCGCATCTGTTCCGTCCACGGCTCGGCGCCGAAGATCCCCACCTTGAGGGAGGTGGAGCGCGGATCGATGCCCTGGCGCTCGAACTCGTCGAGGAGCGTGAGCATGTACGAGGGCGTCACCATGATGACCTCGGGCCGGAAGTCCTGGATCAGCTGGACCTGCCGTGCCGTCATCCCGCCGGACGCGGGCACGACCGTACAGCCGAGCCGTTCCGCGCCGTAGTGCGCGCCGAGCCCGCCGGTGAACAGGCCGTAGCCGTACGCGACATGGACGACATGGCCCGGTCTGCCGCCGGCGGCGCGGATCGACCGGGCCACCGCCTGCGCCCATACGTCCAGGTCGTGCTCGGTGTAGCCGACGACGGTCGGGCGTCCAGTGGTGCCGCTCGACGCATGGATACGGCGCACCTGGTCCCGGCCCACCGCGAACATCCCGAAGGGGTAGTTGTCCCGCAGATCGGCCTTCGTGGTGAAGGGGAAACGGGCGAGGTCGGCGAGCGTACGGCAGTCGTCGGGGTGCAGGCCCGCCTTGTCGAAGGCGGCCCGGTAGTACGGGACTTTCTCGTACACCCGGTGCAGTGTGGCGCGCAGCCGCTCGAGCTGCAGGGCCCTCAGGTCCGCGCGGCCGAGCCGCTCCGCCGCGTCGAGTTCAGCCGTCATGTGCCGTCTCCGTCCAACCCGCCCGAACCGGACAACCGATCATTCGGTCGCTGTGCCGGTTCAGTTATCCAGGGGCAGGCCGGGAGCGTCAAGATGTGTGACGTGATCTTTCGGCGCGGTGTGCGCGGTGTGCGCGGTGTGTGCCGGGTGCGCCGTCTGGGTCGTGCGCGCCGTGCGGGTCACACGTAGTCCTCCAGGCGGGCCACCGCGTACCCCTGCTCGGTGATCGTCCGGAGCAGATCGAGGGTGAGGTCGGTGAGTTCGGTGCCGCGGAGCTGCCCGGCGCCGAAGAAGTGGAAGAGGACGATCTCGCCGGGGCGCAGGCGGGTGCCGCCGTGGTCGTAACGCAGGCCGTCCGGCTGCATGTTGACGCCCCACATCACCGAGGCCCGCACTCCGCAGTCGGCCACGGCCCGCAGGGTGGTGGAGTCGTAGTGGCCGCGCGGCGGCCGGAAGAGAGTGGGGCGCTGCCCGAACTCCCGTTGCAGCCGGTCCTGCTGGCCGCAGATCTCCTTGCGCTGTGCGGGGTAGGGGAGGCCGGCCAGGCTCGGGTGGGTGAGGGTGTGGTTCTGGACGCGGTTGCCGTCGCGCTTCGCGCTGAGCTTGCCGCCGCCGCGCAGCCGGTCGAAGTAGGCGTAGTCGTCGCCGGCCATGGAGTCGGTGAGGAACATGCTGAACGGCACCCGCAGTTCCCGCATCAGCGCCGCGAACCGCGGGTCCTTCGCCGTGCCGTCGTCGATGGTCAGGAACACCACACGGTCCCGGGTCGGCACCCGGTCCAGCACCGGCGCGGCACGCTTCCCGTCGACGACGCGGCCGGGCGGCAGCGGGGGCTTGGTGCGGGGAGGCGGCGGCGGTTCGAGGAGCCGGGGAGCGTCCCGGTGCGCATCCGTGGGAGGCACCGGGCGTCCCCGGCCCCCGGGCCCGGAACCGTCACCGTCGTCCGCGCACCCGCCCGTGAGTGCGGTGACCAGCAGGCACAGGCCGGTCACCAGGCCGACGCCGCCCCGCCGCACCGCTCGCACCCGTCGCGCCATGACCTCTCGCTCTCCTCGCTCGCCGCGCCGCACATGGCACCTTGCCACCCTGCGGTGCACTGGCGAGTGAGCGGCAGGTGAACTTCCGCGCGCAGGAGTGCGGGACGGTACGGCTCGGTGCCGGACCTCACGGCTCAGGGCCAGGCGACCAGACCGAGGAACACGAGGAACAGGACCACCACGGAGATCGGGGCAAGCCCCGAGAACAGGACGCGACGGCCCGCGTACCGCTGCTGCCAGGGCAGTCCCCAACTCGCGCCGAGGAGGCCCAAAGGCACGAGGAGGCCGTACGAGTAGACACTCAGGGCCGTGTCGAACGAGGAGTCGAACGCGTGGGCGGTCGCCCCGTCGCAGCCGTCGCAGGCCATGCCCGAGAACCCGGCGATGAGGTAGACGAAGTAGGCCAGCGGCACCGTGACGAGGGTCGCGATGATGGGGGCGAGCCAGCCGCGCGGGGCGTCGGTGCCGGGCTCGGCGAGGGCCTCGGTACGGGCGTCGGTGCCGGCCTCGGCAAGAGCGTCGGGTTGTGGATCGGTCATGCGCCCATCCCACCGCGGGACGCCCGAGCGCACATGAGTCGGCGTACTCAGAACCGGCGGACATCTCCGGCGACGTATCTCCGCGAATATGATCGAATCGCTCGCTATGAAACACGACGACAGCGGGGGCACCGACCCCGCCCTCCTGGCCCGCATGGAGCAGAACCTCGCCGGACACGCCTGCCATCTGCACCCGCGGCTCGGGGGCGCGACGGTCGAGGAGACGGAGGATCTCCTGGTCGCCGACAGCGGGCTCGACGACGACACCTTCAATATCGTCGCGATGGCCCGCTTCACCCCGGAGACCGCCCGGGCCAGGATCGACGCGACAGTGCGCACCCTGGCCACGCGGGGCCGTCCCTTCTCCTGGTGGGCGGGGCCGGCGTCGGGCCCGCCCGACCTCTCGGACCGGCTCGCCGCCGCGGGCCTGCCGGCCGCCGAGCGGGAGACGGCGATGTGGGCCGACCTTGGGGACGAAGCGGGGGACCCTTCGGGGGACGGGCCGCCGCCCGGCACCGGAGCTCTGCGGATCCGCCGGGTGACCACTCCTGCTCAACTGGCCGACTACGCCACGGTCCTGGCCGCGAACTGGGACCCGCCCGCCGCCACCGTCCGTGACTTCTACGCCCGGGTCGCCCCGTGGGCCCTGGCCCCCGACTGTGCCGCCCGCTATCTGATCGGCTACGACGAGGGCCGCGCCGTCAGTACCGCCGAGGTCTTCCTGTACGCCGGCGTCGCCGGGATCTACAACATCTGCACCCTGGCATCCGACCGCCGCCGCGGCCACGGCGGCGCCCTCACCCGCGCGGCCCTCGCCGCGGCCCGCGCCGAGGGCCACCGCACCGCGGTCCTGCAGGCCTCGGCGGACGGCGAACTCGTATACCGGCGCCTCGGTTTCCGCGCGTGCGGTCACTTCACGGAACACGCGATCGACGGCGGCGGGTGACCGGCCACGACGCACCCGCAGGTGTCATACGGGGCTTGCCGCGGAGCACTCAGAGGTCGTTTCGTCCCGGTGTTTCATCCCGAAATGCGTACTTGATCTGATGATGCCGGGTCGCGCCAGGAGACGGTAGTCTCACCGGTGAGGCGGCGGGGCATCAGGTCAATCATGGCAAGGTGGATCATGGCCTCGGAGCGGGCCGGGAGTGCTTCGTGGTCTCGGGCCAGGCGACGGTGCAGCATCAGCCATCCGTAGGTCCGCTCGGCTTTCCATCGCCGCGGCAGAACGACGAAGCCCTTGGCGCCCTTGGGTCGAAGGACGGGCCGCAGTGACATCCAGAGTTCAGCTATGACGTGAAGGCGTGCGCCCAGGAGTGTCGCCGGCGGGTTCGAGGGTGACTCGGATGATCAGGCCGCCGTGCCCTGGCGGCCCGGGGGAGGCGTGAACGCGGCCACCGTGGGCGGCGACGATCGAGGCGACGATGGACAGGCCCAGCCCGGAACCGGTGCCCGTGCGGTCCCGGCCCTCGCCGCGGCGGAAGGGTTCGAACAGGGCAGGGATGGCGGACGCGGGGATCTGCGGGCCGGTGTTCGCCACCGTGAGTTCGGCCTTCCGCGTGACGACCACGCGCACCGTCCCGTCCTGTTCCCGGTTGTAGGCGAAGGCGTTGGCCACAAGGTTCGCCGCGAGCCGGCTCAGCAGGGTCCGGTTGCCAAGGACCCAGCACGGGCTGGTGGTGACCTCCAGGCGGATGCCGGGGGTCTCGCCGTGGGCCGCGCATTCCTCCCGTACGACCTCCGCGAGGTCCACCGGTTCCCGTTCGTCCAGGCCGCGTTCGCTGTGTGCCAGCGTCAGCAGGCCCTCGATCAGGTGCTCGCTGCGCCGGTTCGAGGCGAGCAGGAGCTCTTTCGTCCGGGCCAGGTCCTGCGAGGAGGGTGCGGGGTCGGCCAGGCCGACCTGGATGGCGGTGCGTTGGGTGGCCAGCGGGGTCCGTAGTTCGTGGGAGGCATTGGCGACGAAACGCCGCTGGCTCTCGAAGGCCTGATCAAGCCGTTCCAGGAGTCCGTCGAGAGTGTCCCCGAGTTCCTTGAGTTCGTCGTCGGGCTCCTGCGCCGCGATCCGCTCATGCAGGTTGCGTGCCGAGATCTGCCGGGCCCGGGCCGTCATCGCGTGAACCGGTCGCAACACCCTACCCGCCGTCCACCAGCCCACTGCGACCGCCAGTATCACTGTCACCCCCAGGCCGACCGCGGACCACAGCATCAGTTCCTGGGAGGCCGCCTGGCTGACCTCCAGGGTGACCACCGATACCGAGGAGCCGAGGGGCGGGGTCGCGGACGGGTCCGGGACGACGCTCACGTCACCGCCCGCTCCGTCCTGCTCCCGCGCGATGTCCTGGGCGCGGTGCTTCGTACCGCGCCGGGCCATGATGTTGACGACGGTCAGCAGCACCGCCCCCAGGGTGAGGAACAGTGCTCCGAATACCAGGGCGATCCTGGTCCGGACCCTCACAGCCGGTACCCCACGCCCTGCACGGTCCGGATGAGCGGCGGCTCTCCGAGGGCGGTCCGGAGTTTGCTCATGGTGACCCGCACCGCGCCCGTGAAGGGGTCGGCGTGCGCGTCCCAGGCCCGCTCCAGGAGTTCCTCGGCGCTCACCACGCCGCCGTCCGCCTCCAGCAGGATCCGCAGGACCTCGAACTGCTTGGGCGACAGCCCGATCTCCCGCCCGTCGCGGGCCGCAGTGCGCCGTACGGTGTCCAGGCTGATCCCGGCGCGCTCCAGGAGCGGCGGGGTCGCGGGCGCGCTCCGCCGGCCCAGGGCACGTACCCGGGCCACGAGTTCCGGGAACTCGAAGGGCTTGGCCAGGTAGTCGTCCGCGCCCAGGTCCAGGCCCTCGACGCGGTCCTGCATCGTGCTGGAGGCCGTGAGCATGAGGATCCGGGTCCGGGCCCCGGCAGCCGCCAGTTCCCGTGCGACGTCGTCCCCGTGGATCCTGGGCAGGTCCCGGTCGAGGACGATCACGTCGTACTCGTGCAGCCCGAGGTACGCCTGGGCCGCGTCGCCGCTGTAGACGGTGTCCACCGCAAAGCCCGCCCGGCGAAGGCCGGTGGCGACCAGCTCGGCCAGACCCTCCTCGTCCTCCGCGACCAGCACCCGCACCTCTTGCTCCTCGTTTGCTCGGTTTGCTCGCTTGCTCGGCAAGCTCACGCTTCATCTCCACTGTGACCGGGGCGGTGCCCGCGGCCAGCCGGCGACCCGGATTCCGGGTCGCCGGCTGGCCCGTTCGGGGCACGCTGTGCCTCAGGTGGCGGCCAGGGCCGCCGTGGGAGGCAGCCGGGAAGCCCGTACGGCCGGGTAGAGGCCGGCCAGCCCGCCGATGAGCACGGTCGTGCCGATGCCGCCCGCCAGAGTCCAGGCTGGTACCACCACCGGCCAGCCCTGGACCAGTGCGAAAACAGCCGTGGCCGCGGTGCCCAGGAGGGCGCCGCCGGCGCCGCCGAGGGCGGACAGGAGGAGAGACTCGGTCAGGAACTGACCGCGGATCTGGCCGCGGGTAGCGCCCATGGAACGGCGCAGCCCTACCTCGCCTCTACGTTCCAGCACGGAGATGACCATGGTGTTGGCGACCCCGATCCCGCCGACGAGCAGGGCCACCGCACCGAGCCCCAGGAGCATTCCGGTGAAGGCCTGTTCGCCGGCCCGCTGAGCCAGCAGGGCGTCGGCCGCGTTGGACACTTCGACCGCGCTTGGCTCCTGCGGATGCAGGGTCCCCGCGATGAGCGGCCGCACCTGTTCCACGGAGGTCTTCTCGGCGCGCGTGTACAGGGTTTCGGGGGTTCCGTCGAAGCCCAGGTACCGCTTGGCGGCGTCCCAGCCGACGAAGGCGGCGTGGTCGAGATCGGGGGTCAGCGGCATCGCGTCGAGGATGCCGGCCACAGTGAACGGGCGGTCAGCGATGAGTACCTGCCGTCCGGGCTCGGTGATGCCCAGCCGGGCCGCGGTCTGGGCTCCGAGCACGGTGACGGGGTACCGGCTGGTGGCGCCGTTGAGCCAGCGACCGCTGCGTACGTGACCGCGTACGGTCTCCAGGAGGTTCTCCTGCGCGGCGAGTGGGGTGATTCCGCTGCCCTGCGTCCTGGGCACGCGGTCGTTCCGGTACACCCCCTGGTCCAGCTTGCCGACCGCAGTCGCGGACTCCACGCCCTCGACGCGGCCGAGCATGGCGGCGGACTGCTCCGGGAACTTGGGCGGGGTGCCGGTCGCCATAGAGGTCCCGGGCTTTGCGGTGAGCATGTTGGTGCCGAGCCGGTCGAGGGTCTGCTGGAGCTGGGCCTGGCTGGAGGTGGAGATCCCGACCACCGAGACCATGGCTGCGATTCCGATCGCGATGCCGAGCGCAGACAGGAACACCCGCGTCGGCCGGGTGCGCAGCCCGAAGCCGCCGGTACGCATCAGGTCGGCGAGGCTCATGCGGGCGGGGCTCAGCATGCCATCGCCTCCTGGGCAGCGGAGTCGTACCGTACGCGTCCATCGAGCATCGCCACCTGCCGCCGCAGCCCGTCGGCGATCTCCTGGTCGTGCGTGATGACCAGGATGGTCGTCCCGGCGCCGTTCAGCTCGTGGAGCAGCTCCATGACGGCCTTGCCGGATACGGAGTCCAGTGCGCCGGTCGGCTCGTCGGCGAGGAGCAGCGCCGGTTCGCCGACCACGGCGCGGGCGATGGCGACGCGCTGCTTCTGTCCGCCGGACAGCTCATGCGGCCGGTGGCCGGTACGGTCGGCGAGGCCGACCCGTTCCAGCGCGCGGGCGGCGCGCTCGCGCCGCTGCCCGAGTCCGACACCCGTGTACAGCAGGCCGTCGGCGACGTTGTCGAGCGCCGTTTGCCCCGCCGCCAGGTGGAAGTGCTGGAAGACGAAGCCGATGGAGCGGGCGCGCAGCGCCGACAGCTGCCGGTCGGTCAGCCGCGCCACGTCGTGGCCGTCGATTCGTACGTGTCCGGACGTCGGCAGGTCCAGGGTCCCGATGAGGTTGAGCAGGGTGGACTTGCCCGAGCCGGACGGCCCAGTGATCGCGGTCAACTCTCCGCGCCGGACCGTGAGATCGACCGACTCGAGGGCGGTGACCCCGCCCGGATAGGACCGGGTCACGGACTCGAGTTCCACGACGGCATCGGCGTGGCCGGTGACGGTGTCCTCGCTGGACATGCTCACCCGGGCACCCCGATCTTCATGCCCTCGCGCAGGCCCTCGCCCTCGATCTGTACACGGCCGTCGGCGAACCTCTTGGTCACCACCGGCACCAGGCGGGTCGTGCCGCCCTCCACGACCTCGACGGCGTACCCGCCCTCTGGCCGGGCCACCAGCGCGGTGACCGGGACGGAGAAGACGCCTTTGACCGCCTCGCTGTAGATCTTGACGTTGACGGAGCCGCCCATCAGACCGGCCAGGGGCTTTTGGTCGGGGATCCGAATGGTCGCCCTGAGCTTGGCGGCCGGCTTCTGGTCGGCTCCACCACCGGACCCTCCTAGCCCTACTGGTCCTCCAGCTCCTCCGGACCCCCGCTGGTCCTGGGCCGCAGGCGCTCCCGCGGGGGCCGCTTCCACGACCTCGCCCTGGGCCTTGTTCCCGTTCGGCAGCGTGATCTCGGCCTTGGCGCCCACCTTGACCATGGACTGCTCGCCCACGGGTATTTCGGCGTCGACCACCATGGAGCGGCCGGTGACCGTGAGCACCTCCTCCGCCGAGACCGTCCTGCCGACCTGGCCCTTGACCGTGTCGATACGGGAATCCGTGGGTACGAAGGCGATCTGCCCTTGCTCGACCTGGCCGGTCGGGGCCAGCCTGGCGGCCTTCTGCCAGCGCTTGACCGCGTCCGCGGTGGCCGCGGTGAAAGTGTCGCCCTGACCGCCCCCGTACCCCAGGGCCTGCAGGTTCTCGTTCAGCTGCCGTATGTCCTGGCCCCGGTCGCCGGCCTTCATCGACCGGTACGCGGGCAGGTTCCCGTACAGAGCCGTCACCGGCATGTCGTCGGCCTTGAACAGCGGCTTGCCCCGCTCCACGGCGTCACCAGGCTTCGGTAGCCAGGTGAGTGTGCCCTTCTGGCCGCCACCCACCGCCAACGCGGACTCGTAGCGCAACGTACCCGGCGCTGCCGTGGACATCGCCAGATCCCCCTTGGCCAAGTCGGTCGTCGACGAGGGCAGTGCCCGCTCGGCGCTCCCGGCGGCCACCGTGTCCCCGCCCTGCGAGGTCAGGGCCACTGTCCCGGCGCCGGAACCCAGCACCACGGCGGCCGTGGTGGCCGCCAGCAGCACGCGTTTGCGTGACAGGACCCGGGTCATCCGCGGTTCCAATTCTTCAGGACCTCGCGGCAGGCGGCCTCGGCCTTGCGCCGCTCGGGGGTGTCCGGGAGTTGGACGACCTCGTATGAACCGTCGTTCTTCGTCGGCGGCCAGACGCCGTTCACCGGGTCCGGAGCCTCCTTCCAGCCCTCCTTGCGCAGGCACTGTGCGTACGCCAGCAACTCCTGGTCCCACTTCTGCTTCTGCTGGGGGTTCGCATCGACCTTGTGTTGCTGGTTGCCGCCGGCGTCCGTCGAAGGAGTCGCGTCGGGCTTGTTCACTTCGCCGCCTCCACCAGTGCCGCAGGCGGTGAGAGCCATCACGAGCGCCGCGGTGCAAGCGCCGTATCCGTACAGGTATCTCTTCATGCTTCAGGTCTACGAGGTAGGGCGTTTCGCAGATGTTTCGCTCCGGACGGGGGCCAGAGCACCTGCCGGCCACCGCGCCGCGGGTACGCGGAAGGGCCCGCGACATCAGCACATGTCGCGGGCCCCGGGCAGATGTGCGCGGGCTACTTGCCGCTCTTGGAGGTGGTGACGGTGACCTTGCCGCCGGTGGCCTTGGCGACCTCGGCCGGGGTCATCGTCTTGCCGGTCTTCTGGTCCACGACCACGACCTTCGGGTCGCCGTGGCGGGAGTGCGCGTGCTTCTTGCCCTGCGTGCTCTTGTCGCTGGTCTCGGGGCTGACGGTGACCTTGCCGCCGGTGGCCTTGGCGACCTCGGCCGGGGTCATCGTCTTGCCGGTCTTCTGGTCCACCACCTGGATTTTCGAGTCGTCGGCCTTGAACACCGGAGCGGCGCTGGCGGCGCTGGCGCCGAACACAGAGAGGCCGAGCGCAGCGATTCCGATACCAGCAGCGGTCATCATCCGGGTCTTGTACATGAGTTGCTCCAAACAGTCGGTGCGGACGGCCCTTGCCGTCCTTCTGGATCATTTGTACTGATATAGACGTTTCGCTGATGTTTCGCTTCTATCTGGTCTCAGCCGTCGGCAGCCGTTCGACTGTGAGCCCGCCGAGATCGCCAGCCTGACCGCTGGCTACGCGGCCAGGCTCGAGGCACTCAGGAACCCGTAACCACCAGGACGGGTAGGGCGGGGGCCAGCTGGACATCCGGGTGCGACCGGCTTCGGGAGAAGGGCAACATCGGTCTGCATGACCAGCACCATCACCGGCCACAACCGGCTGCAGCGGCGGGCGGCAGGGACCTGAGCTCGGGTTTTATCCTCGCTGGTCGAATCGCGCCTGGAACTTGATCGCTCGTAGTGATAAAGGCCGTTCAGCGGGGCGGCCTTCGCCTGATCCTGTGCTCCGTCACAGAGGCACCGGATCAAGCGAAGGCCGTAGGGGTGAGTCTGCTGCATCACACGCTCTACTCATCCAGCGCGTCCTGGCGATCCCGCAAAAGCGCCGTGACTCCACACTCGTGTGCTTCCTGACCTACGAGGAGACCGAGGCTCTGCTGGCGATCCCGGACCAGACGACCATCCTGGGACGACGCGACCACCTTCTGCTGCTGGTCGCGATGCGAAGCGGACTACGTGTCTCCGAGCTGACCGCACTGACCTGCGCCGACGCCGAACTCGGCACCGGCGCCCACCTGCGCTGCACCGGCAAAGGCCGAAAACAGCGCTGGACCCCGCTGACGAAACCCACGGCCCGACTGCTCCAGCAGTGGATCACCACCCGTCACGCCGCTCCGGGAGACCCGCTGTTTCCCAGCCGGGGCGGTGGCCACCTCAGCAGCGACGCCGTCGCCGATCTCCTCCACAAATACCTACCCGCAGCCGCGGAGCGATGCCCGACCCTGGCCAGCAAGAACGTCACCCCACACACGCTTCGCCACACTGCAGCCATGGCCCTGCTGACCGCCGGCGTCGACACCACCGCGGCCCGTGTGATCCAGGGTGCGGCGGAGGGGTCCTCGGAGAGCTGGTCGGCGCGGTGGCCGAAGATCCGGCGGTCCCGTTCGCTGATGAAGTGTTCGTCGAGGGCGACGCCGGCCTCGAGGCGGGCGGCGGTGAGGTCGCCGTCGGCTAGCGCGCGCAGCGCTGTTGCGCCGAGCTCGACGAAGCGGATGCGCCTGGGCAGGGAGGGTGGTTGGCTGCTCATCGCGGAGACGCTCGCCCGGCGCCGGAGGACTGTCCACTGGATTACGGCTTCGGCGCACGACGAGGACGTGCAGGCCGGGCCGTGACACGGCGCAGCGCAATACTCCCCGCCGCCCGCACTCACGCCTGACGGATCAGCTCCCGGGCCCGGGCGAGGATTGCCTCCCGGTTCCGTGCCCGGAGAGGTCCGGGACACTTGTGCCCGCCCCACCTCTTGCCTCCTATGGAGTGCGTGCCGAGGCCCCGGCCCTTCGCGCTGTCCGTGACGGACAAGGGCCAGCCGTACGCGCGAGCGCCCCAGGCGTAGATCCGGGCAACGGCGTTGATCTGGGCGGATGTCAGCGGCTGCGTCGCGAAGCCGGAGGTCTCGACGGAGGCCCATTCGTCATTGCCCTGGGCCTGGGTCCACGCCCGGTCGAGGACCGAGACGTACTGCTCGATACCGCCCTTTTCCGAGACCCAGAAATGGGAGGAGCTCTTCGCGGCGGCGGTGGAGAACCACTTGAACGGTGACACTTCACCTTCCTGCACATGCAGGATCAGGCCGCGCTGGGCCACCCGGCCACCGGAGCTGAAGTTGCGGCGGAGCTGTCGGCGCCGGACACCGGGCATCCACCCGGCGCCGCCGCCGGAGACCTCGCCGGCCTCGTCCGCCGCCGCACCGCGTCCCGCTGCGACGCCCGCGACAGCCGTGAGTCCCGCCGCCCCGAGCATCGCCGCCCTCCGGCGGGTCATTTCCCCGTGCCGCACAAGTCCGCCGCCCCTCGTCTCGTCCACCCTGCTACGTTCCAGCGTCACGGGAGGTTGACCACAGACGCCCGATCCCGACCGGGCCAGGGTGTGCCTTCACCGGATCGAGCGACCCTCCGTGCCCCACCTGAAGTCCGCGGGTTCCGGATTGCTGCGAGGATGGGGCGCTCGGGCCTGGCGACGTAAAGACATAAACGGGGGAAGCTCATGATGACGGTACTGCTGTGCGCGGTGGTGCTCCTTGCGGTGGCGGGCTGCGGCGCCGTGTTCTGGGCGGCGCGCGGCGACGCGCCTCGCTCGGTCAGGATCGCGGCCCACATCACCGTGGCGGCGGGCGAGGCGGTGGCCCGCTCGGGGAAGCGCCGCCGCAGCGGTGGCAGTGGCGGCAGCTCCAGCGGAGACTGAGCGCTCCGCGGGAAGTCGGGTATGACACCCGCGGGGTGAGTCGTGGCCGGTCGCGCCGTTCCCCGCGCCCCTTTGGGGCACTTGTCAGAGGCGCCGCCTACAGTGCCGCCATGGCACCTGTGATCTCTCTGACGCTCGACTGCTCCGACGCGCAACTCCTCGGCGATTTCTGGAAGACGGCCCTGGGTTACGTGGACATACCGCCGCCCGCTCCCTTCCGTACCCGCGAGGAGTGGTTCGCGAGTCTTGACCTGCCGTCGGACGAGTCGGTGGACGACGCGGCGTGGCTGTGCGATCCCGAAGGCGTCGGGCCACAGCTCTCCATCCTCAAGGTACCCGAGCCCAAGACGGCGAAGAACCGGCTGCACATGGACGTCCGGGTGCCGGGGCACGGCAGCCCCGAGGAGCGCTGGGCGCGGATCACCGCGGAGGCCGAGCGCCTTGTGGCGGCGGGCGGCACCATCCTGGCGAGGGTCGACGAACACCACGTGGTGATGGCCGACCCGGAAGGCAATGAGTTCTGCGTCGCCCCGGGCCGTGCCGAGGGCTGACGCGCGCGGCGAGAGCTGAGGCGCGGCGGGCCTGACAGCGCGGGGGAGTCCTGCGGGCGGGGCCACATGGTCCCGCCCGCTCTCCTCCGTCTTGCCTTATCCTCCCTGCAGTTGGTGCATTTCGTGCACCAAGGGGGGTAAGGGAGAAGGGTGTTGGGGCGCTATCGGGCCCTGCTCATCGGGGCCAGCGACTACGAGATGCGGGGCGTCAAGTCGCTTGCGTTCATCCCCGGTGACCTGGAGCGTCTCGGGGCGGTCCTGCGGGGCCACGGCTTCGACGACGTGCAGGTCCTGGCGGGCCGCGAGGGCGGAAAGCAGGTCTCGGCCAACTTCGTGAACGCCCGCGTCATCGGCATGCTGCGGCGCGCGCGACGCGGCGACACCGTGCTCATCCTGCTCAGCGGCCACGGCGTGCACGCCAGGGGCCAGGACTACCTGGTGCCCGAGGACATCGACGAGGACGTGCACCCCTTCGAGTCGGGCTGCGTGCCCATCGACTGGCGCCGCCACCTCGACGAGACCCCCGCCGACCACGTGGTGTTCCTGATCGACGCCTGCCGTGAGGGCATCGATCAGGACTCGATGGGCGTCTCCGGCGTCAAGGAGTGGGGGCACCAGAAGATCAGCGCTGCCCTGCGCCGCAAAGTGGCCTATCTGTACGGCTGTTCACCGGCGCAGCTCTCGCTCTTCGTCCGTGACCATGAGCGGGTCGTGGACGGCCGGGACCACGGCACGGCGCCCGGGGAGTCGTTCAGCATCTTCTCCCGCTCCGTCTCCGATGTCGTCGCCGCCCGGCCCAAGGGCAGCGGCCTGTCCCTCGACGCGTTCATGGACGCCGTCCAGGACCGGGTGACGGAACTGCACCGGGCGTACGGCAAGAAGGGCCAGCCGCAGCTGGTGCGGGTCGTCACGGACATTCCGGTACAGGGCTTCCACTTCCTGCCGGGGGCGGGGTCCGATGCGCGGCCCATTGCGGGTCCGGTGGTGCCGGACGAGGCCGCCATGGGGGTGACCGGTCCGGCGCGCTTCCGGTTCCGGCGGCCCAAGGTGTCGTGGAAGCTCCTCGTCTCCTGGGCGTTGGCCTCCGTGGTCATCGCCGCGGGGCTCGGCGGTTACGCATGGACTCAGGGCCGCTATTTCGTCGCGGCGAAGGACGGGCACGTCGCCTTGTACCAGGGCATCGACCAGAAGTTCCTGGGGATCGACCTGGCCCACGTCGAGCGGGACTATCCGGACATAGACCTGAACAAGCTGCCCACGTACCAGCAGAACCAGGTCATGGGCGGGATCGCGGTGGGCAGCAGGGCGCAGGCTCTCGACAGGATCAACGCACTGGGCGACCAGGTCGAGGTGTGCAGGATCGTGGGCGATCAGGGTCCCGAGGCCACGAGTGCGCGCCGCAAGCTCACCGAGGAGCAGAAGCGGCTCGCTGCGAACTGTGCCCGCAAAGGGTGAGCCTCACCCCAGCCCGTCCGCCTCCGCGGCCACCGCCTTCGCCCACCGGTAGTCCGCCTTGCCGCTGGGGGAGCGCTGGATCTCGTCGGTGAGGACGAGTTGCCGGGGGATCTTGTAGCCGGCGACATGCGTGCGGCAGTGGGCCTGGATGTCGTCGAGGGTCAAGGAGCCCGCACCCGGGCGGAGTTGGACCACCGCGGCGACATGGTTGCCCCACTTCGGGTCCGGCACCCCCGCCACCAGCGCGTCGTAGACGTCCGGGTGGGACTTGAGGGCCTGCTCGACCTCCTCCGGATAGACCTTCTCGCCGCCGGTGTTGATGCACTGCGAGCCGCGCCCGAGGACGGTGACGATGCCCGCCTCGTCCACGGTGGCCATGTCGCCGAGCAGCACCCAGCGCTCGCCGTCGCGCTGGAAGAAGGTCTCGGCGGTCTTCTTCTCGTCGTTGTAGTAGCCGAGGGGCACATGGCCGCGCTGGGCGAGGCGTCCCGGCTCGCCGACCGGTACCTGCTCGTGGGTGACCGGGTCGACCACCCTCGTACGCTCGTTGACCTCCAGGCGGAAGCCCTTCTCGGGGCCGGAGTCGTCGGTGGCCTTGCCGTTGGAGCCGGACTCGGACGAGCCGAAGTTGTTCAGGAGCAGCACGTGGGGCGCGAGTTCCTGGAACTGGGCGCGCACCGTGTCCGACATGATCGCGCCGGAGGACGAGACGCTGAAGAGGGAGGAGAGGTCGGTGCCCTTGAGCGGGCCGTGCAGGGCGTCGATGAGGGGCCTGAGCATCGCGTCGCCGACCAGCGACACGCTGGAGACCTTCTCCTTCTCTATGGTGCGCAGGACTTCTTCGGGCGCGTACTTGCGGTGGAGTGCCACCCGCTGGCCGTAGTTGAAGGCCACGAAGGAGGTCAGTGTGGAGGTGCCGTGCATCAGGGGAGGCGTGGGGAAGAAGGTGAGGCCCGCGCCGCCGGCGGCAACCTTCTCGGCCAGTTCCTCGGGCCGTTTGACCGGCTCGCCCGCCGGGTCGCCGCCGAAGAGGCCGGCGAAGAACAGATCCTCCTGGCGCCACATCACGCCCTTGGGCATGCCCGTGGTGCCGCCGGTGTAGATGATGAACAGGTCGTCGGCGGAGCGGGGCCCGAAGCCGCGATCGGGCGAGCCGGAGGCCTCGGCGTCGGTGAAGGGGACCGCGTCGAGCGCGGGTGCGCCCTCGGGCACGGTCCCCACCCGCACGAGGTGGCGCAGCTTGTCCGTGCGTGGCAGTGCGGCCGCCACGCGCTCGGTGAACTCGGCGTCGAAGACGAGAGCGGCCAGGTCCGCGTCACGGTAGAGGTAGATCAACTCCTCTTCCACGTAACGGTAGTTGACATTGACCGGGACGAGGCGGGCCTTGAGGCAGGCGAGTACGGTCTGCAGATACTCGACGCCGTTGTAGAGATGCAGGCCCAGGTGCTCGCCCGGCTTGAGGCCGCTGTCGATGAGGTGGTGCGCGATGCGGTTGGCGGCGGTGTCGAGTTCGGCGTAGGTGAGGCGGCGCTCGGCGCCGGTCCCGGGGTGGTCGACGTACACGAGTGCCTCGCGGTCCCCGACCACGTCGACGACCGACTCGAACAGGTCGGCAAGGTTGTACTCCACCGCTCCTCCTGACCCCGGAAGTTGTTGGCCCGGCGTCATTAGAGCGCCGTGGGGCCCAACTGGGAAGGGGCGGCGCCGAAGAAATCTGACTGCCTGTCAGAAAGCTATTGAACTGGAACCCCGGCTCCTGCAACCTGTTCTAGGTCTTGAGACGGGAGGGCACTACTCATGGGACGAAGTGGTGGGACCGAACACCTCACCGTGGAGCGCGAAGGCGCCACACTGGTACTCACACTGAACAGGCCCGAAGCCAAGAACGCGCTCTCGCTGCCGCTCCTCGTGGGGCTGTACGACGGCTGGCTCGAAGCGGACGCGGACGACGACATCCGCTCCATCGTGCTCACCGGCGCGGGCGGCGACTTCTGTGCCGGCATGGATCTGAAGGCCCTCGCGGGCAACGGAATGGAGGGCGACGCGTACCGGGACCGGATGAAAGCCGATCCCGAGCTGCACTGGAAGGCGATGCTCCGCAACCACCGGCCCCGTAAACCGGTGATCGCCGCCGTCGAGGGCTACTGCGTCGCGGGCGGCACCGAGATCCTTCAGGGCACCGACATCCGGGTGGCCGGTGAGTCCGCGACCTTCGGGCTCTTCGAGGTCAAGCGCGGACTGTTCCCCATCGGCGGATCGACCGTACGGCTGCAGCGGCAGATTCCGCGTACCCACGCACTCGAAATGCTGCTCACCGGCCGCCCCTACACCGCCGCCGAGGCCGCCTCCATCGGACTCATCGGCCAGGTCGTGCCCGACGGCACCGCCCTGGAGCGAGCGCTCGCCATCGCCGAGCAGGTCAACGCCTGCGGCCCGCTCGCCGTCGAGGCCGTGAAGGCATCCGTGTACGACACCGCCGAGATGACCGAGACCGACGGCCTCAAATCCGAACTCGAGCGCGGCTGGCCGGTGTTCGGCACGGACGACGCGAAGGAAGGCGCGAAGGCCTTCGCCGAGAAGCGGCCGCCGGTCTACCGGCGCACCTGAGCGGCCACCGGCCACTCACCCCGGATCGCCCCGAACACGCAGGTCGTCAAGTGCCGGACGGGCCTGATGCGCAGGTCGTCAGGCGCCGGACGGGCCTGATGCGCAGGCCTCAAGCGCCGGACGGCCCGATGTGCGGGCCCGAACACCAAGGAGTCAGTGCATGCCCGAAGTCCTCAAAGCCCCCCTGGTCGTGGAGTTCCCCTTCACCCGCTCGCTCGGACCCGTGCAGAGCGCCTTCCTCACCGGACTGCGCGAGCGCACCGTGCTCGGTGTCAGGACCACCGAGGGCAAGGTGCTCGTCCCGCCCGTCGAGTACGACCCCGTGACCGCCGACGAGATCCGCGACCTCGTCGAGGTCGGCACCACCGGCACCGTCACCACCTGGGCCTGGAACCATGAACCGCGCCGCGGCCAGCCCCTCGACACCCCCTTCGCCTGGGTCCTGGTCAAGCTGGACGGCGCCGACACCGCCCTGCTGCACGCCCTGGACGCGCCGGGCCCCGACGCCGTCCACTCCGGCATGAGGGTCCGGGTCCGCTGGGCCGCCGAACGCGACGGTGCCATCACCGACATCGCCTGCTTCGAGCCGTACGACGGCGACGACGGCGACGCGGGCGACCAAGCGCGCCCGCACGGCGGCGAGTTCGAGAACGCCGTCAGCGGGATCATCGCCCACGCACGCCTCGACTACACCTACTCACCCGGCCGCGCCCAGTCCGGCTACATCAACTCCATCGCCGAGCACCGCGCCGTCGGCGAGCGCTGCCCGTCCTGCCGCAAGGTCTATGTGCCGCCCCGCGGCGCCTGCCCCACCTGCGGCGTCGCCACGGACGAACAGGTCGAGGTGGGCCCCGCCGGCACCGTCACCACGTACTGCATCGTCAACATCAAGGCGAAGAACCTCGACATCGAAGTTCCCTACGTCTACGCCCATATCGCCCTGGACGGCGCCGACCTCGCCCTGCACGGACGTATCGCCGGCATCCCCTACGACCAGGTGCGGATGGGCCTGCGGGTGGAACCCGTGTGGCTCGACGGCGGCCGCTATCCCGACCACTACCGGCCCACCGGTGAGCCCGACGCCGACTACGAGACGTACAAGGAGCTGATCTAGATGACGGGCACCGGTTCCCGCGGCCCCGGCGGTCCTCTTCGTGAAGTCGCGATCGTGGCCTTCGGGCAGAGCGACCACACCCGCACCAGCGACGAGCAGTCCGAAGTCGAGATGCTCATGCCGGTCCTGCACGATGTGCTCGGCCAGACCGGCCTGAAGACCAGCGACATCGGCTTCACCTGCTCCGGCTCGTCGGACTACCTCGCGGGCCGCGCCTTCTCCTTCACCATGGCACTCGACGGCGTCGGCGCCTGGCCGCCGATCTCCGAGTCGCACGTGGAGATGGACGGCGCCTGGGCCCTCTACGAGGCCTGGGTGAAGATCCTCACCGGCGAGGTCGACACCGCGCTCGTCTACTCCTACGGCAAGTCCTCGCCCGGGTCCGTGCGCGACGTACTGACCCGGCAGCTCGACCCGTACTACGTCGCGCCGCTGTGGCCCGACTCGGTGGCGCTCGCCGCCCTGCAGGCGCAGGCACTGATCGACTCGGGCGAGACCGACGAGGCCGCGCTCGCCGGGGTCGCCGCCCGCAGCAGGGAGTCCGCGACCGCCAACTCCCATGCGCAGGTGCGGGGTTCACGCCCCCAGGGCGAGTATCTGGTACGTCCGCTGCGCACCGGCGACGTGCCGCCCGTGGGTGACGGCGCGGCCGCCGTGATCCTCGCCGCCGGTGACCGGGCCCGGGAGATCTGTGAGCGCCCCGCCTGGATCCGCGGCATGGACCACCGCATCGAGGCCCACAGCCTCGGCGTACGCGATCTGACCGACTCACCGTCCACGCGCCTGGCCGCCGAACGCGCCGGAGCCTTCGAGGCCCCCGTCGACACCGCCGAGCTGCACGCCCCCTTCACCTCGCAGGAAGTCGTCCTGCGCAAGGCCCTGGGGCTCGGCGACGACGTGAACGTCAACCCGTCCGGCGGCGCTCTGGCCGCCAACCCCGTGATGGCCGCGGGTCTGATCCGCCTCGGCGAGGCCGCCGCCCGTATCCACCGCGGCGACTCCGACCGCGCCCTCGGCCACGCCACCTCCGGGCCGTGTCTGCAGCAGAACCTGGTCGCCGTACTCGAAGGAGATGCGCGATGAGCACGTCGTCAAAGGAGCCGGTGGCCGTCGTCGGTATCGGCCAGACCAAGCACGTCGCGTCCCGCAAGGACGTCTCCATCGCCGGTCTCGTCCGCGAGGCGGCCCAAAGCGCCCTCGAAGACGCCGAGTTGACCTGGGCGGACATCGACGCCGTCGTCATCGGCAAGGCCCCGGACTTCTTCGAGGGCGTCATGATGCCCGAGCTGTATCTCGCCGACGCGCTCGGCGCGGTCGGCAAACCCATGCTGCGGGTGCACACCGCGGGTTCCGTCGGCGGCTCCACCGCCCTGGTCGCCTCGAACCTCGTCGCCGCCCGGGTGCACCCCACCGTCCTCACCCTGGCCTTCGAGAAGCAGTCCGAGTCCAACGCCATGTGGGGCCTGTCCCTGCCCGTGCCCTTCCAGCAGCCGCTGCTCGCCGGGGCGGGCGGCTTCTTCGCCCCGCACGTACGGGCGTACATGCGCCGCACCGGGGCCCCCGACACGGTCGGCTCCCTGGTCGCGTACAAGGACCGCCGCAACGCCCTGAAGAACCCCTACGCGCACCTGCACGAGAGGGACATCACCCTGGAGAAGGTCCAGGCGTCACCGATGCTGTGGGACCCGATCCGCTACTCCGAGACCTGCCCGTCGTCGGACGGCGCCTGCGCGATGATCCTCACCGACCGCGCGGGCGCGGCCCGTTCACCGAAGCCGCCGGCCTGGATGCACGGCGGCGCGATGCGCAGCGAGCCCACCATGTTCGCCGGCAAGGACTTCGTCTCGCCCCAGGCGGGCAAGGACTGCGCCGCCGACGTCTACCGCCAGGCGGGCATCACCGATCCGCGCCGCGAGATAGACGCCGTCGAGATGTATGTGCCCTTCTCCTGGTACGAGCCCATGTGGCTGGAGAACCTCGGCTTCGCGGCCGAGGGGGAGGGCTGGAAACTCACCGAGTCGGGCGTCACCGAACTCGACGGCGACCTGCCCGTCAACCCTTCGGGCGGTGTCCTGTCCACCAATCCCATCGGTGCCTCCGGCATGATCCGCTTCGCCGAAGCGGCACTTCAGGTACGCGGCCAGGCCGGCGAGCACCAGGTCGACGGCGCCCGCAAAGCGCTCGGGCACGCCTACGGCGGCGGATCCCAGTTCTTCGCCATGTGGCTGGTGGGGGCCGAACCGCCGACCGCCTGAGGGCTCGGTGCGGACCTGCGCGGCCGGCCGGTTTCCGGCCGCGCGGCCTACGCCCGCCGGGGCCCCGGTGCCCACGGCGGGCGGGCTTTCCGCAGGCAACTCGCGGGACGTGGCCGGGAGTCCTCCCTCCGCGGCCTGTGCGCCACCGGCGGCCGTCGCTAGGCTGGCCACGAACCACACTTCGGGAGGAGCACGGACGTGGCCGAGAGCACCACCACCCAGCACGCACCTGCGGGATGGCACAAGCCCGACCTCGATCTGAGCAACGCGGCCTGGCAGTCGAGCAGCCAGGGCATGGGCGATGTCCAGATCGCCTTCGTGGAGGGATTCATCGCGATGCGCAACGGCGGCAGGCCCGATGGCCCGTCGCTGATCTTCACTCCGGCGGAGTGGCGGGCCTTCGTGATCGGCGCACGAGACGGCGACTTCGACCTGACGTGACCCGACGTGATGTGACGCGACGTGACTTATTTGATGGGGCCCGCTTCGACGTGAGGTGACGCCGGGCGAGGTCGGTCCGGGCGGGCAGGTCCCGCCCGGACCGCCTCCGCCCCGTCCCGCCCCATCTCCCGTTCCGCCACCGCACCCCGCATGGACCAAGGTCCCCACCGGTTCCGTGACCTTCGACTCTCCCGGCACAGCGTGTGCTGCGACAGGCTGAGGCCCGTCAAGGAGTCGATCATGGGCGTTGGGCCGGAGAAGAGGGGACCATGGGCAGTCTGCCGGTAGTGGCAGCGGTGGACGGGACGACGGAGAGCAACCGGGCCCTGGAATGGGCCGTGACGGCGGCCCGGCTGCGCGGTACCGCGCTGCGCATCGTGCACATCCGGCAGGAGGCCGCCGCTGAGCGCCTCGAAGTGACCTGGCTCGACGACCCGTCGACGGCGGCGGCCGACCCGGTCATGGAACGTGTCCGTACCGCCCTGGCCGACCGCGCCGACCTGCCGCCGCTGCAGTACGTCTCGCTGCACGGCAGCGCCGCCGACACCCTGCCCCGGCTCGGCGCCCGGGCCCGTCTCCTCGTCCTCGGCTCCCGCGGCCGCGACGGCTTCGCCGGTCTGCTGCGCGGCTCCAACGGTGTGCTGTGCGCCCGCGAGTCCGCCTGCCCCGTCGTGGTCGTGCCGCGCCCGGACCCCGCGGCGATGCTGGTCCCGCACCGCCCGCGCGTGGTCCTCGGGCTGCCCGCGCCGTCGTACGACACGAGCACCGTCGCCTTCGCCTTCGAGAAGGCCGCGCGCCGCGGCGCCACGCTCCAGGTGATCTGCGCGTACCCGTGGAGCACACCGCACTTCGCCCAGTACGGAGAGCTCACCGCGACCGGGGTCGACGACCGCACGCTGGAGGAGCAGTACACCCGCCTCGCGGAACTCCAGCTGGCCGAGCAGCGGCGCCGCTACCCCGACGTCCCGGTGGAGATCGTGATCGCCCCCGGTGACCCCGCGGGCCATCTGATCGCCGCGTCGCGCTGCGCCGACCTCGTCGTCGTGGGCCGCCACCGCAGCCGGGTGCGCCCCGGCCGGCTGCTCGGCTCCGTCACCAACTCGCTTCTGCTGAAGGCGAGTTGCCCGGTCGCCGTGGTGCCGTCGGACCTGGAGTCGGTCCCCGCGTACGCGGTGGGGGCACGGGCCGCCTGACCCGGGCCGCCGGGCTTGATCCGCCCGGGTGCCCGCCGTGTGGCGGGCGCGCACCGGCCGCGCGAGGGGTAGCGGCCGTTCGTACGGGCGTGTCATGCCCGGCCAAACGATCATGAGTGTTCCTTTCGGATCCGCACATCCGGATCCGAAAGGAACACGATGAACCCCAGACGTCTGACGTACGCGGGCTGCGCGGCGCTCACGGTCCTCGCCGTCACCCTTCCGCCGGCCCTGCCCGCCGCGGCCGCGCCGCAGCCACCTGACCCCAAGGTGGTGCGCACGGGCCCGGCCGACACGCTCCTGAAGGACTTCGCCGACCTGTGCGACACCAAGGACGGCGCCTCCGCGCGGCACGAGCTCACGCTCTTCCCGGGCAGCGGGCCGGACGCGGAGGACCGGGTCGCCTTCCAGGTGGAGACGGAGGTGGCGGAGCGTGAGGGCGGTGACGTCCTGTGGACCGGGCACTCCGTGGACGACCCCGGCCAGTGGGGCATCCTCGGCTTCGCCGACCTGTGCTCGGGGAAGAGGCCCGCGGTGTACGGCGGGCTGACGGCGGGCCGGTACGAGTACTGGATCGACACCGACGAGGACACCGGCAAGGTCACCGTCGAGGAGATCGACACCACCAAGGAGCTGCCGTACGCGCCTGCTCCGGTCACGCTCCCCAAGCAGCCCCCGCCCGAGAAGGCCCGGCCGGCCGCGGGTCCGGGCGGGCGCGGGAAGCCGGCCAAGGCGGCCGCGGCGCCTTCGATCGTCGATGTGGCCGTGGGCTACACCTCGTCCCTGCGCAAGAAGCTGGGCAGCGAGCGGAAGGTCGAGCAGCAGATCGACGGCGCCGAGGCCGCGACGAACAGATACCTCAGCAAGAGCGGTGTGAACGGGCGGATCAACATCATCCACACCTTCGAGCTGAAGGACTACAAGGGCACGGCCCAGACCAAGCCGCTCATGGATGCGATGTGCGGCCCGAAGGCCGATCAGGGGGACTGCGAGGACACGGGCAAGGATCTGAGCAAGACGGTGCACAAGGTGCGAGAGGACACGCGTGCCGATCTCGTGTCGGTGCTGACGGACCAGCCCACCCCGATCAACTTCAAGGGGCAGCAGGCCCAGATCGCCGGTGTCGGGAATCTGCCCCTCAAGGCGCTGAAGCCCGGGGCCACGGACCAGCAGGCATTCTCGGTCGTCCTCGTCGACGGGGTCGACACGGGCCAGTCCTTCGCCCATGAACTCGGCCACAACTTCGGTCTCGCGCACGACGACACCACGGACGACCGCAAGTGCATGAAGATCGACTTGGGAGCGGGCAAGCCGACGGAGATCTGCCCGGGGGTGAACCAGGACCGCCCCTACGGCCGGGGCTGGATCACACCGAGCAAGGACAAGTTCTCGGTCATGGGGTACGAGATCACCTGTCATGCCACCGGGTGCACCGAATCCGGCGAGTACTCCAACCCTGACCACAAGTCCGCCAAGGGCGAGCCGCTGGGCGCCGCCGACGCCAACAGCACCAAGGCGCTCAACGAGGTCTTCGCCGCGGTCTCCGACTACCGCAAGCTCAAGACCAAGGGCGCCCGCTACGAACTGAAGGTCATGACCGACCCGGCGCAGGGCGGCGGCAAGGCCACCCCCGCGCAGTCCGGCCCCTTCACCAAGGGCACCGGTGTCACGGTGACCGCCGAGCCCGCGGCCGGCTACTACCTCGACCACTGGAAGCTGGACGGCAAGGACGTCGGCCACGACAACCCGTACAAGGTGTCGATGGACAAGCGGCACCGTCTGACCGCGTTCTTCGAGCAGGGCAAGGACCCGCACGCCAAGCCCGCGAAGCTCACCACCCGCGTCGCCCCGGACGCGAAGGCGGGACGGATCACGCCCAGCAAGGCCGCCCCGTACACGACGTCCGACCGCATCACGCTCAAGGCCGCGCCCGCCAAGTACCGCAAGCTGCACGCCTGGAGCGTCGACGGCCGCAAGCAGGGCGCCGGTAATCCGCTGCCGCTGGTCATGACCAAGGACCACGCGGTCACGGCGACGTTCTGGTGCACGAAGACGGCACCGGGCGGCTACGGCAAGGAGTGGCGCAAGCACGGCGCCGACGGCGGCCGCCTCGGCTGCCCGACCACGGGTGACACCCAGTGGACGAAGGGCCGCCGCTACCAGCGCTTCGAGGGCGGGACGCTGATCTGGGACGGCAAGCGCAAGAAGATGACCGTCGTCTACAAGTAGCCCGCAGGAGGATACGGGAGGGCTGACCGAGCAGCCTTGCGGAAGTCCGGTGCGCGACCAGCCACGACGCACCCGCGGATGATGCACCGGACTTCCCGCGGAGCGCTCAGTACGCGGTCAGCCCTCCGGCGGCGGCAGCGCGAGGCCGCGTACGGCGAGTTCGGTGCTGAACCGGCCGTCCGGATCGGTGAGTTGACCGCCGAAGGCGGCGTCGAGCAGCCGCAGGCGGTAGCGGACGGTCTGCGGATGAAGGTGCAGGGACTCGGCCATCTGCACGGCGTTGCCGCGGGTGGCGAGCCAGGCGTCGAGGGTTTCCAGGAGCCGGGCCCGCTGGGTGGCGGTGAGACCGGTCAGCGGGGCCAGCTGCCTGGCGGCGATGTGTGCGAGGAGCGCCGGGTCGCGCAGCAGCCACAGCGTCGTCAGATGGTCCTCGCAGTACGTGACGGGTTTGTCCGGCAGGCCGCCGGACTCGGTCAGGGCGAGGATCTGCCGGGCCCAGCGCAGCGAGTCGGCGGCCTGGCCGGTGCGTACCGTCGGACCGACGGCGGCCCGCGCGGACTTGGGGCCCGCGGCGAGCGCGGCGCGGTGCACGGCGTCGAACGGGCCCGGCACCAGGGCGTACGGCTGCGGATCGTCCGGGTCGAGCAGCACATCGGCCGGCCATGCCTCGCGGGGCGTGCGGGAGGAGAGCGCCACCAGGGTCACCTCATCGGGCAGCGGCCAGGCGGCGAGCCGGGCGAGGGAGCCGAGGCGGTGAGGGAGGTCGTGGCGGTCCGCGGCGCCGGTGAGCAACTCCCGCAGCAGCTTGGCCCGTTGGGCCTCGCGGCCGCCGCTGAGCTCCGCCGTGGCCTCCTCGTAGCCCTCGCTGGAGACGGCGATCAGTTCCTCGACGTAGGCGAAGATCGCGTCGGCGACCGCAAGGAGCAGCGCGGGGGACAGGCCGTAGCGGCGGCCGACCTGTTTCGCGCGGCGCAGGCCGATCCGGGCGCCGAGGCGGAACGCGGCCCGCATGTCCTCCATGCTGTGACCCGCGTACGCCTCGGATCTGCCGATGCCGCGCAGCACTTCGTCGCGCTGCGCGGTGTCGGCGTCGGGGGACTCGACCTTGGCGACGAAGGCGGTCAGGGCGGTCTCGGCGCACTGCCGCAGGGCCCGGGCGTTGGGGCCCACGGAGAAGCCGGGGATGGCGCGCCGCACCTCGGCGATGCTCTCCTCGATCAGGCTGGGCAGTTCGGGCCGCATGACGGCCACCAACTCCCGGGGGATCGGGCCCAGTTGCGCGAGGGGTGCGGCTCCGTTCAGCGGTGTGGCGGCGCCCTTCAGCGAGGAGTCGCGGCCGCTCACGCGAGGAATCCGGCACGCCGCCACAGACGTACGGCGCTCCCCTTGAGCACATCGTTCTCCCGCAGGAACGCGGCGAGTTTGGCGAAGCCGTCGATCCTGGAGCGCCGGTGATGCGGATTGGCGCGGGCCTGGCGCACCGCCTCGCGCGGGTCGAGGCCTGCCCTGCGGTACATCTCGGGGTTGATGAACTGCAGATCCATGAACGGTCCGCCGAGCCCGGCGAGGCGTCCCGTGAGCTCCTTCTCCAGGCGTCCCGAGCGCGCCATCCGGCGGACCACGCCCTGGCGCGCGTAGGTGATGTGGCGGGCCTCCTCGGTGACGTGGATCCGCATCACCTGCCGCACGATCGGCTGCAGTTCGGGGTCGTCCATCATGTCCCGCTGCAGCGCGTCGAAGATCTCCTCGCCGATCAGGGCCGCCACCCACAGCATGGTGCCGCGGAAGGTGAAGGGCAGGGTCTTGATGACCGTCAGCCGAAGCGGGCTCTTGCGGTACGGGCGGGCGCCGACCCGGTCGATGAGCTTGCCGAACATCAGCATGTGACGGCACTCGTCGCCCATCTCCGTGAGCGCGTACTGCGAGTGCCGGGTCGTGGGGTCATCGCTGAGCAGCTTGCGCAGCAGCGCCTGGTTGAGGATGTTCTCAAACCACAGGCCGACGCTCATGATGTTCGCCATCTCCTGCCGCGACAGCTCGATGCGCTGCTCGCGCGTCATCGACTCCCACAGCGGCGTCCCGTAGAGGGAGAGCAGCCGGGGAGGCAGGAAGAATTTGTCGGGGTCGAGGGGAGCATCCCAGTCGACGTCGATCTGCGGGTCGTAGGAGTGCTTCGCCGAGCCCTTGAGCAGCCGTTCCGCGACCTTTTCGCGGTCGGCCTCCTTCACCGTGCGGGTCATTGCGACCCCCTCCAGGTGTTTACGATTCGTGGCTGGACCGTAAAGGCGACGAGAGCGCGCGTCAAGGTTTCCGTTTACGTTTTCCCCTCACTCTGTAAGCTGAACCTGTGCCCGGCGAGCGGGAGTCGGGGCGGTACACAGGTGGGTGTGGGTATGAGTGCGAGTGACAGCGAGATCCGGGACCGCATCCTCGATGCCGCCCGCGCCTGCCTGGCCGAGTTCGGTATG
Organism: Streptomyces monticola; assembly: GCF_042665355.1. NCBI lineage: Bacteria > Bacillati > Actinomycetota > Actinomycetes > Kitasatosporales > Streptomycetaceae > Streptomyces > Streptomyces monticola. The sequence continues at coordinate 43,860 of NZ_JBHTCF010000022.1, read as the reverse complement.
ACCAAGCGCCTGCACGCCGCGATCGCCGACCGCGCCGGGGTGTCACGGCCCACCGTCTACAAGTACGTCGGCGACCAGAGCGCCGTCATCGCCGCGCTCCTCGACCGTGAGGTGGCCCGCTTCCTCGCCGAGGCGGAGGCGGTCCTGACCGCCCGCGGACCCCTGCGGGAACGCTTCGTCGAGACGGTCGTGTTCGTCGTCGGATACGGCCGCGCCCACCCGCTGCTCAGCGGCGGCCTGCGCAACGACCCGCACCTCGTGCTTCCCTGGTTCACCACCGGGGCCGAGCCCGTGATCGAGCAGGCGGTGGACTTCTTCGCCCCGTACATCAAGCGGGCGGTGGCCGAGGGCGACTTCCCCGCCGTCGATCCGCGCCCGCTGGTCGAGTGGGCGTACCGCATCATCGTCTCCCTGCTGCTCACCCCCAGCACCCTGCCCCTGGACGACCCGGCGGAACTGCGGGACTTCGTCGGCCGGCTCCTGGACGTGGGACTGCCGGGTCCCACCGCCTGAGTCGCGCGCGACCGCTCCGAGGCCGCGGCGGCCCGGGTGGCAGAGCCTGCGGCCCTGGGTGAGGCTGACCCCACTGTTGATCCACCGATCAATGGCGGACGGGGGCGAGCGGCAGGAGGCGGAGCGCGATGTTCGCTGGTCTGGGCCGGTTTGTCGTGCGGCGTCCCTGGTGGGTCATCGCCGCCTGGGTGGTCGCGGCGGTGGCGGTGGTCTCCTTCGCGCCCAAGCTGACCTCCAGCAGCGACGAGGCCAGCTTCCTGCCCAAGAGCTACGAGTCCATCCGGGCGTCGGACGTCCAGGCGAAGGAGTTCCCGCAGCAGCGGAACGTCGGCGCCGTGGTCGTCTTCGAGCGCGCTGACGGCAAGCAGCTGTCCGCCGCGGACTCGGCGGCGGTCACCCGAATCGCCCAGTCCCTGGCCGCCGAGAAGATCCCCAAGATCGAGGGCATCGCCCCGGGACCGGTCTCGCCCAACAAGCTGGTGCAGACCGCCATGGTCGCCATGCCCAAGATCACCAGCCCGGAGGACACCTCTCAGCAGGACGCGGTCAAGACCCTGCGCGGGGATCTGCAGCGAGAGCTCAAGGGCACCGATCTGAGCGCCGGCGTCACCGGCTCGGCGGCGCAGGCCCTGGACGAGTCGGACGCCTCGAAACGGGCCGGCGTCCTCGTCGGCGTCGGCACCGTCGTGATCATCATCGTGCTGCTGCTCGCCATCTTCCGCAGCCCCATCATCGCGCTGTTGCCCGTGGTCCTCATCGGCCTCATCTCGCCCATGGCCACGGGCCTGATCGCCGCCGCGAACAAGCTCTTCGACATGAAGGCCGACTCCTCGATCCAGGAGCTCCTGACCGTCGTCCTGTTCGGCGTCGGCACCGACTACATCCTGTTCCTGCTCTTCCGCTACCGGGAGGCGCTGCGTGCGGGCGAGGACCCCAAGGGCGGCATGGTGCACGCCGTCGAGCGGGTCGGCGAGGCCATCGCCTCCGCCGCCGGGGCCGTCATCGTGGCCTTCGCCGCGCTGTCCCTGTCCACGCTCGGCATGCTCAAGTCGATGGGCCCGGCCCTGGCCATCGCCGTGTTCGTCACCCTGCTCGCCGGGCTCACGCTGGTGCCGGCCGTCGTCTCCCTGCTCGGTACGAAGGTGTTCTGGCCGTCGAAGTCCTGGCACGAGCAGCCGCACGGCACCGGATTCGCGAAGCTCGGCGCCGCCATCGGCCGGCGACCCGCCGTCTGGGCCGTGGTCTCCGCCCTCTTCATGGGCGTCCTCGCGCTCGGCGCCCTCGGCTACCGGGCCAACTTCGACCTCGCCACCTCCTCGCTGCCGCAGACCAAGGAGTCGATGGTCGCGCTCAAGAACCTGGAGAAGGGCTTCCCCGCGGGCACCACCGACCCCACCGAGATCTACCTCACGAGCACCGGCGGCGGCGCTCTCGACGACAGCGGTACCGCCGCCTTCAAGAAGGCCGTCTCCGGTGTCGGGGGCGTGGGCAGCGTGAGCGAGCCGCAGCTCAGCCCGGACCGCTCCACCGCCCGCTACTCCGTCGTCCTGGCCGACCCGCCCGCGTCCGACGCGGCCATCGCCACGGTCAAGGACCGTCTGCGCCCCGCCGCGCACGAGGCGGCCGGGGCCGGGAACGAGGCGCTCGTCGGCGGTATCACCGCCGTCTACACCGACATCAACAAGGCGGTGGACAGGGACTATTCGGTGGTGTTCCCCGTCGCCGCCGTCTGCATCATGGTCATCCTGGCCCTGCTGCTTCGCAGCCTGGTCGCGCCCTGGTACCTGATGCTGTCCGTGGCCCTCGGCTTCGGCGCCACACTCGGCGCGACCTCGTTCCTGTTCACCCAGATCGGCAGCCAGCCGGGCCTGATGTTCATGCTCCCGGTGATCATGTACTTGTTCGTGGTGGCCCTCGGCACCGACTACAACATCCTGATGGTGTCCCGGCTGCGCGAGGAGGCCCGCGAGGGACGCGATCCGCATGACGCCGCGGGCACGGCCGTACGGCACTCGGGACCCACCATCGCCGCGGCCGGGGTGATCCTGGCGGGCACCTTCGCCACCCTGACCCTCGCGGGCAACTCGACGCTCGCCCAGATGGGGTTCGCGCTCTCCTTCGGCATCCTCGTCGCCGCCTTCGTCATGGCGATGGTCTTCACCCCGGCGCTCACCGCGCTCATCGGGCACTCGGCCTGGTGGCCGGGGCACGGGGACCGCACACGCACGCCCGCCGAGCCCCGGCCGCCTTCGGACCCCCTCAGGTCACCGTGAGCTTCTTCTTCGCCTTCGCCTGCGAGCTGTTGCCCACGTACACCTCGAACTCCCCTTCCTCCACGAGGAATTCACCGCGCGAATCATTCGTCCAGAACCCCAGGTCGTCGGCGCCGAGCTGGAAGCGCACCGTGGTCGAGGCGCCCGCGTCGAGGGTGACCCGCCTGAAGCCGCGCAGCCTGCGCACCGGCTGGGTGAGCGACGCGGTGACATCGCGCAGATAGAGCTGTACGACCTCGTCGCCGGCCCGCCGTCCGGTGTTGCGCACGGAGACCGCGACCTGCACCGTGTCGCCCTTGCGCAGCGCACCCACCGGCACGCTGCTGCGGCTCAGCTCCGGAGCGCCGATCGTGAACGTCGTATAGCTGAGGCCGTGGCCGAAGGCGAACTGCGGGTCGGGCGGCAGGTCCAGATACTTCGACGTGAACTTGTTGTCCGGGTCGTAGGGGCGGCCCGTCGACTCGTGGTTGTAGTGAATGGGGATCTGGCCGACCGCGCGCGGGAAGGACACCGGCAGCTTGCCGCCCGGGTTGACCGTGCCGAACAGCACGTCCGCGATGGCGTTGCCCGCCTCGGTGCCGGGGTGCCAGGCCTCGAGGACGGCCGGGGCCTTCGCCAGCCAGTCGCCGATGGTCAGCGGGCGGCCGTTGACGAGTACGACCACGAACGGCCTGCCGGTCGCGGCGATCGCCTCGATCAGCTTCTCCTGCGCGCCGGGCAGTGAGATGTCGCTGCGCACGGCCGCCTCACCGCTCAGCGCCGGCGGCTCGCCCACGACGACCACCGTGACGTCGGCCGCCTTCGCCGCCGCCACCGCGTCGGCGATCCCGCCGGTGTCCTCGCCCTGCGGGTCCACACCGCGGGCGTACGTCACCTTCGCGTCCGGTACGGCCCGCTTCACCGCGTCGAGGACCTTCACCGCGGGGAACTTCTCGGCCGACGCGGGCACCACCCAGGTACCGAGCAGATCGCCCGAGTCCGCGAACGGCCCCACTACGGCAAGGGAGTTGACGGACTTCTTCAGGGGCAGCGCCCCGTCCTCGTTCTTCAGGAGCACCATCGAGCGGGCGCCCGCCTCGCGCGCGGCCTCGCGGGCCGCGGCGGTGGGCCGCGTGATGGCCTTGTCCTCGTCGACGTAGGGGTCGTCGAAGAGGCCGAGGGTGAACTTCAGGCGCAGGATGCGCGCCACCGCGTCATCGAGGCGGTGCTCGCTGACCTTCCCGGAGCGCACCAGCTTCTTGCCGTGCTCGGCCACGTTGGTGCTCGTCATCTCCATGTCGACACCGGCGTTCAGGGCGAGCCGCGCCGCGTCCGCGCCGTCGCCCGCGAAGCCGTGCGCGATCAGTTCCTGGACGCCGGTCCAGTCGCTGACGACGAAGCCGTCGAAGTCCCACTCGTCCTTGAGGATGTCGGTCAGGGTGTGGGTGTTGCCGTGCGCGGGCACGCCGCTGACGGTGTTGAACGACGCCATCACCGTCTCCGCGCCCGCCTCCAACGCCGCCTTGAACGGCGGCAGATAGAGATTGCGCAGACGTGACTCCGATACGTCGACGGTGTTGTAGTCACGGCCGCCCTCGGGGGCGCCGTACGCGACGAAGTGCTTGGCGCAGGCGGCGAGCGTCTCCTTCTCGCCGTATCCGGAGCCCTGGTAACCCTTGACCTTCGCGGCGGCCAACTGCGCGGTCAGATAAGGGTCTTCGCCGTTGCTCTCGGCGATCCGGCCCCAGCGCGGCTCGTGCGTGACGTCCATCATCGGCGAGAACGCCCAGTGCACACCGTTGGAGCGGGCCTCCTTCGCCGAGACCTGGGCGTCGCGGCGCGCCACCTCCGGGTCGAAGCTGGCCGCCTGGGCGAGCGGGATGGGGAAGTTGGTCCAGAAGCCGTGGATCACGTCGAGGCCGAAGAGCAGCGGGACGCCGAGCCGTGACTCCTCGACGGCGAGCCGCTGCAGTTCGTTCGTGGCCTCCGCGCCGAAGATGCTGAGCACCGAGCCGAGCCGGCCCGAGCGCGCCGCCTCCTCGACCTCCTTCGTGTCACCGGAGCCCGGGTTGAGATCCCAGGACCAGGGCAGCTGCTGGACCTGCCCCAGCTTCTCTTCGAGAGTCATACGGTCGAGCAGATCCTTGACCTTGCGCTCGACCTCGTCCCTGCGGGCCGCCCGCTCCCCGAAGGTGGCCTGTGCGCCGGTGGCTCCACTGGTCACGACGGTCGACGCGGCGGCGGTGACACCGATCGCGGACAGCAGGGTACGCCTTCGTAGCTCCGGCATGGATTCGCTTCCCAATCGTCGAGCAGCCGCATTTCACGTGCTGGATACAAGAATTGAAGGGAAGCTACGTTCTCGTTACTGGCGGGTCAAGAGTTATGACGTACTGCGTCCTGGGCGCGTGTTGCGGCCATGGCAGGAGTGGTGGAAGCGGCGGGAGTGTTCCCCGGCGTCGGCACCGGCGCCCGCACGGTCCCCGGCAGCTGACGGCACCAGGAGCAGTCGCCCGGATGCGGCGGCGGTGAATCCAGCCAGTAGGCCCCGCGCAAGGTGGCGCTGTGGGCGGGAAAGGAGCTGCGGATCTCGATAGTGGCCATACTGCCGCCAACGGCCTTATGGGGGCGGGGTATTGGGGTGGAGCGGAACCGTAGCCGGTCGGGTGCCGCGTTGACGTGCGGCCATGACCCGGGAGGGTGGGGTCCTGGAAGCCCACGGGTGCCGTAGTGCCCGAAACCGCACTATCCATGGCCAAAGCTTCGCTCTACGCTGCGAGTTGGGTGCACCGATGTCCTTGAGCACGGGACATCCGGCCCCGCCGTCCCGTCGGCGGACGTGTCCCCGCACAGGGGCGTTCTCCAGCACGCGCCCTGCAACTGCCGGTGCGGACGGTGTGCGCGAGGGCTTGGTCTGCCTGCCCCGCGCCGCGGCCGCCGCCGCGTGCGGCTCCCTGCTCCGGCGGCGGCCGCCTCGGGTTCCCCTGCCGAGGGCGGATCGAACGAGGGATGAAGCCGGGCGAAGCGCGGCCGACGCTACTGGGCGAGGGGCTGGGTGAAGCGCAGCAGATTGCCCGCCGGGTCGCGGAACGCGCAGTCGCGGACGCCGTAGAACTGGTCCATCGGCTCCTGCAGCACTTCACCGCCCGCTTCGCTGATGCGCTTGAAGGTGGCATCGCAGTCGTCCGTGGAGAAGATGACACCGCGCAGCAGGCCCTTGGCCATCAGCTCCGCCATCGCCTGCTTGTCGGCGGGCGAGGCGTCCGGATCGGCGAGCGGCGGCTCGAGGACGATGTTCACGCCCGGCTGCGAGGGCGATCCGACGGTCACCCAGCGCATCCCCTCGTACCCGACGTCGTTGCGGACTTCCAGGCCGAGCACATCGCGGTAGAACGCGAGCGCCTTGTCGTGGTCGTCGACGGCGATGAAGCACTGGGAAAGAGTGAGGTCCATGGTTTCCACGCTAAGGCTGACCGGCGGGGTTCGCGCCCCGATTCCGTACCGGCCGGGTATGGATCTTGGTCATGCACGCCGGGATGGCGGCGGCGTCCTGATGGTCGCGCGCACGGTAGGCACTCGGGCTCTCGCCGACCAGCTCGGTGAAGCGTGAGCTGAACGACCCGAGGGAGGTACAGCCGACGGCGAAACAGACCTCGGTCACCGTGAGATCGCCGCGCCGCAGCAGGGCCTTGGCCCGCTCGACGCGGCGGGTCATCAGATAGCTGTACGGGGTCTGGCCGAAGGCGGCGCGGAAGCTGCGGGAGAAGTGCCCCGGCGACATCAGGGCGGCCTGCGCGAGCGCCGGAACGTCCAGCGGCTCGGCGTAGTCACGGTCCATCCGGTCGCGGGCCCGCCGCAGCCGAACGAGGTCGTCCAGGTTCTGCGTCACCCGGTCAGTTTCCCACAGCGGCCGCGCGGGGCGGCCGCTGAAGAGGAACCTGCACGAGGCGACGGGGAGCCCGGACGACCCGGACGAGCGGCCCCGCCCAAGGGCCTCGGGAGACCCAGGAGGCCCAGGAGACCCAGGTGAAACAGATGGCTCAGGTGGCGACGTAGTCCGCAAGGTGTTCCCCGGTGAGCGTGGAGCGGGCGGCGACGAGATCGGCGGGGGTGCCCTCGAAGACGACCTTGCCGCCGTCGTGGCCCGCGCCCGGGCCGAGGTCGATGATCCAGTCCGCGTGCGCCATGACCGCCTGGTGGTGCTCGATGACGATCACCGACTTGCCGGCGTCCACGAGCCGGTCGAGCAGGCCGAGCAGCTGCTCGACGTCGGCGAGGTGCAGGCCGTTGGTCGGCTCGTCGAGGACGTAGACGCCGCCCTTGTCCGCCATGTGCGTGGCCAGCTTGAGGCGCTGCCGCTCGCCGCCGGACAGCGTCGTCAGCGGCTGGCCGATGGTGAGATAGCCGAGGCCGACGTCGGAGAGCCGCTGGAGGATGCGGTGCGCGGCCGGGGTGTGCGCCTCGCCCGCGCCGAAGAACTCCTCGGCCTGGGCCACCGACATCGCGAGCACCTCGCTGATGTCGCGGCCGCCGAGCGTGTACTCGAGGACCGATGCCTCGAACCGCTTCCCCTCGCAGTCCTCGCAAGGGGTGGCGACACCGGCCATGATCGCCAGATCGCTGTAGATGACACCGGCGCCGTTGCAAGTGGGGCAGGCGCCCTCGGAGTTGGCGCTGAAGAGCGCCGGCTTCACGTCGTTGGCCTTCGCGAACGCCTTGCGGATCGGGTCGAGAAGCCCGGTGTACGTCGCCGGGTTGCTGCGCCGCGAGCCCTTGATCGGGCTCTGGTCGACCGACACCACGCCCTCGGCCCCGGCCTGTCGGGCCATCGACCCGTGCACGAGGGAGCTCTTGCCCGAACCGGCGACGCCGGTGATGACGGTGAGCACTCCGAGCGGGATGTCGACATCGACGTTCCGCAGGTTGTTCGCCTGCGCACCGCGGACCTCCAGGGCGCCGGTGGGCTCGCGCACCGCCTTTTTCAGGGCGGCCCGGTCGTCGAGGTGGCGGCCGGTGATGGTGTCGCCCGCCTGCAGCCCTTCGACGGTGCCTTCGAAGCAGACGGTGCCGCCCTCCGTGCCGGCGCCGGGGCCGAGGTCGACGACATGGTCGGCGATCGCGATGACCTCGGGCTTGTGCTCCACGACGAGCACCGTGTTGCCCTTGTCCCGCAGGCGCAGGAGCAGCTTGTTCATCCGCTGGATGTCATGCGGGTGCAGACCGGCGGTGGGCTCGTCGAAGACATAGGTGACATCAGTGAGCGAGGAGCCGAGGTGGCGGATCATCTTGACGCGCTGCGCCTCGCCACCCGACAGCGTGCCCGACGCCCGGTTCAGGGACAGATAGCCGAGGCCGATCTCCACGAACGAGTCGAGGGTCTGCTGCAGCGCCGTCAGGAGCGGAGCCATCGACGGCTCCTTGAGGCCGCGGATCCACTCGGCCAGATCCCTGATCTCCATCGCGCAGGCGTCGGCGATGCTCTTGCGCTTGATCTTCGAGGACCTGGCGCCCTCGCTCAGCCGGGTGCCCTCGCATTCGGGGCAGGTGGTGAAGGTGACCGCCCGCTCCACGAAGGCCCGGATGTGCGGCTGCATCGACTCCTTGTCCTTGGACAGGAACGACTTCTGGATCTTGGGAATCAGACCTTCGTAGGTGAGGTTCACGCCGTTGACCTTCACCTTCACCGGCTCCCCGTACAGGAAGTCGCGCAGTTCCTTCTTGGTGTACTTGCGGATCGGCTTGTCCGGGTCGACGAAGCCGGACTGGGCGTAGACCTGCACGGTCCACTGGCTGTCCGACTTCCAGCCGGGAATGGTGAAAGCGCCCTCGCCGAGCGACTTGGAGTCGTCGTAGAGCTGGCTGAGATCGATGTCGGAGACGGAGCCGCGGCCCTCGCAGCGCGTGCACATGCCGCCGGTGCGGTTGAAGGTCGCCTTGACCGTCTTGGTCCTGGCCGCGCCGCGCTCGACGGTGATGCCACCGCTCGCCCGGACCGACGCGGTGTTGAAGGAGTAGGCGCTGGGCGGTCCGATGTGCGGCTTGCCGAGCCGGCTGAAGAGGACCCGCAGCATCGCGTTGGCGTCGGTGACGGTGCCGACCGTGGAGCGCGGGTCGCCGCCGAGGCGCTGCTGGCCGACGGTGATCGCCGTGGTCAGACCGTCCAGCACATCGACCTCGGGCCGTGCCATCGACGGCATGAAGCCCTGTACGAAGGTGCTGTACGTCTCGTTGATGAGCCGCTGCGACTCGGCCGCGATCGTGTTGAACACCAGCGAGCTCTTGCCCGATCCCGAGACACCGGTGAACACCGTCAGCTGGCGCTTCGGGATCTCGACGCTGACGTCCTTGAGGTTGTTCTCGCGTGCGCCGTGCACACGGATCAGATCGTGGCTCTCGGCGGCGCGCGGCGCAGGCGACTGCGGGCCCGTCTTCTTGGCTCTGCTCATCATGTCTCCTTCTCCGCGGCGGGCTGCCGTCGTGTCACTGCGGCCGCAAGGCCTGCTACGAGGTCTGGTTCTACGTCGTCGGCGCGGTCACGGCAACGCTCAGGGGAGTTCGTTGATGCGGACGAGATTGCCCGCGGGATCGCGGAAGGCGCAGTCGCGCACGCCGTACGGCTGCTGGATCGGCTCCTGGACGACCTCGGCGCCGCCGGCCTGCAACCGCGTGAAGGTGTCGTCGAGGTCGGCGGTGGCCAGGGTGATCGCGGCGTAGGTGCCCTTGGCCATCATCTCGGTGATGGTGCGGCGCTCGTCGTCGGTGACCCCGGGGTCCGCGGCGGGCGGCTGCAGGACGATCGCCGTGCCGGGCCGGCCCGCGGGGCCGACCGTGATCCAGCGCATCCCGTCGTAGCCGACGTCATTGCGGACCTCGAAGCCGAGGAGGTCGCGGTAGAAGGCGAGTGAGGCCTTCGGGTCGTCGTGCGGGAGGAAGGTCCAGTGGATGGTGAGGTCCATGACAGTCACGCTAGCCGCGGGCCGGTGACCGGGGCTTCTCCATTCCTGACCGGTTCGGGGCGCCTCGGCCGTACGCAGTCCGTTCCGCGTGCGGCGGCGAGCCCGGGCGGCGCCACACGAGTGGCCGACTCGAACAAGCGCGCCATGGGAGGCCGGACGAGAGTGGGTGCTGTCTCGGGGAGCCGTCTCTCACCGCAAGGGAACACCCATGTCCCGAATGTCCCGGATCGCCGCCGCGTCCCTCCTGGCCCTCACCCTCGGCGCCACCGCCACGGTGCCGGCGTTCGCCGCCGCTGAGCGTCCCGCGGCGGCCACCGTCGCCGACGACGACATCCGCCAGGCCGTCCGCACCTTCCTCGCCCGCTACGCGCCCGAGCTCAGCGCGTCCCAGAGCACGAAGATCGCCGCCGCCACGGAGGACGTACTGCCGACGCTGCTGAAGCGCCCGGACCTCAAGCCCGTCATCGCCAAGGCCCAGGCCGTCTCCAAGCAGTGGGAGGAGTCGCAGCTGACCCGGCAGGACGTGGACAAGGTGCTCGCCGCGTTCGTCGAGGAGAGCGTCAAGGCGAAGCCCCTGGACGAGGAGACGCGGCACGCGGTGGAGTGGCTGGGGGCGAAGGGGGTCATGGACGTCGTGCAGCTCACCGCCATCGCGGAGTTCATCAAGGCCGTGGTGCCGGCGTAGCGTCCGCGGGACCGACGTACTCGACGCACGGCCCCGCGCCCTCATGGCATCCGCGGTGCCAGTCATGGCATCCGCGGTGCCGGTCACGACATCCGCAAGGCCGGTCATGGCATCAGCAGTGCCAGTTCCCTGAGCCGGGCGCGTACGCCCTCGGCGCGCAGCCAGCCGTAGCCGACGTCCCGCAGGCGGTCGAGGAGTGCCTCGAAGGCGGCCTCCGGCCACTGCGGGCCGTGGCGGCGCAGGAACATCTCGGCGTAGGGGAGAGCGCCGTCGTCCCAGTCGCACGGCTCGCGGGCGTCGAGCTCCCAGTCGAACTCCCAGAGCCGTACGGCCCCGTCGTCGCTGCCGGACAGCACGAAGTGCCCGCCCGGCGCCACGGCGAGGGCCGACACCCCCTTCTGGTGGCCGGTGAGGGTGCGCACGCAGCGGCCGGTGGCGACGTCCCACAGGCGCAGGGTGCCGTCGGAGCCGCCGGACAGCGCCCAGCGTCCGTCGCCGACGAAGGACAGCGCGGCCGCGTGCCCGGGGTGCGCCTCGAAGGTGCGCACCTGGGTGCCGGTCGTGATGTCCCAGAGCCGGATGGTCTTGTCCAGGCTGGTGGACAGCGCGTGGCGTCCGTCCGGGCTGAGGCACACCGAGGGCAGCCAGCTGGTGTGGCCTTCCAGGACGTGCAGGCACCGCCCGCTGTCCAGGTCCCACACCCGGAGCGCACCGGCCACGGAGTCGGCGGATGCGGTGAATTCATCGCCCAGGGCGCGGCGGCTGTCCGTGTCGACCCACAGCGTGTGCAGCCGGTCGGGGCCTTCGATGGCGTGCGGCCAGGGCTTGCCGCTGTCCACGTCCCAGGCGCGGATCAGGCCGTCCGAGCGGATGACGCCGTCCGAACGGACAAGCACCGTACGCCCGTCGGCGCTGAACCGGGCCGCCGCCCACGCCTGACTGCCCAGGCGCACCGTGCTCAGGCACTCGCCGGTGGAGACGCGCCAGGTGCGCAGCTCGCCGTCGCCCACCGTGCGAAGGCGGCGGCCGTCGGGGCTCAGCCAGAGCGCCGTGGGCTCCTTCACGTCGAGGGTGTGCACACAGGTACCGCTGCCCAGGTCCCAGACCCGGACCTCTGTGCCGCGGTAGGACGAGGACGCGCCGATGCGGCCGTCGGCGGAGAGCGCGACATGCCGTACGTGCTCGGGCCCTTCGAGGGTGCGTGACTCCCACGCGGTGCGCAGACCGACCCGGGCCGAGCACCGGTCGAGGGCCCGCCACGCGGACAGGGCCGTGGCGGAGCGCTCGTGGCCGGGCAGGGCGCGGGCCCGGGTGAGCAGGGCGAGGGCCGACGCGTGGTCCCCCGCGGCCATGGCGTCCTCGGCGGCGGCGACCGACTCGGCGACTAGGTCGACCAGTTCGTTGAGCTCGGCGGGCGGGCGCGGGCGGGCCAGCTGCACCGTGCCGGCGAAGGAGGTGCCCGGCAGCGTCCACCAGCGGGTGGTGTTGTCCTGGGCCGCGGAGATCCCGAACCCGCTGCCCAGGCGCACCGCGCTCACCGTGTCCTCGTGCCCGCGGAAGGTACGCAGACAGCGCCCGGCGTCCAGATCCCAGTACCGCACGGAGCGGTCCTTGCCGCAGGACAGCAGATGCCGTGCGTCGGCGCTCAGGGACAGCGCCTTGACCTCGCCGACATGCCCCGTCAAGGTGCGCAGGCAGACACCGCTGCGCAGGTCCCACAGGCGCAGCGAGCCGTCGTGGTCACCGGTCACGGCGCGGCTCGCGTCACCGCTGAGCGCCAACGCCACGGGTGCTTCGGCCAGTTCGAGCACCTGCCGGCACTCGCCGGAGTACAGATCCCAAAGGCGGGCGGTGTCGTCGCCGCCCGAGGAGAGCGCGAACCGGCCGCCGTCGCCCACCTCGACGAGGGAGACGCCGCTGCTGTGCCCGGCCAGCTCACGGCGGGCCCCGTCGGCCCGGCAGTCCCAGACGAGTACCCGGCCGTCCGCGCCCGCGCCGACGACGAAGCCGCCGCCCGCGCTGATCCGGACCGACCACACCCAGACGTACCCATGGGGATCGTCGGACGGGAACGTCCACCGCAGGCGGCCGTCGGTGAGATCCCGTACGGCCACGTGCCCGGCGCCCACGGAGACGGCGAAGCGGCCGTCGTCGGTGACGTCGACGGACAGCACCCGCCCGTCGTGTTCCCGGAAGGCGTGCAGACAGCGGCCGTCGGGGACGTTCCACACCCGCACCACGCCCTCGCGGTCACCGGTCACCGCGACCTGGCCGTCGCCGCTGATCCTGACCGGGACCTCACGGGCGGCGGCGTGCGGGGGTATCTCCATGTACACGCCGGGGTCGCGCTGCCAGTGCCCGCCGCCGGTGGCGACACAGCGGGCGTGCGGGACCGAGCCCGAGCGGACGGTGCGTACGGTCGCCTCGACATCGGCCTCGCCCGGCGCCGCGCGTACGGCGGTGTCGAGCAGCGGGCCCGCCGACGCGAGGTCGCCGCGCTCCAGATGGGCCAGGGCCAGGAGATGGCGGGCCTGCCACGGGGCGTCCGCCGCCGCGGCGGCCGCCTCCGTCCTGGCGACGAGGTCCTCGTCCGTCAGGGCGCCGCGGCGCCACTGCAACAGGCCCGCGTTGTACGTGGCTTGAGGGTGTTGCGGATCGGCGGCCAGGGCGAGCGCGAAGGTCTCCTCGGCGTCCGCGGTGCGGCCCAGGTCGAGCAGCGAGAGCGCGTGGTTGTTGAACTCGTCGGCGCGCAGATCCGCCGCCACCGGCCGGGTGCCCGGATAGCCGCGCCCCGTCGCGCGCCGGTAGAGGGCGGTGAGCCGCTCGGTGACCTCGCTCATCGCGGGCGGCCGGTCGGCGGGGTGCCTGCGCAGACACTCGGCGAGCAACTCACCGACATCGGCGGGCAGTTCGGGCAGACCGGCCTCGGCGGGCCCGTCGGCGAGATACGCGGCGAGGGCGTCGCCCGCGGTGCCGCGCGGCCAGTCGATGCCGCCGGTGAACATCTCCAGGACCGATACGGCGAAGCTGTAGATGTCGCTGCGGCGGCCCACCTGATGGCCCGCGGCCTGCTCGGGGGAGGCGTACGCGGGAGTCATCCCGCCGTTGGCGACCAGGACGGTACCGCTGTGCGGCTGTTCGCCCGGCACCGGCGCGGGCAGCGCCTGCCGCGCACGGGCGAGCCCGAAGTCGGTGACCTTGGCGGTCAGCGCGGTGCCGTCCGGGCCCGACGCGTCGACAAGGACGTTGGCGGGCTTGATGTCCTGGTGCACCAGGCCCTGTTCGTGGGCGTGTTCCAGGCCCCACGAGATCTGGATCGCCAGATCCAGGATCCGGCGTACGGCCCGGCCGGGACCGCCCTCGTACAGCCGCCGGTCGTCGATCCAGTCGGCCAGGCTGCCGCCGCCGACGTACTCGGTGAACACCCGGGGGACACCGCCGAGGGTGCGGACGTAGTAGCAGCCGCAGACATGGGGATGCAGACCGAGCGACACCCAGGTCTGTGCCTCGGCGATGAACCGCTCCTGGTCCCCGGGCCTTTGGAACAGCTCGGGCCAGGGGCTCTTGACCGCCAGATCGCTGCCCCAGACCAGATGCCGGACGCGGTGCACGATGCCCATCGCGCCCGCCAGGTGGACGTCCGTGACCTCGTAGCGCCCGTCGATGACATCGCCGATCTGCCAGACAGCGGGAACCTCGCCCACCTCAGCCCCTCCTCGCTCACGCCCGGCCGCGCCCCGCCCCCGCACCGGGGCAGAGTCATCTCATCAGGGCAGAGTCACCTTAACGATGCGGCCCGAGGCCTCGGCCACGAACAGCTCACGGCGCGGATCGTGCCCGCCGAAGCCACGGGGTACGCGGACGCTGCACGGCGTCCGCAGGCCGGTCGCCAGGACACAGGACCGGCCGCTGTCGCGGTCCACGCGGATCAGCTCGCCGTCGCGGAAGGAGGCGACGACGAGGTCGCCCCCGCCGTCGAGGGCCGTGAGGTCGTCGAGCAGCTTGGCTTCCAGGGGGTTCGGGCTCAGCTCGGTGACCGTGGAGTGGCTCCCCGGATCGTCCAGGGGGATCCGGACGACGGGGGACGAGGTGCTGGTGATGACACTGGCGTAGAGCGTCCCGCCGACGATCTCCAGGCCGTTGGCGCCGAACACGTCCGCAGCCTTGGTCCAGCGCTCGTCGACGGTGCCGTCCGGGCGGACCTTGAGGATGCCGGTGGCCAGTTCGCGGCTGAGGTAGAGATTGCCCTCGCCGTCGACGGCGAGGCCGTTGATACCCGACAGGCCGTCGACGACCTTCTCGGGCCGCGGCTCGGCGGCCGCCGGATCGAACCGCACCACGCCGCTTCCGGTGGCCGAAGTGAGCGGGTTCACACCGTAGTTGACGTACATCATGCCGTCCGGGCCGCGCCGGATGCCGCCGGGACCGTTCAGCGGAAAGCTGGTCCTGAGGGTGCCGTCCGGGGCGTACGCCTCGACGCGGTGCCCGGTGATGTGGGTGACCCACAGCGTGCCGCGCCCGTCGAACTCCAGGTTCTCGCGCCAGTCGAGCAGGGGCGCGCCGCCCGCACGGAACACTTCTGTCCTGGCCTGCCGCGCGCAGGGAGCGGGGCTTTGTGCTTCGGCCGCCGCTGCGGGAGTCTGCGTACCGCCGACGAGGAGCGCCGACAACAGGGCCGCGGCCAGGGCCGTCCGGTGTCCATTGGGCCGCCGTTCCCGCTGCGTCACGATGCCAACTCCCTTGCTTGAGAGGTCTGTTGAGGGCGTGCCCGTGGAGTGTGCATGAAGGGGTGACAGCATTGAAGCGCTTTTCTAGAAGGATCTTCTAGTTGCCGTGGTCTGCAGCCAGTTGCTCCAGCCGTTCCAGTCGTTCCCGTCGCCCTAGTCGCCGTCGGGGCGAAGGGATCGCCAGATGCGGTCGGGCAGGATACGCGCGGCCTGGGCGAGATCGGCGTCGTACGTCCTCGACAGCCAGCGGTGTGCGGTCTCGGCGACCGGGCCCAGGACCAGGGCCTCGATCACGGGGCCCGGCAGCGGCGCCACTTCGCCGGCCTCGATGCGCGGCCGCAGCCACCGCGTGATGGCCTCCAGCATGGGCGCCTTGGCCGCGCGGATCTGGTCGGCGTGTGCGGCGAGGTAGCCGGAGTGGGCGGAGGCGTGGATGAACAGCGCGGCATCCGGGTGCTCCTCCGTGAAGCGCAGATAGGCGTGGACGAACGCGCGCACTCCGGTCCGTGCGGTACGGGTGCGGCGCAGGGCGGTGACCACCTCGTCGCACAACTCCCGCATGCAGCGCGTGTACAGGGCGGCGGCCAGGCCGTCGAAGCTGCCGAAGTGGTGGTACAGACTGCCGAGGCTGACGCCGCTGGCCGCGGTGACCGCGTTCACCGTGAAGCCCTGCTGGCCGGCCTCCGCGTACACCCGCAGCGCCGTGGTGAGGAGCCGGTCGGCGGTGGCCTCGCCGCGCTGCTGCTTAGGGGACACGGGGGCAAGGGTAGTTCAGCCGGAACCGGCCCGGAACTGGCTCGGAACCGGCCCGGAACTGGCTCGGAACCGGCCCGGAACTAGAGGGAATTACTAGAACCGGGCTCTCCCACGTACGCTTCAGGTGATGAACCGACCCCAGATAGCGAACCGGCGCATGGCCACCATCGGCGCGGCCCGCGGGCGCCCCTGCACGCTGGTCGTGTGCCGCGGCTGCTGCTGCGGCAATCCACGCAAGCACCCCGGTACCGACCACGCGTGGCAGCTCGACCGGCTGCGCGCCGGTGCCGCCGAGTCGCGGGGCGGTTTCGCCGTCCGTGCGACGGACTGCCTCGGCCCCTGCGACCAGGCCAACGTCATCGTCGTACAGCCGTCGACCGCCGGGCGGGCCGCGGGCGGCCGCGCGACCTGGATCGGCTTCGCCATGGACGACGACTGCACCGATGAACTCCTTGCCTGGGCGGCCGCGGGCGGGCCCGGGATCGCCGCGCCACCGCCCACTCTGGAGCTGCAGTTCGTCCGCCCGCCACGGGAGACCCGGGCGCGGGCCGCCCGCCGGTGAAGCACGCCGGACCGGCCGCTACGACACCACATCCCGTGGCGGCTTCCCGTCCAGGTGGTCGACGGCGTTCTGCACGGCGGCGAGCGCGATGCGTACGACCGTCTCGCGGGTGACGCCCCCGACATGCGGTGAGAGCACCACCCGTGGCGCCTTGAGGAGCCGCAGCGTCGCCGGCGGCGGCTCGGGGTCGAAGACATCGATGCCCGCGCCGGCCAGGGTGCCCGCCTCCAGGGCGTCGGCGAGCGCCTCCTGGTCGATCAGCGCCCCACGGGCGGTATTGATCACAAACGCGGTGGGCTTGAGCAGGGCGAGCCGCTCGGCGTCCAGGAGATGGCGGGTGGAGTCGGTCAGCGGGGCGTGCAGGCTGATGTAGTCGGCGGTGCGCAGGAGTTCATCGAGCGGTACGTGGCGCGCGTCGCCGCAGCGGGCCTCCGTTTCGGGGGCCGCACGGCGCGGCCCCGCGTAGATCACGTCCATGTCGAACGCGAGCGCGCGACGGGCGACTTCGCGGCCGATGTGGCCGAGTCCGACCACGCCGAGGGTCTTGCCGGAGAGCTCGGTCAGATGGGACTGCAGGCGTGGCAGGGCCCAGTCGCCGCCGGTGAGCGCGGTGTGCGCCGGGATCAGCTGCTTGGCCAGGGCGAGGATCAGGGCGAAGGTCTGCTCGGCGACGTTCTGCCGCTCCGCGCCGCTGGAGCCGATGGTGCAGACGGCGACGCCCCGGGCGCGGGCCGCGTCCAGGTCGACGTAGTCGAAGCCGTGGCTGGCGCACTGCACGAGCTCCAACTCCGGTGCGGCGGCGAGGTGTTCGGCGGTGACCGGGCTGAGCGCGGTGACGATGACATGGGCGGCGCGCAGGGCGGCGGGGTCCTCGCCCGCGGCCTCGACGACCGTGACGCGGGCCCGCCCGTCGAAGAGCGCGGCTAGCCCGGTACCGGACCGTCGGCCGCCCATGTGGGGCGGGACGATCGCCAGGACGTTCTTGAGGCTCGTACTCATGCGGACTCCTCGATCAGGTCGTCCGCGCTGACCGTCGTGGGGCCCGCGTGACCGGTCAGAGCGAGGGTCAGATCGAACTCCGCGAGCAGACAGCGGATCACGTGCTCGACGCCGGGCTGTCCGTCGAGGCCCAGGCCATAGGCGTAGGGCCGGCCGACCAGGACCCCGCGGGCGCCGAGGGCGAGGGCCTTGAAGATGTCGTCGCCGGTGCGGATGCCGCTGTCGAAGAGAACGGTGAGCCGGTCGCCGACCGCCTCGGCCACCCGGGGCAGCGCGTCGGCCGCGGCGACGGAGCCCGCGACCTGGCGGCCGCCGTGGTTGGAGACGACCACGCCGTCCATGCCGGCATCGGCGGCGAGCCGGGCGTCGTCGGGGTGCAGGATGCCCTTGAGGACGATCGGGCCGTCCCAGTTCTCGCGCAGGAACGCCAGGTCCGGCCAGGTCTTCGCGGGGTCGGCGAACATGCCGACGAAGTGCATGACGGCGGCGTTCGGATCCTCGTGCACCGGCTTGGCGAGGCCTGCCTGGAACGCCGGGTCGGAGAAGTGGTTGGCGGTGCCCACGCCGTGCAGGAACGGCAGATACGCCTGGTCCAGATCGCGCGGCCGCCAGGCGAGCAGGGGAGTGTCGAGCGTGACGAACAGCGCCGTGAAACCAGCCGCCTTCGCCCGGTCGAGGAAGCTCTTCGTGACCTCGCGGTCCTTGGCCCAGTACAGCTGGAACCACCGCTCGCCGTCGCCCATCGCCTCGGCGACCTGCTCCATCGGCGTGCTCGAAGCGGAGGAGAGGATGTACGGCACACCGTGCGCCGCGGCCGCGCGCGCCGCCGCGGGCTCGGCGCCCGGGTGCATGATCGACAGAACGCCCACGGGGGCGAGGGCCATCGGCGCGGGCAGCGGCCGCCCGAGTATCTCCACCGCCAGATCGCGCTCGTGCACATCGCGCAGCATCCGCGGCACGATCCTGCGCCGCTCAAGCGCCGACCGGTTCGCCGCGGCGGTGCTGCCGCTGCCGGCGCTGCCCGCCACGTAGCCGACCGGGCCGGGTCCGAGCCGCTGCTCGGCCATCTCCTCCAGCCGGGTCAGATCGGTGGGTAGGCGCGGTACGGCGCCCGACATGCCGTTCAGATAGATCTCGTACTGAAAGTCCGCCCAGTGCTGCGCCATCGGTACTCAGCCCTCCCGTGACCTTGTACTTGCCCGTGCGTGCTCTGCCGGAGATCTTGGCACGGCGGAGTGCGGGGGTCGTAGGGGTGGGGGCGACCGGGGTGAGTGGGGGCTCCGGCCCACGGGCTCCGGGGCCGGGGAGGCGGAGACGCCGGGTCACGGTCACGGGGCCTGGTCCGCGGGCCCAGGGGGCGGAGACGCCGGGTCACGGTCACGGGGGGGGGCTGGTCCACGGGTCGAAAGGCCCGTGCCGTGCGCGGCCGTCGTGGCTAGGCTGCGCGGCATGATAGCCACCGACCGGATGCTCGCCTTCGCCGCCATGTCCTTCCTGCTCATCGTCGTGCCGGGACCCAGCGTCCTGTTCGTGATCGGCCGGGCACTCGCCCAGGGCAGGCGCGCCGCGCTGACGACCGTCGTCGGCAACGCGCTGGGTGCGTACGTCCTCGTCGTGGCCGTCGCCTTCGGCGTCGGGGCGATCGTGGAGCGGTCGGTGCTCGTCTTCACGGCCCTGAAGCTCGCGGGCGCCGCCTATCTCGTCTACCTCGGCGTACAGGCGGTACGCAAACGCCATTCCCTCCAGGCCGTGTTCAGCGGCGGGGCCCCGGCCGGGCAGGGCGGTCTGCGCACGCTGGGGGAGGGGTTCGCGGTCGGTGTGGCCAACCCCAAGACGATCGTGTTCTTCGCCGCCGTACTGCCGCAGTTCGTGGACCCCGCGCAGGGTGCCGTGGCGGCGCAGATGCTGCTGCTCGGCCTGGTCTTCAACGCCATCGCGCTGGTCATGGACAGTGTCTGGGGCCTGGCCGCGGCCACCGCGCGCGGCTGGTTCGCGCGCTCGCCCCGGCGGCTCGCGGCGGTCGGCGGCGCGGGCGGTCTCACCATGATCGGCCTGGGTGTGAGCGTGGCGGTGACGGGACGCAAGGACTGAGCGGTTAGGGGGAAGTCCGGTGCGGTTCGTTGCGCCCCAAAGGGGCGCGGGGCTGTGTCGATATGCGGCTCCGCCGGGCTGGGGGTCCCCCAGCGGTAGCTGGGGGAGCGACCAGCCACGACGCACCCGCAGGGCAGTCGACGGGGCGGAAGGAAGGGCAGCGGGCGTCGGCCCAACCCCCTGACCTGGGCCGCGAGTTGTGCCTCCGGTCCGCTGTGAAGGTTTCTTGTCGAAAGCGTTGACGAAACCCTGGGCGCCTCCTACTTTCATCGCGTCGTACTTCATGCGTCATATATGAGACGCGATATGCGAGATCCGAGAGGCGCGCATGACCTCTGTACCGACGCCCATTCCCTCCCGCACGCAGTTCGTCCTTGAAGCGATCAAGCACCGCATTCTGACCGGGCAGTTGCCCCCGGGGCAGGCGCTGGTGGAGACCGAGCTCGCCGAGCAGTTCGGGGTGTCCAAGACGCCCGTGCGCGAGGCGCTCAAGACCCTGGCCGGCACCGGCCTAGTCGTCATGAGCCAGTACAAGGGCGCCACCGTGCGGATGGTCGACGCCGACATGGCGCACGAGGTGTACGACGTGCGGCTGCTCCTGGAGCCCGAGGCGGTACGCCGTGCCGTACGCCGCGGCGCCTCCCTCGACGCCGCCCGGGAGGCGCTCGCC
The DNA here is from genome assembly GCF_042665355.1 of Streptomyces monticola. Lineage (NCBI taxonomy): Bacteria > Bacillati > Actinomycetota > Actinomycetes > Kitasatosporales > Streptomycetaceae > Streptomyces > Streptomyces monticola. The sequence continues at coordinate 23,649 of NZ_JBHTCF010000022.1, read as the reverse complement.
CGCGCCGACGAGGCCGACGACACGGCCCAACGCTCCCTCGCCAACCGGGAGTTCCACCGCTCCCTGTATCTGGCCTGCGGCAATCCGCTGCTCGGCCGGATGCTCGACGAGGTCCGTGACCAGGCGGCCCTGGTCGCCGCCGTCGCCTGGGCCGCCGAACCCTCCTGGGAGCGGGAGGCCGCCGAGCACCGCGAGATCCTGCGCCTCGCCGACGAGGGCGACGCGGACGCCGCCGCCGACGCGCTGCGCGACCACATCGCCTCGTTCGTGTACCGCGCCTTCCCCGAGGAGCAGGAGTGACCGCCATCGACTTCGAGACCCAGCGCGCCGCCCTCGCCGACGTGGTCGCCATCCCCGTGACCCCGTTCGCGGCGGACGGCACCGTCGACGAGGTCGCGCACCGGGCCCTCCTGCGCCGGCTCCTCGACAGCGGGGTGCGCACCCTCACGCCGAACGGCAACACCGGCGAGTTCTATGCGCTCACCCCCCAAGAACGCCGTCTCGTCACGGAGTTGACCGTCGAGGAGGCGGGGGAGCGGGGCGTCGTCCTGGTGGGCGTCGGCCATGACGTCCCCACAGCCGTGGCCGCCGCACGGCACGCCCGTGACGTCGGGGCGCGCATGGTGATGGTCCATCAGCCCGCCCACCCCTATGTCTCGGACGCCGGCTGGGTCGACTACCACCGGTCCATCGCCGAGGCCGTGCCGGAACTCGGCGTCGTGCCCTATCTGCGCAACCCGCTGCTCGCGGGGGTCCGCCTCGCCGAGCTCGCGGACCTGTGCCCCAATGTCGTCGGCGTGAAGTACGCGGTCCCGGACGCGGCCCGGTTCGCCGCTTTCGCGCGCGACGCCGGACTGGAACGGTTCGTCTGGGTCGCCGGGCTCGCCGAGCCGTACGCACCCTCGTACTTCTCCGCGGGTGCCTCGGGCTTCACCTCAGGGCTCGTGAATGTCGCACCGCGTCTTTCGTTGCACTTGATCGAAGCGCTTCGATCCGGTGACTACCCGGCCGCCATGAAGGTGTGGGAGCAGATCCGCCGATTCGAGGAACTGCGCGCCGCCAACGCCTCCGCCGACAACGTCACCGTCGTCAAGGAGGCCCTCGCCTCGCTCGGCCTGTGCCGCCGCGACGTGCGCGCCCCCAGCAGGCTCCTGCCGGAGGCCGAGCGCGCCGAAGTGGCCGCGATAGCCGCGGGGTGGGTCATATGAACCGGCCCGAGCAGTCTCCGGTGGAGCGGTCCGAGCCGCGCCCGGAGAGGCGGTCCGAGCCGCGCCCGGAGAGGCGGTCCGAGCAGCCCCCGGTGAACCGGCCCGAGCAGCCCGCGGCCGCGCATCCCGGACAGCCCCCGGTGGAGCCTTCCGCGAAGCGGTCCGAAGAGCTCAGAAGCCATCAGTGGTACGGCGCGCCAGGTCTGCGCTCGTTCAGCCACCGGGCCAGGACCCGGCAGCTCGGCTATCTGCCCGAGGAGCACCTGGGCAAGCCGGTCATCGCCGTCCTCAACACCTGGTCGGACATCAACCCCTGCCATGTCCACCTGCGCGACCGCGCCCAGGCGGTCAAGCGGGGTGTGTGGCAGGCCGGGGGCTTCCCGCTCGAATTCCCCGTCGCCACGCTCTCCGAGACCTTCCAGAAGCCGACACCGATGCTCTACCGCAACCTCCTCGCGATGGAGACCGAGGAACTGCTCCGCTCCTATCCGGTGGACGGCGCCGTGCTGCTCGGCGGCTGCGACAAGTCCACCCCCGCCCTGCTCATGGGCGCCGCGTCGGTGGATCTGCCGGCCGTGTTCGTGCCCGCGGGGCCCATGCTGCCGGGGCACTGGCGCAAGGAGGTGCTCGGCTCGGGCACCGACATGTGGAAGTACTGGGACGACCACCGGGCCGGCCTCATCGGCGACTGCCAACTGGCCGAACTGGAGAGCGGTCTTGCGCGTTCCCCGGGCCACTGCATGACCATGGGCACCGCCTCCACGCTCACCGCGGCCGCCGAGGCGCTTGGGATGACCATGCCCGGCGCGTCCTCCATCCCCGCGGTGGACTCCGGGCACGACCGGATGGCCGCCGCGGCCGGGCTGCGGATCGTCGGTCTCGTACGGGAAGACCTCAAGCCGTCGCAAATCCTCACCCGGGACGCCTTCGAGGACGCCGTCACCACCGTCCTCGGCCTGGGCGGCTCCACCAACGCCGTCATCCACCTCATCGCCCTCGCCGGGCGCTGCGGGGTGCGGCTCACCCTCGACGACTTCGACCGGATCGCGCGCACGGTGCCGGTGCTCGCCAACGTCCGTCCGGGCGGCGGCCCTTACCTGATGGAGGACTTCCACTTCGCCGGCGGTCTGCCCGGTTTCCTCTCCAGGATCCCCGACCTGCTGCACCTGGAGCGGCCCACCGTCGCCCACACCACCCTGCGCGAACAGCTCGACGGGGCCCTGGTGCACGACGACGACGTGATCCGCACCCGTGAGAAGCCGCTGTCCGCGGAGGGCGGCGTCGCGGTCCTGCGGGGCAACCTGTGCCCGGACGGTGCCGTCATCAAGCACATCACCGCCGACCCGGAACTCCTTGTGCACACCGGCCCCGCCGTCGTCTTCGACGACTACCGCACGCTGCAGCGCACCATCAACGACCCCGCCCTCGGTATCACCGCCGACAGCGTCCTGGTGCTGCGCGGCTCCGGGCCCAAGGGCGGCCCCGGCATGCCCGAGTACGGCATGCTGCCCCTGCCCGACCACCTGCTCAAGCAGGGCGTGCGCGACATGGTGCGGATCTCCGACGCCCGGATGAGCGGCACCTCGTACGGCACCTGCGTGCTGCACATCGCGCCCGAGTCACATGTCGGCGGCCCGCTCGCCCTGGTGCGCACCGGCGACCCCATCACCCTGGACGTCCCGGCGCGCAGTCTCCGACTCGACGTGCCGGACGGGGAGCTGGAGCGCCGCCGGGCCGCGTGGACACCGCCGCCCGAGCGCTACGAGCGCGGCTACGGGGCGCTGTACCAGGAGCAGATCACCCAGGCCGACACCGGCTGCGACTTCGCCTTCCTGGCCCGCCCGGGACAGGTGCCCGACCCGTACGCGGGCTGAACTCCCTTTCCATTTGCCCGAGATACCGAACAGCGTCTGTTTGCCCGAGATACCGAACAGCGTCTGTGAAGCGCTCCAACGATCTTCCGGCGCACGCACATGGCTCGACCCCGAACCGCCCGAGAACGGAGACCAGTCATGGCCCAAGCCGCAGCCGTGGCGAAATCGCCCCCGCCACCCCGGCGCCGCCGTGGCTCAGCGACGCCGCGCAGGCTCCCGTACCTGCTGATCGCCCCGGCCGCGCTGATGATGCTGGGCTTTATCGCGTACCCCGTGATCAGCGTCTTCTACTACAGCCTGCAGCACTACAACCCCACCAAGCCCTGGCGCAACGGCTTCGCGGGCCTGGACAACTTCGTCCAGGCCTTCACCGAGGACCCGCTGTTCTGGGACACCCTCGCCTTCAGCGCCAAGTGGGTGTTCGTGGAGGTGGGGCTGCAGCTGCTCTTCGGGCTCGCCCTCGCGCTGATCGTCAACCAGACCTTCGTCGGCCGGGCCGTCGGCCGCGCCCTGGTCTTCTCGCCCTGGGCCGTCTCCGGCGTACTGACCTCCGTGATCTGGGTGCTGCTCTACAACTCCCAGACGGGCATCACCCGTTATCTCGCGGACATGGGCATCGGCGAGTACGGCACCTCGTGGCTCTCCGACACCGCGACCGTCTTCCCGGCCGCGATCGTCGCCGATCTGTGGCGCGGGGTGCCCTTCTTCGCGATCCTCATCCTCGCCGACCTGCAGTCCGTCTCGAAGGACCTGTACGAGGCGGCCGAGGTGGACGGCGCGAGCCGGCTGCAGCAGTTTCTGCACATCACGCTGCCGCACCTCAAGGACGCGATCATCCTGTCCACGCTCCTTCGCATGGTGTGGGAGTTCAACAACGTCGATCTGCTCTACACCCTCACCGGCGGCGGGCCTGCGGGCGAGACGACGACGCTGCCGCTGTATGTAGCCAACACCAGTGTCGAAGCGCATGACTTCGGCTATGCGTCCGCGCTGACCACGGTGGCGTTCGTGATCCTGCTCTTCTGCTCGGTGGTCTATCTGCGCCTGAGCAAATTCGGAGGCGACAACAAGTGATCACCAAGGACATGGAAGTCACCCCCGTCGCGCCCGCCCCGCGCACCGAGCCCGACCGCGTCGGACCACGCCGTCCCGGCAAGCGCCGCCGCGCCTGGGACGAGGTGCCGCGCTGGCACATCTATCTGCCGCTCACGGTCTATCTCGTCTTCACGCTCGTCCCGTTCTACTGGATCCTGCTCTTCGCCCTGCGCCCGGCCGGTTCGACCTCGCTCGTGCCCTGGCCGGTCACCTTCGAGCACTTCGACAAGGTGTGGACCGAGCGCAGCTTCGCGGTCTTCTTCCAGAACAGTGTCCTGATCGGCGTCGCCACCCTGGTGATGACGACCGTCGTCGCGCTCGCCGGGGGCTATGCCCTGGCCCGCTTCGACTTCCGGGTCAAGCGGGTGTTCATGCTGGCCCTGCTGTGCTCGCAGTTCGTACCGGGGGCGCTGCTCCTGGTGCCGCTCTTCGAGATCTTCGCCAATCTGCAGATGATCAACTCTCTGGGCAGTGTGATCCTCGCCGAGACGGTCTTCCAGCTGCCGCTGTCGATGATCCTCATCAGCAACTTCATCAAGAACGTGCCGTACTCCCTGGAAGAGGCCGCCTGGGTCGACGGCTGCTCCCGTTTCCGCGCGTTCTGCTCAGTGGTGCTCCCGCTGCTGCGGCCCGGCCTGATCGCGGTGGGCTCCTTCGCCTTCGTGCACAGCTGGAACCACTTCCTGTTCGCCCTGATGTTCCTCAGCAACCAGGAGAAGCAGACGATCCCCGTCGGCCTGAACACCCTGATGAGCGCGGACAGCGTCGACATGGGGGCGCTCGCGGCCGGCGGCATCATCGCCGCGGTGCCGGTCGTGATCGTCTTCGCCTTCATCCAGAAGTGGCTGATCACCGGGTTCAGCGCGGGGGCGGTGAAGGGGTGATGCCGATGCTGATGCCGATGCGGATACGGATACGAGGTCTGCTGCGAGATCTGGGGAGAGCTGCTCCACTCGCCGCCGGCGCGGGGAGGGCACGATGAACGCCCGGGTCGCGAACGCGGGAAACGCGCGCGTCACGGAACCGGTCCCCGTCGTGCTCGCCGGGGCCCGCGGCCACGGCGGCTGGCATCTGCGGAACATCCACCGCCTCCAACGGGCCGGTCTGGTACGCCTGGTGGGCGTGTGCGAGCTCACGCCGCTCACCCCCGCCGAACTCGACGGCTTCGACGGCTTCGACGGCTTCGACGCGCCCGCGCAGTCCCCGGACTTCGGGGATCTTCTCGACGCCACCGGCGCGCGCATCGCCGTCGTATGCACCCCCATCCCCACCCACGCCGACCTCGCCGTCGCCGCCGCCCGGCGCGGTGTCCATCTGCTCCTGGAGAAGCCGCCCGCACCGTCGTACGCGGAGTTCTCGCGGATCAGCGACGCGGTGCGGAACGCGGGCACGGCCTGCCAGATCGGCTTCCAGTCGCTCGGCTCGCACGCCCTGCCCGCGATCCGCGAACTGCTCGCCTCCGGTGCCGTCGGCGAGGTCACCGGGGTCGGCGCGGCCGGTGCCTGGGCGCGCGACGAGGCGTACTACCGCCGCGCTCCCTGGGCCGGACACCGCCGCCTCGGCGGGGCCGATGTCGTCGACGGCGTCCTGGCCAACCCCCTCGCCCATGCCGTCGCCACCGCGCTCGCCCTCGACGGCAGCACCCGCGCCGAGGACATCGCCCGGATCGAGACCGGACTGTTCCGGGCCAACGCCATCGAGGCCGACGACACTTCGTGTGTCCGACTCACCACGGCCGCCGGGCGCCGCGTCACCGTGGCGGCCACGCTGTGCGCCGAGCAGCCGGGCGAGCCGTACGTCCTGGTGCACGGCAGCCGTGGCCGCGTCACCTACTGGTACAAGCAGGACCGCGTCCTGCTGCAGCGCACCGGACACGGCCCGCAGGAGGTCGTGCACGGACGCACCGATCTGCTCGAGAACCTCGTCCGGCACCTCACCCACGGCGTGGACCTGCTGGTGCCGCCCGCCGCGACGGGCGCCTTCATGAAGGTGGTCGAAGCGATCCGCCGGGCCCCGGACCCCGCCCGCCTGCCCGACGGGGCCTGGCGCCACGAACCCGGCGAAAGCGCGCCCCGGCGCGTCGTCACCGGCATCGACGCCCTGGTCGCCGAGGCGGCCGCCACCCTCGCCGTCTACTCCGAGCTGGGCGCCGCCTGGGCGCTCCCCGAAGAGGTGACCACCCCATGAGCCGCGTTCTGAACGACACCCTCGTCCTGCACTGCGCAGGCCGCCCGGTCGGCCGCTACGAGATCCGGCCCGAGCTGCCCGTCGGCCACGCGCCCCGCCCCTACCTGCACCCGGTCACCACCCTGGGCGGCATCGCCGTCACCGAATGCGCCCCGGCCGACCACCTCCACCACCTCGGCGTCGGTGTCGCCGTTCCCGACGTCGAGGGGCACAACTTCTGGGGCGGGCGCACCTTCGTCCGCGGCCGGGGCCCGACCGCCCTGGCCAACCACGGCGCCCAGCGGCACACCGGCTTCCAGCTGAGCGACCCCGACGGCTTCGTGGAAGAGCTGCGCTGGCTCGCCGAAGGGCGTGAGCTGCTGCGGGAGCGGCGCACCGTCGCCGTCACCGAACTCACCACCTCAGCCTGGGCGTTGGACTTCACCTTCGCCCTGACCGGGCCACTCGGCCGGGCGGTGTCCTTCGGCAGCCCGGCCACCAACGGCCGCCCCGGCGCGGCCTACGGCGGCTTCTTCTGGCGAGCCCCCAAAGAGCCGACGGCACCCGAGGTGTTCACCGCCCGCTCCGAGGGCGAGGACCGGGTGCACGGCACCCGCGCCGACTGGCTGGCCCTCGCCTCGTCCGCCTGGACGCTGGTCTTCGCCGGAGCCACCGAACGCACCCGCCAGGACCCGTGGTTCGTGCGCGCCACCGAGTACCCCGGCGTCGGCTCGTCCCTCGCCCCCACGGTCCGTCTGCGGCTCGCCCCGGGCGAGACCCTCGTACGCCGCTTCGTCACCGTCGTCGCCGACGGCCGCCTCGACAGGGCAGCCGCCGCGACCCTGGTCCGCAAGGCGGTGACCGCGTGATGAGCGCCGACCGCACGGAGAGCGCCGACCGCACGGAGAGCGCCGACCGCAGGGAGAGCGCCGACCGCACGGAGAGCGCCGGGCCCCCGCGCGACGCCACCAGCCAAGCCCTCAGTGCCGATCTGGGCGACGGGACCTACCTCAACCCGGTGCTCGCCGCCGACTGGTCCGACCCCGACGTGGTGCGCGTCGGCGAGGACTTCTACCTCACCGCGTCCAGCTTCGGCCGCGTGCCGGGGCTGCCGCTGCTGCACTCGCGCGACCTGGTCAACTGGCGGCTCATCGGGCATGCGCTGCAACGCCTGCACCCCGCCGCCGAGTTCGACCGGCCGCGGCACGACTGCGGGGTGTGGGCACCCTCGATCCGGCACCACGACGGCCGCTTCTGGATCTTCTGGGGTGACCCCGACCACGGCGTGTTCCAGGTCAACGCCCCCGATATTCACGGCCCGTGGAGCGAACCGCACCTGATCAAGGCGGGCAAGGGCCTGATCGACGCGTGCCCGCTGTGGGACGAGGAGAGCGGCGAAGCCTATCTCGTGCACGCCTGGGCCCGGTCGCGCTCGGGCGTCAAGAACCGGCTCACCGGCCACCGGATGAGCGCCGACGGCCGTGAACTCCTCGACGAGGGCAAGGTGATCGTGGACGCGGACCGCATCCCCGGCTGGTTCACCCTCGAAGGGCCCAAGGTCTACCGGCACGACGGCTGGTACTGGATCCTCGCCCCCGCCGGGGGAGTGGAGACCGGCTGGCAGGGCGCCCTGCGCTCACGCTGCTTCTTCGGCCCCTACGAGGAGCGGATCGTCCTGGAGCAGGGCGACACCGACATCAACGGCCCGCACCAGGGCGGCTGGGTGCGCACCTCGGCGGGCGAGGACTGGTTCCTGCACTTCCAGCAGCGCGGCGCCTACGGCCGGTTGGTGCATCTGCAGCCGATGCACTGGGACACGTCGGGCTGGCCTGTCATCGGGGACGACGGCGCCCCCGTACGCGTACACAAGAAGCCCGATCTGCCGCGCGAGCCGCTGTCCGCACCCGCCACCGACGACGACTTCACCGGCGGACGCTTCGGCCGGCAGTGGCAGTGGACCGCCAACCCGCGCGACGGGTGGGCGCCCCGGCACTCCGGCGACGGGCTTCGCCTGCTGTGCGTGCCCACGGCCGACGCGCACGATCTGCGGCGGCAGCCGAACATCCTCACCCAACGGCTGCCCGCCCTGCCCTGCACCGTCGAGGTGGAGCTTGAACTGGCCGCCCAAAGGCCGGGCGCGCGCGCCGGGTTGACGGTGCTCGGCGACGCGTACTCCTGGATCGGCCTGGAACGCGGACCGGACGGCGGCGTGCGCCTTGTGCACCGGTTCGGCGAGGCCGTCGCCGATCAGGAGCGTGACGCCGCCCGTGACCGGCCCGCGCCCGATGGACGGGCCCGCCTTCGGATCGAGACCGGAGCGGGAGCCCGCTGCCGCTTCTCCGCCGACACCGGCGACGGCTTCACGCGCTCGGGTCCGGTCTTCGCCGCCACGCCATGGCGCTGGGTGGGCGCCCTGCTCGGCCTGTTCGCGCTCGCGCCCGAAGGCGGCGGAGATCCGGGCTCCGCGCTGTTCACCCGGTTCCGCATCACCGTCTGACCGTCGTCGGTCCCCGACGCCGCGTCAGCTCCCTTCCGCCGCGTCAGCTCCCTTTCCAATCAAGCCGCCTTACGTCTGTGAGGAGCCCCATGCCGTACCCGTCGAGAAAGCGCTTGCTGCGCGAAGGCCGTCATGGCGGCCGTGCTGTCGCGGCCGTCTGCGCGCTCCTTGGCTCCCTGCTCATCGGGGCCACCACGGACGCCTCCGCCGCCTCCGGCGACACCGCCGCCTCCGCCGACACCGCCCAAGCTCCCGAACCCATGGCCGTCTCCGCCGCTCCTGCCGAAGCCCTCGGGACCACGGCCGCCTCGGAGAGCCGCGCCTGGTCCGACACCCCGCACGGCTTCGCCTCCCTCGCGGGCGGTACCACGGGCGGGGCGGGCGGCCGGGTCGTCACCGTCACCGACCAGGCGTCCCTGGCCAAGTACGCCTCGGCAGAAGGGCGTTACGTCATCCGCGTCAAGGGCAGCATCGCCGTCGAGCCGTTCGGCGCGGGCATCACCGTGGGCTCCGACAAGACCGTCATCGGCGTCGGTGACAGCGCCGAGATCGTGCACGGCGAGCTGAACCTCGAACCCGGCACGCACAATGTGATCATCCGCAATCTGACCATCCGGGACTCTGCGGTTGAGGGCGACTGGGACTGCAAGACCAACGACTTCGACGGCATCCGGATGGACACCGTCCACCACGTCTGGATCGACCACAACAGGTTCGCGCGGATCTGTGACGGCCAGCTCGACATCCGCAAGGACAGCGAGTACGTCACCGTCTCCTACAACCGCTTCGAGGACCACAACAAGACCTTCGGCGTCGGCTGGACGGACAACGTCAGGACACAGCTCACCGTCGACCACAATCTGTTCACCGGCACCAAACAGCGCAACCCCTCGGTGGACAACGCGGCCTACGCGCACCTCTACAACAACCATCTGTCCGGGCAGGCCGACCCCGGCGACCCGGTGTGGACCTACGGGAACTGGTCGCGCGGCCGCACCAAGATGGTGATCGAGAACAGCTACTACGAGGACGTCCAGCACCCTTATCAGGCCGACGCCACCGCCGAGTTGGTGCAGCGCGGCTCGATCCTCAAGGGCACGACGGGCCGCCACGATGCTTGGGGCGCGGCCTTCGACCCGCGTGACTTCTACGCCTACCGGCTCGACCCGGCCGCCGCCGTGCCCGCCCTGCTCGCCCGGTTCTCCGGACCGCAGAAGCGCATCGGCGGCCCGGTGACGCTGCGCGTGCCCGCCGACCACCCGACCGTCCAGGCCGCCGTCGACGCCGTGCCCGACGGCAACGACCTGCCCGTGACCATCGCCGTCGCCCCCGGCACGTACCGCGCCAAGGTCGTCATCCCCGCGGCCAAGCCGCACATCCTGCTGCGGGGCACCGGCAAGGACCGCTCGGACACGGTCATCGTGCATGACACGCCCGCGGCGTACGGCGGCTCCACCGGGAGCGCGACCGTACGCATCGCCGCGAGCGACGTCACCGCCCGCAACCTCACCTTCAGCAACGACTTCGACGAGGCCGCGCACGAGCTGAACGGAGAGCAGGCCCTCGCCATGAAGACGACCGGCGACCGGATCGTCTTCGAGGACGCCGCCTTCCTCGGCAACCAGGACACCCTGATGACGGACAGCCCGAAGCTGGACGCGATCAGCCGCGTCTACGTCCGTGACTCGTATATCGAGGGCGACGTCGACTTCCTCTACGGGCGGGCCACGACCGTGATCGAGCGGTCCGTCATCCGCGCCCTGAGCCGGGGCTCCGACACCAACAACGGCTACATCACGGCCGCTTCGACCTGGACCGGCAATCCGTACGGCTTCCTGATCACCCGCTCCGAGATCGTCAGCGACGCACCCGACGCCACCTTCCACCTCGGCCGGCCCTGGCACCCGGGCGGCGAACCGGCGGCGGTCGGCCAGGTGCTCGTCCGTGACACCCGGCTGCCCGCCGCCATCAAGGCGGCGCCGTGGACCGACATGGGCGGCTTCTCCTGGAAGGACGCCCGCTTCAGCGAGTACCGCAACACCGGCCCCGGCGCCGAGGTCTCCGCCGACCGGCCGCAGATGACATCCGCCGCCGCGGCCCGGCACGAGGTCGCCGACTACCTGCGCGGCAGCGACGGCTGGCAGCCGCAGCGCCGCCCGCACTGACCCGCACCCACCCCGGTACGGGCCCCCTCGCAGATGCCCCCCCGCAGCCGAAGAGCACATCCACCGAACAGAAGAGAGCCGACCATGTTCCACAGAGAGCCGACCATGTTCCGCATCCGCGGCAGAAGGCGCCTTCCCGTCGCCGCGCTCGCCCTCACCACCGCACTCGCGCTGACGGCCACCGCCTGCGGCGACGACGGCAGCAGCGCCGCGGGCAGCAAGGGCGGTGAGGGCTCGGGCAAGGGTGAGATCACCTTCTGGGACAACAACGGCGGTGTCCGCACCGACGTCTGGAAGGAGATCATCGCCGACTTCGAGAAGAAGCACCCGGACATCAAGGTCAACTACGTCCCGGTCCCGGCGGAGAGCGTCCAGTCCAAGTACGACACCGCCATCCAGGGCGGCGGACTGCCCGATGTCGGCGGCGTCGGCGCCGCGATGCTCGCCGGGATCGCCGCGCAGGACGCCCTGGAGCCGCTGGACAAGCGCCTGGACGGCAGCTCTCTGCGGGGCAAGCTGAACGAGGGGATGGTCGAGAGCGTACGGTCCGCGGGCGGCGGCAGCGCCCTGTTCACGGTGCCGACCTCCGCCAACAACGGCACGCTCTGGTACCGCACCGACCTGTTCAAATCCGCGGGCCTCGACGCGCCGACGACCTGGCCGAAGTTCTACGAGGCCGCGGAGAAGCTCACCGACAAGGGCAAGAACGCCTTCGGCTACACCATCCGCGGCGGTGAGGGCTCCATCGCGCAGGCCCTGGACGCCGCCTACGGACAGTCGGGCATCACGTCGTTCTGGAAGGGCGACAAGACCACGGTCAACGACCCCAAGAACGTCGCGGCCCTGGAGAAGTACGTCGGCCTGTACAAGAAGTACACGCCGTCCGCCGACGTGAACAACGACTTCAAGAAGATGGTCGCGCAGTGGGACAGCGGCACCATCGGCATGCTGAGCCACAACCTGGGCTCGCAGCAGGACCATCTGAAGGCCCTGGGCGCGGACAAGTTCCGCGGTATCCCCAACCCGACCCTGGAGGACGGCACCCGCGTCCAGCTGTCCAACCCGGTCGACGGACTCGGCCTGTTCAAGTCCAGCAAGAACAAGAAGGCGGCCTGGCAGTTCATCGAGTTCGCCGTCAGCCACGAGTCGAACAGCAAGTGGAACGAGTCGGCCGGCGCCATCCCGTCCCACACCGAGGCCGCCAAGGACGCCTGGGTGCAGAAGGCCGAGCCCACGAAGCTGGCGGCCGAGGCTCTGAACGACGGCTCCATCAAGATCGTGCAGCTGCCGTACTACCTGCCCGACTGGAACACCATCTCCAAGGCCGACAACGAGCCGAACTTCCAGAAGGTGCTGCTCGGCAAGATGACCGCCAAGGCCTTCCTCGACACGCTCGCGGGCCAGCTCGACGAGGCGCAGGCGGAGTGGAAGCAGCGCAACAAGTGACGCTCACCCGAAGACAGTTCACCGCCGCGGCCGCACTGGCCCTGCCGCTCGCCGGAGCGGCCGCGGCGCCCGCAGCCGCCACCGACACTCCCCGAGGCCACCGCCCCATGCGCACCCTGTACATCGCCGGCGACTCCACCGCCGCCCAGAAGTACGCCGACGCCACCCCCGAGACCGGCTGGGGCATGGCGCTGCCCTTCTTCCTGCAGGCGCACACCCTGGTCGCCAACCACGCGGTGAACGGGCGCAGTTCGAAGAGTTTCGCCGACGAGGGGCGGCTCGACACGATCCTGGCGCGGCTGCGCCCGGGGGACCTGCTCCTCATCCAGTTCGGCCACAACGACGCCAAGGCGGACGACCCCGTCCGCTACACCGAGCCCTGGTCGACGTACCAGGACTACCTGCGGCGCTACGTCGAGGGGGCGCGGGCGCGCGGGGCGTGGCCGGTGCTCGCCACCTCCGTGGAGCGGCGCCGCTTCGCCGCCGACGGCACCGCACTCGCCACCCACGGCGAGTACCCGGCGGCGATGCGCGCCCTGGCCGGGCAGGAGGACGTCCGGCTCCTGGACATCCAGGATCTTTCGCTCGCCCTGTGGCAGAAGCTCGGCCCCGAGGAGACGAAGAAGTACTTCAACTGGACGTCCGTGGAACAGGACAACACCCATTTCAATCCGCCCGGCGCCATCGCGGTGGCCCGCCTCGTGGCCGCCGCTCTGCTGCACCACGGCGTGCTCGCGTCCCGTGATGTGCGCCGCCTCGACGACGAGATCCCGGAGTCCTGGATCACCTGGCCGGAAGGGGCCTGATCATGCGTACTGCCATGGCTGCGGCGGCTGCCTGCAGCGTGCTCGTTCTCACCGCGTCCGGGACCGCCCAGGCCGGGACCGCCCAGGCCGGGACCGCCCAGGCCGGGATCGCCCAGGCCGGGACCGCGGGTGAGGGCACCGTTCATGATCCCGCCCGTCAGACCCTGGGCGCCGGAGACGGCTGGGCGGCGCAGGGGCCGGGGGTGACGGGCGGCGCGGCGGCGGAGGCCGGCCGTGTCTTCACCGTGCGCACCTGGGCTGAGTTCCGAGCCGCCCTCGCGGTGGCCGGCACCGCACCGCGGATCATCAAGGTGCGGGGAGTCCTGGACGCCACCGCCGACGGCTGCGGTGCCTTCGCCGCCGACGGCTATGACTTCGAGCGCTACCTCGCCGACTACGACCCCGCGGTGTGGGGCCGCGACAAACCGGTCAGCGGCCCGCAGGAGGAGCTGCGCGCCGCCTCGGCCGCCCGCCAGGACACGGCGATCAAGGCGGTTGTGCCCGCCAACACCACCATCGTGGGTATCGGCCGTGGCGCCGGGATCACCGGCGGCAGCCTGCAGATCAAGGGCGTGGACAACGTCATCGTCCGCAACCTCACCTTCGAGGCACCCCTTGACTGCTTCCCGCAGTGGGACCCCACCGACGGCGCGAGCGGCGCCTGGAACTCCGAGTACGACGCGGCCGTGGTGTACGGATCCACCCATGTGTGGATCGACCACAACACGTTCAGCGACGGCCGCCACCCCGACAGTTCACTGCCCTCGTACTACGGCGAGCTCTACCAGCGCCACGACGGGCTCCTGGACATCGTGCGCGGCGCCGACCTGGTCACGGTGTCCTGGAACGCCTTCAAGGACCACGACAAGACACTGATGATCGGCAACAGCGACAGTGCGGGCGCGACCGACGAGGGCAGGCTCAAGGTCACCCTGCACCACAACCTCTTCGAGGGCATCGTGGAGCGCGCCCCGCGTGTCCGCTTCGGCCAGGTCGACACCTACAACAACCATTACGTCGTCACCGCCAGGCAGCCCTACGCGTATGCCTTCGGGGTCGGCCTCAAGTCCCAACTGGTCGCCGAGAAGAACGCGTTCACGATGCCCGCGGAGATCTCCGCCGGGCGGATCCTCAAGAAGTGGAAGGAGGCGCCGGTCACCGCCTCAGGCAACCACGTCAACGGCCGCGAGACCGATCTCATCGCCGTACACAACGCGGAGTTCCCCGCGGAGACGCTCCAGCCGGACGCCGGCTGGCGGCCGTCGCTGCGGGCGCGGGTCGACAGCCCGCGCGCGGTACCGGGCCTGGTCGGCCACCGCGCCGGCGCCGGCCGACTCGGATAGTTGTAGACAAGTCGATTACTCCTCACGCCTGTTCGCCGCCCCGCCCTGCTGCCAGGTCGGGGCGGCGTTTCGTGTTACCGGCGGTGGCCCGGATCGTGGACAGCTGTTTGCTCGCGCTAGAGGCCTGGGATATACGTAGACCGCCTGGTTCCGGCCCCGCGGGCCTTGCGGAGGACGCCGGATGAGCGGGTGCACACCATCGGCGCAGGGGGGCTGCGCGAGCGAAAGGCCCCTGCTTGTGCTGGGAGAACGACACCGACGTAGGGAGTGGAGGGGTTGGAGAGGACCGTTCGGATTCCGCCAACCCAGGTCACATCGAAGTGAACTTCCCGGACATCCGACAAGCTCCGCTTTGCAAACGCTTTGACGTACTCACACAATGGCACCTGATCTGCGAGGCTTTCGCCTCACGGGGAGGGATCTGTGGTGCATTTGCTGTCTTTCAGACTGCTTGGGCCGTTGGAAGTCCTGATGGGCGAACGGCCCGTTCGGTTGGGAAGTGCCCGTCAGCGCGCGGTACTTGCGATGCTTCTGCTCTCCCCGGACCGGGTCGTCTCCGTCGACGCCCTCACCGAAGCGGTCTGGCAGGGAGACCCGCCCGCCACCGCCCGCAACCAGATAGCCATCTGCGTCACCGCGCTCCGCAAGATCTTCCGCAACACCGCGGACGTCGACGACCTGATCGACACGGTCCACCCCGGCTACCGGCTCAACTCCCAGGGACACCACTGCGATCTGCGTGAGCTCGACACCGCCGTGTCGGAGGCGAGGGCGGCGGCGGGCTGCGGCCAACTGGCCGAA
The DNA here is from genome assembly GCF_042665355.1 of Streptomyces monticola. Classification (NCBI taxonomy): domain Bacteria; kingdom Bacillati; phylum Actinomycetota; class Actinomycetes; order Kitasatosporales; family Streptomycetaceae; genus Streptomyces; species Streptomyces monticola. The sequence goes on along the minus strand of NZ_JBHTCF010000022.1, from coordinate 8,248 downwards.
GCGGCAGGGCACTTCGAGTACGCCCTGTCCCTGTGGCGCGGCGGCGCACTCGCCGGCCTGGTGGGCGGCGCCATCGACGACGAGGTGACCCGGCTCACCGAGTTCTGGCTCGACATCAACGAGGAGTACGCGGCGCTGCAGATGCGCCGCGGCAGGCACCGCCTGGTCGTCGCTCGGCTCACCGCGCTCGTCGCGGAGCATCCGCTCAGGGAGCAGGCCAGGGCCCAGCTGATGCGCGCCCACCAGCTGTCAGGGCGGCGGGCCGCGGCGCTTGAGGTGTACCGCGAGGGCCGGCGCATCCTGGTCGAGGAGCTGGGTATCGAGCCCAGCGCCCCCATGCAGCAGCTGCACAGCCAGATCCTGCAGGACGGCGACGAGCCCGAGTCCGCATCCGGCGCCGCGGAACTTGCCGCCCCCGAACCCGACGCCACCGCCGCCGTCCCGGCCCAACTGCCGCTGCCACCGGCCTCGTTCACCGGAAGGGCCGCCGAGACGGCCGCCCTTGACCGGCTGCTGCCCGACCGTCTTCGCGAGGGCACCCTCGCCATCGCGGTCATCTCGGGCGTCGGCGGCGTGGGCAAGAGCGCGCTCGCCGTGCACTGGGCGAACCGGGCCGCCGACCACTTCCCCGACGGCCAGCTCTTCATGGACATCCGCGGCTACCACGAACACGACCAGCCCGTCTCGGCCATGGCTCTCCTGGACCAGAGCCTGCGCGCCCTCGGCGTGCCCGGAGCGGAGATCCCGGCCAAACTGGAGGAGCGGGCCGCGCTGTACCGCAGCGTCCTGGACGGCAAGCGGCTGCTCATCGTCCTCGACAACGTACGCTCCTTCGGCCAGGTCAAGCCGCTGCTCCCGGGCCTCGGCAAGTGCTGTGTGGTGATCACCAGCAGGGAACCGCTCGACGAACTCACCGGTGACTACGCCGCGACCCGCCTCGACCTGAAGGTGCTGACCCGGGCCGAGGCCCAGGAGATGCTCGCCGCGGCGATCGGCGCGGACCGTGTCGCCGCCGAACCCCGGGAAGCCGCACGCCTCGTCGAACTCTGCGACCGGCTCCCGCTCGCCCTGCGGATCGCGGCCGCCCGGCCCGCCACCAGACCGCACTGGACCCTGCGCCAGCTGACCTCACGCCTTGAGGACCGCCGCCGGCGCCTCGACGTGCTCAGCCCGGGCGACGGGGGAGTGCGGGCCGGATTCTGGCTCAGCTACCGGGAGTTGTCCCCGGACGCGGCCCGCCTCTACCGGCGGCTCGGACTGCTCACCGTGCCGGACTTCGCCGCCTGGGTCGCCGCCGCCGTGCTCGGCGTCGATCTGCAGGAGGCCGAGGACCTCATCGAGCAGCTCGTCGACGCCCAGCTGCTCGAAGTGTGCCCGGTCAGACCGGGGGCGCCCACCCGCTTCCGGTTCCAGGACCTGCTGCGCCTGTTCGCCTGGGAGCGGGCCTGGGCGGAGGACTCCGAGACGGAACGCGAAGCGGTACTCGAGCGGGCCTTCGGCGCGATGCTCGACCTCGCCGACTCCGGTCACCAGCAGCTCTACGGACGGCGGACGCTGCCCGCACACCGGGCGGGCCACGGCGCGGATCTGTCGATGGAGTACCGCTCGGTGGTCCTCGCCGACCCGGTCGCCTGGTTCGAGTCGGAGCGGGACTCGATCGTCGCCATGGTCTGCCAGGCGGTGCAGAGCCCCGGCCGCGAGCGGCAGGCCTGGGAGCTGACCGCGTGCGCCGTACCGCTCTTCGAGATGCGCAACTACCTGGAGGACTGGCAGCGCACCGCGGAGAAGGCCCTGGAGGCGACCCGGCGCGCGGGCGACGACCTGGGCGCCGGGACCATGCTCCGCTCGCTCGGCACCCTCGCGATCTACCGGCGGCGCTATCCGGAAGCCGAGACGCTGCTCGCCTCCGCCATGGAATTCCTCGAACGCAGCGACGACATCCTCGGCCTCGGGATAGCGCTGCGCAATCTCGCCGTGTGCGCCCGCTTCGCCGGGGATCTCGACGACGCGGCCCGGCAGTGCCGCGCGGCCCTCGACGCCTTCGACAGGACCGACGACCCGGCGGGCCGTTCGCACGCGCTCGGCCTGCTCGCCCAGATCGAACTGGAGCGTGGCAACGGTGAGTTGGGCGTCGACCTCAGCCACCGGGCGATCCGGGCCAGCCACGAGGCGGGCTCGCCGCGCAGCAAGGCGCAGAACATCTACCGGCTCGCCGAGGCGCTGCTGCGCACCGGAGAGCTGCGGCGTGCCGAACAGGCCTGCCAGGACGTGATCTCGCTGACCCGCGCGCAGGGCGACCGCCTGGGCGAGGCCAATGGGCTGCGGGCACTCGGTGAGGCCCGGTGGCGGCAGAATCTGCCCGACAAGGCCGAGAGTGCGCTGTTCGCGGCGCTGGCCGTCGCGGGTGCGCTGGGGGACAGCTTCCTGCAGGCCCGGATAGAGACCGATCTGGCCTGCGCGGAGGCCGTGCGAGGCGCCCCCGAAGCGGTGCTGCGGCTGCGGCGGGCCCATGAGACCTTCCGCTCGCTCTCCGCGACCCTGTGGGAGAAGCGCACCGGAGCGATGCTCGACGCGCTGAGCGTCGCCGAGGAGTTCGCTCCCGTCGACGCGAAGGTCCTGGTGTGCCTCGGGGGCGCCCGCTGAGTGGCGCCTAACGCGTCCACGGCAGGTCGCCGTCGCCCGTTTCCACGACGTCCGCGGCACCGCTCTGCGCCATGGCCGAAGTGGCCTTGGTCCAGGGCAGATCGCCGTCGGACGCGGCGGAAGCACTCGCCAGCACAAGGGCGTTGAGACATGTGGCGCCCATGACAGCCGATACGAGTGTGCGGGTGGTGCGCGTCATCGGTTCTCCTCGTCGGTGCGGTGTTTGCGTACGAGCCACACACTAGGGCAGCGGATTATTGCTGCAATTTCTTGTCGATTTTCCTCGGAGTAAGGCAGAAAATCGGTCCGAAAATCGCCTGAAAATTACTGTGTCTAGAGTGCTGAGCACGGGTGCCGCAGAACTTCGGAGCGTTCTGCTGAGGCCGGTGGCGAACGCGGCGGAACGGCAACGGAGCCGGTCCGTGAACCGGCGGTGAAACAGCCGAAGTCAGTGTCGTATGCACCCTTTTCCATGCCATGCCCTGGGGGGTCTTTGACAGTCCGAGAATGCGGTTTCAATTGTCCCCGAGTCAGTGCGACCCGGTCCGGAGTCTGAGGGGGAGACCATGAATCTCGACATGGCACAGCACGCGTACCAGCACACGTCCGCGCCACACGCGGCCCCGTCCCACCCGGCCGCGGCGGCGCGGGGCCCGCACCCGACGCCCGTGCCCGCCGTGCCCACCGCGTCCGCCGCGCCCACCGTGCTCAACCGGCAGCGCGGGCCCGCGATCTGGCGGGTCCTGGTGGTGGAGAGCGACCCGGGCGACGCCGAGGCGCTGGCGAAAGGGCTGCAGCGGCACGGCCACGAGGTGGAGAGCGTCGCCACGGGCACCGCCGCGCTCGACGCCTACCAGAAGGCCGACCTGGTCCTGCTCGACCTCGAACTCCCGGACCTGGACGGCCTGGAGGTCTGCCGGGCCGTGCGCACCGCGGGCGACGTACCGATGATCGCCGTCACCGCGCGGGGCAGCGAGGTCGACCGGGTGCTCGGGCTCCAGGCGGGCGCCGACGACTATCTCGTCAAGCCGTACGGCTTCCGTGAACTGATGGCCCGCATGGACGCCGTGATGCGCCGCTCCGCACCCGCGGTGCCCGAGCCGCCCTCGGCCCTCTCCTGCGGCCGGCTCTCCATCGATGCCTCCTCGCGCGAGGTCAGGGTGGACGGACGGCCCGTCGTGGTGACCCGCAAGGAGTTCGATCTGCTCTACCTCCTCGCCTCGCACCCGGACACCGTCATGCCGCGCAAGCGCCTGATGCAGGAGGTCTGGGGCGACTCGTGGTCGCGCCGCACGGTCGACACCCATGTCAGCAGCCTCCGGGGCAAGCTCGGCGCCAGCGAGTGGATCGTGACGGTGCGCGGCGTCGGTTTCCGGCTCGGGCGGGTCTGACGTTTCTCTCGGGCGGGTCTGACGTTTCTCCGGCGCCGGACGCGTCTCCTGCGTCCGGCCTTTCTCCCGCGTCTGACCTTTCTCTGACCTACTCGTGAGTATGCAGCCGAACTCGCCTGTAATGCACGGCGCAGACGCCTGACAGGTTCTGACAAAGCCCTGACCCGATACGTCTCGAAAAAAGACGCGGAAGCGAAGAGGCTGGTTGCCGGATTACCGGTCGTGGAGGAGTTGGATCCCATGCACAGCACCCTGATTGTTGCCCGGATGGACCCCGATGCGAGCCTCGATGTCGCCCAGATCTTCGGCGACTTCGACGCCACTGAGATGCCCCACCTCATGGGGACACGACGCCGCCAGCTGTTCTTGTACCGGGGCCTGTATTTCCATCTGCAGGACTTCGAATCGGACAACGGTGGCGAGCGGATAGAGGAGGCGAAGACCGACCCGCGGTTCATACGGATCAGCGATGACCTCAAACCGCACATCGAGGCGTACGACCCCAAGACCTGGCGCTCACCCGCCGATGCGATGGCGCAGCGCTTCTACACCTGGGAGGCGTCCGAGTGAACGGCCGACGCGTAGCCGTCACCGGCATCGAGGTCCTCGCTCCCGGAGGGGTCGGCGCCAAGGAGTTCTGGAGCCTGCTGAGCGAAGGCAGGACCGCCACCCGCGGCATCACCTTCTTCGACCCCGCGCCGTTCCGCTCCCGGGTGGCGGCGGAGATCGACTTCTATCCGGAACTGCACGGCCTGAGCCCGCAGGAGGTCCGGCGGATGGACCGGGCCGCGCAGTTCGCCGTGGTCGCGGCCCGCGGCGCGGTCGCCGACAGCGGCATCGAGCTCGGTTCCCTCGACCCCTACCGCCTCGGCGTCACCATCGGCAGCGCGGTCGGCGCCACCATGGGGCTCGACGAGGAGTACCGCACGGTCAGCGACGGCGGCCGGCTCACCCTGGTCGACCACACCTACGCCGTACCGCACCTGTACAACTTCCTGGTGCCCAGCTCGTTCGCGGCCGAAGTGGCCTGGGCGGTGGGCGCGGAGGGGCCGAGCACGGTGGTCTCCACCGGCTGCACCTCCGGCATCGACTCCGTCGGTCACGCCGTCGAGCTGATCCGGGAGGGCGCGGCCGATGTCATGGTCGCGGGTTCGTCGGACGCGCCGATCTCACCGATCACCATGGCGTGCTTCGACGCGATCAAGGCGACCACTCCCCGCTACGACGAACCCGAGCGTGCCTCGCGGCCGTTCGACGCCACCCGTAACGGCTTCGTGCTCGGCGAGGGCGCGGCCGTGTTCGTCCTGGAGGAGCTGGAGAGCGCACGGCGCCGCGGCGCTCACATCTACGCCGAGATCGCTGGCTATGCGACCCGCAGCAACGCGTACCACATGACGGGTCTGCGGCCGGACGGCGCGGAGATGGCCGAGGCGATCCGGGTCGCGCTCGACGAGGCGCGGATGAATCCGGAGGAGATCGACTACATCAACGCCCATGGCTCGGGCACCAAGCAGAACGACCGGCACGAGACCGCGGCCTTCAAGAAGAGCCTCGGCCGGCACGCCTACCGCACGCCGGTGAGCTCCATCAAATCCATGGTCGGGCACAGCCTCGGGGCGATCGGCTCCATCGAGATTGCCGCCTCGGCACTGGCCATGGAGCACAACGTGGTGCCCCCCACGGCCAATCTGCAGACCCAGGACCCGGAGTGCGATCTCGACTATGTGCCTTTGACGGCACGCGACCAGCTCACCGATGCGGTGCTCTCGGTCGGCAGTGGCTTCGGTGGATTCCAGAGCGCGATGGTGCTGGCCAGGGCCGAGAGGAGCGTGGCATGACCGCGTCGGCGGTAGTGACGGGCCTGGGCGTGGTCGCGCCCAACGGCCTCGGCACACAGGACTATTGGGCGGCGACCCGGAGCGGCAAGGGCGGCATCGGCCGGATCACCCGGTTCGACCCGGCGCAGTACCCCGCGAAGCTCGCCGGGCAGGTCCCCGGCTTCGTGGCGGAGGACCATCTGCCGGGCCGGCTCCTGCCGCAGACCGACCGGATGACCCGACTCGCCCTGGTCGCCGCGGACTGGGCGCTCGCCGACGCGGGCGTGGTCCCGGGTGAGCTGCCCGAGTTCGACATGGGCGTCATCACGGCGAGCTCGTCGGGCGGATTTGAGTTCGGGCAGGGCGAGTTGGAGAAGCTCTGGGGGCAGGGCAGCCAGTTCGTCAGCGCCTACCAGTCGTTCGCCTGGTTCTACGCCGTCAACAGCGGCCAGATCTCCATCCGCAACGGCATGAAGGGCCCCAGCGGTGTCGTCGTCAGCGACCAGGCGGGCGGCCTCGACGCGGTGGCCCAGGCCCGCAGACAGATCCGCAAGGGGACCCGGCTCGTGGTCTCCGGCGCGGTCGACGCCTCGGTCTGCCCCTGGGGCTGGGTCGCCCAGCTGGCCGGGCAGCGGCTGAGCACCAGCGAGGAAGTGACCCGCGCCTACCTGCCGTTCGACGCCGAGGCCCGCGGCCATGTGCCCGGCGAGGGCGGTGCGATCCTGATCGTCGAGGACGCGGCCGCCGCCCGTGACCGCGGCGCCGATGTCTACGGCGAGATCGCCGGCTACGGGGCGACCTTCGACCCCAGGCCGGGCAGCGCACGCGAACCGGGGCTGCGCAAGGCGATCGAGCTCGCCCTCGCCGACGCGGGCGTCCGGCCCGGCGAGATCGATGTGGTGTTCGCGGACGCCGCGGCCATCCCCGCGCTCGACCGGACCGAGGCCGATGCCATCACCGCGGTCTTCGGCGCCCACGGCGTGCCGGTCACCGCGCCCAAGACGATGACGGGCCGGCTCTACTCCGGCGGCGCCCCGCTCGACCTCGCGGCCGCGTTCCTCGCCATGGCCGAGGGCCTCATCCCGCCCACGGTCCATGTGCAGCAGGAACCCGATTACGCACTGGACCTCGTGACCGGCAAGGCACGCGCCACCGAGGTGCGTACCGCCCTGGTCCTGGCGCGCGGTGAGGGCGGCTTCAACTCCGCGATGGTCGTGCGGTCCGCGGAGCGGTGAGCGCTCCGCGGGAAGTCACGTATGACACCTGCGGGTGCGTCGTGGCTGGTCGCGCAGTTCCCCGCGCCCCTGTGGGGCGCGACGAATCACCCCGGCCCCTTCCCAAATCCCGAATCCCAGCCCAAGCCCCAGCCCCAGCCCAAGCCCAAGCCCAAGCCCAAGCTCAAGGAGCCCCAAGTGGCCAGTAATGACTTCACCCTTGACGACCTCAAGCGGATTCTGCTCGAAGGCGCCGGTGCCGCCGACGACGTCGACCTGGACGGCGACATCGTCGACAAGGACTTCGAGCAGCTCGGCTACGAGTCCCTCGCGCTGCTGGAGACCGGCAGCCGCATCGAGCGGGAGTACGGCATCACGCTCGACGACGCGGTGCTGACCGACGCGGTCACCCCGCGCACCCTCGTCGAGGCCGTCAACGACCATCTCTCCACCCCCGCCGCCTGACGCCGACAGGCTCAGGCAGGCACAGGCACAGGCACAGACAGACACAGGCAGGCGCAGACGGGCGCAGAGGGGGCCGCCGGGTGCAGCAGCGTCCGGCGCCCCGCCCCGCCCCGCCCGTCCGCAAACGCGAGCACGCCGTACACCGACACGCTCTACACACCAGGAGAACTCCATGCCGCAGCAGGACCAGCGGGTCGCCCTCGTCACCGGTGCCACCAGCGGGATCGGCCTCGCCGTGGCCCGGCTTCTGGCCGCCGACCACCGGGTGTTCATCGGCGCGCGCAACGCCGAGAACGTGGTCTCGACCGTCAAGCAGCTGCGTGAGGAGGGCCTCGACGTGGCCGGCGCGGCCGTCGACGTCCGCTCCCAGGAGGCCGTCACGGCCTTCGTACAGGCCGCCGTCGACCGCTTCGGCACCGTCGACGTACTCGTCAACAACGCAGGCCGCAGCGGCGGTGGCCCCACCGCCGACATCGAGGACGAGCTGTGGGACGACGTCATCGACACCAACCTCAACAGTGTCTTCCGGATGACCCGCGAGGTGCTCAACACCGGGGGCATGCGCACCAAGGACCGCGGCCGCGTCATCAACATCGCCTCGACCGCGGGCAAGCAGGGTGTGGTGCTCGGCGCCCCCTACTCGGCCTCGAAGCACGGCGTGGTCGGCTTCACCAAGGCGCTCGGCAACGAACTGGCCCCGACCGGGATCACCGTCAAC
>NZ_JBHTCF010000021.1:0-140191 GCF_042665355.1 Streptomyces monticola | reverse complement strand
TCGAGGGTGGCCTGCGCGGCCTTGGTGGCGGCGGCGACCGTCAGGTGCGTGGACTGGGTGGTGTTCTGGTCCGACACCGCGGCGGCGGGCGCGGCGGCCTGGGCGGCGGGGGTGGCGCTGGCCGAGAGCGAGCCGAAGGCACCGGCGGCGATGGTCGCGGCGACGGCGGTACCAGTCAGGACACGGGCACGCAGGGAGAGCTTCTTCATGGTTCCGGGCTCCTTCTGAGGCGGGAGGGGGTGGCGGTTTCGCTGCTATCGATCCTCCGGCCGGATCCGGCCCCGACCCGTCGACGTACCGGCTGTGAGCTGCGCTCCCCTCGGTCGACAGGGGGGTCGACCGATCGGTTGATGCGGACGTGGCCGACCCGGGTGACGATGGCCCCGTGAACCACCAGGAAACGCGCGAAAGCACCGCAGCGCGGCACGGGCGCCGGACGCGCGACGGTGCCGCAGCCGGGCACGACCGCGCGGCACGCGATGGCACCGCGGCACGGCCCGACCCGGACACCCGGCGTCTCGCGGCCGTGATGCACACCGCGTTCTTCCTGCTCCTCGGCGCCTCACTGGCCCGCTATCTCATCCGGCACCCCGGTGACCCCGCCACCACGTGGGTCATCGGGCTCTCCGCGGGCCTGGCCTTCCTGTACGTACTCGGGGGCCCCGTCGCCGGGGACCGGCCGACCCCGCGGCGGCTGCTCTGGCTCGGCGCGGTCGTCGGCACCTGGATGGTCCTCGTGATCCTCGCGCCGAGCTTCGCCTGGTGCGCGGTGCCGCTGTTCTACACCGGCCTGCGGACGCTCCCGCCGCGTCCGGCGCTCGCCCTGGTGGTGGCCCTCACGGCGTTCGTCGTCGGGGCCCAGCTGCGGCTCGCGAACGGCTTCGACCCGAATCTGGTGCTCGCGCCGCCCGCCGTCGCCGCCATCGCCGTGGCCGTGTTCGTCCATATGCAGCGCCAGTCCGAGCGGCTCGCCGCCACCGAACGCAGCGAGGGCACCCTCGCCGAACGGCAGCGGCTCGCCATGGAGATCCACGACACCCTCGCCCAGGGTCTGTCCAGCCAGCAGATGCTGCTCCAGGCCGCCGACCGTGTCTGGGACTCCGATCCGGCGACGGCCCGCGCCCATGTCCGTACCGCCGAGTCCTTCGCCGACCGCAATCTGGCCGAGGCCCGTCGCTTCGTGCACGATCTGGCGCCCGCCGACCTGGCCGGCGGCACCGGCCTCGCCCCCGCCCTGCGGACCCTCGCGGAACGCGAGTCCAGGGAAGGCCTCGCTGTCCGCTGCCGTGTCGAGGGCACCGAACTGCCGCTGCCCGACCGGGTGCAGTCGGCGCTGCTGCGGATCGCGCAGGGCGCCCTCGCCAATGTCCGCGAGCACTCCGGTGCGAGCACCGCGGTGCTCACCCTCGTCCACTTCGACGACCAGGTCGTCCTCGATGTCGCCGACGACGGCCGCGGCTTCGACCAGCGCGCCGTCGCCGCGGCGCCGCGGGCCGGTGTCCGCGGCCACGGGCTGCCCGCGATCCGCGCCCGCGTCGCCCAGCTGGGCGGCACACTCACCGTCGAGTCCGCGCCCGGCGAGGGCACGGTGCTGTCCGCCGCGATCCCCCTGGAGACCCGCTCATGACTTCCGCCGATCACGTTCCCGCAGCTGTGCCCGCACGTGGGCCCGTACGTGTGCTGCTCTGCGACGACCACGCCGTCGTACGCGCCGGTCTGCTCGCCCTGCTCGGCAGCGCGCCGGACATCGAGGTCGCGGGCGAGGCGGGGACGGGCGAGGAGGCGGTCGCCCTGGCCGCGAAGCTGACGCCCGACGTCGTCCTGATGGATCTCCAACTGGGCGCCGGAATGGACGGGGTGGAGGCCACCCGGCAGATCTCCGGCACGGGCGTACGGGTTCTCGTGCTCACCACGTACGACACCGACGCGGACATCACCCGCGCCATCGAGGCGGGCGCCACGGGCTACCTCCTGAAGGCCGAGCGCCCCGATGAGCTGTTCGCGGCGATCCACGCGGCGGCGCAGGGACGTACGACCCTTTCGGCACCGGTGGCCAGCCGGGTCATGGCCCGGATGCGCAGCCCGCAGCCCACCCTGACGGACCGCGAGCAGGACATCCTGGGCCAGCTCGCCCAGGGCCTCGGCAACCGCGATATCGCCCGTGCGCTGTTCATCAGCGAGGCCACGGTGAAGACCCATCTGGGGCGGATCTACGACAAGTTGGGGGTCGATACGCGCGCGGGCGCGGTGGCGGTGGCGAAGGAGCGACGGCTGCTGACCTGAGCCGCGTTCAGTCGGCCGAGCGTGCCTGGAGCGCTCCGCTCACACCCTCGGGAAGCGGGCCTGCAGATCCCAGATCACCGGGTTGTCCCCCAGGGACTCGTGCAGATCGCACAGATCGGCGATCAGATCCTGCAGGAAGTCCCTGGCCTCACGGCGCAGCTCGGTGTGCGCGAAGGTGAGCGGGGCCTCGGACCCCGGCAGCCACTCGCCCTCGACGTCCACCCAGCCGAACCGCCGCTCGAACAGCATCCGGTCCGAGGACTCCGTGAAGTCCAGCTCCGCGTACTGCGGCCGCGAGGCCCGGCTCCCGAGCGGGTCACGGTCGAGCCGCTCGACGATGTCGCACAGCGCCCACGCGAAGTCGAGCACCGGCACCCATCCCCAGGCTGTGGACAGCTCCCGGTCGGCCTTGGTGTCGGCCAGATACACGTCCCCGCAGAACAGGTCGTGCCGCAGCGCACGGACGTCCGCGCGGCGGTAGTCGGTCTGCGGGGGGTCGGGGAAGCGGGTGGAGAGGGCGTAGCCGATGTCGAGCACGTAGGTGATGGTGTCACGGGCCCAGCCCCTGACCGGACCCACGCCCGACCTTCTACGGCACTCCGCCGGGACGGGACCTGCGGGGGCGGGGCTTGCTCGGGCGGGGCTTGCTCGGGCGGGGGCTTGTTTGGCTGGAGGCCTGCTCGGGCGGGGACCCGCTCGGCCGGGACCCGCTCGGCCGGGGACCCGCTCAGGCGGGGGCTTGCTCAGGCGGGGGCTTGTTTGGCTGGAGGCCTGCTCGGGCGGGGACCCGCTCAGGCGGGGGCTTGCTCGGGCGGGGGCTTGTTTGGCTGGAGGCCTGCTCGGGCGGGGACCCGCTCAGGCGGGGGCTTGCTCGGGCGGGGGCTTGCTCGGCCGGGGACCCGCTCGGCCGAGACCTGCGCGGCCGGGGACCCTCTCAGGCCGGGACCCGCTCGGCCGGGGACCCGCTCGGCCGAGACGTGCGCGGCCCGGATCCCCCGCTCGGCCCGCCCTCCCCCTCGGCCCGCCCTCCCCCTCGGCCCGTCCTCCCTCTCGGCCCGCGCTCCCGCTCGGCCGTCCGCTCAGGCCGATTCCACCCGCACGCCCACCGCCGCCGCGAACACCGGGGCCAGGTCCAGGAGTTGGGCGGGGCTGATGACCGCGCCGGAGAGGCGGTCCACGCCGCGGGCGATATCGATCTCCGCCGCGCGCCGCAGGTCGACGTCCTTCATCCGCGCCCCCGTGAGATCCGCCCGCCGCAGCACACAGTCACGGAACTCGACCCGCTCAAGGGCCGCACCGCCGAAGTCCGGCTCGGACAGGACCACGCCCTCGAAGACGACGTCCCGCAACTTGGCCTGGCGCAGATTCAGATAGTCGATCTTGCCGCCGCTCACCACGACCCGCTCCAGGACCGCACCGGCCAGCTGCACCCCGCCCATGCGGGCATCGAGCACCTCGACGTCACGCAGGGACGCGCCCGACAGGTCGGTGCCCACGCCGCGCACCCGCGCAAGCCGGGAGTCGATCAGGCGGGCGTTGGCGAGGGAGGTCTCGTCGAGAGCGCAGCCCTCCAGCGCACAGTCCAGGAAACGGGCGCCCGGCCCCTCCTGACCCGAGAGGTCGGTGTCCGTGAAGGCCAGGCCGTCATAGTCGCCGTCGGGCTCCAGCTCCCAGCCTTCGTACGGCCGCAGGGGCGGCAGACGGAGCTCGGGACGACGGGGCGGCTTCACCGTGGGTACGTGTCGTTCGCGGGACATGCCCCCATGGTCGATGACACCACTGACAACGCCCCCGGGCCGGACCGTCAGCCCGGGCAGCGCACCTCGGCACCCCGCACCGACTCGCCGCCGCCGGACGAGCGGGCGGGCACGGGGTGATGACATCACGGCCAACGACCAAGGCGGTGACGCCACATGACCACACCCCACCCCGGACCGTCAGCCCGGGCAGCGCACCTCGGCACCCCGCCCCCGAACCGCCCCCGCGAATCCGTCCGCCCCGCCAACCCCGGCCCTCCAACGCCGACGCCCCGCACCAACTCCCCGCCGCCGGAGCCCGAGGCGCACTACCCGCGCGGCGGCTGGAGTTCGGTCATCGACCGGATGGCCGCCCGCGCCTGGAACCTCGGCGTACGCGTGGAGACCACGTCCCGGGTCGGCAGCCTGCCCGAGGACGGGCCGGTGATCGTCGCCACCTCCCTCGACGCGGCCCGGCGGCTGCTCGACGACGACTCGCTGCGCTGGGAGAGCGGGCGCACGGCGCTGATCGATCTGGCGGTACGCGAACGCCGCGGCGACCCCTTCGCCCTCTCCGACCTCGACCGGCCCGGCTGGATCGAACGGTTCTCGGCCGCCGACCGCACCCTCGCACCGCGCGGCGAGCAGCTGGTACAGGGCCAGATCCCCATCGGGCCCGACGAGGCGAAGGGCGACGGCGTCCGGCGCGCGGAGCAGCTGCTCGACCTGGGCTTCCCCGACTGGCGCGAGCGCACCGCCTGGCGCCGTGAGGCACTGGCCGCGGGCCGCACCGGCGCCGTCGACCTGCCGGGTACGACCTGGCGCGACCGGCCCGCCGTGGAGCGCGGCGACGGCGTGTTCCTTGCGGGCGACCAGGTCGCGGCGCCGGGGGTGCTGTCCGAGGTGTCCTTCACCAGCGCCGTGACGGCGGCGACGCTGGCCCTGAAGGCGGCCAGGGCGGCGGTCACCGCATAGCCCTCCCGGGGCACCTTGGGGCCGCTCTTGACCTCAACCTTGGTCGAGGTTGAACGATGGCCCATGTCAGCAACCGCCGTACCGCGCAAGCAAACCGCCGTACCGCGCACGCAACCGCCGTACCGCGCAAGCAAACCGCCGTACCGCGCACGCAACCGCCGTACCGCCCAGGGGAGCCCGCCATGCACGCCATCCGTCAGCACGCCTTCGGCCCGGCCGAGACCCTCGTCCACGAGAAGACCGAGGACCCCGAGCCGGGCCCCGGCCAGCTCCGTATCGCCGTCAGGGCGGCGGGTGTCCATCTGCTCGACACCGCGATCCGGTCCGGTATCAAGGGCCCGCTGCCCGAGCTGCCCGCGCTGCCGACGATCCCCGGCCGCGAGGTCGCCGGCGTCGTGGACGCGGTCGGCGAGGGCACCGATCCCGGCTGGCTCGGCAAGCGGGTCGTCACCCATCTCGGGTTCGCGCCCGGCGGGTACGCCGAGCTGGCGGTCGTCGACGCGGCCAAGCCGCACGAGATCCCGGCCGGACTCGACGACGCCACCGCCGTAGCCATGATCGGAACGGGCCGTACGGCCCTGGGCATCCTGCTGTTCCACGAGGTCACCGCGGACTCGGTGGTCATCGTCCCGGCCGCGGCGGGCGGCCTCGGCACGCTGCTCGTGCAGTACGCGAAGAACGCCGGGGCCACCGTCGTAGGCCTCGCGGGCGGGCCCGAAAAGGTGGCGCTCGTACGGGACAACGGCGCCGACCTCGCCGTCGACTACCGGGACGGCCGCTGGCCCGACGAGGTCCGCGCCTTCCTCGGCGAACGCCGCGCCACGGTCGTCTTCGACGGCGTCGGCGGGGACGTGGCCCGTGCGGCGATAGATCTGCTCGGGCCCGGCGGCGCCCATATCGTCTTCGGCTGGACCGCGCAGGGCCTGGACTCCGACGGCGGCCTCGCCCTCACCGACGAGGAGCTCGCCGAACGCGGCATCACCTCGACCGGGGTACTCGGCCCGGCGATGATGGCCAAGGCGGGCGGCGCCAACCCGATGCGCACCCTGGAGCTGGCCTCCCTCGCGGAGGCGGGCGCGGGGCGGCTGCGACCCGCGCTCACACGGTTTCCGCTGGCCTCTGCGGCGGAGGCACACCGCGCCCTGGAGTCCCGGCGCACCGTCGGCAAGGTCGTCCTCGAACCCTGAGGTCACGGTGCCGACGGTGACTTGAACCCTGGTACGACGGGTACCCGCCGCCAGTACGTGGCCTGCAGGCACCGCGCACCACGCACCCCGCCCCGCGCACCCCGCGCCAACGCGCACAATCCCACCCCCCTGTGTTGTCCTGGAATCTATGAGCTCGCCCGGAAACGCACCGATCGCCCCGATACCGCAGACCTCACCGGCGCCCCCCGACCCCCGGCGCTGGTGGGGTCTCGTGGTGATCGCACTCGCCCAGCTCATGGTCGTACTCGACGCGACGATCGTGAATATCGCGCTTCCGTCCGCGCAGCGCGACCTCGGGATGTCCGACGGCAACCGGCAGTGGGTCATCACCGCCTACACCCTGGCCTTCGGCGGACTGCTGCTGCTCGGCGGGCGGATCGCCGACCTCGTGGGACGCAAACGGACCTTCATCATCGGCCTCATCGGCTTCGCCGGCGCCTCCGCGCTCGGCGGCGCCGCGAGCGGCTCCGGGATGCTGTTCGGGGCCCGCGCGCTGCAGGGCGTCTTCGCGGCCATCCTGTCGCCGTCCGCGCTCTCCCTGCTGACCACGACCTTCACCGACCCCAAGGAACGCGGCAAGGCCTTCGGGATCTACGGCGCGATGGCGGGCGGCGGCTCCGCGATCGGGCTGCTCGCGGGCGGGCTGCTCACCGAGTACCTGAACTGGCGCTGGTGCCTGTACGTCAACATCCCCATCGCCCTCATCGCGGTGCTCGGCGCCCTGAGCATGCTGCACGACCGCCCCGGCCACACCGGGGCCCGCCTCGACGTGCCCGGCGTACTGCTCGGCTGCGGCGGTCTCGTCGCCCTCGTGTACGGCTTCAGCGAGGCCGAGCCGCGCGGCTGGACCGACTCCCTCGTGCTCACCCTGTTCGCGGTCGCGGTCGTCCTGCTCGCCGCGTTCGTGTGGTGGCAGAAGCGCGCCCCGAGCCCGCTGCTCCCGCTGCACATCATCAAGGACCGCAACCGCGCGGGCTGCTTCCTGACGATGGGCCTGGCGACCATCGGCATGTTCGCGCTGTTCCTGTTCCTCACGTACTACCTGCAGGGCGTGCTGCAGTACTCGCCGGTGAAGACCGGTCTGGCGTTCCTGCCGATGACGGTGGCGATCATCGTGGGCTCCACGCAGGTCTCCGCCCGGCTTCTGCACCACGTCCCGCCGCGCGCCCTGATGGTCCCCGGCATGCTGATCGCCGCGCTCGGCCTGGTGCTGCTCACCGGGCTCACCGTCGAGGGCGAGTACGCGAGCCACGTGCTGCCCGGCATGCTGCTCACCGGCTTCGGCATGGGCCTCACCTTCATGCCGGTGTTCGCCACCGCGACCTCCGGCGTCGCGCCGCAGGACTCCGGGGTGACCTCGGCGACCGTCAACACCGCGCAGCAGGTGGGCGGTTCGATCGGTACGGCCCTGCTCAACACCATCGCCACCACCGCCACCTCCACCTACATCGGCGCGCACCTGCGGGACCCCGCGCAGAAGGCCCGGGTCACCGCCGAAGGTGTCGTGCACGGCTACACGGTGGCGATCTGGTGGGCCGCCGGCATCATGCTCCTCGCCGGACTCGTGGCCGGTCTCCTCGTCACCGTCAGGGCGCCCAAGCACCACGGCCGTGGCGATACGGGGGAACCGGGCGCGCAGGACCGGGCAGCCGAAAATTCCGGTGCCCGTACGGCTTTCGAGAACTAGTGTCCGGAATATGAATACCCGTCCCACACCCTCAGGACCGGTCGCTCCCTGCACCCCCGCGCTGAAGTTCCGGGAGATCCCCGAGAGCGATATCGAGCGCGCCCTGGCCCTCGCCTATCTCGCCTTCCACGAGAAGCCCGAGGACGAGTTGCGCAGCCACCACAAGGATCTGCTGCGCGGCTGCGCGCGCGTGGGCGCGTACGACGGCGACGAACTCGTCGGCATGGTCGCCGCGTTCCCCTTCACCCTGTCCGTGCCCGGCGGTGAACTCCCCTGCCCCGGCGTGACGTTCGCCTGTGTGGCGCCCACGCACCGCAGGCGCGGTGCGCTCTCGGGACTGCTCGCCGAGCTGTTCGCCCGCTGCGCCGCCGAGGACTGGCCGCTCGCCGCGCTGTGGGCGTCCGAGGCCGTGATCTACGGCCGGTTCGGCTTCGGCGACGCCACGCACGGCATCACCGTGGAGCTCGACTCCACCCGCCCCCTCGCCCTGCGCATCGCACCCGACGAGCGACCCCTGCGCCTGGTCGACCCCGCCGACGCGCCCGCCCTGATCGCCGGTTTCTACGAGCGCACGCGCGCCGCGCGGCCCGGCCGGATCGGCCGCACCAAGGCCTGGTGGACCGAGGAGTGGATGAACGAGAAGGACGAGGACGACGAGGACATGTCGCCGCCCCGGACCGTCGTCATCGGCGAACCCCTCGCGGGCTACGCCATCTACCGCACCAAGCGCGACGAGAGCACTCCCGGGGCTCCCGGACTCGTACGCGTCGACGACCTGGAGGCCGAGACCCCGGCGGCGGCCGCCGCGCTGTGGCAGTACCTCGCGTCCATCGACCTGACCGGCAAGGTCCGCGCCTGGGGCCGGCCCCTCGACGACCCGCTGCTCCTGTTCGCCGCCGACCGTGACCAGGTCCGTGTCACCGACGAGTTCCCGGCCCTGTGGGTGCGGCTCACGGACGTACGGGCCGCGCTCCTGCGCCGCTCCTGGGCCGCCCCCGTCGACCTGGTCCTCGATGTGCACGACGCGCATCTGCCGGACAACTCGGGGCCGCACCGCCTGACTTCGGGCCCCGACGGCACGGCGTACGAGCCGACGCACGACCCCGCCGACCTCTCCGTCGACGTACGCGACCTGGCCGCCTGCTACTTGGGCGGTACGCGGATGACGGCCCTGGTCCACGCGGGCCTCGCCGCGGAACACACACCGGGTGCGGCGGCGGCACTGGACGCGGCCCTGCACACAGAGCTGCTGCCGCACACAGTGGACGGCTTCTAGCGAGGCACGGCCCGCCTCCGGGCGAGCCCTACTTCGCCGAGGCCGTGCCGAGCCGCGCCAACGCCTCGTCCGTGAGGCGGTACACCGGCCACTCGGTCTGCGGCTTCGCGCCGAGGGACGTGTAGAAGTCGATGCTCGGCTGGTTCCAGTCGAGCACCGCCCACTCCAGGCGCTGGTAGCCGCGCTCCGCACAGATCCGGGCGAGCTCGGCCATCAGCGCCTTGCCGTGCCCGCCGCCGCGCGCGGCGGGCCGTACGTACAGGTCCTCCATGTAGATGCCGTGCACACCGCGCCAGGTCGAGAAGGTCAGGAACCACAGGGTGTAGCCGACGACCTGTCCCGACTCGTCCTCGGCGACAAGGGCGTAGGCAGCGGGGTGTTCGCCGAACAGCGCGGCGCGCAGCTGCTCCTCGGTGGCCTTCACCTCGTGCAGCGCCTTCTCGTACTCGGCGAGTTCGCAGATCATGGCGTGGATGGCGGAGATGTCTCCGGAAAGGGCTCTACGGATCATGCGCGCAGGCTAGCCCGGCGCCGGGGCGCCGCTGCGCTCAGGCCAGGCGGTGGTCCCGTACCAGCTCGGCGATGGCCAGCTGGTCGGCGTCAAGGCCGTCCTCCTCGTCGTCCGTGCCATCCGCGCCGTCCGCCCCGGCCGCCCCGTCTTCGTCGTCCGCGTCCTCGATGTTCCACAGCAGGTTCTGCAGGGCCCGGCCCATCGTCCAGGCGGCCGCGCGCTGCCGGTCCAGGCCGACGACCTCGGTCAACAGGTCGAAGCGGTACAGGACTTCCTTCGCGTCGAAGCCGTCCGTGAGTTCGTTGAACAGCGCGGGCATCAGATCGAAACCCGGGTCCCCGGCGAGCGGCTTGGGGTCGATGGCGAGCCACGGCTCACGCTCGGCGGCCAGGATGTTGTCGAAGTGCAGATCCCAGTGCAGCAGCCGGTCGCCGGGCTCACCGATGACATCGCGTACCGCCGAGGCGCAGCTGAGCAGCGTCTGCCGGGAGGCGCTGTCCACGAGCGGTGAGCGGACCGCTTCGGGGACATCGTCGAGCATGCCTTGCGCGATGTCCGCGAGCCTGCGCATTCCGGCCGGTGCGGGCACCGCGACAAGCCTGGCGAGGAGTCCGGCGAGGATCCGGGTGGCCTCGTGGGTGTCCTCCAGGGTCGACAAGTGCCGGTTCTCGTCGAGCCGTTCGAGCAGCAGGGTGTTGGTGTCCTCGTCATGTTCGAGGAGACGGACGACGCCGTTGCCGTTCCAGACCCGCAGGCCCACCGGCTCCCCCTCGCTCTCCTCGTCGAGGAGCTGCATCTTGAGGGCGGCGCGGGTGCCGTCGGCGCGCTCGACGGGCAGCACGAGCGAGGCCATGCCGTACATGGAGGGGCCGGAGAGCTTCAGGTCCCAGCGGCTCAGGAAGTCGGCGGCGCGCTGCGGCAGGGCGTCGATGAACGCCCGGCCCTCGGCGCCGTTGTACTTGATCTGGGTGCGGGCGAGCTCCGCCGGAATCGGAATGTCGATCACGGGCCCGATCCTACGGACGTGACTCAATCTCCTCATGCGCGAATTTCCCCGCCATGTATGGCGGTACGTCCGCAGCGCCCCGGGCACCTATGTGTGGCTGGCCGCGCTCTTCGTGACGACGATCGCCATGCACCACATGTCGCCGGAGTTCGAGGGCGAGTTCCTGCGCCAGCGCTCCACCAACATCCACGAGCTGTCGCACAACCCCGTACGGGTGCTGATCTCCAGCGCCTTCTGGATCGACGGCGGCAGCTGGTGGCCGTACG
This sequence comes from Streptomyces monticola, assembly GCF_042665355.1. NCBI lineage: Bacteria > Bacillati > Actinomycetota > Actinomycetes > Kitasatosporales > Streptomycetaceae > Streptomyces > Streptomyces monticola. The sequence goes on along the minus strand of NZ_JBHTCF010000021.1, from coordinate 129,243 downwards.
CCGCGCTCTACACCGTGTTCCACGCGCAGGCCGAACGATGGCTCGGCACCCTGCGCTGGCTCGGGGTCTGCGCCGCCGCGCATGTCCTGGCCACCCTGGCCAGCGAAGGCGTGCTGCTGTGGGCGATCCGGCACGGGCACGCACCGGCGGCCTCCGTCAACACCCTTGATGTCGGGGTGAGTTACGCGCTCGCGGGAGTGGTGGCGGTGCTCACGTACCGCATCCCGACGCCCTGGCGCCTGCCCTATCTCTTCGCGGTCCTCGTCGTGTACGGCACGCCGCTGATCAACGGGCGCACCTTCACCGACCTGGGCCACTTCGTCTCGGTCCTGGTCGGGCTCGCCTGTCTGCCGCTCGCACGGACGGCGGCGGGCCAGGTCAGGCCGCCCGCGCGTCCTTGAGCATCAGGCCGCGCCCGCGTCCTTGAGCACCTTCGCGAAGGCGTCCTTGTCGAACATGGCGCGGGCGTTGCCCGGCTGCTTGCCGTCGACCAGGACCACCGGGGTGCCCTGCTGACCCGAGTCCTGGAAGGCTTGCATGGCCTCGCCGACCCAGCTCTTGTACGTCTCGTCCTTGACGGCCTTGTCGAAGGCGGGGCCGCGCAGGCCCGGCACCTTGTCGGCGATCTTCAGCAGATTCTCCGTGGTGTAGCCGTCCACGGACTCCTCGGGCTGGCTCGCGTACACGGCCGCGTGGTACTCGGCGAACTTGCCCGCGTCGACGGAGGCGCGCAGCGCGTTCACGGCCCGCTGCGAGCCGCGCCCGCCGAGCCCCTGGTCCAGGAAGCTGGCGAGCACGTACTCGACCTTGACCTTGCCCTGCGCCACGGGTTCGGCGAGTGCCTCGCCGCCGCCGGTCTCGAACTTGGCGCAGAACGGGCAGCGCGGGTCGATGAACACCCGCACCGTGTGCGGCGCCTGCTCCTGGCCCACGACGATCTTCCCGCCGACCGCTTCGGCGGGAAGCTCGGCGAGGGTCCGGGCGACGGGGGAGGTCTTCACGGTCAGCTCGGCGGAAACGTCGCTTCCGCCGCTGCTCCCGCCGGATCCACAGGCCGCGGCCCCCGTCGCGAGGAGCGCTGCCGCGGCGAGGGCGGTAAGAGTACGGGTGAGTCGACGACGTACGGCCATGAGAACGGGAACCTTCCGGATACGGATGCCACGAGGGAGGACGGCGCTCGCAGCGTGCGGGCTCACCGTCGAAAGCCCCTGTTCCGGGAGCCGAAGGTCCCGTAGCCTTCCGCGCCATGACCCAGCCGCACACCGCCCGCACCGTCAACGGTTCCGTCTCCCACTGGTTCGCCCAGGAGGGCCTGCCCGAGCCCCGCGAGCCCCTCGCCGGGGACGCGAGCGCCGATGTGTGCATCGTGGGCGGCGGCTATACGGGGCTGTGGACCGCGTACTACCTGAAGAAGGCCGTGCCGTTTCTGCGGATCACCGTCCTGGAGCAGAAGTTCTGCGGCTACGGCGCCTCCGGACGCAACGGCGGCTGGCTCTACAACGGCATCGCCGGGCGTGACCGCTACGCCAAGAAGCACGGACATGAGGCCGCCGCCCGGCTGCAGCAGGCCATGAACGACACCGTCGGCGAGGTCGTCCGGGTCGCCGCCGACGAAGGCATCGACGCCGACATCCACCACGGCGGCGTCCTCGAAGTCGCCTGCACCCCCGCCCAGCTGGCCCGCCTGAAGGCCTTCCACGAGGCCGAGGTGGCCTACGGCGAGAAGGAACGGCTGCTGTTCGGCGCCCGCGACACCGCCGCCCGGATACGGGTGGCGGGCGCCGTCGGCGGCACCTGGACCCCGCACGGCGCCCGTCTGCACCCCGCCAAGCTGGTCACCGGTCTCGCCGCCGCCGTCGAGGCGCTCGGCGTCACCATCCACGAGTCGACACCCGTCACCGAGATCAAGCCGAAGCACGCGGTCACGCCGTACGGCACCGTGCGCGCCCCGTACGTGCTGCGCTGCACCGAAGGATTCACCGCCGCGCTCAAGGGCCTGCGCCGCGAGTGGCTCCCCATGAACTCGTCGATGATCGTGACCGAGCCGATCGCCCCCGAGCTGTGGGAGTCCATCGGCTGGGAGGGCCGCGAGACCCTCGGCGACATGGCGCACGCCTACATGTACGCGCAGCGCACCGCCGACGACCGGATCGCGCTCGGCGGCCGCGGCGTCCCCTACCGCTTCGGCTCGCGCACCGACAACGACGGCCGCACCCAGGCCGCCACGATCGACGCCCTGCGCGAGATCCTGGTCCGCTTCTTCCCCGCGCTCGCCCGCACCGGCATCGACCACGCCTGGTCCGGAGTCCTCGGGGTGCCGCGCGACTGGTGCGCCACCGTCACCCTCGACCGCTCCACGGGCCTCGGCTGGGCGGGCGGCTACGTCGGCTCCGGCGTCGCCACCGCCAACCTCGCCGCCCGCACCCTGCGCGACCTCGTACAGCAGGACTCGGGCCAGGGCACCGCGACCCCGCTGACCGAACTGCCCTGGGTGAACCACAAGGTCCGCAAGTGGGAGCCGGAGCCGCTGCGCTGGCTCGGCGTGCAGGGCATGTACGCCGCCTACCGCACCGCCGACCGCCGCGAAGCGACCTCCGCCACCGGAACGACGGACCCCATCGCGACCTGGGCGGACCGCGTCTCGGGCCGCTGAGCCGTCGGCTGCTCACCGCCGCCCGCGGCGGCCGGCTCTGCCTTTCGGCAGAGGCCGCCTCGCGCACGATCCGACCCGAGGTGCACGGAAAACCCCCGGCCCGCGCCCGATAATCGACCGTATGCCCTCCCCCATGCGCCTGCTGTCCGCGGACCGCAGTCCCTTCGCCGCCCCCGGCGAACCCGGCCGGCGGCTGTGGCGGGCCGCCGCCGAGGCGGTCTGTGCGGGGTTCCTCGTGCTGCTCACGTACCAGGGCGTGCAGGGACTCGGTGACCGCCTTGCGCCCGAGGCCAAGGTGGTCCTGGTCCTCATCGCCCTCGGGCTGCTCGTCGTACGGCGGCGCCATCCGGTCGCGAGCGCGCTCGGGCTCAGCGCCGTCATGGGGATGGTGCCGGCCACCGGGCTGCTCACCGCCATCGCCTCGTACACCGCGACCCGGCAGCTCGGCGTCGCACGGCAGCGTGCCGTCGTCCTGCTCGCGGGCAGTGTCCTGGCCATCGTCGGCTGCGGTTTCTTCGCCCCCGCCACCGGTGTCGGCAGCCGCCCCTTCGGGGTCGCGCTTGGCGCGGTGCTCGCGGCGACCACCGTGCTCGTGCCCGGGCTCGTGGGCACCGCCGCCGGCCAGCAGGACCGGCTGCTGCTCGCGCTGCGCGAACGTACCGCCGCTGCCGAAGAGGCCAGACGGCAGGCCGACAGCGCCTCCCGTATCCACGAGCGGTCCCGGATCGCCGCCGAGATGCACGACCTCGTCGGGCACCGCCTCAGCCTGATCTCCCTGCACGCCGGCGGCCTGGAGATGGCCCTGCAGAAACAGGCCCCCGAACTGCGGGACGAGGCCTCCCTGGTGCGCGGCGCGACCCAGGACGCCATGCGCGAGCTGCGCGAAGTGCTCGGTGTCCTCGGCCCGTTGGGGCGCGACACCGGCACCGACGCCCTCACCGACGCCACCGGCACCCGCGCCGACATCGAGGCCCTGGTCGCGGAGTCGCGCGGCGGCGGCGTCCTCGTGGAGTTCTCCTGGGACGGGCCCGACCTCGACAGCCGTGAGGCCCGCGTACGTCGTGCCGTGCACCGGGTCGTACGGGAGTCCCTGACGAACGTCCACCGGTACGCCGCCGGGGCCCGGGTCACCGTCCACCTCGCGCACGGCGACGAGCAGGTGGAGATCAGCGTGCGCAACGGCGCCCCGCCCGTGGGCACGGACACGACGGCGCAGATCGGCACCGGGCGCGGCCTGACCGGTCTGCGCGAACGCGTCGCGCTGCTCGGCGGCACCCTGGAGGCGGGCGCCACCCCCGGCGGCGGCTTCACGGTGTCGGCGGTCATCCCGGCGTCGCCGGACGCGGCCGCGGGCACGGAACCGGCCCCCGCGGCCCTCGCAGAGCACCCCGAAGTGCCGCCCGCGCAGCCCCTGTCCGGTGTGCAGCGCCGCCTCGCCGACGCCGCGACCGGGCTGCTCGGGCTCGCCGGCATCGGCGTGATGATGATGTTCGGGATGGTCCTGGTGGACCAGGCGAAACCCGGGCCCGACTACGCGAACCCCGAGGAGCCCCGCGTGGGCATGAGCCGGGAGGAGGTGGTGCGCGCCGCCTACGGCGACAGCGACCAGGCCCGCGCCGCCGCGGCCGGACGTGAGCCCGCCCGCCCGGCGGGCACCACCGACTGCCTCTACCCCTACACCCCGTCCGGCCCGGAACAGGACCACAGACTCCAACAGCTGCGCGCCGAAGGCCGGTTGGAGCTTGTCCGCTACTGCTTCACGAACGACACCCTGACCGCCATCGACCGCTTCACGGTGCCCATGGTCACCGAGCCCACCGACAGCGCCACCCGCCCCCAGGAGCAGCCATGACGTCCGACTCTGTCCGTGTACTCCTCGCCGACGACGAGGAGATGATCCGGCACGGCGTACGGCTGATCCTGCGGCACGCCGACGGCATCGAGGTCGTCGGGGAGGCCGCCGACGGCGCGGAGGCCGTCCGGCTCGCCGCCGAACTCCGCCCGCAGGTCGCCCTGGTGGACATCCGGATGCCGGTACTCGACGGGCTCGCGGCGATCGAGCAGCTGACCGCCCTCGACCCGGCGCCCCAGGTCGTCATGCTGACCACCTTCGGCGACGAGGAGAACGTCACCCGCGCCCTGCACGCCGGCGCCACCGGTTTCCTGCTCAAGGACGAAGGGCCGCAGGAACTCATCAGCGCGGTGCGCGCCGCCGCGAACGGCGACGCCGTGCTGTCCCCCGGCGTGACCGGCACGGTCATCAAGAGGATGCTCCAGGGCGGCGGTTCGCCCCGGCCGGGCGCCGTGGACCAGCGCCTGGCCTACCTCACGGAGCGCGAGCGCGAGGTCCTCGTGATGCTCGGCCAGGGCCTCGCCAATCTGGAGATCGGCCGCCAACTGGGCATCGGCGTGGGCACGGTGAAGACCCATGTCGGTGCCATCCTGGAGAAGACGGGGTGCGGCAGCCGCGTACAGGCGGCGGTCCTCGCCCACCAGGCGGGCCTCACCTCCTGACCGCCTCTCCCCCCCCTTCCGGTGCCCGGGATGTGTCTGACCTAAGGCAGAGGAGCCGTCCCTCCGAAGGACTACGCGTCCCCCCTCCGCCCGACTTTCGGCAGGCCCCGCATTCACGCCCTGAGACCTACGAATCGGGGTGGTGGGCGGGCCGAGGATGAAGAGGAGCCGACCGGCAGCCGCCGGCCGGCCTTCGTATCCCGCCCGGTATCCCGCCCCGAAGTCCCAGGAGAGCAGCCATGTCCCAGGCCGCCGCCCCCGCCCCGATCCACTCCCCGGCGACCGCAGCCGCGGCCCGCGCCACCGACCTGAGCAAGGTGTACGGCACCGGCGAGACCCGGGTCGTCGCGCTCGACTCGGTCTCCGTGGACTTCGGGCGCGGCCGGTTCACCGCCATCATGGGTCCCTCGGGCTCCGGCAAGTCGACCCTGATGCACTGCATGGCGGGGCTCGACTCCCTCTCCTCCGGCTCGGCCCGGATCGGCGACACCGAGCTGTCGAGCCTGAACGACCGCCAGTTGACCCGCCTTCGCCGGGACAAGGTGGGCTTCGTCTTCCAGGCGTTCAATCTGCTGCCCACGCTCACGGCGTACGAGAACATCACGCTGCCCATGGCCATCGCGGGGCGCAGGCCCGACCAGAAGTGGGTCGACATGATCGTGCAGACGGTGGGCCTTTCGGGGCGCCTCAGCCACCGTCCGAGCCAGCTCTCCGGCGGCCAGCAGCAGCGGGTCGCCGTGGCCCGCGCCCTGGCATCCCGGCCAGAGATCATCTTCGCGGACGAGCCGACCGGCAACCTCGACTCCCGCTCGGGCGCGGAGATCCTGGGCTTCCTGCGGGAATCCGTACGGGAGTTGGGCCAGACCGTCGTGATGGTCACCCACGACCCGGTGGCCGCGGCCTACGCCGACCGCGTCGTCTTCCTCGCCGACGGCCGGCTCACCGACGAACTCCTCGAACCCACCGCGGAGGGCGTACTCGACCGGATGCGGCTCTTCGACTCCAAGGGCCGCACGAGCTGAACCACCGGCTGAGCCCATCGCCTTACGTCGCCGCCCGCATCCTCCACGTATCCCAGGACTGACACCCACCATGCTGCGAACAGCCCTGCGCAACGTTCTCGCGCACAAAGCCCGGCTGATCATGACCGCCCTCGCGGTCATGCTCGGCGTCGCCTTCGTCTCCGGGACGCTCGTCTTCGGCGACACCGTCACGAGTGCCTTCAGGGGCGCCGCCACCAAGAGCCTCAAGGACGTCGCCGTCTCCGTGGCCGCCGAGTACGTGCCCGGCTCCGACGCCGGCGAGCAGAAGCCCGGCGACGACCACCGGCGCACCACCGTCCTCGACACCAGGCTCGCCGACAAGATCAGCGCCCTGGACGGTGTCACCTCGGTACGGCCGACCGTGGGCGGCAACGCCACCCTCGCGGGCAAGGACGGCCGGCCCGTCAACGCGGACAACAGCTGGCAGAACCTGGCGTCGAACTACGCGCCGGGCGACGACGGCACGGACGCCCGCTACCCCCTGCAGCAGGGCCGCGGCCCCGCCTCCGCGGGTGAGCTCGCGCTCGACGCGAAGACCGCCGAGAAGGCCGGTTACCGGCTCGGCGACACCGTCCGCTTCGCCACCGACGGACCCGCCCTGACCAAGAAGCTGGTCGGTGTCGTCGGCACCGACGACCCGCGCGTCACCGCGGGCGGCACCCTCGCCCTGTTCGACACGAAGACCGCGCAGGACCTGTTCCTCTCGCCCGGCCAGTTCGACGAGATCGCCGTGGGCGCCGCCGCCGGCACCGACGAGAACGCCCTCACCGGCAAGGTCAGGGAGCTGCTCCCCAAGGAGGGCGCCACGGCCAGCAGCGGCACCGAGCTGGCCGCCGCGCAGTCGGAGCAGATCGCCGAGAACACCAAGTCGCTCACCAAGCTGCTCCTGGTGTTCGCCGGAATCGCCCTGTTCGTGGGCGTGTTCATCATCGCCAACACCTTCACGATGCTGATCGCCCAGCGCAGCCGTGAGATCGCCCTGATGCGGGCCGTCGGCGCCTCCCGCCGCCAGGTCGTACGCTCCGTCCTGATCGAGGCCGGGCTACTCGGACTCATCGCCTCCGCGGTCGGCTTCGCCCTCGGCCTCGGTATCGCCGCCGGTCTGCGGCCGCTGCTCAACGCGGGCGGCGCGGGCCTCCCCGACGGCCCCCTGGTGATCGCGCCCGCCGCGCTCGTCTGGTCCCTGCTCGTCGGCGTCGTGGTGACGGTGCTTGCCGCCTGGCTGCCGTCCCGCAAGGCCGCGAAGATCGCCCCGGTGGAGGCGCTCAACAGCGTCGAGGCCCCGACTCCCGTACGCGGAATGGTCGTTCGCAACACCATCGGCGCCCTGCTCACCGGCGCCGGCGTCCTGGTCATGTTCTATGTCTCGACCCTCGACAAGGGCGACGAGGCGGACCTGATGATCGCCATGTTCGGCTCGTTCCTGACCCTGACCGGCATGATCGTCCTGGCCCCGCTGCTCTCCAGGCCGCTGGTCGCCGTGGCGGGCCGGGTCACCACGCGGCTCTTCGGCGTCAGCGGCAAGCTCGCCAAGGAGAACGCGCTGCGCAACCCGCGCCGCACCGCCGCCACCGCCTCGGCCCTGATGATCGGCCTGACCCTGATCACCGGTCTGACCGTGGCGGGTGCGTCGGCCGACGAGGCCGTCAAGAAGGAGACGGTGCAGGGCCTGACCGCCGACTACAAGGTCACCAACTCCTCGTACCGCGGCCTCGACCCGAAGCTCACCGGGAAGGTCTCCTCTCTCCCGGGCGTCGCGTCCGCGGCCGCGCTCGCCTCCACCGGCTTCGACCTGCGGGGCGAGTTCGGCACCCTCACCGGCGCCGACCCGAAGCGGCTCGGCGAGGTCGCGGACCTGGACTTCACCAGCGGCTCCGCCGCGGACATCGGCCCCGGCAAGGTCGCGCTCGCCGACCCGGTCGCGAAGAAGGCCGGCCTGAAGACCGGCGACAGCTTCGAGACCGCACTCGACTTCGGCGACAAGAAGCAGCGCCTCACGGTCGTCGGCACCTACGCGCAGAACCGCGTCGTCGGCGAGGCCCTCGGCAGCCTCGACCAGGTGCTCCCGTACGCCATGGGGGACAAGCTCGACAGCATCCTGGTGAAGGCCGAGCCCGGCAAGGCCGCGGGCCTGGAGAAGGAACTGCGCGAGGCGCTCGGCAACAGCCCGCTGCTCGCGGTGCAGAACCAGGAGCAGCTCACCAAGCAGCAGTCCGGCGCGATCAATCTGATGCTCAACATGATGTACGGACTGCTCGGCATGGCCGTCGTCATCGCGGTGCTCGGCGTGATCAACACCCTGGCCATGTCGGTCTTCGAGCGCACCCGGGAGATCGGGATGCTGCGCGCCATCGGCCTCGACCGCAAGGGCGTGAAGAGCATGGTGCGCCTGGAATCGGTGGTGATCTCCCTCTTCGGCGCGGTCCTCGGCATCGGCACCGGCATCTTCCTGGCCTGGGCGGGCGGCAGCCTGACGGGCGCGGGCCTGCCGACCTACGAGACGATCCTCCCCTGGGCCCGCCTCGGTCTCTTCCTGCTCCTGGCCCTCGCGATCGGCGTCCTGGCCGCGATCTGGCCGGCCCGCCGCGCGGCCCGCCTCAACATGCTGCAGTCGATCAACGCGCAGTAGCCAGGAGCGCCCCGGCACACCGCCAACAAATTCCGTACGCGAACGCCCCGGCCTCAAGGAGACCGGGGCGTTCGCCCTGCTGGAGCCCCCTGTCGGATTCGAACCGACGACCTACGCATTACAAGCTGTCCGATCTTGTTCCGCCGACGTCCATGAGCATCCACGAACAGCGTTGCCCCGCTGGTGAGTTGGCTATCCGTCCCCCTGTGGACACCCACGGACAAGCCCGGATCTCGATGCGACTGAGACCAGGATTGAGACCGCAGTCCGCCTAGCAGATGCAGCAGGAACGCGGTTTTTCCGATCGGCGGGTGGCCATGCCGCGCTCACGCGACCTGGCGGGGCTCCCTGCCCTCCCCGTACCTTCCACCCAGGCCGGAGGCAGTGTGACCCTTGCCCGATACGCTGGTACGCACCACCTGAGATCGGAGAGTGCTCCACGGATGGGACCGAAGTCGACGCACGCTTACGAGACGATTCGCGCCCGGATCGCCTCCGGCGAGTACGCCCCAGGCGAGAAGATCCCTTCGGAACGGACGCTCGAAGCAGACAGAGAGCTGGACATCCGTCGTACGGCGCTGCGGCAAGTGCTGGCCCGCCTCGTCTCCGAGGGTCTCTTGGAGGTCTACGGCCGGAGTTCCTACCGGGTCCCCGGCGGCGTGAGCGTCGAGACGCCTACAGGGTTGGAGCCGTGGCAAATCCACGGTGAGCGGGACCTCTACGACAACCGGTGGGTCAAGCTTCAGCTCTGGGATGTCGAGCCACCCGGGGTCGAGCGCTTCGAGCATCACGTGGTCAAGCTTCAGCACGTCGCCATTACCGCAGTCCTGGACGACCAGGACCGAGTGCTAATGATGTGGCGGTACCGCTTCGTGCCGCAGCAGTGGGGATGGGAACTCCCCGGCGGCATCGTGGACGAGGGCGAGGAACCGGCGGATACGGCGCTGCGGGAAGTCGTGGAAGAGACAGGCTGGCGCCCGAAGTCGGTGGAGCACGTCATCACGTATCAGCCCATGGTCGGCATGGTCGACTCGCCTCACGAAATCTTCGTCGGGCAGGGGGCCGAAGAGGTCGGTGAACCCACCGACCTCGAAGAGGCGGGGCACATCGAGTGGGTGCCGCTGGCCGATATCCCAGGGCTCATGGCACGTGGTGAGCTCTTGGGGTCGGGAACCCTGGTCGCCCTGCTGCACATCCTGGCGAACCGAGGCAAGTACGGGGTCACAGCCGCGAACTGAGCAGGTCAACCCGGCGGCGCTGGCGTACGGAACCGGTGCGGTTCGCCAAGAGCCGCGCTTGTCTCAAGTGAGTATTCGCGTCGTCGTACTCGGCTCGTGCCAGATGAGCTTGAGCCAGGTCGGCGTGGAGTCCGGCCTGTGCGCGGACAAAGGTCGGGTCCACTACGTCCAGCGCCGCGTACAGGCTGGTCACCGCTTCGCCATCGCCCAACAGGCCGAGGACGTTGCCTCGCCACCGGGTCAGGTGGCCGTCATTCAGAAAGATGCTGAGCATGTCCGGGTCTCGGTCCTCGGGTCCCGGCGGAATGCTCGCCATGGCCGCATCGAGCGCCCGTCGGCAGTCTGCGGGCAGGCCGGCATGGGCGCACATCTCCGCTTCGGCCGCGTACAGCCACGCCCGAAGGCGGGGCGATCCACCTGTGCCCAGAGTCCGTTGAGCATCGCGGACCAGCTCTAGACCCAGTGCCGGTCGGCCAGCCGTGCAGAGTACGTACGCCTGCTCGCCCATCGCGTGAGCGAGGTACATCGGTGCTTCCGCGTCGTGCGCGGCCCGCTTGGCAAGCTCGTAGTGCCGCCAAGCCCGCTCGATGGCGCCTGAGTCGATCGCTTGCCATGCGGCAAGTGTTGACGCTCCTGCGAGCGCGAGCGCCACGGGGCGACGTGCGCTGGGGAGGACCGCGAAGTTCAACGCGTTCTCCATCGCGGCAAGGTGCCCTGTCATCTGGTCTATGAGACGGGACGCGCCCATCTCGCGGTCCTGGGTGCGTAGTAATTCGGTCTGGTCGTTGAACGACTTCACCATGGACTCGCTGACGCTGCTGGCCATGTCGATCCTGGCCAGAAGGTCGTCGTACCCGTCTGCGGTCTGGGACGGCACCACGGTGGGTGGGCCACCTCTCAGTTCCGCGTCCGTAACCCCAAGGAGCTGACGCAGGATCACGGCGTAGTGATCCGAGATGGTGCGCTTGCCGTTTTCCCAGGCGGACACGTACACGCGCAAACTCGCGGTCGCCGCAACGTCCGTGACGTGGTGCCGGGCGTACTTCTCGATCTCGTGCACCAGTCGTTCTTGAGACCAACCACGTGCCTTACGTGCGCTCTGAAGTCCTGAACTCACAGGCCACCGCCCGGCGATAGTTCCGCTCGCTGACCCTCCCAGCATGCCCTACGTCGCCGCAGGTCAACAGGGGTTAACAGCACCGGAGTTAAGGCCTGTTGGCTACCGGAACCCCTCCCTGAACGGGTCTTCTAGAGGTGCACCAGGGCGGACATTCTCCGCTCGAACCGACGAAGACCCTTGACTCTGGTGCGCACCAGATGCACTCTACTGGTGCGCACCAGTTGAGGAGTCGCCTCCGATTCACGGTGTGCAAAGGAGTCGGCCTCCATGCGCCGCTCCCAAGCAGAAGGCGGGGACGCTGCAATCCCGCTGAAGGCCAGGGGACAGGGCTTATGGCCCGACTGGCGAGGTGGCCCGGTGACCGCGAGCAACGGCCGGAGGGTGGGGACGAGGTCCCCCTTGCAGTGCAACTCCCCTGTTCAGCGAACCCGATAGGAGTCCGTCATGGGGCTGTCCAGAAAGGCGTCTGACTCGACGGCCTAAGGGCGAGTGCCCGCAGTGCTGGAACCACGCTCATAACCCTCAGATCCACCGGGGTCTGAGCGCGGATTGTCCGCAGTGCGTGGACCACATGATCAACGGCCACCCCGGCATCAACCGACGCTGACCGCAGACCAATCGACCTTTCACCTTCACAACGGCGCGCGCCCCCGGAGCTGCAACTCCGAGGGCGCTGTAGGGCCGTTCCACCTGCTAGGGAGAACACGACCCATGGGCCACATCGTCACTGTTCAGGACGTTGTTACTGCGTTCGCTCCGGATCTGGAGCCCACGGGCGCGGAGCTGGACGCGATCGAGCACGAGATGCCCGTGATCCGGGCGGAAGTCGAGCTGCTGGACGTACAGATCATCAGCCTCGACCGCACCCCGAGCGAGCTGGACCGGCGCAGGCTGCGTCGGGCTCACCGCAGGGTGCTGGTCGCACGGCGCAACCTGGCCAACCGCACCAACGAGGTTGCGGGGGTGAGCGCGTGAGCACCCAGGAGCGAAACCCGCTGGCCGCGCTCGCCGAAGTGAAGGCGGAGATCACGCGGACCGACACCAAGGCCGGTCTGCTGCTGGCGTTCGTCGGCGCCGTCCTCGCCGGTGCGTGGACGGTCGCCAAGGACACGCCCCTGACCGCCCCGGCCTACGTGGTGGGTGGTCTGGGGATGGGGCTGTTGGTGGCTGCGGCGGGCATGCTGCTGCGCTCGGTGCGCCCGAACCTGGGCGGCCGCCATGGCTTCCCGTTGTGGGCCACGCTCACCGCCGAGGAGATCCGTGCCCGACTGCGCGAGGACGTGAGCGCGGATGTGGCGGGGCTGTCGCGGATCGCGGTCGTGAAGTTCACCGGCCTGCGCCGTGCGGTCGATCTGACCTGCGTGGGTGGGGCGCTGCTCATCCTCGCCGCGCTGCTCACCGCAGGGGGTGCGGCATGAACCTGAACCGCAAGGGACGCGGTGCCCTGGTGCTGGCTCTGGTCGTCGTGGTCGGCATGGCCTTTCGCGTCTCGTGGAACGCGCTGCGCGACATCGCCAACGCGGTCGGCGCGGACGAGACGGCCGCACGGCTGTACCCGTTCGTGGTCGACGGCCTGATGGCCCTGGCCCTGGTCGCCACCCTCGTACTCGCCGGGCGGGATCGGACCTTCGCGTTGCGGGTGCTGGGCACCTACACCGCCGCCTCCCTGGTCCTGAACTACGTGCACGGGCTGGTGCCGGAGCTGCACGGCCGATCGGTCGACTGGGCCCGGCTGGCCGATTGGGACCCGGCCAACTGGGCGCTCGTGCTGCTCGCCACGTCACTGCCGGTCGGGTCGATCTACTTCGGATCGGATCTGGTCGCCAAGGTCCTGCATCAACGCGTCACGTCGATCGACCGACCGAACGCGAATGCGGAGGAATCGACTGAGACAGCCATTAATCGGTCTACCGTTGACCTCGCGGAATCCACTCCCGCACCGGTCGCCGCGAACCCTCGGGAGCTGCCGCGTCCGGTCACGGTCGGCTTCCTGAAGTCGGCTCTCCCGCTCAAGCCCGCACCCGCGATCGAGCCGGGCCCGGGGGACTCGATCGCGCCGGTTGCGGTGGCTGCGGAGTCGACTCGACCGCGCCGCGCGACAGGTCGTGTCCCGGACGCTGCCCGATCACCCCGACCCAAGCGCAGCCGGGAACAACTCCTCGCCGAGGCAAGGTCGGTGACCGCCGAGTGGCCGGTCGAGAAGCTGACCGCAGAGGGCATCCGGCTGGCGGTGCACACCTCGCCGAAGAACGCCCGGATGCTGCGCGAGACGCTGCGCGCTGAGCGGGCAGCCGGTGATGGAGCGGCGGCATGAACGGGCTGCGTATCGGCTCGCTCTGTACCGGTTACGGCGGCCTGGACATAGCCGTCCAGGCCGTCTTCGGCGGGGAGCTGGCGTGGGTCGCGGACAACGACCCCGGTGCGAGCCGCATCCTGGCCCACCGCCACCCCGGGGTGCCGAACCTGGGCGACATCACCGCCGTCGAATTCTCGCGCGTAGCGGCGGTCGATGTCGTCTGCGGCGGCTATCCGTGCCAGCCGTTCAGTTCCGCCGGCAAGAGGAAGGGAACCGCCGATGCCCGGCACATCTGGCCCCACATCGCCCGTGCCCTTGGCGTTCTACGACCCCGCTACGCGGTCTTTGAAAACGTCGCAGGGCACCTTTCTCTCGGATTCAACTCCGTCCTCGCTGACCTTGCCGCCCTCGGGTTCGATGCGCGGTGGTGCACTCTTCGCGCATCTGACGTGGGAGCGGCTCACCAGCGCAACCGACTGTTCGTCCTCGCCTGGGCTGCCGACTCCGGCGGCGAGGGACTGGCGGGGCGGCGGACAGCGGGGGCAGCTTCCGACCGCCGTCGGCTCACTCCTACCGACGCCATCGACTTCGGAGAACACCGGCCCCGGGCACGCCGCACAGGGCGGGATGAACCTGCGGCACGTCGTCTCCCTGCTGCCCACCCCGATGGCGTCGGCAAACGAGAACCGGCAGACCAAGCGCAGCCCCTCGCAGGAAGCGGGCACGCGCGGCAAGAGCCTGGCGGCGGAGATGGCCAGCCTTCCGACCCCGGCGGGATCGACTGGGGCGAGTACGGCCCGGCCGTCGCCCGCTGGGAAGAAGCCCTCGGGTGCCCCGCTCCCGGGCCAACTGACGCTGTGGGACGCCTGAGCCCCGTCTTCGTCGAATGGCTCATGGGCCTGCCCGCCGGCCACGTCACCGACGTCCCCGGCCTGTCTCGTTCCGCACAGCTCAAAGCGCTGGGCAACGGCGTGGTCCCGCACCAGGCCGTTGCCGCACTGCGCTTTCTCGTGCCCGCCGCTCTTCCCGTCCGTTCTGCCGCCTGAGCTGCGGCAATTCATCTTCCGGAGACGCTGTGAAGTTCACCGTGAGCACCTTCAAGCTGTCCGGCTACAACTCCACCCTGCGCACCGCCAAGCGCCTGGCCGCGCAGGCGGTCCCGCTGGTGGAGCGGGCGGTGCCCGGCCGGATGCCGAACCTCCAGATCACCCTCACCACCCCGCGCGGCATGGCCGAACTGGCCGTCGAAGCCGAAGCCGAGCTGGCCGGTGAGGTCGACAAGCGCGCCAAGGCCCGCGAACTGCGCGACGCCAACCGCATCGCCCGTGACCACTCCGGCCGCGCCGTCCCCCTCGTCGACGGCGGTGTCCTGGTCGCCATCAACGTGGAACAGCACCGCACCGAGGCTGAGTTCGCCGTGACGCTCGTGCATGAGCTGGTCCATGCCATGCAGTTCTCCCGCAAGGGCGTGCGCGAGCGCGTGGTGCGCGAGGTCCGTGACGCGTTCGGCGTCGAGAAGCAGTCGCGGCGCCAGGCTCGCGAGCACGAGCGCGCGCTGGAGGACGAGGAGCGCGAGGCCTACGGCCACGAGTACCTCGCCAACCAGCTCATCGACGCCGCCGCCGCCTAGATCCCTCTCGCACGGCGCCGGGACGGCTGTCCCTGCCAGGAAACCGGCCGTCCCGGCGCCTCTCCCTTCCCGCCCCCGCAGGGGGCAGTCAGGAGCAACCAGCATGAGCGACAACGTCGTTCACCTCTACAAAGACCCCCAACCTGCCCCCGAGCAGGACGCTCCCGCACCCCTGACGGCCGTACCGGACGCCCCGGATACACCGGTCGTGCCGCTGTGGGTGCGCTCCGGGCAGGCCATCAAGCGCCTGGCCACGGATGAGCGCACCGCGACGGCGTGCCGCTTCGCTGTCCGCCACGGCCTGTACGCGTGGGGCGGCACGAGGATCGTGGCCCGCCGGGCCTGGGACGGGCGCACCGCCGCCCGCTACGAACGGATGCTGCGCACGGCCGAAGCGGCCGGGAACTATGAGGCCGCGACCGAGTGGGAGGAGCGCGGGCAGCGCTTCCGCGACGCCCGCCACCGACGCCGCATGGACCTGCTCACCGCCCCCATCGACGCCGCCAAGGGCGCGGCTGCGGGTGCCGGCATGTTCGCCGGAGGACTGCTCCTGCTCGGCATCGTCCTGGCCGTGGCGAACGAGGACTTCACCGAGATCGCCACCCCGACCATGGCCGTGGTCCAGCTCATCCAGTGGCTCGTGCTTGTCGTCACGGTCGTGTGGGGGCCGCTGGTGACGATCGGCCCGTGGGCAGCCCTGATCGGCCTGTGGGCCGTCGGCCGCCACCAGCAAGCCGCACCCCAATGGGCCCTCCCGGCCAACGTCCGCAGCGGCGAGGGTGAGCCGATCACCCCGTCCATCGTGGTCAAGGCACTGCGGGATCTGGGCATTGCGCCCTTGCGCAACGCCATCAAGGAGATGGGGGACGCCGGGGCGTCGATGCTGGGGCCGATCCGGATCGCCGGATGCGGTGTCGAGGTCGATGTCACGCTGCCCTCGGGGGTATCGACGGACCAGGTGCAAAACCGCCGCCGCAAGCTCGCGGAGAACCTGTCCCGGCATGAGCACGAGGTGTTCATCACGATCCCGCAGGCGGCCCGCACGGTGCGGCTGTGGGTGGCCGACTCGGGTGCGCTGGATGAGCCGATCGGGCCGTCCCCGCTGGTCACCGACGAGACCCTGACCGCCAACTACAAGACCGGACGCGCCCCTTGGGGCCAGGACCTGCGCGGCGACGCGGCAGCGCTGAGTCTGTATCAGCGCCACCTGCTCATCACGGGCCTGTCCAACCAGGGCAAGACCGCCGCCCTGCGTGCTCTCGCGCTGTGGCTGGCCCTCGACCGCACCGTGGAATTCCGCATCGCCGACCTCAAGGGCGCAGGCGACTGGGCCATGTTCCTGGGCCTGGCCACCGTCCTGATCCAGGGCCCCACCGACGAACACGTCATCGAGGCCACCGAGATGCTCGAAGGCGGCGTGCGCGAGATGGAACGCCGCCTCCAGGCCCCGCCCGGCACCGAGTTCCCGCCGCTGATCCTGCTCGTGGACGAGGCGCAGGTGGCGTTCATGTGCCCGCTGCTCGATGAGGACAGGAAGCCATACGGCGGCTCGAAGGCCACCTCCCGGTACTTCATGGCCGCCCGGAAGATCCACAACCAGGGGCGGGCGGTCAACGTACTGCTCATGGAGGGCACCCAGGACCCGACTGACCAGAACCTTCCCAAGCTGGTCCGCGAGGGCGCCCACACGCGCGCCTCGCTGGCCCTGGGCACCGAGTCGCAGGCCCGTATGGCGCTGGGGGACAAGGCCGTTGACGGCGGTGCCGCGCCGAACCTGCTGCGTCCCGGCCTGGACAAGGGCACGGTCGTGGTCGCCTCCGACGGCATCGACATCCCCGCCGGGCAGTCCTCCATCACGGTGCGCACGCACTACGTCGACACCGAGCAGGCCACCGTCATCGCCGAGCGTGCCAAGGCGCTGCGCGACGGCGTGACCACCCTGCACACGGTCACCAGCGATGAGGCGCGTGACCCGCTCGCCGACATCGCCTCGGTCGTCGGCGACGCGTCCCGAGTGCTCACCAAGGACGTGCTGCAGCGGCTGACCGCGCTGAACGAGGACGCCTACGGCAAGTGGTCGTTCCTCGACCTCAAGCGCGTGCTGGAGGGCACCGGAGCGGAGCCGTACAAGTCCGACGGCCGCATGGTCATCGGCCGTGACCGCATCGCCCGCGCTCTCGCCAACCGGCCCGATACGGATTCCGCTTCGGCCGCTGAGTAGAGGGAGCCGCGCCCCGCACGGGTCAGGGAGGCAGGGAGAACTCCCTCACCCCCTCCCTGACCCGCCTCCCTCGCCCTGACCAGCACGAATGATCCATCAGGGAGGCAGGGAGGCCCGCAGGTCAGCACCCCTGAAACCCCCTCCACACGCACCCCGACAGGGGGTATCTCTGCCTCCCTGAACTCTCCCGAGAAGGGATTCCGCATGCTGCCCGAACACCCCGACTGGCCACCCATGACGCGCGCCCCGAACGTGCACCAGCCGATGCCCGTCAACGTCGTTCCGGCCGCTCCGCCGGCGCCCGCACAGCCCCGCACCGTGGCGGCGGTGCAGTCCGTCGTACTGCCCGACGGCCGCGTGGTCACCGGCTACGCCATCGAACCGCACAAGACCGAACCCGTGGCCGCGAAACCGCCCGTCTCCCGCACCGCCGTGAACATCGCGCTCGGAGGTGTCGGCTTCGCCGCCGTATGCGGCGGACTACTCCTGCTCACCACGTTCATCACCGCCCTGGCGGCCCTGGTGCAGCAACTCATCATCCTCGCCGCCGTCATCTTCGGCGGCTGGATCGCCGTGCAGGTCTTCGGCCACGGCGACAGCGGGACGACGGTCAACATCCGCAAGGCCATCTTCAAGCGCAACCACTTCCACAGCTAGCTACGCCAAGGGCGGCCCCCGCATCTCGCCAAAGAACCGGGGCCGCCCTTGCCAGCCAGCACCCATCACAGGAACTGGAGACCTCCAGCATGACCCAACCCACCGACACGGCGCGAGCCTCACACCTGGAAGCCGCACTCAGCGCCGCTGAGCGCGGCTGGCACGTCTTCCCCCTGCGCTCCGGCAGCAAGCGGCCTGCCCTGCACGGCGAGAAGACATGTGCCGGCACCGGCCCCTGCGCCAACGGTCACCTGAAGTGGGAGCAACGCGCCACCACCGACCCGGACCGCATCCGCGCAGCCTGGTCACAGACCCCGTTCAACATCGGCATCGCCACCGGCCCCTCCGGCCTGCTGGTCATCGACCTCGACATGCCCAAGGACAAGAGCAGTTCGGACGCCCCTGACGGGGCGACCACCTTCCGTGCGCTCTGCGAGCGCGCCGGACACGCCGCCCCCGACACCTACCGGACCCGGACCGCGAGTGGCGGACAGCACCTGTACTTCACCGTCCCGTCCGGCATCCGTCTCACCAACACCGCAGGCAAAATCGGGGAGTTGATCGACACCCGTGCATGGGGCGGCTACGTTGTCGCGGCGGGCAGCACCACCCCCGCTGGAGCCTACGAAGCGCTGAGTGCCCCTGTGGCGGCCCCTCTGCCTGTCTGGCTCCAAACCATCCTGCAGCCCGCACCCAAGGCCCCACAGGCCCCGTGTGTGGCTGTAGCGGGGCAATCACGGAGTTATGCGGAGGTAGCGCTCACCAACGAGGCACGGAACGTGGCTGCGGCTCAAGTCGGCGAGCGGGAAGGGACGTTGTTCCGCGCGGCGCGCGCCCTGGGGCGGTTCATCGCATGGGGCGACCTCCCCCGGCATGTGGTCGAGGAGGCTCTTCAGGAGGCAGGAGAGACGGCCGGCCTGTCCGCGTCCGAGTGCCGCTCGACCCTGCGCAGCGCCCTGAACTGGTCCATTGCCCACAACCCGGTCAGGCGGGATGCGGCATGACCACCCACCGCCATCCCCCTCTGAAGAGCCTCACCCGCCACGACGACCCACACGCCGCCCCACAGCCTGTGGACACGACGGTCGTAGGCGAGCCGAAAGGCGTCGCCCGTCAGGGCGTCCGCACTGCTTGTGGTCCTGACCCGCACGTGGGCGACAGGCGGTACGCCGTCGCGTGGCTGCACATCGACGCCCCGCGCGGCGCCACCCCCACCGCCACCTCGAAGTGCGCGTGCGGACGCGACCGCAGCGCCATCGGCCACGGCCGGGTGCTCGCGCTCATCAACGACCACACCACCCACCGCACCGTGTGCCCCCTGCGCAACCCCCAGGAAGGAAGGGCCGCCGCATGACCAACTCCATCGACGGCGCCGCACTCCTCAACGAAGTGGAAGCCTTCCACCGCCGCTTCAACGTCTTCCCCACCGACGCCGCCTACGTGGCCGTCGCCCTGTGGGACGCGCACGCGCACCTGCTCGACTGCTTCGACTCCACCCCGCGCCTGGCCTTCCTGTCCCCCGAGCCGGGGTCGGGCAAGTCACGGGCCCTGGAGATCGTGGAAACGCTCGTGCCGCACCCGATGGTGGCCGTCAACGCATCCGCCGCCGCCCTCTTCCGCGCCGTGTCCGGGGCGGACGGGCGGCCCACGATCCTCTTCGACGAGATCGACACGATCTTTGGCCCCAAGGCCGGAGACAACGAGGACCTGCGCGGCTTCCTCAACGCCGGACATCGCCGAACTGGCGTCACCTACCGGTGCATCGGGGACGGCGGCAACCAGACCGTGCAGGCCTTCCCCTCATACTGCGCCGTCGCGGTCGCCGGACTCGGGTCCCTGCCGGACACGATCCTGACCCGCTCCATCGTCATCCGCATGCGCCGACGAGCCCGCAACGAACGCGTGGAGCCCTTCCGCGCCCGCCTCCACGAGGCGGAGGGGAACAAGCTCCGTGACCGGCTCGCTCAATGGGCGGAGCAGGCGCGGGGGTTCGTACTGGGGGCGTGGCCGGAGATGCCCGACGGTGTCACCGACCGCCCCGCCGATGTGTGGGAACCCCTGCTCGCCATCGCGGACGCCATCGGCGGTGACTGGCCGGAGCGGGCCCGCGAAGCATGCGTGACGCTGGTCAAGGCCGCGCAGCACACCGACAAGCACAGCCTCGGCATTCGGCTGTTGAGCGACCTGCGCGACCACGTTCTGATCGGCGTGGACAAGCTGCCCACCATCGCGATCCTCGACCGGCTCAACGCCCTCGACGACGCTCCGTGGGCCGACCTCGACGGCAAGCCCCTCGACAACCGGCGCCTTGCCCGGATGCTCGGGGAGTACATGACGGCCGACAACGCGCCGATCAAGTCCCGCAACATCCGCACGGCGGGCGGGGTGCTCAAGGGCTTCCATGCCGAGGACCTGGCGGACGCATGGGCGCGCTACTGCCCACCCCCTCCCCAGGACTCCGCTACATCCGCTACACCGCTACAGCCCAGCTCAGAGCCCCTGAATCTGTAGCGGCACCGAAGCGTGTAGCGGCTACGCGCGCTACGCCGTGGCGGGCGCGTAGCCGCTACACGCGATCTCTCCGCTACAAGAACGCCCCCGCTGACCTGTGATGTAGCGGCGTAGCGGCTGTAGCGGACTTCTGAGAGAGCCCCCGCGTCACCGACCCCGCACGGAGGCACTGATGGCCACCGCGATCCAGCGCTCCGACCAACTGCTCTACACCCCGAAGGAAGCCGCCGCCGTACTCCGCTTCGGCCGCTCGACCGTCTACGAGCTGATGGCGGCCGGCGCCCTGAAGTACATCAAGCGCGGCCGTTCCCGCCGCATCAAGCGGTGCGACCTCGAAGCGTTCGTAGACAGCCTCGAACCGCAGCTCAACTAAACAGACGCCACCCGAGGCGGCCCCGGGCTTCGGTCCGGGGCCGCCTCTCGCATGGAGGAGCACATGAGCCCCCGCAATCCGAACATGGAGTCGTCCATCTACTTCGGCAACGACGGCTGGTGGCACGGCCGCGTCACCATGGGCATCAAGGACGACGGCAGTCCCGACCGCCGCCACCGCCGCGCCAAAACCGAGACCGAAGTACGCCGTAAAGTCCGGGCCTTGGAGAAGCTCCGTGACCAAGGACGGGCGCCCAAGGCCGGGCGCGTACCGACCGTCGCTGAGTGGATGAACACGTATCTCACCACCATCGCGAGCCTGAAGCTCCGACCACGCTCCCTCGATGACTACTGGTCGAAGACGCGCAACGACATCAATCCGGCCCTGGGGAAACACCGGCTCAACAAGCTGGCACCAGAGCACCTGGAGAAGGCATACGCCGCGATGCTCGCTGAGGGGCACGCCGCATCGCACGTACTCAAGGTGCACCGCATCCTGTCCCGAGCCCTGAAGATCGCCCACCGGCGCCGGATCATCACCGAGAACGTCGCCACGCTGGTCGATCCTCCGTCCGCCGAAGAGACCGAAGCGAACCCCTTCACGAAGGGCCAGGCCACAGCCTTCCTCGAAGCTGCCGCGAAGCGCCCCACCTTCATGCGGTGGATCGTCGGCGTCGGCATGGGGTTCCGGCAGGGCGAGACCCTCGGTCTGCGATGGAGGTACGTCGACCTGGAAAACGAGCTGTTCCACCCGCAATGGCAGCTTCAGCGCCTTACTTGGCGTCACGGCTGCACGGACGCGCACGCTTGCGGCGCCCGACTACACCGCTTCTCCCCCTGCCCGCCCGACTGCACCGCACACGCGGGCTACAAGCGCGGTTGTCCGAAGCCCTGCACAAAGACCTGTACGAAGCACGCGAGCACCTGCCCCGAGCGCAAGGGCGGCGGACTCGTCTTCACCCGCCCCAAGACGAAGAAGAGCCAGAACCCCGTGCCGATCCCTCCACCGTTCATCCCGTACCTCATCGACCACAAGGCAAGACAGGACGAAATGCGGGCCGCCGCAGGCGACCTCTGGGAGGAACACGACGCGGTGTTCACGAGGCCAGACGGCCGGCCTCTCGACCCTCGGGCGGACTGGGACGAGTTCAAGGAGCTGCTCGAAGAGGCAGGGATCAGCGACCGGCGCCTCTACGACGGCAGTCGCCACACCGCAGGCACGATCCTGAACGAGCTGGGCGTCGACATGCCCACCATCATGGAGATCCTTCGGCACACCCAGATCAGCCAGACCCGGCGCTACGTGAAGGGTCGGAACGAGCTCACCAAGGACGCCATGCGCCGCATGGGAGACACGTTCATGCCGAAGCCGGAAACCCCCGCCAAGGGCCTCACCGAGAGCCCTACTGAGACCAAAACTGAGACCACGAACGCAAAGGCCGCTCGGGCCAAGCGCCGCCGCCGCATCAGGTAGAAGGAAAAACCCCAGGTCAGTCCTGACCTGGGGTTTTTCAAAGAAGAGAGCCCCCTGTCGGATTCGAACCGACGACCTACGCATTACAAGTGCGTTGCTCTGGCCAGCTGAGCTAAGGAGGCACATCACGCACCGGACAGGCCATGCGCGAAGGCTTCCACACTCTACACAGAGCCACTCGCGGACGGCCACGGAGTAGTGCCGGAGCAGCGCGGAGGCGGCCCACCCCCGGCCCACCGTCGGCGTATCGCTTGATAGAAACGGAACCGGCGCTTGTTCGAATATACGAGAGCGGCGAGAGCGAGGGGTGGACGTGGAGTCAGCGGCGGGAGAGACCACGGCGAGGGTCGCGCACATCATCACGGAGGTGCTCGGCACCGATGGCGCGCCACTCACGGAGAACTTCTACGACCTCGGCGGATCCTCGCTGCAGGCCATCAGGATCTGCACCCGGATCAGCCGCGAGCTCGCCCTCAAGGCCGCGCCGGAGGATCTCTTCGAGCACGACACCATCGGCGACTTCTGCACGGCCCTGATACGGGCGCAGAGCCGTGAGTGACAGAGCCGTGAGCGACAGAGCCATGAGTGACCCTGGCCTGATCCACACGGCCGTCGCCCGGCACGCCGCGCGCACCCCCGACGCCCCCGCACTCGTGCAGGGTGGCCTGCGCCTCGGCTACGGGGAGCTCGACCGCGTCGCGGAGGCGTACGCCGTCGAGTTGCGGCGCCGCGGTGTGGGCCCCGGCGCCCTCGTCCCCGTGGCGCTCGACCGCACTCCGCGACTCGTCGCGGTACTGCTCGGCGTACTCAAGTGCGGTGCGGGATATGCCGCGTTGGACACCTCCTGGCCGCGGCAGCGGCTGCGTACCGTGGTCGCCGCGCTCGCCCCGCCGCTCGCGGTCGGCGCGGCGCTCGCCGGCTGCGGGGTGCCGCTGTGGACACCGCCCGCCTGGTCGAGCCGCAGCACCGGGGAACCCGGCGCGCACGAACCGCCCCCGGTACGGGACGTGGCGGAGCCCCCCGTTCCGGACACCGCCACCGCCACTGTCTTCTTCACCTCCGGCACCTCGGGCACGCCCAAGGGCGTGCTTTCACCGCACCGCGCCACCACCCGCCTCTTCGGCCCCGGCGCCCCGCTCGCCGGGCTCGGCCCCGGCAGGGTGATGGCGCAGGCCGGGCCCGTGCCGTGGGACGCGTTCACGCTCGAAGTGTGGGGGCCGCTGCTCACCGGGGCCACCTGCGTGATGAGCGAGAACCGATCGCTGCTGCCGGACGAACTCCGGACGCTGACCGGCCGGCACGGCGTCGACACCCTCTGGATCACCTCATCCCTCTTCAACCTCTTCATCGACGAGGACCCGGACTGCTTCACCGGTCTGACCCATGTCCTGACAGGCGGCGAGGTGCTCTCCCCGGCGCATGTACGCACCTTTCTGCGCCGCCACCCGGACACGGCCCTCTTCAACGGCTACGGCCCGGTCGAGACCTGTGTCTTCGCCACCCTGCACCGCATCACCCCGGACGACTGCGACCGGCCGGACGGCATCCCGGTCGGAACGCCCGTACCGCACACCGGAGTTCATCTCATTCCCGAGGGCGCTGAGGGCGCTGCGGGCGCTGAGGGCGCTGCGGGCGCTGCGGACGCTGAGGGCTCTGAGGGCGCTGAGGGCGCTGAGGGCGCTGAGAGCGGCGAGGCCGGTGAGCACCGCGAGAGCGCCGAGATCGGCAAGTTCGGCGAGATCGGCGAGATCTGTGTCTCGGGCGCGGGCCTCGCCGCCGGCTATCTCGGCCTGCCCGAGGCCACCGCCGAGCGCTTCACCCTCATCGACGGCGTCCGCGTCTACCGCACCGGCGACCTCGGCCGCCGCGACTCCGACGGCGTCCTGCACTTCCGCGGCCGCACCGACCGGCAGGTCAAGATCGCGGGGCATCGCGTGGAGCCCGCCGAGACCGAGGCGGCGGTACGCCGTATCCCGGGCGTCGCCGACTGTGCCGTGATCGCCACGGACGACCGCCTGGCTCTCTACTACACAGCCGATCCCCTCACCCCCGTGACCACCGCCGCCATCCGCTCCGCGCTGCGCGCCGCGCTGCCCCGGTATCTCGTCCCCCACACCGTGCGCGAGCTGCCGGCACTTCCCGTCACGCCCAACGGAAAGGTCGACCGGGCGGCGCTCGCGGCCATCGCCCCGGCCTCCGCAGCCGCCGCAGCCACAGCCGCAGCCGCAGCCGCAGCCGCTACAGGGAAATCCATATGACCCCGACGCCCCCCACGACGCCTTCCGCCCCCGCCTCCCCAATCTCCCCCGCTCGCCCCACGTACCCCATGTCCCCCGAGCAAGAGTCGATCTGGCTCAACGACCAGCTCGGGCAAGGCACTTCGCGCTACGTCGAGAACTGGGTGCACCACCTGCGCGGCCCCGTCGAGCCCACCGCCGTCGAGCAGGCCCTGACCGCTGTCGTCGCCCGGCACGAGGCGTTGCGCACCCGTCTCACCCTGGTCGACGGCGCCCCCGCCCAGGTGGTCGAGAAGGCCCGCCCGGTCCGGCTGCACCGGCGCACCGTGCTCCTCGCTGACCCCGTCGGCCCTGTCGGCCCCGTCGACCCCGTCGGCCCTGTCGGCCCCGTCGACCCTGTCGGCCCCGTCGGCCCCACGCGCCCCATGCACCCCCCAGGCCTCGACGACGCCCTGCGCGCGGCCGTCAGCGTGCCGCTGCCGCTGCACGAGCCGCCCCTGCTGCGGGCGACCCTCCTGCGGACGGCACCGCAGGACCACGTCCTGGCCGTCGCGGTGCACCACGCGGCGATCGACGGCTGGTCGCTGCGCCTGCTCGACGAGGAGTTCACGGAGTTCTACCGCGCGGCAGTCGAGCACCGCGATCCTCAACTCCAGCCCATTCCCCTGCAGTTCGGCCCGTACGCCAAAGCCCTGCGCGCACAGCCGCAGGACGGCCTCGACGCCCTGGCCGAGCACTGGCGCGGCACGCTCGCGGGCGCCCCCGCCGAGTCGTCGTTCCCGCCGCGCCGCCCCCGCCCCGCGACCCTGAGCCATCGTGGCGGGCAGATCGCCTTCCGCGTCGGCGCCCCGACGTACGAACTGCTCCGCGACCGTGCCCGGTCCCTGCGCTGTACGCCCTTCGCGCTGATCGCCGCCGCCCTGAGCACGCTCGTCTCCCGCCTCTCGGGGCAGCGCGACATCGTCATCGGCACCCCGGTGTCACGCCGCGGCGAGCCCGAACTCGAGCCGCTGATCGGCTGCTTGACGGATCTGCTGCCGCTGCGCAGCCAGGTCGACGGCACCTTCGCGGAGCTGGCGCGCGCGGTGAAGTCGGCGCTGTGGAACACGGTCGCGCACCGCGACATGCCGTACGGCCGCCTGGTGCGCGATCTCGCCCCCGACCGGGCCCTCACCAGGTTCCCGCTGTTCCAGACCGTCCTGACCGTGGACGACGCCGGCTCCCCCGGACTCGATCTGCCCGGGGTGACCGCGCGGCGCCTGCACCCGCACAACGGCACGGCGAAGTTCGACACGTTCTTCCATCTGATCCCGCGGGACGGCGGCTACGACGGCCTCCTGGAGTACGCGGCCGACCTCTTCGACCACGCGGACGCGCAGCGCCTGGCCCACCGCTTCACGACCCTCCTCGACGCGGCCGTGCGCGAGCCCGAACTCCCCGTCCAGGAACTGCCGTTGCTCCCACCGGAGGAACTCGCGCTCCTCGACCGGTGGTCACGGCCCCCCGCCCCGCCCGCACTCCCCCGACCCCGACCCCGACCCCGACCCCAGCCCCGGCTCGTCCACGAGTCCTTCCGCGCGAGCGCCGCCCGTACCCCCGACGCACCCGCCGTCGTCCACGGGCCGCACACCCTCGACTACCGCACCCTCGACAGCGCGTCCGACGCCCTCGCCCGCCGCCTCACCGCCCACGGCCACGCCGGCCACCGGATCGCGCTGTGCCTGCCGCGCGGGCCCGAGCTGCCCGTCGCGGTGCTCGCCGCGCTCAAGGCGGGCGGCTGCTGCGTACCGATCGACCCCGCCTACCCCGCCGCACGCCGGGCCCTGATGCTGCGCGACAGTGGCGCCACGGTCCTTCTGACGACGCGCACACAGGAATCCCCACCCCCTCCACAGCCTGGGGACACCGCGCCGGGCATCGAGATCCTGTACGTCGACGAGCCCACGGCGACCATCCGACCTGGCACGGCGCCGCTCCCCGAAGCCGGTCCCGACGACCAGGCGTACGTCGTCTACACCTCGGGCTCCACCGGCCGCCCCAAGGGCGTCGCCATGCCGCACCGCGCCCTCACCTCGCTGGTCGACTGGCAGCGCACCCGCTCCCCCCAACAGAGCGTCCGCACCCTGCAGTTCGCCCCCATGGGCTTCGACGTCGCCTTCCAGGAGGTGTTCGCCACCTGGGCGGCGGGCGGCACCCTGGTCCTGGTCGACGAGGACACCCGGCGCGACCCGCAGCGCCTGCTCGACCTGATCGAAGCACAGCGCGTCGACCGGCTCTTCCTGCCCTTCGTGGCGCTGCAGCAGCTCGCCGACCACGCGGTGGGCACACGCCGCAGCTGCCGGCTCCGCGAGATCGTCACGGCGGG
Source organism: Streptomyces monticola (assembly GCF_042665355.1). Lineage (NCBI taxonomy): Bacteria > Bacillati > Actinomycetota > Actinomycetes > Kitasatosporales > Streptomycetaceae > Streptomyces > Streptomyces monticola. Next base: position 102,283 of record NZ_JBHTCF010000021.1, on the reverse strand, counting down.
CGAACAGCTCTACGTCACCCCGGCCCTGCGCACCTTCTTCGGCGAGCTGACGACGGCCACCCTGGACAACCAGTACGGCCCGTCCGAGTCCCATGTCGTCACCGCCCACCGCCTCGACGGCGATCCCGCGCGGTGGCCCGAGCGCCCACCGATCGGCCGGCCCGTCGACGGCGCCCGGATCGTCCTCCTCGACGAACGCCTCCGCCCGGTGCCCGCCGGGTCGGCCGGCGAGATCTGCATCGGCGGCCCGAGCCTGGCCGACGGCTATGTGAACCTGCCCGATGAGACCCGTACGCGCTTCGTGCAGCTCGCGGGCGAGCGCTTCTACCGCAGCGGTGACCTGGGCCGCCACGGGCCCGACGGCGAGATCGAGTTCGTGGGCCGCCGCGACGGCCAGGTGAAGATCCGCGGGCACCGCGTGGAACCCGGCGAGGTGGAGGCGGCCCTGCGGGCGGTCCGGGGCGTCACGGACACGGCGGTCCTGGCCACGGGCGCACCCAAACGCCTGGTGGCGCACTACACCGGGCCCGCCGAGCCCGAAGAGCTCCGTGCCGCCCTCGCCGCGTCGCTCCCGGCCCATCTCGTCCCCGCGCTCTTCCTGCGCACCGCCGCCCTGCCCCGGACCCCCAGTGGCAAGGTCGACCGCGCCACCCTGGCCACCGCCGATCCCGCCCCGATGGACACCACAACTCCCCGCGTACCACCCCGCACCCCCCTTGAACGCCAGGTGGCGGCCCTCTGGCACCGAGCCCTCTCCGCCACGGACACGGCAACCGGCACAGCAACAGACCCGGCGACGGACCCGGCGACGGACCCAGCAACAGACCCGGCGACGGACCCGGCGACGGACCCAGCAACAGCCCCGGCGGCAGCAACAACGGACGCGGTACGCCGTGCGCCCCAACTCCCCGGCGTCCACGACGACTTCTTCGCCTCCGGCGGCGACTCCCTGCGCGCCGCGCGTCTCGTCCTCGCGCTGAACACGGAGCTCGGCCTCGCCCTGCCCATGAGCGCCGTCTTCACCGCCCCGACCATCGCGGGCCTGACCGCCCACGCGTCGGCCCTCACCACGGCCCCCACCGGGGCCCCCGCCCGCCGGGCACCCCGCACCCCGGGCCCCGCACTCGACGTCCGGCTGCCCGCCGACATCGCCCCCGCCGGCCGCCCTGCCACCACCCCCACGACGGTGGCCCCCGACCCCCGCCACGTCCTGCTCACCGGCGCCACCGGCTTCCTCGGGACGTTCCTGCTGCGGGAACTCCTCACGCGCACCCGGGCGACGGTGCACTGTCTGGCGCGCGGCCACGAGGGGCGGCTGCGCGCGGCCCTCGACCGGTACGGCCTGTGGCGCCCGGACTGGGCCCACCGCATCCGTCACCTGCCGGGCGACCTGGCCGCTCCTGGCCTGGGCCTGCCGGCCGCGACGTACGACGAACTGAGCCGCACCGTCGACGCGGTGTACCACTGTGGCGCCGCCGTCAACCTTGCTTATACGTATGACCAGTTGAAGCCGGCGAACACCGAGGCCACCGCCGAGATCCTGCGCCTGGCGGCCGCCCACCGGACGGTGCCGGTGCACCACGTCTCGACGGTCGGCGTCCTGTCCGGCACTCCGGCGAGCGGCGCCCACAAGGCGGACGACCCGCTGCCCCCGGCGACCGGCCTGCGGCACGGCTACGCCCAGAGCAAGTGGGCCGCCGAGTCCCTGACCGCCCAGGCGCGCGAACGCGGCCTCCCCGTGACGGTCTACCGCCCGACCCGTCTCACCGGCGACACGGCGACCGGCCGCTGCCAGGAGTCGGACTACATGTGGCTGCTGCTCCAGGCCTGCGCACAACTGGGCCTGGCCCCGCAGGACAGCCCGGACCACGCAACGGACAACGGCCCGCACGACCCACCGCACGGCACGACACCCGCCTTCGACCTGATCCCGGTCGACCGCGCCGCCGCGGCACTCGTGGCCCTCTCCCTCGACCCCAGGGCCGCCGGCCGCACCTTCCATCTGGCCGCCGGACACCGGCTGTCCCTCACCACGGCGGCCGAACGGCTGCGCGCCCACGGCCACCCCGTCGCGACCGTCCCGCGCCACGAGTGGCTCGACGCCCTGAGCACCGTACGCACGGGCCCGGCCCTCCTCGCCGTCCTCACCGACGACCGCGGCGAGATCACCTCGGAGGGCACACACGCCATCGATGCGGCCTCGACGGGAGAACTCCTGCGGGAAACGGGCATAGAGCTACGGGGCGACGGCCGCGACCTGTTCGACGCGTGCGTACGGCACTTCACGCGGACCGGCTTCCTCCCCCGCCCTTCCCCGGCACCCGCGGGGCTCCGCGCATCCACAGGCGCCCGCGCACCCGCACAACAATCCGAACCGACCTACTGACATCCCCCCGGCGGCCAGGTACATTCACAGCCAGTCCAGGCCACTGGACTACACCAATCGCCCCGCCATCCGACGGCGGAGCGATCCACCACCTTTACTCGGATCGTCCGGCACGTTCCTGCCGGTGAAGGGGGCCCATCTCCATGGCCACTGTCTCGTTCAACAAGGCGACCCGCACCTACCCGGGTGGCGACAAGCCCGCCGTCGACAAGCTCGAACTCGACGTCGCGGACGGCGAGTTCCTCGTCCTCGTCGGCCCGTCCGGCTGCGGAAAGTCCACGTCCCTGCGGATGCTCGCGGGCCTCGAAGACGTCAACGAAGGCTCGATCCACATCGGCGACCGCGACGTGACGCATCTGCCGCCCAAGGACCGGGACATCGCCATGGTGTTCCAGAACTACGCGCTCTACCCGCATATGACCGTCGCCGACAACATGGGCTTCGCGCTCAAGATCGCCGGCGTCCCGAAGGCCGAGATCCGCCAGAAGGTCGAGGACGCGGCGAAGATCCTCGACCTCACCGAGTACCTGGGCCGCAAGCCCAAGGCGCTCTCCGGCGGACAGCGCCAGCGCGTCGCGATGGGCCGCGCGATCGTCCGTGAGCCGCAGGTCTTCCTCATGGACGAGCCGCTGTCGAACCTCGACGCCAAGCTCCGGGTCTCGACCCGCACCCAGATCGCCTCGCTCCAGCGCCGCCTCGGCATCACCACGGTCTACGTCACCCACGACCAGGTCGAGGCCATGACGATGGGCGACCGCGTGGCCGTACTGAAGGACGGGCTCCTCCAGCAGGTGGACAGCCCCCGCAACATGTACGACCGCCCGGCGAACCTCTTCGTCGCCGGCTTCATCGGCTCCCCCGCCATGAACCTCGTCGAGGTCCCGATCACCGACGGCGGCGTGAAGTTCGGCAACTCGGTCGTACCGGTCAACCGCGAGGCACTCTCCACCGCCGCCGACAAGGGCGACCGCACGGTCACCGTCGGCGTCCGCCCCGAGCACTTCGACATCGTCGAGCAGAACGGCGGCGCGGCGAAGGCCCTCACCAAGGACACCGAGGACGCCCCGGCGGGCCTCGCGATCACGGTGAACGTGGTCGAGGAACTCGGCGCCGACGGTTACGTCTACGGCACCGCCGACGTCGGCGGCGAGCCCAAGGACCTCGTCGTCCGCGTCAGCGGCCGCTCCGTCCCCGAGAAGGGCTCCGAGCTGCACGTCGTGCCGCGTCCCGGCGAGACCCATGTCTTCGCCACGTCGAGCGGCGAGCGCCTCAGCGACTGACGCACGACGCACGACTGACGCACCACTGACGCGCCTCCCCAACTGATCGCTGTGGCCCCGCACTTCGGTGCGGGGCCACCTGCGTTGCGCCGTCGCCGGCCGGGTAGAGAGATGGGCGTACGGCGGTCGTCACTCCCGTATAAGCACGCCACGGGAGTCGACAAATACCCCGGCACACCGCCCTTTTCGACTCGCGTACGTCAACATCCGATTCGAAAGCAGCCCTCGAACCATCCCTCGATACGGTGACCAAATGTCGCCAAATCATCACTGACCGCTACGCTCACACGCGTGAACCAAAGCGCCCGCCGAATCGGCCGAACCCTCGCTCTCGTCCTCCCCGTCGTCCTGGTCCTGTCAGGCACGCTCGCGGTCACCCGAGTCAACTGGTCGGGTGGCTCGCAGTCGGTGCTCACCGCGTCGGCCGAGGACGCCTCCGTGCCCGCCAAGTCCCGGGCCCCGCAGGACGTCCTGCGCGACCGTCTGCTGCTCGAACTGCAGGACAAGAGTCCCGCCACCGCGCTCACCCACCTCCAGGAGGAGGTGAACGAGCGCCCGTCGCTCGCCCGGCACTGCGCCTCGATCGCCCGCGCCCTCGGCCGCGCCGCGGTCCGCCAGTACGGCCCGAGCCGCGCCCAGTCGTACTCCCGCCCCGTGTGCGACACCGCCTTCGCGACAGGTGTGGCCCAGCAGACGACCTGACCAGGGCCCGGGTCGGTGCGCACCGCATAAGGTGCCGTCATGACCGACCCGCACACCCCGACCCAAGCCGTCGTACTCGCCGGAGGCCAGGGCTCACGTCTGCGCCCCTACACCGACGACCGGCCCAAGCCGATGGTCGAGATCCCCGGCACGGGGGTCCCGATCATCGGCCATCAGCTTTCCTGGCTGGCTTCGGAGGGCGTGACCGACGCCGTGATCTCCTGCGGCCACCTCGCCGAAGTCCTGCAGGAGTGGCTGGACTCGGCACAGCTCCCGCTGCGGGTCACCACCGTGGTCGAGAAGGAACCCCTCGGCCGCGGCGGCGGCCTCAAGTACGCCGCCGCGCATCTGCCGCACCCGGACCGCGGCTGGTACGCCACCAACGGCGACATCTGGACCCGCTTCTCGCTGCGCGACATGGCGGCCTTCCACACCGAGCGCGATGCCACCGCGACCCTGGCCCTGGCCCGTCCGCGGATCCCCTGGGGCGTCGTCGAGACCGACGACTTCGGCCACATCACGGACTTCATCGAGTCCCCGCAGACCTCGTACCAGATCAACGCGGGCGTCTATGTCTTCTCCCCCGACTTCGCCGCGCTGCTCCCGGACCTCGGTGACCACGAGCGCACCACGTTCCCGCGCCTGGCCCGTGAGCGCAGGCTCGCCGGCTATCCGCTGCCGCAGGGCGCGTACTGGCGCGCGATCGACACGGCGAAGGATCTGACCGAGGCCGCGAAGGAGCTCGCCGCACAAGGGCGTTGAGCCGCTCGCTCACACTCTTCGGGGGGGTACGTCGATGGGCCCGGCACACCATGTGTGTGCCGGGCCCATCGGCGTACGGCCGACTACAGACCGCGCCAGCTACAGACGCGCATCCCTCAGCCGAGCAGCCCACCCACGAGACCGGGCTTCTCCCCGCCCCCGCCGGAACCGGAGCCGCCGGAGTCCGAGCCACCGGAGCCCGAACCCCCGCTTCCCGCACCGCCGCTGGAGGTCGGACCGCCGGTGGACGCGGGCGGCGGCGCCGACTGCTGCGGCGGCGCCTGCTGGCCCGTGCCCTGGGTCTGGCTCGGCTGCCCGGCGCTGACCGAGCCGGACTCGCGCACCTCGGCGGGCGTGGAGGCCGGGCTCGACGGCGACGCCGAGCCCGTGCCGCCCTGCGTGGGCGAACCGGTGGAGGCGGACGGCGTGCGCCGCTCGGTACGCCGCTCGTCGGGCTCCTTCGGCAGCGGAGATCCCGGCAGTTCATTGCGCGGCGCCTCGCCCGGTCCCGGCGCGGTCACCCGGTCGGCGTCGCGCACGGCGCCGCCCAGCAACGAGCCGATGAGCAGGGTGAGTCCGACGACCACGGTCCCGACCAGGAATCCGCGGCGCAGCACACGGCGGCGCAGCTCCCACAGACCGGCGCGCGGCCCGAGCCGCCGCCAGGCCTCACCGGCGAGCCAGCCGTCCACGGAGTACACCGGCGCCCCGGCGATGATCAGCGGGCTCCAGGCGGCGAGGTAGATGATGTCCGGCGCGTCATAGGCCGGCACGGTCTTCCAGCTCACCGTCACGAGCAGCGCCGCCGAGAGCAGCGCCCCGACGACGGCGGCGGCCCGCTGCCAGAGCCCGAGCACCGTCAGTACGCCGACGATGACCTGCAGGAAGGCGATGACGAGCCCCGCACCCACCGGGTGCTGGAGCGCCCAGTCCCGCATCGGCTCGGCGAGCGCCCAAGGGTGCAGCGAATTCAGCCACTTGACCATGGAGCCGCGGTCGCCGCCGTCGAAGTAGACGGGGTCGCAGAGCTTGCCCATGCCCGCGTAGATGGAGATGAAGCCGAGGAAGACGCGCAGCGGCAGCAGCACCACGCCGAGGTTCAACCGCCGCCCCGGGTAGTACGCGTGGCGCACGGGGTCGCCGCTCTGGCGCCGCTCCGAGCGCTGATCGCCGTCGTCGTACTCCCCGAAGTCCTCGTATCCGTAAGGCTCTTCGTCGTAGGCGCTGCCGGCGGGCTGCACCGCGGGCAGGAGCCTGGTCTCGTCGCCTTCGGGGTCTCGCGGCCCGATGACCTGCGGGGACTCGATGGTCCCTGCCCCGTCGAGATCGCTGATCCGCGGGATGACCTGGGTCGCGGCAGCGTCCATGGTGTCGGCGTCGCCGTGCCGCACGCCGGTGCTGCGCACGGCCTGCAGCAGACCGCTGGCACCGGGGTCGCCGGGCTCGGACCTGCCGGTCCAGACGACGGGGGCGCGACGGCGTCCGGGAGCACCGACGACGGGGATGCGCGTGGTCTCGGCTTCGGCCCCGGCGAGCGCCAACTGCCGTGCGATACGCGGGGACCGGGTCTGCTGCGACGCCGGGAGCTGCACGCGGAAGCTCGCGTGATTCACGATGACCTGCGCCGGGTCGCACGGGACCTTCACCATGCTCAGCGCGGGAGCGTCGTCGAATCCCGACGGGCCTCCCCCTGCGGGTGTGCGGGGTGTTCTGGTGTCCACACTCATCTAACCGAGTGATGTGTGTTTAGGACACTGCCTTGACCGCCCCGATCTGTCCGGACCGCGTCAAGATCCCCCGTATCACCCCCGCCGCACAGCGGCTCCCGCCGCCCCGCTCACGCCCGGCGCCGCGCCGCCTCGTACAGCACAACTCCCGCCGCCACACCGGCGTTCAGCGACTCCGTGCCGCCCGGCATCGGAATCCGCACCAGGTAGTCACAGGTTTCACCGACGAGGCGGGACAGGCCCTTGCCCTCGCTGCCGACGACGATGACGACGGGGCCGCCGAGCGCCTCGAGGTCACCGACCTCGTGCTCGCCGTCCGCGGCGAGCCCGACCACCGCGACACCGGCCTTCTTGTACCCCTCCAGGGCCCGGGTCAGATTGGTGGCGCGGGCCACCGGCGTACGCGCGGCGGCGCCGGCGGACGTCTTCCAGGCGCCGGCCGTCATACCGGCCGCACGGCGCTCGGGCACGACGACACCGTGGCCGCCGAACGCGGACACCGAGCGCACCACGGCACCGAGGTTGCGCGGGTCGGTCACCCCGTCGAGGGCGACGATCAGCGGGTCCTCGCCCTCGTCGTACGCGGCGGCCGCGAGGTCCTCGGGGTGTGCGTACTCATAGGCCGGGACCTGGAGGACGAGGCCCTGGTGGTTGAGCCCGTTGGTCATCCGGTCGAGCTCGGCGCGCGGCGCCTCCATCAGGTTCACGCCACCGCGCTCGGCGACGAGCTGCAGCGCCTCACGGACCCGCTCGTCGTTGTCGATGTACTGCAGGACGTACAGCGTCGAGGCGGGCACGCCCTCGCGCAACGCCTCGACGACCGAGTTACGGCCGACGACCAGCTCGGACGAGCCCTTGCCGCCGCGCCGCGCGACGGGCCTGCGGGCCGCCTGCTTGGCCTTGGCGGTGGCGATGCGGTTCTTCTTGTGCTTCTTGCGCATCTCGGCGGGCGGGGTCGGTCCCTTGCCCTCAAGGCCGCGGCGCCGCTGGCCACCGCTGCCGACCGTCGCACCCTTCTTGTTGCTGGTGCGACGGTTCTTGCGCTGGCTGTTCCCGGCCATGAGCTACCTGTTTCCGTGATTCTGCGGTGCGTACGCAGGCGTACGACTGTGTCTGTTACGTCTATGAAGTGTGCCGCCCGGCAGGCCGGGCGGCACCTCGCGTGTGCTCAGCGCGGGCCGAGCGTCCAGCGCGGCCCGTCCGGGCCGTCCTCGATGACCAGGCCCGACTGGTTGAGCTGGTCGCGGATCGCGTCGGCGGTGGCCCAGTCCTTACGGGACCTGGCCGCCTCACGCTGCTGCAGGACCAGGCGTACGAGGGTGTCGACGACGCCGTGCAGATCCTCGCCCCGCTCGCCCTCGCCGCCGGCCCACTGCGGGTCGAGCGGGTCGAGGCCGAGGACGCCGAGCATGGCCCGCACCTCGGCGAGGCGTGCGACGGCCGCCTCCTTGTCGTCGGCGGCGAGCGCCGAGTTCCCCTGGCGCACCGCCGTATGCACGATCGCGAGCGCCTGCGGCACCCCGAGATCGTCGTCCATGGCCTCGGCGAACGCGAGCGGCACATCGGCCGCCGGCTCGACGGGGCCGCCGGCCTTCTCGACGACCCGCTGCACGAAGCCCTCGATCCGCGCGAACGCCGACTCGGCCTCGCGCAGCGCCTCTTCGCTGTACTCGATCATCGAGCGGTAGTGCGGGGTGCCGAGGTAGTAGCGCAGGACGATCGGGCGCCAGTGCTTGACCATCTCGCTCACGAGCACCGAGTTGCCCAGGGACTTGGACATCTTGTCCCCGGCCATGGTCACCCAGGCGTTGTGCACCCAGTAGCTCGCGAAGTCGTCGCCGTAGGCCTTGGCCTGGGCGATCTCGTTCTCGTGGTGCGGGAAGATCAGGTCGAGCCCGCCGCCGTGGATGTCGAAGGCGGAGCCCAGGTACTTGTGCGCCATGGCCGAGCACTCCAGGTGCCAGCCGGGACGCCCCCGGCCCCACGGCGTCTCCCAGCTCGGCTCCCCCGGCTTCTCCGCCTTCCACATGGCGAAGTCCCGCGGGTCGCGCTTGCCGGTCTCGCCCTCGCCCGAGGGCTGGCGCAGATCGTCCAGGTCCTGGTTGGAGAGCTGCAGGTACCCCTCGAAGGACCGGACGTCGAAGTAGACGTTCCCGTCCGCCTCGTAGGCGTGCCCGCGCTCGATCAGGCCGCGCATCATCTCGACCATCTCGGTGATGTGCCCGGTGGCGCGCGGCTCATAGGTGGGCGGCAGGCAGCCGAGCACGTCGTAGCCCTCGTTGAAGGCGCGCTCGTTCTCGTAGCCGATCGACCACCACGGCCTGCCCTGCTCGGCGGCCTTCTTGATGATCTTGTCGTCGATGTCCGTCACGTTCCGCACGAACGTGACGTCATAGCCGCGGTAGTCGAACCAGCGGCGCATGATGTCGAAGTTCAGTCCCGACCTGATGTGCCCGATGTGCGGGGCGGCCTGCACGGTCGCGCCACACAGGTAGATCGAGACGCAGCCCGGCGTGAGCGGGGAGAAGTCACGAATCTGCCGGGCGCTGGTGTCGTACAGCCGAATAGTCACGCGTCAAGGGTACTGACCTTTTGGGGGTCCAACCCCCAAACCCCCGGCCTGGAGGCAGTGTCCCGCGGCCGTTCCGTGGCCGCGGGGCACCTTTGTGACCGTCGTCGCCTCAGATCCTGCCGACGACCTTGCGCGGCGTGATCCGGACGACCACCCGGGGCCCGTCGTTCACGGACTCCGGGTTGAACTCGGCGTACTTCTTGCCCGTGTACTTCACGGCCAGCTCGTCGATGAGCTCCTGCCCGCCCTCGGTGGTCATCTCGGCGGTGCCGCGGATCTCGGCGTAGCTGTACGGGGCGTCGGCGGGCTGCACGACGACGCTCACCCGCGGATCACGGCGCAGATTCTTCTCCTTGCGCCGGCCCACGGTGGTCGAGAACAGCACATCGTCCCCGTCCCGCTTCACCCACACCGGCGAGACCTGCGGACTGCCGTCGGGCTGGATGGTGGCGACGGTGATGAACACGGGGGTGTCGAGGAGTGCCTTGAGCTCGTCGGACATCTGCGCGGACATATGACGCCTTTCTGGATGCGGTGACTACCTGTACGGGTATCCGTACCGCATCGCGCGCAATCGCCCTACGGCACTCGCACGACAAGCGCCGTCGCGATCGCCGCGAGGCCCTCGCCGCGCCCGGTGAGCCCGAGCCCGTCCGTCGTCGTCCCGGACACGGAGACCGGTGCGCCGACCGCCCCTGACAGCACCTTCCGCGCCTCGTCGCGCCGTTTGCCGACCTTCGGCCGTACGCCGATGACCTGCACGGACACATTGCCGATCTCGAATCCGGCGGCCCGTACGATCCGCGCCGCCTCCGTCAGGAGCGTGACCCCCGACGCCCCGGCCCACTCCGGGCGCGAGGTCCCGAAGTGCGCGCCGAGGTCACCGACGCCGGCCGCCGAGAACAGCGCGTCACAGGCCGCGTGCGCGGCGACGTCGCCGTCGGAGTGCCCCGCGAGGCCGTAGCCGTCGCTCGCGGCCTCGTCCCAGAGCAGCCCGGCGCACCACAGCTCGCGCCCCTTCTCGAAGGCGTGCACATCGGTGCCGACACCGACCAGCGGAATCCCCGGCACTCCCGGCACCTCCGTCACTCCCTGCGCTCCCGTCACTCCCTGCGCTCCCGCGGTCTCAGAACCCATCGTTCGCCCTCCTGCGCGCCAGTACCGCCTCCGCGAGCACCAGGTCGAGCGGCCTGGTCACCTTGAACGCCTCTTCGTGCCCGGGCACCACCACGACGGGGAGCCCGAGCTGCTCGACCATCCCGGCGTCGTCCGTCGCGCCCTCGCCCCGCAGGGCGACGGTGTCGTGGGCGCGCACGAGCGTGGCCAGGTCGAAGCCCTGCGGGGTCTGCACGGCCCGCAGCCGGGCCCTCACGGGGGTGGCCACGACCGGCTCCGGCAGACCCTTCTCGGCGGCCGGCTCGACCTCCTTGACGGTGTCCGCGAGCGGCAGCGCGGGCACGACGGCGGGCGCCCCCGCCCGTACCGCCTCGACCACGGCGTCCACCGTGTCGACCGGCACGAGGGGGCGGGCCGCGTCATGGACGAGTACGGTGTCGATACCGGGCGGCAGCGCGTCGAGCCCGGCCCGCACCGACTCCTGGCGGGTGTCGCCGCCGGGCACGACCAGGAAGTCGGTCCTCTCGGGCAGCGAGTGGTCGGCGAGCAGTGTCTTGACCTCGGCGGCGCCGTCCGCCGGGGCCACCACGACGACGAGCGACACCGCGCGGGAGGCGGCCATCGCGCGGACGGCGTGGATGAGCATCGGGGTTCCGTTGAGGGCCCGCAGCGCCTTGGGGGCGCCAGGCCCGAGCCGCACTCCGCGGCCGGCCGCGGGAATCACGGCGGCGGTACGCGAGTGCTCCGGGGAGGAGTGGGTTTCGTCTGACATCAGGTCCGCGTTCAGGTTTGTTTCCTCGGACGGGGTGGGTATGGCCTGGGAGTACCCCGCGCTCAGGGAAACCGCGAGCTCGGGGCAGTGCCGGGCGCCGACCTTGACCGTGACCCTTTCCGTGACAACCGGTCGAGACGGGCGCCGGCTCTCCGGGCCCGGCGCCACACATCCGTGGCGAAGTGCGGCGGGGATCTCAGTGGGTCCGGTGGGTTTCAGGTATGGACATGCCGCAGTGCCCGGCGACACAGTCTGGGGAATCAGAGCTGGTCAGCGGGCACCGCGGCATGTGTTACCGGTATTGCGTCAGGACGCGAGGACTTCGTCGAGCAGTGCCTCGGCCTTGTCCTCGTTGGTGTTCTCCGCGAGCGCGAGCTCGCTCACCAGAATCTGGCGCGCCTTGGCGAGCATGCGCTTCTCACCCGCGGACAGTCCGCGCTCGCGCTCGCGACGCCACAGGTCACGCACCACTTCAGCGACCTTGATGACATCGCCGGAGGCGAGCTTCTCGAGATTTGCCTTGTAGCGCCTAGACCAGTTCGTCGGCTCCTCGGCGTACGGCGCACGCAGCACCTCGAAGACCCGGTCGAGCCCGTCCTGACCGACAACGTCGCGTACGCCGACGAACTCCGCATTGTCCGCTGGCACACGAACCGTCAGGTCGCCCTGGGCGACCTTCAGCACCAAGTAGGTCTTGTCCACGCCTTTGATCTGGCGAGTTTCGATGGCCTCGATCAGCGCGGCCCCGTGATGGGGATAGACCACGGTGTCGCCAACCTTGAACGTCATGTGACAGGTACCCCTTCCGTGGCTATCCAGGGTAACACGAGAACGGCGTCTTCTGAATGGCGTTTTCGCAGGTCAGGGCATATCTCGGGGCTTGACAACAGCGCCGGGAACGTGCTGCGAGAGCTTTCCGGAGGCGGGTATTCGCAGGTCGGAGCGGCTCTTCGGGGGACCGGAAACATGAACGTCACCGACGCTCAAGACCCCATCCAAGAGGTTGAACGTCCCGGTTTGCACGCTTCCAAGAGGAGGGCTTCCGCTACTCCGTTCGGTGACTTGAGAGACGTACGAGGCCAGTGAGACGGGAATCCGGAATTGATCACGTCAACCGTGATGATCAATTCCCGGGAGCGCCACGTATTCCTTACCCGAAATCCGCACGGTGCTCGACGCGGCGGATATGTGAATCCCGGACCAGGTCCAATCGGCCACACCACGGGGCGGGTTACCGGGACCCGTCACGCGGCGTAGGGGCGGGTCGGGTGAGGTGGTCCGACGACGGGTCGGTAACCTAAGCGCGCTGACAGACCTTTAGGACGGTCTTATGGCCGTCCGTCCTGTGGCTGTCCGTACCTCGACCTTCCGCCCACGTTCAAGGAGTTGCCGCCGCCGTGAGCAGCAGCCTTCGACGCGGCACCATCGCCGCCACCGCCCTCGCGTTCTCGCTCGCCACGCTCGCCGCGTGCGGTGCCGGCAACGACGCCCAGACCCTCGGCGTCAGGCCGGACAACGCCGCGACCTCGGTCGGCGACATCAAGATCCAGAACGCCATGGTGATCACCCAGCCCGACCTGAAGTCGACGGGCCCTGCGGCGGTCTCCGCGACCGTGTTCAACGGAGGCCAGAAGGACCAGACCCTCGACGCCATCAAGGTCGAGGGCACCTCCAAGCAGGCCGAGCTCAAGCCCGCCAAGGGCAGCGGCCCCATCACCGTCCCGGCGGGCGGCTCCATCGTGCTCGGCGGCGAGGGCAATGCCTCGGCGTCCCTGCCGAGCAGCCGTGAGGCCGTTCTCGACGGCAACGCCCAGGCGGTCACCTTCTCCTTCAGCGAGACCGGCGACGTCAAGCTGAAGACCTTCGTCGTGCCCGCCTCCGGCTACTTCAAGAAGTGGGGCCCGAGCGAGGTGCCCGAGGCCCCCGACGGCAAGCCGTCCACCGGCGCGACCCCGTCGGGCTCCGGCAAGCCCTCCGAGGGCGCCTCCGGGCGGGCTTCGCAGGGTGCGTCGGACGGCCCGTCCGGCGCCGCGAGCACCCCGGCGACGGGCGGCGCGACGGGCGGGGCCTCCCACGACGCCGGCGCGGGCGCCGGTCACTGATCCTCCGTACGCGAAGGGCCCCACCGCCGATCCGGCAGCGGGGCCCTTCGCGCGCGTACTGCCGCGGTTCGAGCGCTTGCGTACTGGCGCGGTTTACGGCTCGAACTTGTAGCCCAGACCCCGCACCGTCACCAGGTAGCGCGGTGCTCCCGGGTCCGGCTCGAGCTTGGCGCGCAGGCGCTTGACGTGGACGTCGAGGGTTTTGGTGTCGCCGACGTAGTCCGCGCCCCAGACGCGGTCGATGAGCTGCATACGGGTCAGGACGCGGCCCGCGTTGCGCAGGAGCATCTCCAGGAGGTCGAACTCCTTGAGCGGCAGGTCGATCTTGGAGCCGCCGACCGTGACCACGTGCCGGTCCACGTCCATGCGGACCGGGCCCGCCTCCAGGGCCGCCGGAGTGACCTCCTCGGGCTCGCCGCGGCGGCGCAGGACGGCGCGGATACGGGCGACCAGCTCCCGCGAGGAGAACGGCTTGGTGACGTAGTCATCGGCTCCTATTTCGAGCCCGACGACCTTGTCGATCTCGCTGTCCTTCGCCGTCACCATGATCACGGGGACGTTGGAGCGGCCGCGCAGCTGGCGGCAGACCTCGGTGCCGGGCAGGCCCGGCAGCATCAGGTCGAGCAGGACCAGGTCGGCGCCGTTGCGCTCGAACTCGTCAAGCCCGTCGGGGCCGGTGGCCGCGATGGCGACCTCAAAGCCCTCTTTGCGGAGCATGTAGGACAGGGCGTCGCTGAAGGATTCCTCGTCCTCGACGACGAGCACTCGGGTCACGGAAGGACCTCCGGGGCAGGGATCGGCTCGCGGGTCTCGCGAGCCTCACGATGGTGCTGAGCGGTGTGGGTGTCGTTCTCGGTGTCGTAAGGGCTCTCGTCGCGGTCCTCGTCGTCGAGGCCCGTGTGCCCGGGGGTGGACCGGCCGCGGTCGCGGACGGAGCCCGCCTCCGGCAGCCGCAGAGTGAACGTGGAGCCCTGGCCTTCGGAGCTCCACACGGTTACTTCCCCGCCGTGCGAGGCCGCCACGTGCTTGACGATGGCGAGGCCGAGTCCGGTGCCTCCGGTGGCCCGGGAGCGCGCCGGATCAACGCGGTAGAAGCGCTCGAAGATGCGCTCCTTGTCCTTGTCGGAGATGCCGATGCCCTGGTCGGTGACGGCGATCTCGATGAGGTCGCCGCCCGGGGCGTTGACCCGGCGCGCGGCTATCCCTACGCGCGTACGGGCCGGGCTGTAGTTCACGGCGTTCTCGACGAGGTTGCCGAGCGCCGCGGCGAGCTGGCCGCGGTTCCCCCAGATGTGCAGGTCGGCGGCGCCGCCCGCGGCCATGGTGATCTGTTTGGTGCCGGCCTGGTGGCGGCAGCGGTCGATGGCCTCCGTGACCAGCTCGTCGACCCGGACCGGCTCGGCGTCCTCCAGGGGGTCGTCGTTCTGTACCCGGGAGAGGTCGATGAGCTCCTGGACCAGGTTGGTCAGACGGGTCGCCTCTATCTGCATACGGCCCGCGAAGCGCTCCACGGCCTCGGGGTCGTCGGCGGCGTCCATGACGGCCTCGGAGAGCAGTGAGAGGGCGCCTACGGGGGTTTTCAGCTCGTGGCTGACGTTGGCGACGAAGTCGCGGCGTACCGCCTCGATACGGCGGGCCTCGGTGAGGTCCTCGACCAGCAGGAGCACGAGGCGGGAGCCGAGCGGGGCGACCCGGGCGGAGACCGCGAGGGCCTCGCCGCGGCCGGTGCCGCGCCGCGGCAGATCCAGCTCGACCTGGCGTATCTCGCCGTCGCGGCGGGTGTCGCGGGCCATCTGGAGCATCGGCTCGACGCCCAGCTTCCCGCCGCGGACCAGGCCGAGCGCGTACGCCGCCGAGCTGGCCTTGACGACGGCGTCGCCCTCGTCGAGTACGACGGCGGAGGAGCGGAGCACGGAGAGCACCGTGTCCACGCCCGGCGGAAGCACGGCGTCCGTATGCAGCGAAGTCCTGGTGGGGCGTTTCTGGTCGCGTTCGCTCCAGCGAAACGCCAGCATGGCGATCACGCCGGTACACACCCCGGCGATCGCTGCCGCTGCGGCGACCGCCGCGTTCACGTCCATGCCTTCAGGTTATGCACGGAATAAGCCCCGGCCACAGCGGTGAGGGTGTCATCTCGAACACTCGTCGCCGAGAGTTCACCGGTGGTACGGGGTTGGTTCATTTGGGTGGCGCGGCCGCCCCGGTGCCACCCGGGCCAGGGGGTGTGCGGGGCGCGCGGCGCCGAAGCCACGTCGCCCAGAGTTCACCTTGGGGACAGGGTTGATTCACACGGGGTGCCGGTAACGGTCGCGTTCCGGCCCGACCGTGGGAGCGTGGGGTCAGAGCCCCGGCAACGTCTTCAGGGGTGCAGGCCCCGGCACGTACTAGAGAGGGAACTCCATGCGGGACGCGTACCACGAGGAACTTGACTCGATCGGCGAAGGCCTGGTCGAAATGGCCCGCCTTGTCGGGTCGGCGATCGGGCGCGCCACCACGGCCATGCTCGACGCCGATCTGAAGCTCGCCGAGAGCGTGATCGCCGCCGACCAGAAGGTCGACGATCTGCAGCACGACCTGGAGGCCCGGGCGATAGCCCTGCTCGCCCGCCAGCAGCCGGTCGCCACCGATCTGCGGATCGTGGTCACCTCGCTGCGGATGAGCGCCGACCTGGAGCGCTCCGGCGACCTGGCCCAGCACGTCGCGAAGCTGGCCCGGCTGCGCTTCCCGCAGTCGGCGGTGCCGCAGGATCTGCACGCCACCATCCTGGAGATGGGCCAGCTCGCGCAGCGTCTGATGGCGAAGTCGGCCGAGGTCATCATCACCAAGGACATCGACCTGGCGCTGCAGCTGGAGCAGGACGACGACGAGATGGACCTGCTGCACCGCACGCTCTTCCAGCACCTGATGGACGACCGCTGGAAGCACGGCATCGAGACGGCCGTCGACGTGACGCTGCTCGGCCGCTACTACGAGCGGTTCGCGGACCACGCCGTGTCCGTCGCCAAGCGCGTCGTCTACCTGGTGACGGGTGAGCACGCGGACGAGCTCCAGAGCTCCGCCGCCGCGCAGCAGGCACAGGCACCGGCGGGCGAGAGCGCCTAGTTTCCTTGCCGCACCGGGGAGTCGGGCCGTGGCTTGAGCCTCCGTGCGCCGTTGATGCGCCCGACCCGGTGGGCATGCAATGGGGGTAGGCGAGTAGGCGCCAGTGCCTTCGAGCCGTTCGACCTCACGAGCCCTTCGAGGAGGGTCCCCATGGCCGATTCCCCCACGACCGACGCCCAGCAGGACGCCAGCTCCACCGCGGAGTCGGTCGACGTGATCCAGCTGCCCCTGATCGGGGCCTGCGGCTGCGGCTCGGGCTGCGGCTGCGGCTGTCAGCAGGGCGCGCCCTGCCAGTGCGGCGGCTGATCCCGCCGCGCACACGCGTACGCGTACACCGAGGGGCCCCGTCCACAGTGGACGGGGCCCCTCGGTGACTGCTTTTACTGCCTTTACTGCCTTTACTGCCTTGCAGAAACGGGCTGTTACTTCTTCTTGCCCTGGTTCTTCACGGCCTCGATGGCCGCCTTGGCCGCGTCCGGGTCGAGGTAGGTGCCGCCCGGGGTGACCGGCTTGAACTCGGCGTCCAGCTCGTAGGAGAGCGGGATTCCGGTGGGGATGTTCAGGCCCGCGATGTCGGCGTCCGAGATCCCGTCCAGGTGCTTGACCAGGGCGCGGAGGCTGTTGCCGTGGGCCGCGACCAGGACCGTGCGGCCCGTCAGGAGGTCCGGGACGATGCCGTCGAACCAGTACGGCAGCATGCGGACGACGACGTCCTTGAGGCACTCCGTCTGCGGGCGCAGCTCCGGCGGGAGCGTCGCGTAGCGCGGGTCCTCGAACTGGGAGTACTCGGCGTCGCGGTCGAGCGGCGGCGGCGGGGTGTCGTAGGAGCGGCGCCACAGCATGAACTGCTCCTCGCCGAACTCGGCGAGGGTCTGGGCCTTGTCCTTGCCCTGCAGGGCGCCGTAGTGGCGCTCATTCAGGCGCCAGCTGCGGTGGACCGGGATCCAGTGGCGGTCGGCGGCCTCGAGCGCCAGCTGCGCGGTACGGATCGCGCGCTTCTGGAGCGAGGTGTGCACGACATCGGGGAGCAGGCCGGCGTCCTTGAGCAGCTCACCGCCGCGGACCGCCTCCTTCTCGCCCTTCTCGTTGAGATTGACGTCCACCCAGCCGGTGAACAGGTTCTTCGCGTTCCACTCGCTCTCGCCGTGGCGGAGGAGGATCAGCTTGTACGGTGCGTCGGCCATGTGTCCGAGCCTAATGGAAAACCACTGGCATGCCGCTCGAGCCATGCGTAAGCTGCGCTCGCCGTATTCACCTGTTACGCAGCCGGGGGGCTCCGCTTGTCTGTCGCTTCTCTCCAAAGGGCCGCCAAGGAGAGCGTCTCGGGTCTGCCCCGGGAGTTCTGGTGGCTGTGGACCAGCACGCTGGTCAACAGACTCGGGGCCTTCGTCGCCACATTCATGGCTTTGTACCTGACCCTGGACAGGGGCTATTCGGCCTCGTACGCGGGACTTGTGGCAGCTCTGCACGGGCTCGGCGGGGTCGTCTCCTCGCTCGGCGCGGGCGTGCTGACCGACCGGATCGGGCGGCGGCCCACGCTGGTGATCGCGCAGTCGGCGACGGCCCTCTCTGTGGCGCTGCTCGGGTTCATGAAGGACCCGGTGGCCATCGCGGCGGTGGCGTTCCTGGTGGGCATGGCCTCCAACGCCTCGCGGCCCGCGGTGCAGGCGATGATGGCGGACATCGTGCGCCCCGAGGACCGGGTGCGGGCCTTCGCGCTCAACTACTGGGCGATCAACCTGGGGTTCGCGTTCAGCTCGATGGCGGCGGGCTTCATCGCCGAGTACAGCTACCTCGTGGGCTTCCTCGGCGAGGCCGCCATGACCCTGGCCTGCGCCGTCCTGATCTTCCTCAAGCTGCCCGAGTCCCGCCCCGCGCGGGACGATTCGGCGACCGGTACGGCGGCACGGGCCGAGGCGGTCAGCATGGGCACGGTGGTGCGCGACGGGCGCTTCATGGCCGTCGTCGGCCTCTCCTTCCTGATAGCGCTGCTCTTCCAGCAGGCCTATGTCTCGCTGCCCGTGGCCATGGGCGTGGACGGCTTCTCCAGCTCGGACTTCGGTGTCGCCATCGCCGTCAACGGCGTGCTGATCGTGGCGCTGCAGATCCCGGTGACGCGGTTCATCGAGCACCGTGATCCGCGCCGGCTGCTCGTGATCTCCTCATTGCTCGCGGGGTACGGCTTCGGGCTCACGGCGTTCGCCGGCTCGCTCGGCGTGTACGCCCTGACGGTGTGCATCTGGACCCTCGCCGAGATCATCAACGCCCCCACCCAGACCAGCCTCGTGGTCCGGCTCTCACCCCTGCACGGACGCGGCCGCTACCAGGGCATGTACACCCTGTCCTGGGCCGTGGCCGCGCTGACCGCGCCCCTCGTCGGCGGCCAGGTCATCGACCGGTACGGCGCCGCGTGGCTGTGGGCGGGCTGCGCGGTCATCGGCACGGTGGCGGCGCTCGGCTACTGGCTCCTGATGCGGGGGCTGCCGACGGAGGATCCGAAGACGGCCGCGCCCGGTCCTGCCGAGAAGGGCGGCTCTGCCGAGAAGAGTCCGGAAGTCGTCGCCTGAGGGGTCATCGACTGAGGGCGCGCTGGGCCTCGTACAGGTTGCGTGGCTCTACGCCGCCGGGGCTGCCGTACGCCTCCACGCGCGCGTGCAGTTCGCCGGTGAAGTCGGGGACGTCGATCTGGTCGAACTCACGGACCCTGGAGATGGCTACGGTCGCGCTGTAGGGCGCGATCCCGTCGATCTTCACGAGGCCCGCGCGCTCATTGGTGACGGTGATGTTCCAGTGCGTGAAACGCGCTCCATAGAGAGGCCCTGCCGAGGCGTCCCCGCCGTGGCGGCCGTTGTTTTCCACGGTGATGTCGGTGCGTACGTTCGCGAAAGGCATCCCGCGGTGCGTGTCGAAGGTGCCCATCTCCATCACGCCGCGCGACCAGACGTTGTGGCTGGACAGGCCTTCCACGTTGATGCCGTGCAGCTGGGTGCCGTCGGGTGCCGGGACGGTGCGCCGGGCGATGGCGAAGTCCTCGACGAGGTTGTCGTGCGAACCCTCACGGCAGAAGTACGGGTGGTGCGCGCCGCGGCCCTCCACGCGCGTGTGCCGCAGGGTGCAGGCGGAGGCGGCGACCAGGCCGAAGCCGTTGTCCACGTGCCGCACGACGACGTCGTCGGCCCAGCAGTCGTACGCGCACTGGAAGGTCACGCCGTTGTGGCCCTTGTCGAGCAGATGCGGCGCCTGCGGGGTCTCGACGGCCTCCAGGGTGAGGCCTTCCACTCCTGAGCCGGTCAACGGCTTCACCAGGGTGGTGAATCGGGGCTGCCACTCGGGGCGTACGTCGAGCGGCAGCGGACGCTCCAGAGTCACCTTGCGGCCCTCCACGCGCGTGATGCGCACCGGCCACTCATAGGGGACGTACGAGGTGAGCTTGGTCTTGTCGTCCCAGGTGTACGCCTCGGGGCCCGCGCCGCCGCCCGCCATGTGCTCCAGGAGCGTGTGGGCGGCGTCGTCGGCGAGGCGCAGAAGCACGAGGCGGCCGGGCTTCAGGGGCGCCGGGTCGGCGACCGTGACGGTCCGGTCGCCGCGCCGGGCGGGCTCGACGGCGGTCAGGGTGCGCCACTCGTCGCGCTTGTTGCCGGTCCAGCCCTCGAAGGGCCAGGCCTTGGCCCTGATGGCCGCGGTGAGCGTGTCCCAACGCCCCTTCGGGCAGAGCCAGATGAGGCCGCCGGCCCAGGACCAGCTGGACTTGTCGCCGCCGTAGCGGGAGCCGTAGGGGCCGATGAGCTCGGTGAGGTTCTTCGTCGCGTACAGCTTGGTGCGGCCGCTGCCCGCGCCGCGCAGGACCACGTGGTCGTACGCGAGATGGATCAGGCCGTCGATGCGGTACGTGCCGGCCGGGACGAGCACCGTGCCGCCGCCGGCCCGTCCGGCTTCGGCGATGGCGCGGTTGATCGCGGGGGCGGCGTCGGCCGAACCGTCGCGCCGCGCGCCGTGGTCGAGGACGTTCGCCACGACGGGGCGCCGGGGGAAGGCCGCACCGCCCTTGTGCCCGGCCCGCCCCACGTAGGGGACTTGGGGGTGGGTGTAGGGGGTGCGGGTGAACTCCCGCCATAGGGCGGCGGTTTCGGCGGTACGCGCGCGTGCGGCGGTCTCGGCGGTACGCGCGCGGGGTGCGGCTGTTGCCGGGCCGCCGGTCACGGCGGCGGCCGCGACGGCCACCGCGCCGCCGAGCAAGCCGCGTCTGCTGAGGCGAGGGTGATGGTGGTGGTGATCCATGTACGCGCCGCCTTCCATGGATGTGAACGCCGTTCAGGTCTGCGTCGGCGGTGAGCATGCCACGGAGGGGCGAGGGGAGGAAGGGGTCACGCAGGGGTCGGCGGCGGTGAACTACGGTCGCTCTCGGCTCAGTTGGAGCGTGGCTCGGTCAGGTGGAGCGCGGCTCGGTCAGGTGGAGCGGCGCTGGGTCAGGTGGGTGAACGCGTCCAGATTGCGGGTCGACTCGCCCCTGGACACCCGCCACTCGTACTCCTTGCGGATCGCCGTCGCGAAACCGAGCTCCAGGAGCGTGTTGAAAGAGCCGTCGGCCGCTTCGAGGACCGAGCCAAGGAGCCGGTCGAGTTCGTCGGAGGTGACGGCGGCGAGGGGCAGCTTGCCCGTCAGATAGATGTCGCCGAGCCGGTCGACCGCGTAACCGACGCCGTACAGCTTGAGGTTGCGCTCCAGGAGCCAGCGGTGGACGCCGTCGGCGTTCTCGTCCGGGTGGCGGATCACGAACGCGTTGAGGGACAGGGAGTGCTTGCCGACGATCAGGGAGACCGTCGTGGAGAGCTTCCGGGTGCCCGGCAGCTTCACCACGTAGGAGCCCGGCTCAGGGGACTCCCACTCCAGTTCGGCGTCCTTGAGGGTCTGCTCGACGACCTGACGTGCGCCCGCACCGCCCGCTGTCTCAGCCATGGTGCGAGCGTACGCGACCGCGCCATTCGTGCATCGCGGCCGTGTAGACGTCCGCCGTGGCCGAGGCCGATGTGTCCCAGCCGAAGGACTGCGCGTGCCGTGCGGCGGCCCGGCCCATCCGGTCCACGAGGCCGCTGTCGTCCACGAAACGCTCCAGCACGCGCGCGTACGCCGCCGGGTCGTGCCCGTCGACGAGGAAGCCGCTGACCCCGTCACGCACCGCCACCGGCAGCCCGCCGACCGCCGCCGCGACCACCGGCGTACCGGCGGCCTGCGCCTCTATGGCGACGAGTCCGAAAGACTCGTTGTAGGAGGGCATGACCAGCACCGACGCGGCCCGGAACCAGTCGGCGAGCTGGTCCTGGCCGACCGGCGGCCGGAAGCACACGACGTCCGCGATGCCCAGGCGCGCGGCCAGCTTCTGCAGGCCCTCGGGCTTGGCGAGGCCGCTGCCGCTGGGTCCGCCGACGACCGGCACGACGATGTGCCCGCGCAGCTCGGGGCGCCGGTCGAGGAGAGCGGCGACCGCGCGCAGGAGGATGTCGGGCGCCTTGAGGGGCTGGATACGGCCGGCGAAGAGCGGGATCAGGGAGTCCTGCGGCAGTCCGAGGCGGTGGCGGGCCGCGGCGCGGCCGTCCGCCGGGCGGAAGCGGTCCAGGTTGACCCCGGGGTGCACGACGGCGACCTTCGCGGGGTCGGCTTCGTAGTGGCGTACGAGCTCGCCGGCCTCTTCGTCGGTGTTCGCGATGAGGCGGTCGGCGGCCCGGACTATCTGGGTCTCGCCGATCACGCGGGCCGCGGGTTCCGGGGTGTCGCCCTTTGCCAGCGCGGCGTTCTTGACCTTCGCCATCGTGTGCATGGCGTGCACCAGAGGGACGCCCCAGCGCTCGGCCGCGAGCCAGCCGACGTGGCCGCTCAGCCAGTAGTGCGAGTGCACCAGGTCGTAGTAGCCGGGACGCTGGCCGGCCCAGGCCTGCATCACACCGTGCGTGAACGCACAGAGCTGCGCGGGCAGTTCCTCCTTGGCGAGGCCCTCATAGGGGCCGGCGTCGATATGCCGTACGAGCACGCCGGGCGCGAGCTCCACCTCGGGCGGCAGCCCGCCTGTGGTGGCACGCGTGAAGATCTCGACTTCGACGTTGATCGCGGCCAGGCGCTTGGCCAGCTCCACGATGTAGACGTTCATGCCGCCCGCGTCGCCGGTGCCGGGCTGGTGCAGCGGCGAGGTGTGCACGCTGAGCATGGCCACTCTGCGCGGCTTGCGGTGCCCGCCGGGGAAGCGCAGGCGCGGGGGCGCGCTACTGGTGAGGCGTTCGCCGAGCCGGGTCACGTACTGGCTCACCTGGCGGTCCTCCTAGCGGCCCAGGGAGGGCCTGTGTGGGCATGACGGGCACGGGGGGGCGTGCTGCACCCTCCAAGACGCCCAACATCGGAAGTCCCGCCTCCATTTCCACTTTGCCAAAGCATTACTGAGCGTGATCGCGGGGGCGGCGCGTGGGGACGGGCCGGGCAGCGGGGGAACGGGACCCGGGGCGGCCCCCGATACTTGTCGGTATGGCCCGCACCTCCCCGGTAGGGACCGTCACCCGCGGGACCACCAACCCCAACCGCCTGCGCCGCATGGACCGCTGGATCGCGGCCGTCCACGGCGCCGCCCTGCGCCGCGACGACGCGCCGCTCGCCGTCGACCTCGGCTACGGCGCCGCCCCCTGGACCGCCGTCGAGCTCCTGAACCGGCTGCGTGCCGCCGCCCCCGCCGTCGAGGTCGTCGGCATCGAGATCGAACCCGCCCGGGTGGCGGCGGCCCGGCCGTACGAACGCGACGGCCTCACCTTCCGGCACGGCGGCTTCGAGGTGCCCACCGACCGGCCGCCGGCCCTGATCCGGGCGGCCAATGTGCTGCGCCAGTACGACGAGGAGCAGGTGGCCGCCGTGTGGCGGCGGCTGTGCGGACGGCTCGCCCCGGGCGGGCTCCTCGTCGAGGGCACCTGCGACGAGATCGGGCGTCGGCACGTGTGGGTGGCCCTTGGCCCCGAGGGGCCGCGCACCGTGACGTTCGCGACCCGGCTCGGCTCCCTGGACCGCCCCTCCGATCTCGCGGAGCGCCTGCCGAAGGCGCTGATCCACCGGAATGTCCCGGGAGAGCCCGTGCACGCCTTCCTGCGCGATTTCGACCGCGCCTGGGCCGCCGCGGCACCGTACGCGTCGTACGGGGCACGGCAGCGCTGGATCCGGACGGTGCGGGATCTGGCCACGGACTGGCCGGTGACGGACCGCGCCGGGCGCTGGCGGCAGGGCGAAGTGACGGTGGCGTGGGGGGCGTTGGCGCCGGGCGGCGCGGCTGCCGGGTAGCCGGGCGGGCCGGGCAGCCAGACAGCCAGGCAGCCGGGAGCGATGCCGTGACGCGGGCCGTCGCGCGAGCGGAATGCGTAACTCCCGTACCAGCAGGCCCCGAAACCCACACGAGTGACTCTCCGTGGGCCGGGAACAACGCTGGGTCGCCGATCGTCGGACGTGACGAGAGGGATGTCGAAGGGGGATTCGATGGGGGGCGCGATGCGGGGGTCAGTGCGGGATCTGGCACGCGATTCGCTGTGGGACTTGGTGCGCGATTCGGCGCGGGATTCGGCGCGGGAACCGGTGCGGGGTTTCAGAGAAGGGCCCGGGGCGGCGCACAGGCATCGACTGCCTCTGTCGTATTCAGCGCGGGCATGGCACCATCCCCGGGGTGTTCGTAGGTTACTGACGGGCAATCAGATTCAGGGGGCTTGAGCGTGACCCGGAAGCGAAGCTCGACCATCGCGGCCATGGCTCTGGTGTGCGCGGCGACCGTGCTCACGGTGCCCGGGACCGCCCACGCCCGGCCAACCCCCAGGGAACCCAAGTCCCTTGAGGAAGTCCGCAAGGAAATGGACAAGCTGTACCACCAGGCCTCGGTGGCCACGGATGCGTACAACGCCGCGGAGGAGAAGGCCAAGGACCAGTCCGAGGAGATCGTCCGCCTCGCCAAGGCCATCGTGAAGGGCGAGAAGAAGCTGGACCGCCTCAAGGAGCGCGCCGGCGCCGCGGCCCGCGCCCATTACCGCAGCGGCGGCATCCCGCCCCAGGCCCAGCTGATGCTGAGCGACGACCCGCGGCAGTTCCTCGACAACGCCGGGCGCGTGCGGCAGGGGCAGCAGGCGACCAAGGGCCTGCTCGGCGAGCTGTCCAGAACCCAGCAGGACCTGCGGGCCTACGCCGACGACGCCTCGGAGCAGTGGCGCCGCCTGGAGGCCAACCGCAAGGCGAAGGCGGACGCCAAGAAGAAGATCGAGGGCAAGATCAAGGCCGCCGAGAAGCTCGAGTCCGAGCTGGAGAAGGAGGAGCGCGAGCGCCTCCTGGAGCTGGAGCGCGAGGCGGAGTACAAGGCGCAGACCGCCTGGCTGGACTCCGGCGCCCTGAAGGAGATCAACGGCAGGGCGACCGCCCAGGGCAAGAAGGCCGTCGAATACGCCACGGCGCAGATCGGCAAGCCCTACCAGTGGGGCGCCGAGGGCCCCCGCTCGTACGACTGCTCGGGCCTGACCTCCGAGGCCTGGATCGACGCGGGCAGGACCATTCCGCGGACCTCGCA
Source organism: Streptomyces monticola (assembly GCF_042665355.1). Lineage (NCBI taxonomy): Bacteria > Bacillati > Actinomycetota > Actinomycetes > Kitasatosporales > Streptomycetaceae > Streptomyces > Streptomyces monticola. The sequence goes on along the minus strand of NZ_JBHTCF010000021.1, from coordinate 77,193 downwards.
GGAGCAGTGGCGGCAGCTGCCCCGGATCGGCGTCGAGGACATGCGCCCGGGCGACTTGATCATTTACAACAAGGACGCCAGCCACGTCGGGATGTACATAGGCGACGGCGCCATCGTGCACGCCCCGCGCCCCGGCCGGGACATCACGATCGCGGGCGCGGGCTCCATGCCGATACTCGGCGTGGTGCGGCCGGACAAGTAGCGGAGCCCTGCGCCGCGGCGGCGTGTGACCGGCGACCGGCGACCGGCGACCGGCGACCGAGCCATGGTCCGCGTCGCCGGACAAGTAGGGCTGCACGGACAAGTAGGGCACCCCTCCCCTCCCCGCGTGGGCCGCGTCACGTGACCTGGCGCACGCGGGCAACCCGGGCGGCGTGATGTTCGTCATTCCCGGTGAGGCCGGTGGCCGAGCAAATGCGGTACGGGATGCGGCATATGACACCGGCTGTTTGCCGGTCACCATTCCAAACCGGCGTCGGCTAGCGCTAAGGTCCCCGTCGGTGGGACGTCGATCGACGTTCCGCCGCGCCCTCGGGGGGAGGGAAGGAAACCAGACGATGCCCGTACCCATACCGCGGCAGAGAGCAGTCCCGGCCGCGGAAGGTGGTCAGGCTCAGGCTGTGCCGGCTCAGCCGACCGGCACCGAGACCGGCGGCGGCCTGACGCTGCTCGTGATCGAGGACGACCCGGCCGAGGCCCTGCGGGTGCCCGAGCTGCTCGACACCGCAGGCAAGCCCATCCGTATCCGTACCGCCCGCAACCTCACCGAGGCCGAGCGGCTGCTCACCGATGACGTCCACTGCATCCTGCTCGACCTGGCGCTGCCCGCGCCCGGCGCCGACGAGGACGGCGACGAGCTGGCGACGCTGCGCCATGTGCTGAAGCTCGCCCCGGGCCACGCCGTGCTCGCGCTCACCGCCTCCGGGGACGCCGAGCGCGCCGTGGACGCGGTGCGGGTCGGCGCACAGGACTATCTGTTCCGCGAGGAGCTGGACGCCAGGCTGCTCAGCCGTGCCATCCGGTACGCGGTGGAGCGCAAGCGCGCGGACATCGCGCAGCGGCAGCTCACCGAGTCGAAGCTGCGCGCGCAGGAGAACGCCCGCCTGGAGCGCGGGCTGCTGCCCACGCCGCTGCTCGACGGCTCCCCGCTGCGTTTCGCGGCGCGCTACCGCCCCGGGCGGTCGAGGGCACTGCTCGGCGGCGACTTCTACGACACCGTGCGCACCCCCGACGGCACGGTGCACGCGATGATCGGCGATGTCTGCGGGCACGGCCCCGACGAGGCGGCGCTGGGTGTCGAACTGCGGATCGCCTGGCGGGCGTTGACGCTCGCGGGGCTCTGCGGCGACGAGTTGCTCTCGACGCTGCAGCAGGTCCTGGAGCACGAGCGCCCGGACGACGAGATCTTCGCGACGCTCTGCACGGTGGACATCTCCCCCGACGGCCGCCGCGCCGGGCTCTGTCTGGCCGGGCATCCGTCACCGCTGGTGGCCCGCCCGGGACGCCCCGCGGAGCTGCTGCCGTACGAGAACAGCGGCCCGGCGCTCGGTCTGCTGCCGCGCGCCCGCTGGCCGCGCCAGCAGGTCGAACTGGGCGGCGCCTGGAGCCTGATGCTCTACACCGACGGCCTGATCGAGGGCCGGATCGGCGAGGGCAACCAGCGGCTCGGGCAGGACGGCATGGTGGACATGGTGCGCCGCCAGGTCGCCGACGGGCTGCGGGGCGAGGACCTTCTGGAGGCCGCCGTCAATGAGGTCCGCGACCTCAACGGCGGGGACCTCACGGACGATGTGGCCGTGCTGCTCCTGGACAGGGGCGGACGCTGATCCACTGACGCGGGCAGGTGCGGGCTGACGCGGGCAGGTCCTGATCCGCTGAACACGGGCAGTCGGACGCTGAGCCGCTGACGCGGGCAGTCGGGCGCTGAGCCGCGCCCCCGGGCCGGAGCGTCGCGCCGTCGTCGTGCGACGGGTCGCCGTACGACGGGTCGCCGTACGACGGCCGTCGTGCAACCGGCGGTCGTACGACGGGGTCAGCGGCCGCCGTTGTACGGGCCGTAAGGGCCGTCGCTGCTGCTGCCGCCGCGACGGCCACCGCCGCCGGAGACCTGCTTGAGCGCGGGGCGCACGTCGACGAGGAAGACGATCGTGGCGATCAGTCCGGCGATCTGCAGGAACAGCATCGGCACCAGCAGGTTCACCAGGACGGTGATGCCGAGGATGATCAGCCAGAAGTTCTTGTTCTGCTTGTCCGCCGCGACGTAAGCATCCGCCCGGGCCATCGCCGCCATCACCAGTGCGACCACCGCGAGCACCAGAATGGCGGTGAAGAGCAGCCACATAAAGCCGCCGAACGCTTCCATCAGCACGTCGCCCACCACCTGATCCGAGTCATTCCTACGCCGCCACCGTACCCGTAGAACGGCCCGGGCACTCAGTTAGTGCCCGGGCCGTTCCTGCCTCCGCAGTGCGTCACTTCCGCGTCACTTCGCGGGCGGAGTGGTCTTCTTCGCCGTCGTGGTCGTGGACGTGGTCTTCTTGGCGGCAGGAGCCGTCTTCTTCGCCGTGGTCTTCTTCGGCGCGGCAGCCTTGGGCTCGTCCTCGACGGGCACGGCCTTGGTCTCGGTGGCGGCCTTGCTCTCGGACTTGGTGTCCGGCTCGACCGCGGCGGCGAGTTCCTCGATCTCGTCGGCCGCCTCGCCGCGCCAGGCGCGCACGGTGTGCTCGCCGTGCTCGGCGACCTCCTCGTACTTCTCACGCGCCTTGACCGCGTACTCGGCTGCCACACCGACGCCGCGAAGGGCCAGGTCCTGGGCGGTCTCGCCGAACTTCTTCAGGTCGGTGTCGAACGTGCCGAGCACCTCGGACACCTTGGCCTGGAGGGTCTCCTGCGCCTCCTTCGCGCGGGTGGCGGCCTTCTCCTGGACCTCCTTGGGGTCCGTGTTGCGCACGGCCTCGAACCGGGCCGGGGCCTCGGCCTGGATCTTCTCGATCAGCGCCGGGACCTTCCTGGCCTGCTGCGCGGCGAGGTCGGCGGTGCCGGCGACGAAGTAGAGGGGCTTGGGGTCGCTGAGGGTCTTGCGGATGTCGTCTGCGATGGCCATGGCTGTGGTCCTCCGGGTCCGTTCAGGGTGAGGGTTCAGTGGTGGCAGCACTGCCGTCGGCCGTGCGGGGGCCGTCATCGGTGGTGTCCTCGCGGGGCTTGTCGGTGGGCCCGCTCTCGAATCCGTTCTCCTTGCGGAAGGACTCGTAGATCTGCAGGAGCACCTGCTTCTGGCGCTCGTTGATCGTCGGATCGGCGAGGACCGCGGCGCGGGTCTCCACCTCGTCGCGGTCCCGCTCGTCGAGAATCCCGGCCTGGACGTACAGCGTCTCGGCGGAGATCCGCAGGGCCTTGGCGACCTGCTGCAGCACCTCGGCGCTCGGCTTGCGCAGGCCGCGCTCGATCTGGCTGAGATATGGATTGGACACCCCGGCGGCGTCGGCGAGCTGCCGCAGCGACAGCTGCGCATTGCGCCGCTGCTCACGCAGATACTCACCGAGATTGCCGACGTTGAGCGATGCCATACCCCGATGGTGCGGCATCGGCGCTAACTATTGCAAGCAGATGCTTGCAATAGTGTTCCACGACACGTCGTCACGCCGCCGGAGTCCTGCCGGGTGCCCGTTACAAAGCCGTCCGAACCCCGTGATCCGCAGCTCTTACGTTCCTTTGCACGGCCCGCGCCACATCTGCTCGGGCGGGCCCGTCCAGCGCAAAGGAAGCCGCCATGCCCACGATCCCGCCCGCGTCACGCCACCGTTCGGCTCGTGCTGTCGTCGTCGGGCTGCTCGCCGGTGCCGCGCTGCTGGTACCGGCTGCCATCGCGGTCGCCGACAGTCCGGTCACGCCGGCCAAGGCGTCGGCGCAGCGCGCGAAGTACTACGTGCACCTGTCGGGCGGCGACACCGTGATCCTCGACCCGGCGCACACCCGCGCCGAGATCGGCGCCAACCGGAGCTACGGCAAGCTGACGCCCACCGCTCCCGGCCCCGTCACGAGCACGTACTCGGGCTGGAAGTACCGGCTGTTCCTGCCCGCGGGCAGGCCCGACCTCAACCCGCCTTACGTCGAGGCACGGTTCAGGGGCGAGCTCATGCAGAAGGTCTACTTCACGCCGAGCGGCAAGCGCCCTCCGTCTGCCGCGAAATCCGCCGGGGAATTCACCGGGGAAGGGGAAAAGGAAGGGGAAAAGGGCAGCATCCCCGAGGGGCCCGTCGAGACAGGCGCGGCGCCCATCACGGACCGTACCGCCAAGGACGGCAGCACCGAGAGCAGCGCCGAGAGCAGCGCCGGCCAGGCCAACAGCCATGCGCTCCTCTATGCGTCGGGCGGCGCCGCCACCGTCGTGGGCGCCCTCGGCTTCGGTGCCCTGCGCCGCGGCCAGGGGTCCAAGTAGCAGCCTCAGACCAGGGCCCAAGCCGCAGCCTCAGAACGGCAGCGGGCGGCTGTGCACCACGTCGAGCCGTGACACCGCACGGGTCAGCACCACATACAGCCGCTCAAGCCCCCGCGACTCCGCCTCCGCGACGGCCGCGGGTTCGACGGCCACGACATGGTCGTACTCCAGGCCCTTGGCCAGCGAAGCGGGCAGGACCGTGACCCGTGCCCCGAGTTCATCGGGCCCGGCCGCGACGATCTTCGCGGCGGCGAGCGCAGCCCGCACCGCCACCACCCCCGAGGGCCCCTCGTCGGCCGCGATGACACCGATCGACCCCTCGCGGCCGAGCGCTTCCCGTACCGCCGACACCGCGGCGCCGACCACCTCACGCCCCTCACGCCCCTCGCGCCCCTTTTGTCCCTCACGCCCCTTGCGTCCCCCGTATCGCTCCCGTTCCTCGCGCTCCTCGCCCACCTCCCAGATCCTCAACTCCCCATCCCTCCGCAGGGACTGAGCCGGTGGTACGTCGACGTCGAGGGCGGCGAGCAGCCGGTTCGCCAGCGCCACGATGGCGGCGGGCACGCGGAACCCGGTCGTCAGCGGCGCCAGTACGGCGTCCGGTTTGCCCAGGTGGGCCAGCAGGCCGGGCCAGGTGCGGGCCGCCCATGGGGTGGTGCCCTGGGCCAGGTCGCCCAGGACCGTGAGGGAGCCGAAGCCGGCGCGGCGGGCGATGGCGCGGGCCTCCATCGGGGAGAGGTCCTGCGCCTCGTCGATCACGATATGGCCGTATCCCGCGGGGTGTTCGATCAGCCCGGCGACCTCGTCGAGCAGTACGAGATCGGCCGCCGACCACTTGGCCGACTTGTGGGAGCGCGGCGGCTTCGCCCACAGCAGCGCCCGCTGCTCCCCCGCGGTCAGGATCCCTTCGGCCGCCGACGCCAACACCTCGTCGTCCATGAACAGTTCGGCCACCACCTCCTCCGGTGTCGTGCGCGGCCAGACCGCGTCCACGAACGCGGTGAGCGGGCGGGCCCGCCCGATCTTCTGCAGCCAGGCGTTGTTCCTGACGCCCGAACGGCGCTCCGCCTGCTCCCGGATGATGCGGACGGCCCGGGTGCGCACGCGTTCACGGCCGATGGCGTACGGCGGCGCCTCCTCGCGCACACCCTCGACGATCTGCTCCAGCTCGGCGAGGGAGAGCCGCCAGCGGTACGAACCGTCGGGCACCGCAAGGGAGTCGACGGGCGGCACCACGCGCGCGTAGAGCGCGCGTCGCAGCACTTCGGCCATCCGGGCATCGTGCTTGACGACCGCCGCGGCCTCCTCGTCACGCCCCCGCACCGGCTGCCGCGCGATCTCGTCCAGGACCGTGGACTGCCGCACGCCGCTCTCACCGAGGGTGGGCAGGACCTCCGCGATGTACGACAGGAAGGTGCGGTTGGGGCCGAGGATCAGCAGACCGCCGCGCCGGATGCGCTGCGGGTACGTATAGAGGAGATACGCGGCCCGGTGCAGGCCGACCGCGGTCTTGCCGGTGCCGGGAGCGCCCTGCACACAGATGGACGCGGTGAGTTCACGGCGTACGAGATCGTCCTGCTCGGGCTGGATGGTGGCGGCGATGTCCCGCATCGGTCCGACCCGGGGGCGCTCGATCTCGCCCGCCAGGATGGCGCTCCCGGTGCCCAACCCCTCGCCTGCGCCGAGGTGTTCGTCCTCCAGGCCGCTCAGGTCGGCGGAGTCGCCTTCGCTGCCGGGGGCCCAGCCGAAGCGACGGCGTACGGTCACGCCCTGCGGATCGCGCGGGCCCGCCTGGTAGAAGGCGCGTGAGACCGGGGCGCGCCAGTCGACGACCAGGGGTGGCGCCGCGGGGTGCTCGGTGATGCGCAGGCGGCCGATGTGGTAGCTCTGCCCGCGGTGCTCGCCCGCCTCCTCACCGCCGGGGCCCTCGGGGGCGAAGTCGAGGCGGCCGAAGAAGAGGGGGCCTGGCGGGAGTTCGCGGAGTTCCTTGGCGTGACTGCGGAAGCGATAGCCGAGCACTTCGGCGTCGGCGCCGGACGCGGAGACGTCCTCGCCCGTGACCACCTGCTCCTGGGCACCTTCGATCATCGCGGCCAGGGCGGCACGGCAGGCGTCGTGATAGCCGCGCTCCGCATCGAGGGTCCGGGTGGGGGTCCGGGCGGGCGGGGCCTCGGAGTCGATCTCGGTCTCGATCTCGGTCTCGATCTCGGTCTCGATCTCGGTCTCGGTCTCGATCTCGGTCTCGATCTCGGTCTCGGTCTCGATCTCGGTCTCGATCTCGGTCTCGGTCTCGATCTCGATCTCGATCTCGGTCTCGGAGCGTGCCGTTCGGGATGCCATACGGTCGAGAATAACGTAACCGAGTAATGTTTATGACTGAGGAACGAGCGTCGCGTACGCTGTCTCCATGAGCGAAGGCGGGCTGCGCGAGCGCAAGAAGCAGCGGATGTACCAGGTGATCTCGGAGGCGGCGATCACGCTCTTCCTGGAGCGGGGCTTCGAGAAGGTGTCGGTCGCCGAGGTGGCGGCCGCCGCCGAGATCTCCAAACCGACCCTCTTCCGGTACTTCCCGGCCAAGGAGGACCTGGTCCTGCACCGGCTCTCCGACCACGAGACGGAGGCCGCGCGCGTGGTCACCGGCCGCCCCTCGGGGCAGTCGCCGCTCGACGCCCTTGAGCAGCACTTCCTCGCGGGCCTCGACCGCCGCGACCCGGTGACCGGCCTCAACGACCACCCGGGGGTACGCGACTTCCACCGCCTCGTCTACGGCACACCGTCGCTCGTGGCCCGCCTCTTCGCCTACCTCTCGCGGTCCGAAGCGGCGCTCGCCGAGGCGCTCGGCGGCGGGGACGACGACCGGCTCGCGGCAGGGCAGATCGTGGCCGTGCGGCGGATCCTGGCCGAGCGGAACTGGCAGCGCATCGAGGCCGGCGAGCCGGCGTCGGCGGTGTACGCGGACGCGGTGGCGGCAGCCGAGCGGGGCTTCGGGCAGCTGCGGTCGGGGCTCGGGGCGTACGCGTGAGCACGCGCGCGTACGCCCCGTATGCGCTTGACCTCAAGCTTGGTTCACATCTGAGACTTCCCCTCATACCGATCGCAGAGCGAGTGATCGCACAGCGAATTGAGGGGTGGATTGTGATGCGTGTTGCCCAGGTGACGAAGTTCGGCGGGCCCGAGGTCCTCGTGACGGCCGAGGCGCAGGAGCCGGTCGCGGGGCCCGGCGAGGTGGTGATCGATGTGGCCTACGTCGACACGATCTTCGTCGAGACCCAGGTGCGGGGCGGCTGGGGGCGCGAGATCTTCGCGGTCGAGCCGCCGTACGTGACCGGCAACGGGGTCTCGGGCACCGTGCACGAGGTGGGCACGGGCGTGGATTCCGGGTGGGTGGGACGCCGGGTCGCCTCGGCCGACGGGTTCGCCGGCGGGTCCGCCGAGCGTGTGCCGCGTGCGGTGGAAACCCTGACCCCGGTGCCGGACGGGCTCGGGCTGCGGGACGCCGCGGCCCTGATGACCGATGGCGTCACAGCAGTGGGCCTGATCGGGAGCACCGGTGTCGCCGACGGCGAGCAGGTGCTGATCCTGGGCGCGTCCGGCGGCATGGGAACCCTGCTCGTCCAGCTGGCGAAGGCCCGCGGCGCCCGGGTCGTGGCAGTGGCGCGCGGTGAGCGGAAGCTGGCTCTCGTACGGGAGTTGGGAGCCGACGCGACGGTCGACGCGACCTACGACGACTGGCCGCAGCAGGCCCGCGAAGCGCTCGGCGGCCGGGGCGCGGAGGTCGTCCTGGACGGCGTCGGCGGTGAACTGGGCGCCCGCGCCTTCGCGTTGACGGCGGACGGCGGCCGGTTCTCCGCGCACGGCGCGCCCACGGGTGACTTCGCCGCCGTCGACACGGCGGAGGCGCAGCGCCGCGGGATCACCCTCTTCGGCATCGGGGAGCTGCAGTTCCCGCCCGAGCAGCGGGTGAAGCTGCGGGACGAGGCCTACGCGGAGGCGGCGGCCGGGCGCCTCAGGCCGGTCGTCGGCGAGACCTTCGCGCTGGACGAGGCAGCCGCGGCCCACGCCGCCATCGAGGGGCGCGGCCTGGTGGGGAAGGTGCTCCTGAAGGTGTGACGCCCAGCGCACCCGGGATCCCAGCACGCATGCCCCGGGCCCCCAGCGCACCCGGGCCCCCGCGAGACCCGCCCCGCCGCGCTCCCCTCAGCCCCCTCAGCCCCCGCAGCCCTCTCAGCCCCCCTGCCGCCCGATCATCGCCGCCACCCCGTCGAGCACGCACCCGAGGCCGAACTCGAAGTCCGTGTCCGGGGCTTCCGCCGGGTCCGGGTCCAGGGCGTCGGAGGCGAGGACGCGGGTGACGGCCGGATGGCGGTCGGGGTCGGTGAGGGTGTCGAGGGTGCGCCGGTAGCGCCGCAGAACCTCGGCGGGGGTGCTGCCGCTCGCCGTGATCGCGGCGTCGAGTTCGGACATGAGCAGGGCTTCGTTGCGTACGTAGCCACTCACCAGCATGATCACTCCGAGCTTGGCGCCCTCGTCGAGGCCCGTGCCGTCGAGCGCCGCGAGCCCGCACTCCATCCACGCCACGGACTTGGGGCTCGCGGGCGGCCCGGTGATCGGGACACGCAGCAGCCACAGGTTCTCGTGGAAGAACGCGCGCTGCGCCCGGGCCCACCGGGTCAGCCCCTCGCGCCACCCGGCGCCCGAGGGCGCGGACCCGGAAAGCTCCGGGGGTTCGGGCGTGACGGCCTCCTGCATCAGGATGTAGAGCTCGTCCTTGGCACCGACGTACCGGTAGAGAGACATCGGGGAGGCGCCGAGCTCCTTGGCGATCCGCCCCATGGACACCGCGCCGACGCCCTCGGCGGCCGCGACACCGACGGCCGCGTCCACGATGCGTTCCAGGCTGAGCCCCGGCTTCGGGCCCTTCGACGGTCGGGCCCGCAGACCCCAGGCCGTCGCGAGGCTCGCGGGCAGGCCGCTCTCCTCGTCGTCCGCCGCCGTCATCCGTGCCTCCCGCTTCCGGCCCGCAGGGCCTCTCACACCGTCACCCCCGGCTTGACGCACATCCTAGTTCTGCGTAACCCTTACACAGTTATGCGTAAGGGTTACGCAGTACGGTGCCAAGTGCACTCGCCACCGGAGGCCCGATGCCAGACCAGCCCGCCACTTCTCCGTCCGACCGTCCCGCCATCGAGGCCATCGGCCTGCGCAAGAGCTACGGCCGAGTCGAGGTCCTGCGCGGCCTCGATCTCACGGTCCCGCGCGGCACCGTGCACGCACTGCTCGGCCCGAACGGCGCGGGCAAGACCACCGCCGTACGGATCCTGGCCACCCTCACCGGCGCCGACGCGGGCACCATCAGGGTCGCCGGGCACGACATCCGTACCGAGCGGACCCGGGTGCGCCGGGCGATCAGCCTCACCGGGCAGTTCGCGGCGGTCGACGAGATGCAGACCGGCGCCGAGAACCTGGCGATGATGGCCCGCCTCACCCGCACCCGCACCCAGGCCCCCACCCAGACTCACGCCCGCACCTCCCGCGCCGCCCGCACCTCCCGCGCCGCCGCCCGCGCCCGTGCGGCCGAACTCCTCGCCCGCTTCGACCTCACCGCCGCCGCGGACCGTCCGGTGAAGACGTACTCCGGCGGCATGCGGCGCCGGCTCGACCTCGCAGCCTCCCTGGTGGGCGAGCCCGAGGTGCTCTTCCTCGACGAGCCGACGACGGGCCTCGACCCGCGCAGCCGCCAGGAGTTGTGGAAGGTGGTGCGCGAACTGGCCGCCCGGGGGACGACGGTCCTGCTGACCACCCAGTACCTCGAAGAGGCCGACCAGTCGGCGGACCGGATCGCCGTGCTGCACGGCGGCACCCTGGTCGCCGAGGGCACATCGGACGAGCTCAAGCGGCATGTCGCGGGCCATCGCCTCGATGTCGTCCTCACCGACGCGGCCGCCTATCTGCGCCTGGCGTCACAGGCGGTGCACCACGAGCCCGAGACCCGCACCCTGGGCTTCCCCACCGACGGCGGGGCACCCCAGGTCCGCGCATTGCTCGATGAGTTGGACCCGCGCGGCACGGACATCGAGCGCTTCGCGCTGCGCACGGCGACCCTCGACGACGTCTTCCTGGCCCTCACCGACTCCCCCGCACAACCCGCACCCGCACCCGCACCCGCGTCCGCGCAGGCCGACCGCCAGGAGACCACTCATGTCTGAAGCCCTGATCATGACCGGCCGGTCCATCCGGCTCAGCCGTCGCAACGTCGACGCGCTGATCACGGCCTTGGCGCTCCCGGTGATGCTGCTTCTGATCTTCGTGTACTTCTTCGGCGGCGCCATCAACACCGGTACCCAGTACGTGACTTATGTCGTGCCCGGCGTACTGCTGCTCTGTGCGGGCTTCGGCTCCGCCAACACCGCGGTCGCCGTCACCGAGGACCTCAAGGGCGGCATCGTGGACCGCTTCCGCTCCCTCGACATCGGCGGCACCCCGATCCTGGCGGGCCATGTCCTGGCCTCAACGGCCCGCAATCTGCTCGCCACCGCCCTGGTGTTCGGCCTCGCCTTCGCGATCGGCTTCCGCCCGGCGGCGAGCGCCGCCGGCTGGCTCGCCGCGATCGGCCTGCTCGTCGCCTACATCGCCGCGCTGTCCTGGCTATCGGCGGCGGTCGGGATCCTGGTCAAGTCGCCTGAGGCCGCAGGCGGTTTCACCTTCTTCGTGAGCTTCCTGCCCTACCCGAGCAGCGCCTTCGTGCCCACCGACACCATGCCGTCCTGGCTCCAGGGCTTCGCCGCCCACCAGCCCGTCACACAGGTCATCGAGGCGGTACGCGGACTGCTCCTCGGACAGCCGGTGGGCACCACGGGATGGCTCGCGCTCGCCTGGTGCGCGGGAATCCTGGGGGCGTCGGCGGCCGCTTCGGGAGTGCTGTTCAAGAGGTGGACGGCGCGCTGACGGCGGGCTCGCGCTCCTCGTGCGGCTCGCCCTCCCGCGCGGTCGCGGTCCAGTCCCGCAACGCCCTCGCGATCCGCAACCGCCCTGGAACCGCAGGTAGTTCGAGGGGCTCCCTGGCCGCGGCAAGGACCCGGCGCAGCTTCACCGCGGAGCGCACGAGCGTCCAAGGGCCGGGCCGCGAGGGGCCGGCGCCCAGCGTTATGGCCGTACGGATCACATCCGTGTACACGGACTGGGCGCACTTGAAGGCGCGCAGCCGCGGCAGATCGTTCTCGTACCCCTTCGAGGCCCCGGGCAGCACACCCTCGACCCGCGCACACCACTCTGCGACGACCCGCTTCTCCTGCCTGGCCGGGTACCGGGTCAGATACAGATGGGTGGCCAGGTCGTAGAGCGGATCGCCCAGCATCGCCAGCTCCCAGTCGATCACCCAGAGCCGGCCGTCGCCGTCGACGATGAAGTTCTCCCGGTGCAGATCCCCGTGCAGCAGACAGAACGGCCGCGGAGCGAACCCGACCAGACGCTTCTTGAGCCCGTCGAGGGCGTCGTCGGGAACGCCGAGAGCGGCGAACAGCGAACCGTACACCGCCTGGTGCGCGCGGTAGACACGCTTCTCGACGAAGTGCACGAGGCGCTCGATGAAGTGGTTCGTGTCCCCGTCGTCGGCCCGGTCGTCCGCTTCACAGCGTCGTTCGATGTGCAGATCCTTCGGCCGCACCTTCGCCAACTGGCCGAAGACTTCCATGAGTTGGCTTACGTAGTGCTCGGGCACCCGGCGTCCGGAGCGGCGCATCGAAGCGAGCGTACGGCCCTCGATGAAGCGCTGCAGTTTGCACTCGCCGACCGGCCTGACCTCGGGGACCGGCACATCCACGTCACGGAACCGGCTGAGCGCGCAGATCAGTTCTTCCTCGGACTGGAAGCAGCGCCGGTCGAACCAGAGCAGCCCCGGCCTCGGCTCCCGGCACTTCCAGCGGCCGGCCCTGGCGGCGTCCTCGCCGTCCGGCTCGGGCCAGGGCAGCACGTACGTGTCGTGGTGGTAGCCCTGCAGGGGCCCCTCCAGGCCGTGCTCACCGCCGTGCAGCGCGACGGCGGTGTGCTGCCGGGCCGGAGGGGCCGCGGGTTCGGCTGACGACATGATGCGGTCTCTCGCCTGGGACGATGCCGGTGGTCAGAAGCGGAGTCACCGTACTACCTGCCGTACTTCTGGAGTACCTGAGAATCACCAAGTCACTCCTACTTGTTCACGTAAGAGCGCGTAGGAGCGAACTCTGGACGGACATACGACATCAGACGCCGCTGGAGAATCGTTCGGAGCCGGCCGGACACCGGCTTGGTGCCGGCTCAGGGCCGATCAGGACCGGCCGCTCGGGCACCCGCCCCGCGGTCCACGGCGCGGCTGCAACATGGCGTCTTCCGCGGCTACAACATGGCGTCTTTCCAGAAGAACCGGAGCACCGGGCCCAGGGAGTTCACGACATGTTCGGCGCCGGCCGTGCGCAGCAGCTTCTCCCGGCGCTCGTCACGGCCGTAGCCGAGGAACGGCACACCGGCCTCCCGCGCGGCCAGGAAGTCCGCGGGCGCGTCACCGATCATCAGCGCGGTGGCCGGGGACGCGCCCAGGGAGTCGAGGGCGCGCTGGACACAGTCGGGGTCCGGCTTCAGGGCGTGGACGTGAGCGGTGCGCCGGCCGTGGACATGCGGGCCGAAGCAGTCGCTCAGGCCACGGCCCGCGAGATAGTGCCGGGCCGCGCCGGGGGCGTTGTTGGTGGCGACGGCGAGCCGGACACCGATGGCGTGCCAGGTGCGGATCAGCCGGTCCACGTACGGGGTGGGGAACGCGCGGTCAGCGGCGTGCAGTTCCTCCGCGGTGAGCAGGGCCTCGAGCTCGCATTCCAGCTTGCTGCCGGGGTGGGCGCGGTGGACGGCCCGCAGCACCGCGTGCGGGTCGCCCGAGTGCCGTTCCTCCGGTGTGAGCAGCCCGTCCATGCCGCGCTCCGCGAGCCAGTCGACGAGGTTGTCCACGACCGTGTCGGCGCCATGGCTCGCGTAGAGCTGACAGATCGGCCCGTCGAAGTCGAAAAGAATGCTCTCCGCGCGAGTGGTCAAACCCCGTATGCGATCGATCACTTGGGCCGCCCGTTCGGTCTGAGTCGTATCCGACTGAGTCGTATCCGAAGTCACCTAAGAGAGTGTCAGGTTCAGGGCGATGGTGTTCCAGAGTGCGTCAAACCACTTCTGCGACTCCTCGACGAATGCCTCGTCCCGGTGGCCCGCGCGGTTCTCGAAGGAGAAGAGCAGGGACTGGGTGCCGAGCACGTCGTACATGTCGAGCTTGCCGCTGCCGAGCTCTTCCTCGCGCTTGGTGACCATGTAGTACGCGAGCAGGGCCTCGGTGCCGTTGAGGAGGTAGAGCTTCACGGGCGGGGTGAAGGGCAGGGCGCGCAGCTCCACCTTGACGTCGATGCCGTAGGCCGAGCGCAGGGCGAGGAGGTTGTGCCGCAGGACCTGGCCCTGGGCGTTGCGCATCGCGAGCCAGCGCTCGTGCACCCGCTCGGTCTCGTGGTCCGGGCCCTCGGCCGGCACGGGGAAGGCCAGGTCGATCTCGCTGCTGGGCATCAGGACGCGCAGGGCGATGGACTGCGGCTTGAGCCGCTCCTCGTAGATCAGGCGCAGGGGTTCGCTCAGTCCCAGCATCAGCGTCTCGGAGGTCAGACAGATCGCGTCCACGGTGACGTGGTCGGCGGCGAAGGCCTCGGCCATGCGGGGGGCGAGGCCGACCATCGTGGGCTGGGGCTCGTCGGAGACCGGGGCACGGTCCGCGACCTTGGGCGGGCTGCCCTTGGTCACATTCACGAGCAGGCCCTCGTCGGCGAGGGTCCGCAGGGCCTGGCGCACGGCGCCGCGCTCGACTCCGAACTCCTTGGCGAGCTTGGCCTGCGTGGGCATACGGCTCCCCGCCGGCACGACACCCGCGCGTATACGTTTACGCAACTCGTCCGCGATGTCCTTGTGTGAGGGCTTTCTACCGTTCACCGCAACGCTCTCCTGGGTCACGACCAAACGTTACAACTGCTCGCCATCTAAGGGGAGTTGTTTGGAAGTTGTTTAGCCAAGCCGACCAAGCGGGGACAACTCCAGTGTAGTTGGCTGCCAACTAAGCCAGGATGGCAGAAGTTGCGGCCAAACGCTCCTCCCACCCCGAAGGAGGAACCACCATGCCGGCCATCGCCGTAGTCGGAGCCGTATTCGTGATCGGCTTTGAGCAACTAGTGGAGTGGCAGTACGGGCCCGTGGGTGTCGTGGGTCTTCTGTTACTCACCATTGGGATCAAGTCCAAGAATCCCACCTGCAGTTCCATCGGGGCCGTCGTACTCGCCGTACTTCTGACCGGCCCTGCCCGCTAGGCCCCTCCTTCGGAATCACCAGGGGGGTCCTGGACGACCGTCAGCCGGGTCCTGCGAACAGCAGGTCCTGGCTGATCGTGTTCCACAGCGCGTTGAACCACAGATGCGACTGCTCCACGAAGGTCGTGTCCCGCAGGCTCGCACCCTGCTCGAAGGCGAAGAGCATGGACTGCGTGCCCTGGGCGTCGTACATCTCCAGCTGCCTGTGGTCGATCTCCTCGCCCACCTTGGCGAGCGTGTAGTACGCGAAGAGCGCCTCGGCGCTGTTGAGCAGATACAGCTTTACCGGTGGCGTGAACGGGAGGGCACGGAACTCGATGCGCACATCGATGCCGTGCGACGCCCGCAGCGCGAGCAGATTGTGCCGGAGCACCTGGCCCTGGGCGTTGCGCTGCGACAACCAGCGGCGATACACCGGATCATCCGCGTCCCCAGCCGCCGCACCGTTCCCTCGGGTCCGCACCTGGACCGGGAAGGCGAGGTTGATGTTCCGGCTCGGCAGCAGCACCCGGACATCGATCCTGGCCGGTTTCATTCGCTCGGCGTGGATCTCCCGTAAGGGCTCGCCGAGCGCCAGGGTGAGCGAGATGGCGGTGAGACAGATGGCGTCGATCTCCACGTGCTGCTCCTGGCAGGCAGCGGTGATACGTGGACCGAGCGCCACCATGGTGGGCTGCGGCACCGCCTCGGGCCCGCCGAGTACGGGCGTGATGTTCTCGGCGACCGTCGCGGGGCTGCCCTTGGACATGTTGGCGAGCAGGTTCTCCTGCTTCAGGGCCCGCAGGGCCTGCCGCACAGCGCCCCGCTCGACCCCGAACTCGTCCGCGAGCTGGGACTGCGTCGGCATGCGCTGGCCCGGCCTGAGCTGCCCGGACCTGATCCGGGTGCGCAGTTCGGCGGCGACTTCGCGATGGGACCGTCTGGCTCCGTCGTCGCCGTTCACGGAACCGCTCTCAGCACGTTGAGTGCTCACAACCAAACACTACAACTTCCCGCCATCTATGAGGAGTTGCTGTGTAGGTGGTTTTTGCTGGCCCGAATCGGAGATAAGTCGGAGTGAGTTGGTCACCAACTTGAGCAACATGGTTACACCCCAGCGGGGTTGGTCACCAGGGGAGGGACCGTCATGCCGCTCATCGCCCTAGTCTTCGCCGGACTCGCCATCGCCTTCGAGCAACTCGTCGAGTGGAGGTACGGCCCCATGGGCCTGATCGCCTTCGCCGCACTCGCGATCGGCCTCAAAGCCAAGAACACCCTGTTCAGCAGCATCGGCGCCGTCATTCTGGTGCTGCTGCTCGCCCAGTCCGGCTGACCGGGCTCCCTTCCGGAGGGGAGCCGGGAGCCCGGTCAGCCACGCACCACAAGCCACACGCCGCGAGCCACACGCCGCGAGGCACGCACCGCAAGACACGCACCGCAAGACACGCACCGCGAGGCACGCACCGCGAGGCACGCACCACGGGGGAAGCGATCAGAAGCCGTCCGGGCACCAAGGGCGCCTGGACGTGCGGAGCAGGGCGTCGGCGGCAGCCGCGGCGCCCGCCCGCTCCTCGGTCACCCGGCCGAGCGCGGCAAGCCGTACGGCGGACTCGTCCCCCAGCCACAGAGCGCCCAACTCGCCGATATCCAGGGTGAGTTGGGCGCTCTCGCGCGTGGGCGCACAGGACCCGGCGGTGCCGGGCGCCGGCACATCGAGCCGGTAGCGGCCGCCCGCGAACCCCAGCCGGTCACGCACCTCCAGGACAAGGCTGCCGGCCCCGGCGTAGGTCCGTGCCTCAAGTGCCGCCACGACATCCAGGACCCGCACCCACAGCCAGTCCGCGAGCGTGCTGATCCGGGCGGCGCGCGGGTCGGTGAGGAAGAACGGCACAAGGTCGTCCGGCGCCCGCGGCCCGGTGCGCACCGTCATGACCCAGTCGATCGAGCAGACGTACTGCCAGAGCGCGCGCTCGGCGCCCGGTGTGGCGGCGATCAGATCGACCACCGTCGCCGTGTTCTGGGGCCGCTTGCCGTCGCCCCACTTGTCGTCGCACTTGTAGGCGACGAGGCCGTCCACGTCACCGCCCGCCGAGCGGTACACCGCGTAGAACGGCTCGCTCCACGGCACCCGGTCCAGGCGCAGCACACCGGTGTTCACCTGCCACCAGCGCTCGTCGCGGTTGATCGCACCCGGCGTCGACGCCCGTACCCGCTCGAAGAGTTCGGGCCCCAGCTTGCGTACGTCGGCGCCGTCGACGAGATCGATCCGGCCGCCGTCGCCGGGTCCCGGCCACCGCGGGTCGAGCCCCGCGCGGGGCACGTCGATCTCCCACTCGGCACTCCAGGCGGCGGGCCCGAAGCCGTACCGGCCGTAGATCGGATACTCCGCGGCGATCAGCGTGGACACCGCCTCGCCGCGCTCCTTGGCCGCCCCGAGATCGGCGGTGATCATACGGCTGAGCAGACCGCGGCGGCGGTGCGTGGGCGTGACGGTGACGCTCGATACCGCGCTCGCACGGACCTCCGCGCCGCCGACGGCGGTGAGCCGCTGCGGGAAGGAGCGATACGTCGCCACGCACCGCCCGTCCTCGAAGGCGCCCTGCGTCCGCTCCAGGAACAGCTGCGAGCGGCGGTCCTCGACCTCGGCGTCGGACGACGTCGGGGTGCGCAGAAAGCCCGTGTTCAGGGCACGGACCCAGTCGGGCACGTCGGAGTCGGTGAGAGTGCGTACGTCCAGGGCCATGCGATCACGGTAGGCAAGGGGTGCGACGAACCGCATGTGGATTTCCACGGGCCCGGCGACCCATGCCCCCGGGATCGGCTCCCCCGGGGCGGGCTCCCCCGGGACGGGCGGCTCCTCCTGGTACCGCCGGAGGCTGAGGCGCGAGCCGCCTAAGCGCTCCGCGGGAAGTCCGGTGCATCGTCTGCGGGTGCGTCGTGGCTGGTCGCGGCCCCGCGGCGGAGCCGCATATCGATACAGCCCCGCGCCCCTTTGGGGCACGACCAAAGCGCCGGACTTCCTCAAGGCTGCTTAGAACGTCGCCCGTACCTCGCCCACCTCGCGTCCGCCCCCGAGGAGCGGTGCCGCGCCGATGCGTGCGACGACCGGGGAGTCGACGCCGAGCAGTTCGAGGGCCCTGGCGAGGACGGGGCCGAGCGCGCGGCCCGCTCCGTCGTCCACCTTGAAGGCGAGGGCGCGGCCGTCCGGGAGCGCCACCGCCTGGACCGCCTCGGCGCCCATCTTCGACAGCACCCCGGGCACCTCCGTCATCAGCCAGGTGTCGGGGCGCCGGGTGCCGGCGACGTACTCGGGGTGTGCCCGCATCGCGTCCGCCACCCGGCGCTCGGCCGAGCCGGGGGCGGCGAGCACGAAGTGCCGGAAGGCACGGGCGAGACCGGTGAGGCTGATCGCCATGAGCGGGGCGCCGCAGCCGTCCGTACCCGTGGCCGCGACCGGCTCCCCCGCCGCCTCCTCGATGACCTCACGGACCAGGACCTGCAGCGGATGCGCCGGGTCCAGATAGGTCTCCAGGGGCCAGCCGCGCTCCTGGCAGACGGCGAGCATCGCGGTGTGCTTGCCGGAGCAGTTCATGGTGACCCGCTCACGGACCGCGCCACCGGCGAGATAGGTCTCCGCCTCCACCGGGTCGAGCGGCAGATCGGGCGGGCACTGCAGGTCCGGCTCGGTGAGGCCGTACTCGGTCAGCATCTTGCGTACGAGATCGAGGTGGAACGGCTCGCCCGAGTGGCTCGCCGCGGTCAGCGCGAGCCGCTCCCCGGAGAGTTCAAGACCGGCCCGCAGGACCGCGGCCGCCTGCATCGGCTTGTTCGCGGAGCGCGGGAAGACGGGGGCGGCGGCATCGACGCTGCCGATGGAGTGCTCGACCGTGCCGTCCGCCGCCAGGACGACGAGCGAACCCCTGTGATGGCCCTCGACGAAGCCGGAGCGTACGACCTCGGCGAGGACCGGGGGTATCGCGGATGCGGCGGGGGCGGTGGCGGGTGACGTCATCGGCGGTGTCGGCCTTCCGGGCGGGGCGGACCCGCTCCGGGGGACCGAGCACCGGGGGCACCGGTGCGCACCGGGATCGCCGGTGGGTCAGGAGAGCAGGTCGTCTACTTGTGCTTCTCCCTCACGGTACCTGCGAGCGATCTCCGCGCTGCAATCGTCGGCGGTGCGCTGCAGCAGGTGACGGCGCCCGGAGACCTGCTGTTCGTAGCGGACCAGGCGGCCCATGGCCGTGTGCAGCTCTTCGTCCGTCCGGGCGTCCAGGTCGGAGAGCTCGACCTCGGCGAGCATCTCGGAGGCCAGGCTCCGGTACTCCTCGCCGTGCGGGGTGCCGAGCGTGACATGGCGGGCCGACGAGCGGTGCCGCGACGGTGCGTCGGTGAGGATCTCCGAGAGCCGGGCCACCACGTCCGCGTCCGGTGCGGGCGCGGCCGGGTCACGGCGCCGTGCCAGCTCCGCCCGCAGGATGTCGATCCGTCCCTGCAGAAGCCGCCGTACATAGCTCAGATCTGCCTCGTCCTGCTGCGAAGTGCGCCGCAGAGCGCGCAGCTCGGGCAGCCGGAGCACCGACAGATCGTGCTCGGGTACCTCGGGCAGCCGGTCGCCCGTCCGCTGCGTGGGCGGACGTGGCGCGCCGGTACGGGCGCCGCTGCGGGCCATCGGTACGGGCCCCGGAGGCTGCCCGGTGCTCGATGTGCTGCTCATCCTGTGCCGTCCCCTCGACCGGTGCGGTGCGCCACGGGCGCTCCGCTGGGGAGCAGAATGCCACCCTTCGTGCCCGAGATGGGGTGGAGTGCACTCGATTGGCTCCGGATAGGGGTACGGCATTACATGGCGGATGGCGTTCCGGAGGCGGTTCCCGCATGTCCGGTCCGGGTCACAGGCGCATGCGACTCCGGCAAGTACGCGGGGCCCCGGTCACGGACGGATGCGACTCCGGCAAGTACGCGGGGCCCCGGTCACGGACGGATGCGACTCCGGCATGTCGGCGGGCACCCGGCATCATGGGGGCATGCGTGCAGTGGTGCAGAGGGTCGACGGCGCGAGTGTCGTCGTCGAAGGAGAGACCGTCGGTGAGATCACGGGCGAGGGCCTGTGCGTCCTGGTGGGCGTGACCCATGAGGACACCAAGGAGAAGGCGGCCCAACTCGCCCGCAAACTCTGGTCGTTGCGGATGCTCGACGGCGAGAAGTCATGCAGCGACATCGACGCGCCGCTGCTCGTGATCAGCCAGTTCACGCTGTACGGCGACGCCCGCAAGGGCCGCCGCCCCACCTGGAACGCGGCCGCCCCCGGCGATATCGCCGAGCCGCTGGTCGACGAGGTCGTGGCGCGGCTGCGGGCGCTCGGGGCGACCGTGGCGACGGGCCGGTTCGGGGCGCAGATGCGGGTGTCCCTGACGAACGACGGCCCGTTCACGGTCCTCGTCGAGATGTGAGCCGGAGGCGGCCGACGGCTTGGGGACTGCGGTCTGCGGCCCGTGGAGTGTGGCCCGTGGCCTGCGGCCGCTCAGGGCTCGACGATCACTTCTTGCGCGGCGGCCGTCGTACCGGCGATCAGCTCCGCGTCCACGGGGACGTTCCGCTTGACCACGGCGAGGGCGATCGGGCCCAGCTCGTGATGGCGGGCCGAGGTGGTGACGAAGCCCAGCTTGCGGCCCTCGGGCCCCTCGGAGGCGAGCCTGATCTCGGTGCCGTGGCCCGGCAGATGGACCTCGCTGCCGTCCAGGTGCAGAAAGACCAGACGGCGCGGGGGCTTGCCCAGGTTGTGGACGCGGGCGACGGTCTCCTGGCCGCGGTAGCAGCCCTTCTGGAGGTGGACCGCGGAGCCGATCCAGCCCAGTTCGTGCGGGATGGTGCGGTGGTCGGTCTCGAAGCCGAGCCGGGGGCGGTGCGCCTCGATCCGCAGCGCCTCGTGGGCGAGGATGCCGGCCGCGGGGCCGTGCTCGGCGGCGTACGACTCCAGGTCGGCGCGCGGCAGGAACAGATCGCGGCCGTATGCCGTCTCGCGTACGGCGACGCCGTCCGGGACCGGGGCGATCGAGCCGGCCGGCAGATGCACCACCGCGAACTCGGCGGTGCGGTCGGTGACTTCGACGCGGTAGAAGAACTTCATCGACTCCAGGTACGCGATCAGCGCGCCCTGGGTGCCCGGCTCGACATGCACCCAGACCGTCTCGCCGTCGTCGACGAGGTAGAGGGCGTGCTCGATATGGCCGTTGGCGGAGAGGATCAGGGCTTCCGTGGCCTGGCCGGCGGGCAGCTCGCTGACGTGCTGGGTGAGCAGCAGATGCAGCCAGCTGAGGCGGTCGTCGCCGGTGACGGCGATGACACCACGGTGCGAGAGATCGACGAGGCCGGTGCCGTCGGCGAGGGCACGCTGCTCTCGGAACAGCTCGCCGTAGTGCGCGGCGACACCTTCGTCGGCGCCTTCGGCGGGAACGGCGCCGGGCAGGGACAGCAGGGGGCTCTTCATATCCACTCAGACTATGACTCGGTGGCCGCCGGGCTTATTCCCCGGCCTCCTTCGCCTTCTCCTTCGCACAGCTGCCGCATCGGCCGAAGATCGCGAAGTGCTTCATATCGGTGTCGAAGCCGAAGGTGTCGCGGAGCTTCGCGGTGAAGTCCGCGGCGATCCCGACATCGGCCTCGATCACATTGGTGCAGTCACGGCAGACCAGATGGATGTGGTGATGGCGGTCGGCCAGGTGGTACGTCGGCGCACCGTGCCCCAGGTGGGCGTGGCTGACCAGGCCCAGCTCCTCCAGGAGTTCCAGGGTGCGGTAGACCGTGGAGATGTTCACGCCGGAGGCGGTCTTGCGCACCTCGGCGAGGATGTCGTCCGGGGTCGCGTGCTCCAGGGTGTCGACCGCTTCGAGGACAAGCTGGCGCTGCGGCGTCAGCCGGTAGCCGCGCTGTCTGAGGTCGCTCTTCCAGTCGGTGCTCACCACGTCGTCAAGTGTAGGCGTGCCTCACCCACGACAGCCTCGAGTCGCAGGGGCCTGGCCGCGAAGACAACCGGTATGTCGGGTCCGTCCCGGCGCAGAATGCGGGCGACCTCGTGGCCGTCGAGATCCGGCAGGTCGGGGTCGAGCACCAGCAGGTCCAGGCGCTGCGACCAGGCGGCGTTGAGGGCCTCGACGCCGCTGCGCGCGGTGGCCACATCGCAGCCGGCCAGGCGCAGCGACAAGGTGAGCAGGTCACGGCTGTGCGGGTCGGAGGCGACGACGAGGGCGCGGGCGGAGATACGAGCGGGGCCGGTCACCTGTCCACAGGTACCGGCCCCGTCTCAAAAGACTCTGAGAACTCTCTGTGCGCCGCTTGAAGGTGCGCCGAGCTCGTGACGTGCTTGCGCCTTCTCGGAGTCTGCGTGTGCCTACTCGCTTGAAGTCTGCGTGTGCCTACTTGAAGAAGGCGATGCCGTCGTCCGGCAGGTCGCCCAGATCCTTGGCCCAGGACTCCACGTCCTCGGGCGTCACGGTCTTCTTCAGCTGCGCCGACATGTAAGGCCGCAGCGGCACCTCGGGGGTCTGCTTCTCGCCGACCCACATGAGGTCGCTCTTCACATAGCCGTAGAGCCGCTTGCCGCCGCTGTACGGGCCGGACGCCGCCGTCCGCGCGACCGCGTCCGTGGCCAGGTCGATCTGCGGCTTCTTGTCCGCGAGCTCGCCGTACCAGACCTCCACGACACCGTCGTCGCGCACCATCACGACCTCGACCTTGCGGTCCTTGTCGATGCGCCAGAAGCCGGACTCGGACTCCAGGGGCTTGACCTTGTTGCCCTCGGCGTCGAGCACCCAGGTGTGCGAGCGGTACTCGAGGAAGTCCCGCCCGTCGTGGCTGAAGCTGACCTCCTGGCCGAAGTTGCACTTCTCGGAGCCGGGGAAGTCGTGCACGCCCGCGCCGGCCCAGTTGCCGAGGAGGAAGGCGAGGGGCACGAGGTCCGGATGGAGGTCGGACGGGATCTCGATCATGAGCTACTCAGGCGATCTGTGTAGGAGCGGAGGTCAGCGCTGACCCTGGTACAGCTTCTTCACGGTCAGTCCGGCGAACGCGAGAACGCCGACGCAGACCAGAACCAGCAGGGCTGAGAAGAATGCCTCAAGCACGGGGTGCTCCTCGTGAGCGGTATGAGCGGACGGGCCGCGCACCAGCTTAGTCCGCCCGTCCCCGCCCTTCTCTGCGAGGTGGGCCGCCCCGGGGAACGGCGCCGGTCACCGGGGGTCACCGGCGGCGCTTGCCGTCGAGTTCGTCCCACCACTCGTCGGACTTCGCGTCCCCCGAGGGGTCGTCCCACCAGCGGTCTTCGGGGCCGCGGCGGTTGGCGACGATGGCGGCCAGGGGCGGGATGACCATGGCGACCACACACATGCCGACGGCCACGGGGATCGACCAGAGGCGTACGACGGCCCACGCCAGGACGAACAGGCCGATGCAGAGGCCCATCATGGCGAAGTAGGCGTGCCGCCTTCGCGCGTACATAACTCCAGCGTAGGACGGAAATCAGGGCGAGGACAGGGACCGGCGCAAGGCCTGCGCAGGGCCCGGCATGCGCGGCCGCCGCGTCCCGCCACCGGGCCAGGAACGGCAGAACCGGAGGACCGCACCCGTTGTCCTGGTAAGCGTCCAACCCCCAGGGGTGCGGCCCTCCGGCGTACGGAGAGCGGTCTCAGACCGCGATGGCGACCTCCGCCAGACCGCCGGTCTGCGCCACGACCTTGCGGTCGGCCGTGCCGCCGGGCACGAGGGCGCGCACGGTCCAGGTGCCCTCGGCCGCGTAGAAGCGGAACTGTCCGGTCGCCGAGGTCGGGACCTCGGCGGTGAATTCGCCGGTCGAGTCGAGGAGACGGACGTACCCGGTGACGGGCTCGCCGTCGCGGGTCACCTGCCCCTGGATGGTGGTCTCACCGGGCTTGATCGTCGAGGCGTCGGGGCCGCCGGCCTGTGCTCCACACATGAGTCAATGTCCTCCGGGTTCCGGTCAGTCGATGTCAGTTGGAGCCGAGCTCGATCGGGACGCCGACGAGCGAGCCGTACTCGGTCCACGAGCCGTCGTAGTTCTTGACGTTCTCGACACCGAGCAGCTCGTGCAGCACGAACCAGGTCAGGGCCGAGCGCTCACCGATGCGGCAGTACGCGATGGTGTCCTTGGCGAGGTCCACCTGCTCGTCGGCGTAGAGCTGCTTGAGCTCGTCGTCCGACTTGAAGGTGCCGTCGTCGTTGGCGTTCTTGGACCACGGGATGTTGCGGGCGCTGGGCACGTGGCCCGGACGCTGCGACTGCTCCTGCGGCAGGTGGGCCGGGGCGAGCAGCTTGCCGCTGAACTCGTCGGGCGAGCGCACGTCGACCAGGTTCTCGGTGTTGATGGCCTTGACCACGTCGTCGCGGAAGGCGCGGATCGCGGTGTTCTGCGCCTTGGCCTTGTACGTCGTCGCGGGGCGCTGCGGCACTTCGGCGCCGTCGACCAGGTCGCGGGAGTCCAGCTCCCACTTCTTGCGGCCGCCGTCGAGCAGCTTCACGCTGTCGTGGCCGTAGAGCTTGAAGTACCAGTAGGCGTACGAGGCGAACCAGTTGTTGTTGCCGCCGTAGAGAACGACCGTGTCGTCATTGGCGATACCGCGCGCGGAGAGCAGCTTCTCGAAGCCCTCCTGGTCGACGAAGTCACGGCGGACCGGGTCCTGCAGGTCGGTCTTCCAGTCGATCTTGACGGCGTTCTTGATGTGGTTCTTGTCGTACGCCGATGTGTCCTCGTCGACCTCGACGATGACGACCTTGGGGTTGTCGAGGTTCGCCTCGACCCAGTCGGCGTCTACCAGGACGTCGCTGCGGCTCATGCTCGTTCTCCTCCGGGGCAGTTGCGGCGGGATGGTGCGCGAAGAGGGGGTGCGGGTGCGCGACGGTGCGGCGCACATGGCACGGGGGTGGCCCGGAAGCCGCCGGAAGGCGTCAAGGGGGCCCGGGGATACGGGAGTCGGAGCTCCCGCTCAGAAGGTGCGACAGAGCATGGCGGCGACGCGGCACAGGTCTACTGCCCGCCGCTTCGTAAGGTCCGCCTGTCGCTTCATGCGACCGATCGTAGGGATGCGGTGCCTGCCGTGTCACCGGCGTGTCGGATCCTGAGACACGATCGTCCGCATTGCGGGACGGGTAGCCCCACGGGGCCCGTGCGGGAGGCCTCGGGGCGCGGTGTCGCACCCGTCACATCTGCTTCCCGGACGTGACCGTCTCACTCTCCGGACGTCAGCGGCTTGTTCCCCCACCCCGCCCCGTCCCGAAGTCCTCCCGCCCCGTCCCGAGTCCTACGGACGGCTTGTCCTCAGGCGCCGGACGGGCTGAATCAATTGAGCCTCAGCCGACCAGCTTCACCTGGGAGCCCGTGACCGTGACCGAGACGCCGTCCGGGGCCGCTTCGACCTTGTCCAGCTTGATCCCGGCCGGCAGTCCGTCGATGACCTGCTGGAAGTCGGTGATCTGGCGCATCCGCTGCTCGGCGATCGCCACCGCCCCCAGCTTCGGCAGCGCGTCGGCGTGCACCTGCACCCTCTTGCCGCCCTCGACCGTGGCCGAGCTGACGACCTCGACCGGCCTGGGCAGCGTCTTGCCGAGGACGGTGGCCTCGATGGCCACCTTGATCTTGCCGTTGCCGCCGTCGGACAGACCGACGACCTTGGCCGTGACACCGGGCGCCACCTGCACCGGCTCGACCTTCGCGGCCTTGAGGAGTTCGTCGTACGCGATCCGCGCGGACCCGGAGGCCTCGGCCGCGGTCGCGGAGCTGTAGTCGTCGGAGAAGGCCACCCCGCGCATCTTGGCGGTCAGTTCGTCGATCCTGACCTTGCCGCCGCCGTTGGACGCCTCGAAGCCGTCGATGCCAACCTCCACGTCGTCGAGCTCGCCGCCCGCGACCTGGGTCAGAAAGGGAAAGCCCTTGATGGAGACGTCGGGGGTCTGCGCCAGGCCCTCGCTGGTCCGCAGCCGCTCCGCCGCCTCGTCCTCGGCGAAGCCGACGGCTATGCGGTCGGCGGCGACGAAGAGGCCGCCGAGGATGACAGCGATGATCAGAACTATTCGCAAAGCGCGCATGGCTCGGTGTTTCCCCCCACTGGAAATCCCACGCCGGAACGGACGTTGAGCGCGAGCCTAAACGACGGGTCCCCCGGCGAAGCCTCGGCGGGCGCTCGTCGGGGGACCTGTCGATCAGTTGTGACGCTCAGGCGGTTGTGACGCTCAGGCAGTCGTGACGCTCAGGCGATGGCGCGCCCCAGCAGATAGAGCGCGGGCACAGCCGCGGTCAGCGGCAGCGCGACCCCGGCGGTCATGTGCACGAAGCGGGACGGGTAGTCGTAGCTCGCCACCCGCAGGCCGACGAGCGCGCACACCCCGGCGCCGAGCCCGAGCAGCGCGCCCCCGGCCCCGAGCGCGGTCATCCCGCCGACCGCGATCCCCGCGCCGGCCGCGGCGAGCAGCGCCACCACGACGGAGGCCGGTCCGGGAAGCGGGAGGGCCCGCGCGATCACGGCGGCGGCCACCGCCGCCGCGCCCACGGACACGGCCGCCGGCTCCGCCGCGAGCGTGCCCGCCCCGAGGACCGCGAGCGCGGCCGAAGTGACCGTCGCCATCAGGCCGTACATCCGCTCGTCCGCACCCGCGTGGCTGCGCAGCTGCAGGACGAGGGTGAGCAGCACCCAGACTCCGCCGGTGCCGAGGATCGCGGCGGGCGCGTTCTCCCGGCCCGCGACCAGGACCACCGCGTCGGCGACCACACCGCCCAGGAAGGCGAGCGCGATGCCCTGCCGCGCGGGCCACATGCCGTTGAGCCTGAACCAGCCCGCGGCGGTCAGGGCCTGCAGCGCGAGCAGCGGTACGAGCAGTGCGTACGTCCCGATGGCCGCGCCGCCCGCGAGCAGCAGGCCGAGGGCCGCGGTGATCGCGGCGGGCTGCATCCCGGGCTCGATGACGGGCGAGCGCCCTTCGGCCCGAGCCCGCTGGGCGTCGGTGACCCGGGTGTTGCCGGTGACGGTGGGCGGGCCGTAGTCGGGCGACGGCACCGCGGCTTCCTGGGCCGCAGGCGCCTGGGCCGCAGGCGCCTGGGCCGCGGGCGGGACGGTTCCGCCGACGGCAGCGGTCTCGGCGGGCAGCGGCTCCGCCACGTACCCCTGCGGCGGCAGATAGGCGGTATCCGCGCCCGTCACCTGCGGCTGGGACTGCGGCTGGGACTGGGGCGTGACCTGCTGCTGGTGGTACTCCGTGTCCCAGGTCTGCCCCTGGAAGGTCTGCGTGTGTCCCTGAGGGACCTCGTGCCCCCCGCCCTGCGGCCACTGCTGCTGTTGCTGCTGCTGCGCATAAGCGTCGTAGGACGGCTCGTACGGCTGCAGCTGTGGGTACGGGTGGTGCTCCCCGGGCTGCTGGTGATGCTCCCCGGGCTGCGGCTGCTGTGGCTGCTGATACGCGTCGCCGGGCGGCTGCTGGTACGGGTCGTAGGGCTCATACGGTTCGTACGGCTGCTGACTCATCGCGGGTGCCTCACCCTCCTGCGAACGGCGGGAGCACCTCGACCGTGCCGCCCTCGGCAAGCGTCACGGTCTCATGCCCGCGGGTGCCCACGGGGTCACCGTCGATCAGGAACGAACATCGCTGCAGGACGCGGACGAGTTCGCCGGGGTGTCGCCCGCGCGCGGCATCCAGGGCCTCGGCGAGCGTCGCCGCGTCGTACGGCTCCTCGGCGACACCGGCCGCGGACTTGGCGGCCGCCCAGTAGCGGATGGTGCCGTGTGCCATGACGCGACTCCTTTCGTTTCGTACCGCCCAAGTATCCGTGCTCCGCGCACCGTGCCGGACCGCGCCGGGGCTCAGACAGAGGTGGCCCATCTCGCAATCCGCGCGA
This sequence comes from Streptomyces monticola, assembly GCF_042665355.1. Lineage (NCBI taxonomy): Bacteria > Bacillati > Actinomycetota > Actinomycetes > Kitasatosporales > Streptomycetaceae > Streptomyces > Streptomyces monticola. The sequence continues at coordinate 49,532 of NZ_JBHTCF010000021.1, read as the reverse complement.
GCAGCTGGTCGTCCGCCGCGTGCTCCGCGTGCCCCATCCCCGGCTCCAGCCACAGCTCCGCCGCCCCGGCCGCCGCCGAGGCGAGCATGCGGGGGTGGTCGAGCGGGAAGTACGGGTCCCGCTCGCCGTGCACGATCAGGAGCGGGGCCGGAGCGATCAGCGGGACCGCCTCGACCGGCGACAGCGGCACCGGATCCCAGTCGCGGTGATAGATGCGGGTACGCAGCACATGGCGCCCGACCACCCGCCCCACGGGACGTGTGACGAGCCAGTGCAGCCGGCGCATCGGAGCCGTGCCGCGGTAGTACCAGCGCGCCGGGGCGCTCACCGCGACGACTGCGTCAGCGCCCGCTTCTGTGCGCCCCTCTCCTTCTGTGCGCCCATCGGTGCGCCCCTTGTGGAGCGCCGCGTGCCGCAGCACCACCGAACCGCCCATGGAGAAACCAACCGTCACCACGCGCGCGTGCCCGAAGGAACGCGCCCAGTCGACGGCCGCCGCCAGATCGAGCACCTCACGGTCGCCGACCGTGGACCGTCCGCCGGACTTCCCGTGCCCGCGGAAAGTGAAGGTGACCACGGCCGCGAACTGCGCGAAAACCCCCGCCGCGCGACGCACGTGCGGCCGCTCCAGATCCCCCGTGAAGCCGTGCGCGACCACGATCACCGGGTCCTGCGGCCCGGCGGGACCCGGCTCGTACGCGGCGTCGATCGGCACCCCGTCGACGGTGCGCAAAGTGGTACGCAGCGTCGCGTACCCGCTCCGCGCGGTGACCTCCGAAGTGATCGGCTGCACAGAAGATCGCGTCTCACGCCCTGCCGGTCCCGTGGTCATGTGGGCTATTCTGCTTGGCGAAGGATCCGGGCAGCGCAGCCCCCGGGTCCTTTCGTGCTTTCAGGCCGGGGCTCACAACCGGCGCGAAAGCACGGCGGATTCCAGGGCGCGGGAGCCGCACCAGCACCGACGCAGCACCGGCGGCGTGAAGTACGAAGCAGTGCCGAAAACGTCCTCGCAGGGACCGAGGAGGAACCAGACGTTATGGGCGAGCGAACCGTGCACGACAGTCAGACGATCCGGGCGGGTGGAGCGCGATGAGCTCTCTGCTGCTCCTCACCAATGCCCTTCAGCCGTCGACGGAGGTGCTCCCCGCCCTCGGCCTGCTCCTTCACAACGTGCGCGTCGCTCCGGCGGAGGGGCCCGCTCTCGTCGACACTCCTGGCGCCGATGTCATCCTCATCGACGGGCGCCGTGACCTTCCGCAGGTACGCAGCCTCTGCCAGCTGCTCCGCTCCACCGGACCCGGCTGCCCGCTGGTGCTCGTCGTGACGGAGGGCGGTCTCGCGGCCGTCACCGCCGACTGGGGCATCGACGACGTGCTGCTCGACACCGCGGGGCCCGCCGAGGTCGAGGCCAGGCTCCGGCTCGCGATGGGCCGCCAGCAGATCACCGGCGACGACTCCCCCATGGAGATCCGCAACGGCGATCTCTCCGTGGACGAGGCGACGTACAGCGCCAAGCTCAAGGGCCGCGTTCTCGACCTGACCTTCAAGGAGTTCGAGCTCCTGAAGTACCTGGCGCAGCACCCCGGCCGGGTCTTCACCCGTGCCCAGCTGCTCCAAGAGGTCTGGGGATACGACTACTTCGGCGGTACGCGGACCGTGGACGTCCATGTCCGGCGCCTGCGCGCGAAGCTCGGCCCCGAGCACGAGTCGCTGATCGGCACCGTGCGCAACGTGGGCTACCGCTTCGTGACGCCGGAGAAGGTCGACCGAGGGGCCGACGAGGCCAAGGCGAAGGCCGCCAGGCCGCGTCCGCGTGACGAGGACGAGCCTTCTGCGGCTTCTGCGGCTTCTGTCTCCGAGAGGTCCACGACCGAGTCTCCGGAACCTGCCGCACGACCTGCAAAGAGGTAGCTCTCCCCGCGTAGACTTCGCGCGTGGCCAAGGTGACGCGGGACGATGTGGCACGACTGGCGGGTACGTCGACCGCGGTCGTCAGCTACGTCATCAACAACGGACCCCGGCCGGTCGCCCCGGCCACGCGCGAGCGTGTACTCGCCGCGATCAAGGAGCTGGGCTACCGGCCCGACCGGGTCGCGCAGGCGATGGCGTCGCGGCGGACCGACCTCATAGGCATGATCGTGCCGGACGCGCGCCAGCCGTTCTTCGCGGAGATGGCGCATGCCGTGGAACAGGCCGCAGCCGAGCGCGGAAAGATGGTGCTCGTCGGCAACTCCGACTACCTCGACGAGCGCGAGGTGCACTATCTGCGGGCCTTCCTCGGTATGCGTGTCTCCGGTCTGATCCTGGTCAGCCAGGGTCCGAGCGAGCACGCCGCCGCCGAGATCGAGGCCTGGGACGCCCGTGTGGTGCTGCTGCACCGGCGCCCCGAGGCCATCGAGGACGTCGCCGTCGTCACCGATGACATCGGCGGCTCCCAGCTCGCCACCCGCCATCTCCTGGAGCACGGCCACGCCTACGTCGGCTGCCTCGGCATCACGGAGGCGACGCCCACCATCGGCGACCCCGTGGCCGATCACATCGAGGGCTGGCGGCGTGCGATGGGCGAGGCGGGCCTCTCCACCGAGGGCCGGCTCTTCGAAGCGCCGTACAACCGCTACGACGCTTACAAGATCGCCCTGGAGATCCTGTCCCGTCCCGACCGGCCCACCGCCATGGTGTGCGCCACCGACGACCAGGCCATCGGTCTCCTTCGTGCCGCGCGTGAGCTGCGGATCGATGTGCCGGGCGAGCTGGCCGTGGCCGGGTTCGACGACGTGAAGGAGGCGGCGCTCACCGATCCGCCGCTGACCACGGTCGCGTCGGACCGGCCCGCGATGGCCCGCGCGGCGGTGGATCTGCTCCTCGACGACTCGCTGCGGGTGGCCGGTTCGCGCCGTGAGCGGCTGCGCCTCTTCCCCTCGCGGCTCGTGGTGCGGCAGTCCTGCGGCTGCGCGTGACGACGGCGTAGCGGCGGCGGGGCGGTCGCGGGTCGGCCCTCCGCCGCGGCAGCCCTTTATTTGGGGCATACAGGCTTCTGCCGGGCTTCTCAGGGCGTACTCAGACGGCTCTCATGATCGCTGGCAAAGCTCTGAGACATGACCGAAAGCTTCCGCCGCAGCGGCGAGAACCCCGAGCAGCACCCCGAGCAGCAGCAGTCCTTCCCGGCCTCCGCCCCGCCCTCCGCCCACTACGACGGCGCGTACGGCGCCTACCCGCCGCCGCCCTCGTACTCTCCCGGCCCCGCTCCCGCCCCCGCCGCCGGACCGCAGCCCGGCAGCCGGCGTCGCGCCAAGGGCCCCGTCGCCCTGCTGGCCGCCGTCGCCCTCGCGGCCGCGGCCGTCGGCGGCGGCACCGCGTACGCCGCGCAGGAGTTCTTCGGCAAGACGGCGTCCGCGGCGACCGGGGTCAACGGCACCAACGCGGCCGCGGGCAGCAAGGGCAGCGTCAGCGGGGTCGCCAACGCGGTCAGCGACAGCATCGTCGAGATACAGGCGAACACCACCTCCGGGCAGTCCACCGGCTCCGGCGTGATCATCACGTCCGACGGCGAGATCATCACCAACAACCATGTCGTGTCGGGTGCTTCGACGGTCAAGGTGAAGACCAACGACGGCAAGACCTACACCGCCGATGTCGTCGGCACCGACTCCGGCAAGGACCTGGCGCTGATCAAGCTGAAGGGCGCCTCGGGCCTCAAGGCGGCCGCGCTCGGCGACTCCGACAAGGTCGGCGTCGGTGACCAGGTCGTCGCCATCGGCTCCCCCGAGGGTCTGACCGGCACCGTCACCAGCGGCATCATCTCGGCCAAGGACCGTGATGTGACCGTCTCCAAGGACGGCGGCAAGGGTCAGCAGTCGCCTGGCCAGGGGCAGGGCGGTGGCGGCTGGCCGTTCGAGTACGAGGGCCAGCAGTTCAACGGCGACACGGGCTCGTCGAAGACCACGTACAAGGCCCTGCAGACCGATGCCTCGCTCAACCCCGGCAACTCCGGCGGCGCGCTCATCAACATGAACGGCGAGATCATCGGCATCAACTCCGCGATGTACTCGCCCAGTTCCGGCAGCGGCTCCAGCTCCGGCAGCGTGGGCCTCGGCTTCGCCATCCCGGTCAACACGGTGAAGTCGGACCTGGACACGCTGCGCTCCGGCTCCACGAAGTAGCTCCGGCTCCACGAAGTAAGGGACTCGCAGCAGCGGGACACAAAGCAGGGGAACCAAAAGCAGGGAACTCGAAGCAGGAGATCGACCATGACAACGCACCGCCGCGGCACCCGGGCTCCCGTCTCCGTCACCGTCACCGTCCACCGCATCCGGCACGCGCTCGCCGGAGCGCTCGGGTGGGGCCGGCCCACCGACACCGCGCTCGCCCTCGCCATAGCGGCCGAGCTGTACGCCCCCACCGCCCCGCCCGCGCGGGCCCCGGAGGTCGCGGCCAAGGCCACGGCCCCCCGCCCCAGCAGGAGCGCGGCCCGCCGCAATCGCCGCGGCGCCGTGCGAGGCTGAGTGCAGAAGTCCACCCGTACCCCAAGGAACCGACACCGATGAGCCCCGCCGAAGGCGACTCCCAGCGCATTCTGATCGTCGACGACGAGCCCGCCGTGCGCGAGGCACTGCAGCGCAGCCTCGCCTTCGAGGGCTACGGCACCGAAGTCGCCGCGGACGGTCTCGAAGCGGTCGAGAAGGCCGCCTCGTACCATCCCGACCTGCTCGTCCTCGATATCCAGATGCCTCGTATGGACGGTCTCACCGCCGCCCGCAGGCTGCGCGCCACCGGCTCCACGACGCCCATCCTGATGCTCACCGCCCGCGACACCGTGGGCGACCGTGTCACCGGCCTGGACGCCGGCGCCGACGACTATCTGGTCAAGCCGTTCGAGCTGGACGAGCTGTTCGCCCGGATCCGCGCTCTGCTCCGCCGTAGTTCGTACGCGGCCACGGCGATCGGCGCCCAGGACGACGACATCCTCGAGTTCGGCGACCTGAAGATGAATCTGGCGACGCGGGAAGTGGTGCGGGCGGGGCGGCAGGTCGAGCTGACCCGCACCGAGTTCACGCTCCTGGAGATGTTCCTCGCCCACCCGCGCCAGGTCCTCACCCGCGAGCAGATCCTGAAGGCCGTCTGGGGCTTCGACTTCGAGCCGAGCTCCAACTCCCTTGATGTGTACGTCATGTACCTGCGCCGCAAGACGGAAGCGGGCGGCGAGCCCCGGCTCGTGCACACGGTGCGGGGTGTGGGGTACGTACTGCGGTCGGGTGGGGCGGAGTGAGCGGTGCCGTGCGGCGCTTTCGTGAGCTGCCTCTTCGGTCACGCCTGGCCCTGCTCGTCGCCACGGCGGTGGCGGTGGCGGTCGCGGCCAGCGCGATGGCGTGCTGGATCGTCGTCCGCAACTCGCTCTACGAGTCGCTCGACGACGCCCTGCGCGGCAACCGTCTGACCCGTACCGACGCCCTGCAGCTGGTCGATCCGGGAGGGCGGTGCAGGACGGCCGTCCCCAGCCGGGCCACCCCTGATCTGTTCAAGCAGACCATCCAGCTGGTCGACGGCGACGGCAACAGCTGCATCGTGTTCGGCACCAAGGCGATCGACGTCGACGCGGCCGATGTGTCCGTGGCCCGCGGCAACTCGGACGAGACGATCCACAACGCCACGGCCGCCAACGGCGCCGAGTACCGGGTCTACACCTACCCCCTGGAAGGCGTGAACGGAGCGGTCTCCGTCGCCCGCCCGCTGTCGGAGGTCAACGACACCCTCAACAACCTCACGCTCCTGCTCGCCCTCGTCGCCGGCGTGGGCGTCCTCGGTGCGGGTGCCGCGGGCCTCTGGGTGGCGAGAACCGGGCTTCGTCCCGTCGATGAACTCACCGGTGCCGTGGAGCACGTGGCGAGGACCGAGGATCTGACCGTGCGGATCCCGGCCGAAGGGGACGACGAGATCGCGCGGCTCTCGCGGTCGTTCAACGCGATGACCGCCGCCCTCGCCAGCTCCCAGGAGCGCCAGGCGCAGCTGATCGCCGACGCGGGTCACGAGCTGCGGACGCCGCTGACCTCGCTGCGGACGAATATCGAGCTGCTGGCCAGGAGCGAGGAGACGGGGCGGGCCATTCCGCCGGAGGACCGCAAGGCGCTGCTCGCCTCGGTGAAGGCGCAGATGACCGAACTGGCGGCGCTGATCGGCGACTTGCAGGAGCTGGCCAGGCCCGATACGGGCGAGTCGGCCAAGGTGCAGGTCGTCGGGCTGCACACGACGGTGCGCACGGCCGTCGACCGGGCCCGGCTCCGTGGCCCGGAGCTGGTGATCGGGACGGAGCTCGCGCCGTGGTACGTACGCGCCGAGCAGCCTGCGCTGGAGCGGGCGATCGTGAACATCCTCGACAACGCCGTGAAGTTCAGCCCGCCGGGCGGCCGGATCGACGTACGCCTCGACCGGGGCGAGCTGACCGTGCGCGACCACGGGCCCGGTATCCCCGAGGACGAACTGCCGCATGTCTTCGACCGGTTCTGGCGCTCACCGTCCGCGCGCAGCCTGCCGGGCTCGGGGCTCGGTCTGTCGATCGTGGCGCGGACGGTGCAGCAGTGCGGCGGCGAGGTGGAGCTGCGGCGGGCCGAGGGCGGCGACGGGACGGTGGCGGTGGTCAGGCTGCCCGGCGCGCCGACACCCCCGCCGCAGCCGCCGCAGTCACAGCCGCTGGAGCCGCCGGAGCCGCCGTCAGTTGTGCCGGATCAGTGATTCGACAAGGCCCGCCCGGGTGTTGGGGTAGTCCATCGGGACGATACCGAGGCCGCGCCAGTCGCGGCCCGCGCCGTCCAGGAGGCTGTGGACCTGCGGGTTGAGGCGGTCCGCGTTCCACCGTGGCGGCAGGCCCGCCGCCGTGCTGACGAAGTTGATGTAAAAGGGCCCTGGCTCTGTGGCCGCCTGCTTGAACTGGGCCTCGATCCGGGGCCACTTGGCGAACGGCTCGGCCATGTAGTCGTCCTGGAGGTCGAAGACCGCGGTGTCGCCCCAGCGGATCCCGCCGGGGAGGCCGCCGTTGTCGGCGATCAGGACGACCTTGCCGCGGGCCGCACCCAGGGACGGCAGGGCGTTCCCGATCAGGAAGAGGGAGCGCCAGCCGCGCCGGTCGAGGTAGTCGGTGAACACCGCCCCGAACTCCGCGTCGGCGACCTCCGAGTACTCCTGCTTGACCCGCATGAGCACGGTCTCGGAGGGGTGGGCGGAGAGGAAGTCGCGGCAGGCGATCAGTACGTCGCCGAACATCAGCTCCTGGTAGAACGCGCCGTGGTGGATGGCGAAGGAGCCGTCGATGGCGCGGCAGCGGATGTCCAGGAAGCGTATTCCGGAGCCGAGTTGGGCGGCGATGGAGGTGTTCTGGCACTCCGTCCACGGGCCGCCGTGGCGCGCCCCCGAGTCATGCGTCCCCGGAATCGTCAGCGTCCGCAGCGCGGCCCCGTCACCGAGCCCCGCCATCCAGTCCTGCGTACCGAGCGTGCGGGCGCCACGGGCGTAGGAGGGCGCCGTGCCCGCGTACGAGAGCAGCCCGGTGGCGGTGAGTGCCGCCGCTCCCCTGAGAAATCCCCGTCGATCAAGATCCATGGTCATGACAGGGAGCGAATCACAGAGGGCGGGCGGACCGACAGACACGGAAGCGACAAACGCACGACGATCCGCGCCCCTCGGATCCGCCCGCGCACCCCGCGGAACCGCCCTCCCCCACGGCCTCACTTGCCGAACGTAAGCCCCGAGCCTTCGAGTCGTACGCGGATGCCGTCCTGCTCCACCTTCACGTCCTGCAGGCGGACATCGCCGGCGCCCGGCAGCTTGGGGAGCTGGAAGCCGAGGGAGAGGCGGTCGGCGAGTTCGGGCTTGGTGAGTTCGGAGAGGCCGTCGAGCAGGGCCGGGTCGAGGCCGATCTTCTTCAGGAGCCAGGGGTGGCCCATCGCCGCGTCGATGAGGTTGACCTTCATCAGGCCCTTCACGAACCGCGGGGAGCCGGTCAGTTCGGCCATCTTGGACTCGCTGTGCAGGGCGGCCCTGACGGCGGACTTCGGTACGCCGAGGCGCTCGACGACCTCGGGCACGGCGAACAGCGCCTTGACCTTCTTCGTCTCCTCGCGGATGTCGGCCGCGGACTTACGGCTCAGGTGCAGGCCCTCGCCCGGCCCGGTGCCGGGCCGGTAGGTCGCCAGGTCGCCGATGTCCAGGCGCATGCCGCCGATCTGGGTGGAGATGCCGTGGTCGCCGCTGCGCCGGATACGGGCCTCGGCGGCCACCTTCAGGTCGTGCCCGGCGACGGGCAGCGTGCCGCGGGCCAGGACCTGGTCGCGGCCGTGCCCGGTGAACGTGACCTGGGAAGCGCCGAGTTCACGGTTCAGGTCGTCGAAGGAGAGCAGCACTTCGCCGTTCATGGCGCCGATCTCGGCGCCCTTGAAGTCGAGCAGGCTGTTGTTGATCTTCACATCGGACGCGGTCGTGGAGACCTTGGCCAGGGAGACCCGGTCGGCGGCCACATCGGGGACGGTGATGTGGACGGTGTCGAGCCGGTCGTCCAGGGCCTGGGTGAGGAACGGGAAGCCGTCGATGTCGACCTCGGGTGCGGCGCTGAGGTGCATCGAGTCCTTGAGCTTGGCGGCCGCCTCGTGCTCGGTGTAAAGCAGCGCCCAGCGGTCGCCGAGGAACAGCAGGGCCGCCGCGACGAGCAGCAGGACCACGGACTTCGCGGCGACGGACAGCCCCGCGAAGCGGTTGCGGCGGCGGCTGCCGCGGCGGTGGTTGGGCGGGGCCCAGTCCTCTTCGGCGCTGTCGGGCTCCTCGTGCAGGAACTCGTCGAGCGGATGGCCCGCGAGGGCGGCCAGCTCGTCGTAGGGGTTGCCCTGCGGCGGGGTGTCCGTCTCCGCCCGGCGCGGATTCACGCCCTGGTGGCGGGGGCTCTGGGGCTGGTGGGGGCGGTGCTCGTCCTGGTAGCGGGGCGGATCGTCGTGACGCGTGGTTATGCGGTGGGGGGTGGTACGCATCGGCTCATCTGACCATGCGTGCCGCCCCCCGCCGCAAGTCCCTACTACCGGTAAGGGCGGAAATGCGTCACATCTTTTTCACGATTCGCTTACGGACCGTGCGTTGTGCCACTCACTTCACGACGGTAATGCGGTCCGCCTTCGGCGGGGCGATCGGCTTGTCCGCGGACGAGTTCGCCGTCAGATAGTCGTTGAACGCCTTCAGGTCATCGCTTCCGACCAGCGGGTTCTTGCCCTTGCCGAGCTCCGTGAAGCCATCGCCGCCGCCCGTGAGGAACGAGTTCATGGCGACCCGGTAGGTGGCGGCCTTGTCGATCGCCTTGCCGTTCAGCTTGATGGAGTCGACGACGACCCGGTCCGCGCCCGACTTCGTCATGTCGAGGGTGTACGTGAAGCCGTCCGAAACCTGCAGGATCTTCGGGGACGCCGCGTTCGGCCCGCTGACCTGCTGCTGCAGTGCGGTGATCAGCTGGGCGCCGGTGAGATCGACCAGATTCACGGTGTTGCTGAAGGGCTGCACGGTGAACGCCTCGCCGTAGGTCACCACCCCGTCGCCCTCGCTGCCACTGGCCTTGTGCACCAGGTCGGAGCGGATACCGCCGGGGTTCATCAGCGCGAGGACGGCCTTGGAGTCGAGCGACTTGGCGTGCGTGAGCTGTGCGTCCGCGATCAGATCGCCGAGCGGCTGCTCGGGCGTACCCGCGCCACGGCCCGGGATGTCGCCGGAGATGAAGCCCACCGGCTTGTTCGCGATCGGCGCGGCCAGCTTGTTCCAGCGCTCGATCAGCGAGGTCATGTCGGCGGCCTTGGCGACATCACGGCGTACGACATGGTTGGCGGACTTCACGCTGGTGCGCACGATGTCCTTGGTCTTGCGGTCGTACGTCAGCGTCGTGTCCGTGTAGAGCTTTCCGTACGAGGACGCCGAGGTGACCATGCGCGGCTTGCCGGCCGGGTCGGGAACGGTGCAGACGTACGCCTGGTGGGTGTGGCCGGTGACGAAGGCGTCCACCTTCGGCGAGACCTTCTTGGCGATGTCGGTGATCGGGCCCGAGATGCCGTCGCCGGGACCCGGGCTGTCGCAGTTGTAGTTGTACGCCTGCGAGGCGGGCTCACCGCCCTCGTGCACAAGGGTCACGATCGACTTCACGCCCTGCTTGTCCAGGATCTTGGCGTACTTGTCGATCGTCTCGATCTCGTCGTGGAACTTCAGGCCCTTGATGCCGTCGGCGGAGACGATGTCCGGGGTGCCTTCAAGGGTCAGACCGATGAAGCCGATCTTGACCCCGTTCTTCTTCCACACGGTGTACGGCTTGAGGATCGGCTTGCCGGTCTTCTCGTCCGTCACATTCGCCGCGAGATACGGGAAGTCGGCGCCCTCGAAGACCTTTCCGTCCTCGTAGCAGCCGTCCTTGGGGTGACAGCCGCCCTTCTGGATCCGCTCCAGCTCCTTGCGGCCCTCGTCGAACTCGTGGTTGCCGACGCTGCTGACATCCAGGTCGAGCTTGTTCAGGGCCTGCACGGTGGGCTCGTCGTGGAAGAGCCCGGACAGCAGCGGCGAGGCGCCGATCAGATCGCCGGCCGCGACGGTGGCGCTGTACTCGTGGTCCTCGCGGGCCTTGCGCAGGGACGTCGCGAGATACTCCACGCCACCGGCGTCGATCTTCTTCTCGGTGCCGTCCTGCTGCCGCTCGGTGACCTGTCCCGAGGAGCCGGCCGGCGGCTGCAGATTGCCGTGGAAGTCATTGAAGGACAGCAACTGCACATCGACCGTGCGCTTGCCCTTGCCCTTGTCGGACGCCTGCGCGGCCTCCGCGCCGGCCGGTATCGCCGCCGTCATGACTCCGGCGGCCGCGGCGAGCACCGCCACCCCCGCGATCAACCGGCCGCCGGTGAGGCGCCGTTGTGGTCTGACTGACATGAGCTCCCTGCTTCCCCTCTGCCGAGCCGCGCGAACATCCGCGCGATGCGAGCCGCAGCCTAGAGTCAACGCGCGTAGCGCAACAGGGGTCTGCAGGTTACGAGCTGGTTGCCCGCGCGGTACGCGGCGCACCGACCGCGCGGGAAGCAACCCACCGCACGCCCACCGCACGCACGGGAAGCAGCCCACCGCACGCGCGGGAAGCAGCCCACCGTGCCTACGCCGAACGGCCCCGGCGACGTACGCTCGGGGGCATGACAGACGCAGCTCCCGCGGTCCCGCCGCGCTCGATCCAGACCCTCGACGCGCTCACCTCCGAGCAGGCCGAGGCCGTGCTCGCACTGATCGCGGAGGCCGCCCGCACGGACGGCCAGCAGGCCGTTTCCGAGCAGGGCCGGCTGCAGCTGCGCGGAGGTCCGCGCGCGGGCGTGAGCCATCTGCTCCTGTCCGTGGAAGACCAGTTGGTGGGCTACGCACAGCTGGAGGACACCGACCCGGTGGAGGCCCCCGCCGGCGAGCTCGTGGTGCACCCGGCACACCGCGGCCGCGGCCACGGCCGGGCCCTGGGCGCCGCGCTCCTCGGCGCCTCCGGCAAGCGGCTCCGGGTGTGGGCGCACGGCGGGCACTCCGCGGCCCGGCATCTGGCCCAGGTGCTCGGCCTCACGCTCTTCCGTGAACTGCGCCAGATGCGGCGGCCGTTGGACCAGGACGCCATCGCCGAACCCGCGGTGCCCGCGGAGGTCACGATCCGCCCGTTCGTACCGGGCCAGGACGACACGGCCTGGCTCGCCGCCAACGCCGAGGCCTTCGCCCACCACCCCGAGCAGGGCGCGCTCACCCAGCGCGACCTGGACGACCGCAAGGGCGAGCCCTGGTTCGACCCGGCGGGCTTCTTCCTCGCCGAATCGGCGGCCGGCGAGCTGCTCGGCTTCCACTGGACGAAGGTGCACGAGGCCGAGCGCCTGGGCGAGGTGTATGTCGTCGGCGTCCGGCCCGCCGCCCAGGGCAGCGGCCTCGGCAAGGCCCTCACCGCGATCGGCCTGCGCCACCTCGCCGCGCTCGGCCTGCCGACGGCGATGCTGTACGTCGACGCCGACAACAAGGCGGCGGTCTCGGTCTACGAACGCCTGGGCTTCACCACCCACGAGACGGACCTGATGTACCGCACGGAGACATAAAGTCGGCCCCCCGACTCCCCGGTGCCGGGTGCCCCGCACCACGACGGCACCCCGTCGCCGGGGAGTAAGGCTCCGATGCCCCGCACGTCATGTCGCCGTAACCAACGATTCAGACAGACTTGCGACCCTCACGGAATGCAGCCCCACGCGCCCGAGCCGATTCCGACAGGGAGAGACCCTCTCAGCCCGTCGCTGCTCGGCGCGCCTGGTTCTGCCCATACGCGGAAGAATGGGCTCATGAACCAGCAGCCCAGCGCCCAGGCACCCGTGCAGCACGCCCAGACCGCTCAGCCGTCGGTCGGCTCCATCGCGGCTCACCGGCCACACACCCTGGCAGCGGCGGTCTCGGACCTGGAACCGGACATCGACGCCGATCTGGACGTGTACGAGGAGGACGGCGAGGGCGCCGAGCTGCCGCAGGGCCGCTTCCTCGACCGGGAGCGCAGCTGGCTGGCGTTCAACGAGCGGGTCCTGGAGCTCGCCGAGGACCCGCACACCCCGCTCCTGGAGCGCGCCAACTTCCTGGCGATCTTCGCGAGCAACCTGGACGAGTTCTTCATGGTCCGCGTGGCCGGCCTGAAGCGGCGTATCGCCACCGGCGTGGCCACCCGCTCCGCCTCCGGCCTGCAGCCCCGCGAGGTCCTCGAGCTGATCTGGACCCGCACCCGCGAGCTCATGGCGCGGCACGCCGCCTGCTTCCAGGAGGACGTGGCGCCCGCCCTCGCGGACGAGGGCATCGGCATCATCCGCTGGGCGGAACTCACCGAGAAGGAGCAAGCCCGCCTCTTCACGCTCTTCCGGCAGCGGATCTTCCCGGTCCTCACCCCGCTCGCCGTGGATCCGGCGCACCCCTTCCCCTATATCTCGGGGCTCTCGCTGAATCTGGCCGTCGTGGTGCGCAACCCCGTCAGCGGCCACCGCCACTTCGCCCGCGTCAAGGTCCCGCCGCTGCTCAGCCGCTTCCTGGAGGCCTCGCCCGGCCGGTACGTCCCGGTGGAGGACGTCATCGCGGCGCCCGCGCACCTGGAGGAGCTGTTCCCCGGCATGGAGGTGGAGGCCCACCACATGTTCCGGGTGACCAGGAACGAGGACCTTGAGGTCGAGGAGGACGACGCCGAGAACCTCCTCAAGGCCCTGGAGAAGGAGCTCATGCGGCGCCGCTTCGGCCCGCCCGTGCGCCTGGAGGTCGAGGAGTCCATCGACCAGCACATCCTCGATCTGCTGATCCGTGAGCTGAAGATCTCCGAGGCCGAGGTCTACCCGCTGCCCGGCCCCCTCGACCTCACCGGCCTCTTCGGCATCGCGGGCCTGGACCGGCCCGAGCTGAAGTACCCGAAGTTCGTGGCGGGCACCCACCGCGATCTGGCCGAGGTCGAGTCGGCGACGGCGCCCGACATCTTCGCGGCCCTGCGCGAGCGCGACGTACTCCTGCACCACCCGTACGACTCCTTCTCCACCTCCGTGCAGGCCTTCCTGGAACAGGCCGCGGGCGACCCGGACGTCCTCGCCATCAAGCAGACCCTGTACCGGACCTCTGGCGACTCACCGATCGTCGACGCCCTCATAGACGCGGCCGAGTCCGGCAAGCAGGTCCTCGTCCTGGTGGAGATCAAGGCGCGCTTCGACGAGCAGGCCAACATCAAGTGGGCCCGCAAGCTGGAGGAGTCCGGCTGCCATGTGGTGTACGGCCTGGTCGGCCTGAAGACCCACTGCAAGCTGTCGCTCGTGGTCCGCCAGGAAGGCGACACCCTGCGCCGCTACAGCCATGTCGGCACCGGCAACTACCACCCGAAGACGGCCCGCCTCTACGAGGACCTGGGCCTGCTCACCGCCGACCCGCAGGTCGGAGCCGACCTCTCCGACCTGTTCAACCGGCTCTCCGGCTACTCACGCCGCGAGACCTACCGGCGGCTGCTCGTGGCCCCCAAGTCGCTGCGGGACGGGCTGATCTCGCGGATCGACAAGGAAGTGCAGCACCACCACGCGGGCCGGCCCGCCCATGTCCGCATCAAGGTCAACTCAATGGTCGACGAGGCCGTCATCGACGCGCTCTACCGCGCGTCGATGGCGGGCGTGCCCGTCGACATCTGGGTACGGGGGATCTGCGCGGTACGCCCGGGCGTCACCGGACTCTCGGAGAACATCCGGGTCCGGTCGGTGCTCGGCCGCTTCCTGGAGCACTCGCGGGTGTTCGCCTTCGGCAACGGCGGCGAGCCCGAGGTGTGGATCGGCAGCGCCGACATGATGCACCGCAACCTCGACCGCCGTATCGAGGCCCTGGTGAGGGTCACGGACCCGGCCCACCGCGCGGCGCTCAACCGCCTTCTGGAGACCGGTATGTCGGACACCACCGCGTCCTGGCATCTCGGCCCGGACGGCGACTGGACCCGGCACGCGACCGCGGAGAACGGCGAAGCAGCGGGGCAGCCGCTGCGGAACGTACAGGAGATGCTCATAGACGCCCGGAGGCGCCGGCGTGGCTCAGCGAAACCCTGACCAGAAGGACCCCGTGGCGGGGGAGGTGCTCGCGCGGTATCTGCGCGAGCAGGCCACGGAGTTTCTGCGCGCCCTGCGCCAGCACCGCGAGAGCGGCTCCGACGAGGCCGCCGGGCCCGCGCTCGCCCTGCGCGCCGCCGCCCGCCGGATCAGCGGCTCCCTGCACACCTTCCGGCCGCTGCTCGACGCCGAGTGGTCGGACACGCTGCGCGCCGAACTCGCCTGGCTGTCCGGGACGCTGGCGCGCGAGCACGGCTACGCGGCCCGCCTCGACCGGCTCATCGGGGCGCTGCACCGGCTCTCCCCTGCGGCGGCCCCGCACGGCAGGGGCGGCTCCGTACCGGCCCAGAGCGGCGGCCTCACGGTGGGCGCCGCCAAAGCGGGCGCACTGATCGAGCGCCAGCTCACCCTGGCCCGCACCCGTGCCCACTCCACCGCCCTGCAGGCCCTCGGCTCGTCCCGCTTCCACGCGGTCGCGGACGGCGTCGCGGTCCTGGCCAGCGAGGTGCCGCTGCGCAAGGAGGCGGGCGGCAACCGCCTCGAACCCTTCGCCGCGGATGTCGAGGCCCGCCTGAACGAAGCGGTGACCGCGCTGCCCCTCGTCCGCGCGGGGCACCCCTACAACGCCGAGGCGCTCCTGCACGGCCTGGCCGCCGACGCCGCCCCCGAGTCACAGGACGCGCCCTGGCACCAGGTACGGCTGCTGCTCCGCCTCCACCGGTACGCCCTGGAGGTCATCGGCACCGAGGCCGTGGACGTCCGCCTGCTCGGCGCGGGCCGGGCCCTCGACCGCCACCGGGACGCCGCGGAGGCCGCCTCCGCCGCGGCCTCGGCGGCCCGCACTCCGCGCATCGCCCCGGCCACGGCCTACGCCCTCGGCGTGCTCCACGCCGACCAGCGCCATGAGGTGGAGGCGGCCCGCTTCGCCTTCCAGGCGGTGTGGCAGCGCAGCGGCTCGGGCACCGGCTCCGGCCGCCCGGTGGGCGCGTCATGACGCCCCCCGGACCCGCCGTCCCGATCCTGGCCGCGGGCTGTGTCCTGTGGCGGCGCTCACCGGTCGACGAGGGCCTGGAGATCTGCCTGGTGCACCGGCCGAAGTACGACGACTGGTCACACCCCAAAGGCAAGCTCAAGCGGAACGAGGACGCCCTGGCGGGCGCGCTCCGTGAGGTCGAGGAGGAAACCGGCCACACCTGCGCCCCCGGCCCGCGCCTGCCCACGGTGCACTACGTGGTGCGGGGGCGTCCGAAGCAGGTGCGGTACTGGGCGGCGGAGTGCGACGGCGGCACTTTCACGCCGAACTCGGAGGTCGACCGCCTGCTCTGGCTGCCTCCGGCGGCGGCCCGCAACCGCCTGACGCAGCCCCGGGACAAGGACCTGGTGGACGCGTTCCTGTCGGCCCTGCACTTCGCCTGACGGCCCCGGGGGCCCGAGGGCCCGGTGGCCCGGTGGCCCGGGGGCCCGGTGGCCCGGGGGCCCGGTGGCCCGGGGCCGGGGCCGGGCTTTTCAGCCCCTCCGGCGTTTGAGGAGCGTCGTCCGCGCAGGACTTTCGGGAAGGGGCGGGGAGGGGCTCACTATTCAGCCCGTCCGGCGCTTGAGGACGAGCCCGGAGGGCGATCCGGGGTGACCACGGAGCGGGGCGCGCAGACAAGGACACTCACGTGCAGACGTAACGCTGCGTAACCTCACGGTGACCGTGATGCCCGCGTTGCCTAACCGCACCGCCCTCCGAGGTTCACCCCCCGTTCACTCTCGACCTTCGGCCGCTTCACCTGTCCTGCCTAATTTCGGACTTACGCGATGCGTGGCGCACTCGAAGCGCCGGGTTCGCGGAGCCAGATGTCAGGCATCCGCAATGTGCCGGACGACAGGAAAACCCTCGCACGCCGCCGAAGACCGGCGGCTCCTGGAAGGAACTCCCGAAAGTGAAGCTTCAGCGCAAGAACCGGCGGGCCCTCACCCTCGGTGCTCTCGCCGTCTCCGGCGCCCTGGCCCTCACGGCGTGCGGCTCGGACGAGACCGGGAACACCGGCAGCGGCAAGGAGACCAACGCCGCCAACATCAAGTGCGACGACGCGAAGGGCCAGCTCGCGGCCTCCGGCTCGTCCGCGCAGAAGAACGCCATCGACGCGTGGACCAAGGCGTACGCCCAGGCCTGCCAGGGCGTGCAGGTGCAGTACAACCCGACGGGTTCCGGCGCCGGCATCACCGCCTTCCTCCAGGGCCAGACGGCCTTCGCGGGCAGCGACTCCGCACTCAAGCCGGACGAGATCGAGAAGTCGAAGAAGATCTGCAAGGGCAGCCAGGCCATCGACCTGCCGATGGTCGGCGGCCCGATCGCCGTCGGCTACAACGTGCCCGGTGTCGACAACCTGGTCCTGGACGCCAAGACCCTGGCCGACATCTTCAACGACAAGATCAAGACCTGGGACGACCCGGCGATCAAGAAGCTGAACCCGGACGCCAAGCTCCCGAACACCAAGGTCCAGGCCTTCCACCGCTCGGACGAGTCCGGCACCACGGACAACTTCACCAAGTACCTGAAGGGCGCCGCCCCCGACGCCTGGCCGCACGAGCCGGGCAAGACCTGGGAGGCCAAGGGCGGCCAGTCCGCCAACGGCTCCGCGGGCGTCTCCAGCCAGGTGAAGCAGACCGCCGGCGCCATCTCCTACTTCGAGCTCTCCTACGCCGACGGCATCAAGACCGTCGACCTGAAGACCGACGCCAAGGAGCCGGTGAAGGCCACCGTCGACAACGCCTCCAAGGCGATCGCCGAGGCCAAGGTCACGGGCAAGGGCAACGACATCGCCCTTGACCTGAACTACAAGCCGACCGCCGAGGGCGCGTACCCGATCACCCTGGTCACGTACGAGATCGTCTGCGAGAAGGGCAACAAGCCCGAGACCCTCGCGACGACCAAGTCCTTCCTGAACTACATCGCCAGCGAGGACGGCCAGGCCGTTCTCAAGGAGAACGACTACGCGCCGATCCCGAACGAGATCATCACCAAGGTCCGCGAGATCGCCGCGAACCTGAGCTGACCCGAGTGCGGCCGGCTCGCCCCTCGCGAGCCGGCCGCACCGTCCGGTGCACCGCCGCCACGGAGCTCCTGCCCCCGAACCGCAACAGCGGAAAGGGCAGCTCCGCAGACCGGAGAACCTCATGGACATATCTACGCAGACAGCACCAACTCCCACTCCCCCCGCACCAGTTGCCCCCAAGAAGCGCGGCAAGAGCGCCACCCGCCCGGGTGACCGCATCTTCCTCGGCCTCTCGCGTGGCTCGGGCATCACGCTCCTCGTGATCATGGCCGCCATCGCGGTCTTCCTGAGCTACCGGGCCGCCCTCGCGCTCTCGGACAACACCGGCAACTTCCTGACCACCTTCGAGTGGGACGCCAACGCGATCCCGCCGAAGTTCGGCATCGCGGTCCTCGCCTTCGGCACCATCGTGAGCTCGATCATCGCCCTGGTGATCGCCGTTCCGGTGGCCGTCGGGATCGCGCTGTTCATCTCGCACTACGCCCCGCGCAAGCTGGCCGGACCGATCGCCTATGTGATCGACCTCCTGGCCGCCGTGCCCTCGATCGTCTACGGCCTCTGGGGCGCCCTCGTGGTCGCGCCCCATCTGACCGGCCTCTACAGCTGGCTCGACCAGTACTTCGGCTGGACCGGCATCTTCGAGTACCAGGGCGGCGCCCCGCGCTCCCTGATGACGGTCGGCATCCTGCTCGCGATCATGATCCTGCCGATCATCACCAACGTGAGCCGTGAGGTCTTCCTGCAGGTCCCGAAGATCCACGAAGAGGCCGCCCTGGCCCTCGGCGCGACCCGCTGGGAAGTCATCCGGATGTCGGTGCTGCCCTTCGGCCGCTCCGGCATCATCAGCGCCTCGATGCTGGGCCTCGGCCGCGCGCTCGGCGAGACCATCGCCGTCGCCACGGTCCTCTCCCCGAGCTTCCTCATCAACGCGTCCCTGCTCGACCCGGGCGGCGGCACGTTCGCCCAGAACATCGCCAGCAAGTTCAACGAGGCCAGTGAGTACGGCCGGGACGCGCTGATCGCCTCCGGTCTGGTGCTGTTCTTCATCACCCTGCTGGTCAACGGCGCGGCCCGCCTGATCATCGCGCGCCGCAAGGAGTACTCGGGGGCCAACGCATGAGCACCACGACACCCACCCCCCAGGCCTCCGTGCCCACCCCGCTGCGCGCGGCCCGCCTGCCCCGCTGGGCACCGTTCCTGATCGCCGCCGGCTCCGCCGCGGCCGCCGTGGGCATCGGTCTCGGCGCCGGCCTGCACAGCCGCATCCAGTGGGGCCTGATCGCCGCGATCCTCTTCGTGGTCGTGAGCTATGTCCTCGCCACCACCGTCGAAGGCAAGCGCCAGGCCAAGGACCGCTTCGCCACCTCGATGGTGTGGGTGACCTTCCTGCTCGCCGTCATTCCGCTCGCCTCCCTGATCTGGGAGACCGTGGAGCGCGGCGCCAAGGTCTTCAGCCCGTACTTCCTGACCCACTCCATGGGCGTCATCACCGACCGGGAGCCGGGCGGCGGTATCAACCACGCCATCATCGGCACCCTGCAGCAGGTGGCCCTGGCCTCCCTGATCGCCGTGCCGATCGGACTGCTCACCGCGATCTACCTGGTCGAGTACGGCCGGGGCAAGCTCGCCAAGGCGGTCACCTTCTTCGTCGACGTCATGACGGGCATCCCGTCCATCGTCGCGGGCCTGTTCGTCCTCAGCTTCTGGATCCTGATCCTGGGCTTCGACTTCTCCGGCTGGGCCGGCGCCATGGCGCTCGCGATCCTGATGATGCCGGTGGTCGTCCGCTCCACCGAGGAGATGCTCAAGCTCGTACCGAACGAGCTGCGCGAGGCCTCACTCGCCCTCGGCGTCCCGAAGTGGCGCACCATCCTCAAGGTGGTCCTGCCCACCGCGATCGGCGGCATCACGACCGGCATCATGCTGGCCGTCGCCCGTATCGCCGGTGAGACCGCCCCGGTGCTGCTCCTGGTGTGGGTGAACCCCTTCATCAACACCAACCCGTTCGAAGGCGCCCAGGGCTCGCTGCCGCTGTACATCTACCAGCAGTACGCGGCCGGCTCCCCCGCCTCGTACGACCGCGCCTGGGCAGCGGCGCTCGCCCTCATCGGCTTCATCATGATCCTCAACCTGGTGGCCCGCGGCATCGCCCGCTGGAAGGCCCCCAAGACGGGCCGCTGACGCGGCTGCATGCGACAAGCGACCCTCTCGAAAGAAGTAGTGATCCCCATGGCCAAGCGAATCGACGTCGGCGGACTCACCGCCTACTACGGCAGCCACAAGGCAATCGAAGACATCTCCATGACGGTCGAGCCCCGCTCGGTGACGGCCTTCATCGGCCCGTCGGGCTGCGGCAAGTCGACCTTCCTGCGCACCCTCAACCGGATGCACGAGGTCACCCCCGGCGGCCGCGTCGAGGGCAAGGTGCTCCTGGACGGCGACGACCTGTACGCCTCGGGCATCGACCCCGTGAACGTCCGCCGCACCATCGGCATGGTCTTCCAGCGCCCGAACCCCTTCCCCACCATGTCGATCTTCGACAACGTGGCGGCGGGCCTGCGGCTCAACGGCTCGTACAAGAAGTCCGAGCTGAACGAGATCGTCGAGAAGTCCCTCAAGGGCGCCAACCTCTGGAACGAGGTCAAGGACCGTCTCAACAAGCCCGGCTCGGGTCTCTCCGGCGGGCAGCAGCAGCGTCTGTGCATCGCCCGCGCCATCGCGGTCGAGCCGCAGGTGCTCCTGATGGACGAGCCCTGCTCGGCGCTCGACCCGATCTCGACGCTCGCCATCGAGGATCTGATCGGGGAGCTGAAGGAGCGTTTCACGATCGTCATCGTGACGCACAACATGCAGCAGGCGGCCCGGGTCTCGGACCGTACGGCCTTCTTCAACCTGTCGGCCGTGGGCCAGCCCGGCAAGCTGATCGAGATCGACGAGACGGAGCGGATCTTCTCCAACCCGTCCGTCCAGGCCACCGAGGACTACATCTCCGGCCGCTTCGGATAGGCGGCACCCGCCCCCGGAACTGCTGTGCGGTGCTGCATGGCGGTGCCACCGCACAGCAAGGGCCCGCACCCCTCAGGGGGTGCGGGCCCATCTGTGTACGTGGCGTGGCGCCGCCTGCAGGAACGCCGGATTCACGACCACAGGAACGTGGGATTCACGGTCACAGGAACGCCAGGTTCACGATCCAGAAGCTCAGCGCGGCGACGAGCGCCGCCGCCGGCATCGTGATGAACCAGCCGAGGATGATGTTCTTGGCGACGCCCCAGCGCACCGCGTTGACCCGCTTGGTGGCGCCGACACCCATGATGGCCGAGGTGATCACATGGGTCGTCGAGATGGGCGCGTGGAACATGAACGCCGTCGTGAACATGATGCCCGCGCCCGTCGTCTCGGCCGCGAAGCCCTGCGGCGGGTCCAGCTCGATGATCTTCCGGCCGAGCGTCCGCATGATCCGCCAGCCGCCCGCGTAGGTGCCGAGCGAGAGCATCACGGCACAGGCGATCTTCACCCACACCGGGATCGGGTCGCCCGCGTCCTCGACATCCGCGATGACCAGGGCCATCACCACGATGCCCATGGTCTTCTGGGCGTCCTGCAGACCGTGGCCGAGCGCCATACCGGCGGCCGAGACGGTCTGCGCGATCCGGAAGCCACGCTTCGCCTTGTGCGGGTTGGACTTGCGGAAGAGCCAGAGGATCGCGCACATCACGAGATAGCCGACGCCGAGGCCGACGATCGGCGAGATGAACATCGGGATGACGATCTTCTCGAGCACGCCCGACCAGATGACCCCGATGCCACCGGCGAGCGCGGCACCCACGAGCCCGCCGAAGAGGGCGTGGGAGGACGACGAGGGCAGCCCGAAGTACCAGGTGATCAGGTTCCAGACGATCGCGCCGACCAAGCCGGCGAAGAGGATCCACATCCCCTTCTGTCCGTGCGGGGTCTCGATGAGCCCCTCGCTGACGGTCTTGGCGATCCCGCTGCCCAGAAAGGCACCGGCCAGGTTCATCACCGCGGCCATCGCGAGCGCCGCCCGCGGGGTCAGCGCCCGGGTGGACACCGAGGTGGCGATGGCGTTGGCCGAGTCGTGGAAGCCGTTGGTGTACGTGAAGAAGAGCGCGACCCCGATGGTCACGACCAGCGCAAAGGTGTCCACGAGGTTCAGGACTCCTTGACCGCGATGGTCTCCACGGTGTTGGCGACGTGCTCGAACGCGTCAGCCGCCTCCTCGAGCACATCCACGATCTGCTTGAGCTTCAGGACCTCCATGGCGTCGTACTTGCCGTTGAAGAGGTGCGCGAGCAGCTTGCGGTGGATCTGGTCGGCCTGGTTCTCGAGGCGGTTCACCTCGATCCAGTACTCCGTGAGGTTCTCCATGGTGCGCAGATGCGGCATCGCCTCGGCGGTCAGCTCGGCGGCCCGCGCGAGCACCTCGATCTGCTGCTCGACGCCCTTGGGCAGCTCCTCGACCTGGTAGAGGACGACCAGGTCGACGGCCTCCTCCATGAAGTCCATGATGTCGTCGAGGGAGGACGCGAGGTTGTAGATGTCCTCGCGGTCGAAGGGCGTGATGAACGAGGAGTTCAGCTGGTGGAAGATCGCGTGAGTGGCATCGTCACCGGCGTGTTCCGCGGCCCGCATCCGCTCTGCGATCTCGGCCCGGGCGGAGGAGTCCGCCCCGAGCAGTTCCATGAGGAGCTTGGAGCCCGTGACAATGTTGTCCGCGGAGGCGGCAAACATGTCGTAGAAGCTCGTCTCCCTGGGGGTCAGACGAAAGCGCACGTGGGGTCCTCGGGGTGCTTTGGATTCGGTCAGGCTGATGCTAGGCGCATCATCCGGCCACGGCTAACCGGCCGTCCCCCAGTGTCGCCCATCAGGCAGAGTCATCCACACGGGGTCCGCCCCGGACCCGAAATATCCGGTACCATATACCCACCAGGGGTATCAAAGCCCTTGCAGGACAACAGGAGGACGCGATGACGACCACCGAGGCCGGCGCGGCGGCGAGCGCAGCGCCCTCCGCGGAGACGACCGTCACCGACCACGACCGGGGTGTGCACGGCTACCACAAGCAGAAGGACGAGCACCTCAAGCGACTGCGCCGTATCGAGGGCCAGATCCGCGGCCTGCAGCGGCTCGTCGAAGAGGACGTGTACTGCATCGACATACTTACCCAGGTCTCGGCCAGCACAAAGGCCCTGCAGTCCTTCGCCCTGCAGCTCCTGGAGGAGCACCTGCGCCACTGCGTCGCGGACGCGGCGGTCAAGGGCGGCGAGGAGATCGACGCGAAGGTGGAAGAGGCCACCAAGGCCATCGCCCGCATGATGCGTACGTGAGCGGGGGCGGTACGCCGTGAGCGGGGGCGGTACGCCGTGAGCGCGGGCGGTACGCCGTAAGCAGGGGCGGTACGACCTGAGCGGGGGCGGCCGGCGGGGGCCCGGCCGGACGCCGGTCGGTCCAGGGCGTCAGTCCCGGTCGGTGCCGCCCATGGCACGGGACTCGGGATCGGACACCCTCAGCACCTCGTCGATCCGAGAAGGACTGAGCCGCTCCTCGTCAGCGGTGGACGCCGCGATGATCAATTCACCGCACAACTCGATCTCGGCGAGGGCGACGTGATCGTGCACCGCCGCTTTGCCGGCCATCGCAGCCACGTACACCACCTCTTCCTGCCGTCACCGACTTCCTAGGGTAGGGAGCGCCCTACGCACCGCGCATGGCACGGACGGGCTATTTGCGACGCGAACTCACCCCCCGCGCCGTCCCGTACCACCCCCGCGCCCCCCGGAGCGGACTAGCCCCCGGCAATCTTCCCCGCGAAGATGTCCTCGGCAGCGGGCAGTTCGGCCCGCACCGGCGCCCCGAATCCGTAAAGCAGCGTCGTCGAGGCGACTGCCACCTCACCGCGCGCGCCGGTGGCCGGTTTTCCCTGCACGCCGTTGGCGAAGCTGAACTGGTGGCGGATCTTGCGCAGTCTGCCCTGGTCGTCGAGGTACGCGTCGAACGGCACCGTGTCCTTGGTGAACCCTTTCGCCGCCGCCTCGAGCACCTTCCGGTTCTTGCCCGCCGCGCGGGCCGCGGCACGGGCGATATCGGTCGTCCCGCGATAGTGCCGCACCCGCGTGCCCGCGAGCTTCTCCTCGCCCGCGTACGTCACCTGCCGTGCGCCGCGCAGGAGTTCGGCGGCGACCAGCGGGTCCGTGGCGCCGCCCGTGACCAGGTTCCCGTCCGAGAGCGTCGCGGTGTCGATGCGCACCCACTTGTCGGCGGGCACCCCCGCGCCGCGGTTCTTCATATACAGGGCGCCGGGGGCGAGGAGTTCGGTGATGGGGCGGTGCTCGTCGACGCCCGCGGGGTCCTGCGGCAGCATCACCGTCAGCCGGCCGCGGCTCTTCTCGAAGTCGTAGGCGCCCTGGCCGCGGATCGTGACACGAGTGCCGCCGGTGGCCATCTCCATCGACGTACGCGCCTTGGCGCTGCCCGCGGAGCGCAGGGCGTCGGCGGCTCGGTGCATGACGTCCACCGGATCGCCGGCGGCCTGGTCGTCGGCGGCGGCCCCGCCGCCGGAACATCCGGTCGTGGCCCACATCACCGAGGCCACCGCCCCGCCCGCCACGGCAGCGGCGGCACGACCGCCCCTGCGCCTGTGCTGCTGCGCCACCATTGCCTGCCTACCCCCAACACTGGCCGTCTCCTGCGGCCCCCCGTCTCGTTCCGCTTAACGACCGGCGGGGCCAACCCGTCACGCACACGGCCCCGCTCCCGGGCGTTCACCGAAGGTCGCTACGGTGGCGCGGTGTCACCACACCAGGAGCAGGCGCAGGCCGAGCACCGCACCAGTACCGTCGAGCAGGGCCCCTTCTGCTCGGCCCGCTGCAGTTGCGGCTGGCGGGGCCCCGCACGCCGCGCCCGCTCCAAGGCCCGCTCGGACGCCGCGGAGCACATCGCATCCGGGGAGCAGGACCACGCGGCGCGGGCCTGAGCCGCCCCGCGCCGGGGTACGCGGGCGGGGTGCGGGCGCGGCTCGGACCGGCCAGGGTGGTCGGGGTGGAACCCACCCGCCACAGCCGTCGTCTCGTCCTGCGGGAGGCGACAGACATGAACCGCAGCATGGACCGGCGCAGGGTCATCACCGCAGGGGCCGCACTCACGCTGGGGGCGGGGGTGAGCGCGTGCAGCTCCGGGTCCGGCGGGGCCGGCGGCGCGGGCGCGACCACGACGACGGCGAATACCGCGGGCATGAGCACGGGCCTGGCCTCGCGCCGCCCCGTCGGCCCCGCGTGGACCGCGCTCGCCAAGGGGCTCGACGGCGGGCTCGTCCGGCCCGGTGACCGCGCCTGGGCCTCGGCGCGGCAGCTCTACAACACCCGCTTCGACTCGCTGAAGCCCGCGGCCGTCGCCTATGTCGCGCACGCCGAGGACATCCGCGAGGCACTGGCCTTCGCCCGTAAGAACAAAACCCCCATATCCATACGCAACGGCGGTCATTCCTACGCCGGTTGGTCCTCGGGCAACGGCCGCCTGATCATCGACGTATCGAAGCTGAAGACGGTGCGCGCCTCCGGGGGCGCGGCGACGGTCGGTGCGGGCGCCAAGCTCATCGACGTCTACCGGGCGCTCGCCGCCAAGGGCGTGACCGTACCGGCGGGTTCCTGCCCCTCGGTCGGCGTCTCGGGGCTCGCCCTGGGCGGCGGTCACGGTGTCACATCGCGCGCCTACGGCCTCACCTGCGACAGCCTCACGCAGGCCACTCTGATCACCGCCGACGGACGCCAACTGGTGTGCTCCGCAAGCGAGAACGAAGACCTCTTCTGGGCGCTGCGCGGCGCGGGCAACGGCAACTTCGGCGTCGTGACCGAGCTGCGCTTCCGTACCCACCCGGCACCGCAGGCCGTCTCCGCGTATATGACCTGGCCGTGGCGCAAGGCCGCGCAGGTCCTCAAGGCCTGGCAGCGCTGGGGCCCCGACCAGCCCGACGAGATCTGGTCGTCCCTGCATCTGGCCGCGGCACCCGGCGGCACTCCGACGGTCTCCGTCGCGGCCTTCTCGCTCGGCACGTACGGCGAGCTGCAGAACGCCGTCGACCGGCTCGCCGACGGCCCCGGCGGTCCCGGCTCCGCCTCGAACGTCTCGCTGAAGCGCCGCTCGTACGCCCAGGCCATGGAGGTGTACGCGGGCTGCGCCGGCTTCGCCGACGACGACCAGTGCCACCTGCCCGGCACGACACCCGGCCGCGACACGGCGGGCGCGCTCGGCCGCGAGACATATGCGGCCCGCTCCGACTTCTTCGCCAAGTCGCTCTCCGACGCGGGGGTACGCGCGCTGCTTGCCCGGGTCGAACAGGTCAAGGGCGGCGCGGGCACCGTGGCCCTGACCGCGCTCGGCGGCGCGGTCAACCGGGTCGACCCGACGGCCACGGCGTTCGTGCACCGCCGCCAGCGGATGCTCGCGCAGTACATCGCGTCGTGGAAGGCGGGCACGTCCGGTACGGCGGCGCAGGGGTGGCTGAACGGCACGCACGGGGCGATGCGGCGGTACGCGTCGGGGGCGGCGTACCAGAACTACACGGACGCGGCGCTCAAGGACTGGCGGGCCGCGTATTACGGTCCGGCGGCCGCCCGCCTCGGCAAGCTGAAGAAGCAGTACGACCCTGAGCGGCTCTTCGACTTCCCGCAGGCTCTCTGATTCCCCGGTCCCGCCCCTTCCCGACACTGGGGCTCCGCCCCAGACCCCGCTCCTCAAGCTCCCCCAGCTACCGCTGGGAGGTGCCCCCCAGAGGGGCTGATTCAGCAAGCAGCAACAGCTCACGGCCAGACGTGTGTCACCGCCCCCCGTACGGCCCCTCCCGGATGGCCCCGTCGGCGCCGCGGCGGTGCCCTGAGAGTCCACGTACACGGACCTCAGGCAGGACAGCCATGAACGGAAGCAAGCCACCCCGAATAGCCGCCCTCGGCACCCTCGCCGCGGCCGCGCTCCTCCTCACCCTCTCCGCGCCCGCCGCCGCCGTCGACAAGCCCACGGAACCCGGTGAGCTGAAGCTCATCGACACCCCGGACGGGCAGGCCCTCGCCGACAAGGACGGCAACCCGCTCTATCTGCGGGACGACGACGAGCCCGACACCCCGGACTGCACCGGCGACTGCGCCACCAACTGGCCCGCCGCGGTGGGCTATCCGACGAAGGCCGAGGGCGTCAGCGGCGATACGGCGCAGACGAAGGACAACCCCGAGGGCGCCGACCAGCCGCAGGTCATCTACAACACGCACCCGCTCTACTACTACAAGGACGACAAGCCGAACGAGCCCAAGGGCCAGGAGGTCAAGGGCTGGAGCCTGGTCGGCGCGGACGGCGAAGGGCTCAAGGCCGCGGGTGCCTCCGAGTCCGAGTCCCCCGACGCCTCACAGTCGCCCGCCGAGTCGGCGCCGGCGTCCGGTGAGGCCTCCCAGTCCCCTGGCGCGGACCAGTCACCGGGCGCGGACCAGTCACCGGGTGCGGACCGGTCCCCCGGCGTGGGCACCCCCACCTCTTCCGACGGCGCCGCCACCCCCGTACCGACGACTCCGATGCCGACGATGGCGTCCCCGGACAAGACGTCCGGCACGGGCACGGACCCCGGCACGGGCACCGCCACGGACCCGGGCCGCGACACCGGCGCCATGAAGGCCACCCCGTCCGGCGCGGCCAGGGGCGGCGCCCGGCACGAGACCGGGAACGAGACCGGGAACGCCGCCGGACAGCACCCCGAGGCCGGCGCCCTCGCCCTCGGCTCCGCCGCCGTGGCCGCCGCCGCCGGTGGCGTCGGTCTGATCCTGCTGCGCAGGCACCGCGCACCGCGCGCGGCCGCCGAGGAGGAGCGGAGCTGAAACCCCGACGCGGCACACCACGCCCTCCGCGTACGGCGGTCAGGCTCATGTTCAGCGCCTCGGCACTCTGCGCCCTGGCCGCCGTACTGCTGCACCAGTTCCCCTGGCTGGACACGTCCGTCAAGTCGGCGGTCACGGCGTCCGTCGCCGATCTGTCGCGGGACGGCACACCGCGCAGGGCCGCGCCGCGGGCACCGGTCGTACAGGACCGCACCCCGCGGCTCGCGCAGGTGCCCGAGCTCGCGAGCGCGCCGCGCCGGATCCACATCCCCGCCATCGAGGTGGACGCGGAGGTGCTGCCGCTCGGGCTCGAGGACGACAGGGCCCTTCAAGTGCCGGGTTTCGAGGACGCGATGAAGGTCGGCTGGTACACGCTCGGCGCCCGCCCCGGGGTGCCGGGACCCACCGTCCTCGTGGGGCACCGGGACGCCCCCGCGACCGCGCGTGGCCGCTACCGCGACGCCGTCTTCGCGCGCCTGGGGCGGCTCGTTCCGGGCGACCTGGTGGAGACGCGGGCCGCGGACGGACGGCTGCTGCAGTTCCGGGTGACGTCGGTGGACACGTACAAGACGACGGCGTTCCCGACGCGTGAGGTGTACGGGCCGGTGCCCGACTCGCAGTTGCGGCTCATCACGTGCGGGGGCGCGCTCGACCGGAGCGGCCACTGGGACTCGAATGTCGTCGTGTCCGCCGTGCAGGAGACGCGGGGTCAGGCCGCCAGGTCGTTCTCGCCGGACTCCGCCGACGGCTCGGTGCGCGGCCCCGGCAGCCCGACCGCGCCCTGAACCACGGAGTCCGAGGTGCGCGCCCGCACCAGCCGGCCCACTCGCGCGGAGCGGGAGACGGCCTTGGTGAGCGGGGTGAGCAGGGCCATGGCGAGCGGCGCGAGGAGCAGGGCGACGGCGGTGCCGAGCGCGAAGCCGCCGACGACGTCCGTCGGGTAGTGCACGCCCATGTAGACCCGGCAGAACCCTTCGACGAGGGCGAGCCCGATCCCGATGAGCCCGAACTTCCGGTTGGCCACGAAGAGTCCGACGCCCAGGGCCATGGCGAGCGTGGCGTGGTCACTGACGAACGAGAAGTCGGTCTTGCCCTTGACCAGGACTTCGAGGCCCAGATGGTCCTTGAAGGGCCGGGGCCGCTCCACGAACTCACGGATCGGGATATTGATCAGCACCGCGACACCGGCGGCGAGCGGCGCCCACACCAGCCCCGCGACCGCCACCTCGGCGTCCTCGCGGCGCCGCACACTGCGCCAGCACCACAGCACGAGCAGCACCATGGCGAGCAACAGGCCGTACTCACCGACGAAGGAGACGATCCGGTCGGCCCAGTGCGGGGCGTCCTTGGCGATGCCGTTGATGTCGTAGAGCAGGCCGACGTCGGGGTTCGACCCTGAGGTCTCAGGTCCAGCCTCTGGTCCAGCCATGGTGCCGCGGCCCCTTGTCCGTAGTCGCCCGCGGACGCGCCTGGTGCGCGCCCTGTCTACCCCCGTGCTTCAGAGCTGGTCAGTGCTGCTGTCGCCGTGTCGGTGCTGCGTGTGCTGCGTGTGCTGCTTCCGCAGTCATCTGTAGTCATCCGCAGTCAAGGGAACGCTCGATTCCCCTCTCTACGTTCCACACTCAACCGAAAGATCACTCAGACGTTATCGAAGAGTGACTCATCGTCGCAGCTCAGAGGCCTGGTGAAGCGAAGAGTTCCGGCCACGCGAGCGTGCGGTCCGGCTGCCCGCGCAGCTGCCGTCGCAGCTCCTGGCCTCGCCGCCGCTATCCCTGGGCGAGTGCTTTCGCGCCATCTTCGGTGACCCGGGTGGCTCCGAAGTAATCCGGCGTATCGATCGGCGTGAACCGGATCACCGCGCCGGTGCGGGGCGCGTCGATCATGTAGCCGCCGCCGACGTAGATCCCCACGTGCCGGATGGCCCGCGAGTTGGTGAGGTCGTCCGAGAAGAACACCAGGTCCCCGGGGAGCAGTTCGTCCCGCTTCGGGTGCTGCCCCGCGTTGTACTGGTCGTTGGCCACCCGCGGCAGTGTCACACCCACCGACTTGTACGCGGCCTTCGTCAGTCCCGAGCAGTCGAACCGGCCGCCGTCCTCCGGCGTCCCGTCACCGCCCCACAGATAGGGCTCCCCGAGGTGCTCCTGGGCGAAGGAGATCGCCCCGGCGGCCTGGCGCGAAGGGCTGACCCTGCCGACGGGCCTGGCGAAGCTCTTCGACAGATTCGTGATCGTCTTCACGTAGTTCTGCGTCTCGCTGTACGGCGGGACGCCGCCGTACTTTATGACGGCGTAGGAACCCGCGTTGTACGCGGCGAGCATGTTGTGCGTCGCGTTGCCGCCCACGTCCTCGACGTATCCGGCGAGCGTGCAGTCGTAGGTGGCCGCGGACGGGATCGCGTCGGCCGGGTCCCAGATGTTGCGGTCACCGTCCTTGTCGCCGTCGATGCCGTGCGTGGCCCAGGTGCCGGGGATGAACTGGGCGATACCGCGGGCGTCGGCGGGGCTCTTCGCGGTCGGGTCCCAGCCGCTCTCCTGGTACAACTGCGCGGCCAGGAGCGCGGGGTTGATGGCGGGGCACAGATTGCCCCACTTCTGCACCAGGTTCTGGTACTGCGCGGGCACGGCCCCCTTGGCCAGGCCCACCGCGCCCTTGCCGATGCCATTGGCGAGGTTGCCCGCCACCATGTACGTCCCGACGACGAGCAGCGCCACGAAGCTCAGGGCGAGCCCGGCTCCGACTCCCGACACGACCCAGACTTTTCGCACGACTCAACCCTCCCCCATGCGGGCGTGGTTCACCGCCATTTCGCCCATGTGACGGCCCGTCACCGCACTCGGAATCCCGAGCACATGATGCTCGCGTAGTCCTTGGGGCCGCCTTTGACATGGTAGAAGAGCACGGTCCAGTCGCCGGGGTCGTTCCGCACCGGGATGGAGGGCCAGGTCCTGCCCGCCGCGTGGCTCTCGAAGTCGTCCGGGTAGGTCAGCTCGACGTAACCGCCGGTCTTCCACTTGGAGTAGATGTCCACCGGCTTGCTGGTGTAGCCGATCGTCTTGTTCTCGGTCAGCAGGTCCTCGAAGGGCCGGCCCGTCTCCGCGTCGATGTCGTGCGGGGGTTTGACTCCCACGGACACGTAGTACGGAGCGGGCTTCTTCTCGTTCAGCTCGGCGTACTTGATCCGCATCTCGATCTTCGCGCGGCGGGCGACCGTGGCACTGTCCGGGCTGTCGGCATCCGTCACCGACACCTGCATATCGGCACCGGGCGGCCGCTCTTCGGCGACCTGATTGCACTGGCCCTTGCCGTGCAAGGCCTCCGTCTCGTCCTCCGAGAGGGTCCAGAAGTCGCGCGAGACACGGTCGTTCTCGATGTACGCGGGCGGCTTCGGCGCGGAGGCGCTGCCTGATGGGTTCTTCGAGGGGTTCTCCCCGCCTTCCTCGCCGTCGGGGAGCAGCTGCAGGGTCAGGGCGACGGTCAGGCCTGTGACCAGGGCGACGGTCCCCGCCACCAGCCACGGGGTCCGCCGTGAGCGCCGCCGCAAGGTGTTGACCTGGGCTTGCGGCGCCAGCGTCGGGACGTACCCCGCTCCGGCACGCGTCGGTACGTACCCCGCTCCGGCCGTCGGCTGCTGCGCGAGCTCGGGCTGACCGTGCCCCTGGGGCACGAGACCGGCCGCCACAGCTGTCGGCAGATCGCGCGGGGCCGCCGCGCCGAGACCGGTCAGGCCGCCGTAGAAGGCGTCCTCGGTCAGCGCGGACGTCACACCGCAGCGGGCGATGATCTCGCCAGGCGACGGCCGGTCCGCGGCCTCCTTGGCCGCGCAGGACTCGATGAGCGCCGCGAGTGCGGGCTCGACACCCGCCACGTCGACCGGCTCGTGCACGGCCCGGTACGAGACGGCGTCCATCGGTCCCGAGCCGAACGGGGACCGGCCCGTGGCCGCGTACGCGAGCGTGGCGCCGAGCGCGAACACATCGGCCGCCGCGCCCACTTCGTTGCGCAGCAGCACCTCGGGGGCGGTGAAGCCCGGTGTCCCCGGCGCCACACCGGTGCGGGTGAGCGCCGTGTGCCCGGCGCCCCGCGCGATACCGAAGTCGATCAGCTGCGGGCCCTGCGTGGACAGGATGATGTTCTGCGGCTTGAGGTCGCGGTGCGTGACGCCGTACGCGTGCACGCTCGCCAACGCCTCGGCGAGCGCAGCGAACAGCGCCCGGCAGGTCTCGGGCGGCAGCGCCCCGCGCCCGCTCACCGCCCCGCTCAGCGTGGGCCCCGCCACATACTCCGTGGCGAGCCAGAACGGTGCGGCGTCCAGGTGCGCGTCGATCAGGTTCGCGGTGTACGCGCTGCGCACCGCGCGGACCGTCTCCGCCTCGCGCCGGAACCGGGCCAGCGCCTCGGGGTGCCCGGTGATCTCGTCCTTGATGACCTTGATGGCGACGAGCCGGCCGCCGGGCGAGCGTCCGAGATACACCTGGCCCATGCCGCCGGCGCCGATCCGGGCGAGAAGCGCGTGGGCACCTATCCGGGCCGGGTCCTGAGGTCTCAGCGCATCCACCGGATCAACTGTTCCACACGGCACGGACAACGCGGCGGGCGGCTGCCTCAACTGGCAGCCGCCCCGGGGGAGTTCCGCTCCGCGCACCCGTACGTCTCCTGGCACCCGTACATCGCCTGATACCTGTACGTCTCCTG
Organism: Streptomyces monticola; assembly: GCF_042665355.1. Lineage (NCBI taxonomy): Bacteria > Bacillati > Actinomycetota > Actinomycetes > Kitasatosporales > Streptomycetaceae > Streptomyces > Streptomyces monticola. Next base: position 17,324 of record NZ_JBHTCF010000021.1, on the reverse strand, counting down.
GTACCTGTACGTCTCCTGGTACCTGTACGTCTCCTGCTACGCGGCCAGCGCCACCGTCTCCACCGCCGGCGTGCGCATCACCTTCCGTGCCGTCCCGACGCTCGTCACCAGCGTCACCACCGCCGCGACCGCCACCACCGCGAACCAGACGCCCGTGAACTGGTCCGGCAGGAGTGTCGCGCCGTCCGTGCGGACGTAGGTGAAGGGGAGTGTCCCGGCGAGCGCCGCCAGCGTGCCGAAGAAGACACCGGCGGCCGTGAGGACCGCGCTCTCCGTCGCGACCGTGCCGAGCACCTGCCCCGGAGTGGCCCCTGCCAGACGCTGCTGGCCGAACTCACGGCTGCGGTAAGAGGTCGCCGCGTACAGGGTGTTGATCAGCATCACGCAGCAGAAGGCCACGATGATGCCGACGACGGTCAGGTTGAGGGTCTCCAGGTTCTTCGCGTCCACGGTCTTGGCCAGGCCCGACGCCTTGATCTCGTCGTTCTCGACCGACTGCATCGTCAGCGTCGCCGTGGCCATGCCCGTGAAGAGGATCAGCGGCATGAGGATGCCGGAGTACTGCTCGACCCGCGGCCGCATGGTGCGCACCGTCAGATAGCCGCTCGCACCGGCAAGCGACGACAACGCGCCGTCCAGAGCGTCGAGCAGAGCGCGAAGGAGCCGGGGCGAGAAGACCGCGCAGCCGACCGCGATCAGGATCGCACCGTAGGCGGGACCGGCCATCAGGGCCTCGTCCGTGGGGTCGAAGACAAACGCCGACAGCACCAGGACCGCACCGAGCCCGAGCGCCGCCTTGCCGGAGAACACCCGCCACCGGCCGAGCACTTGGCCGCCCCGGCCGGAGAAGGCCCGCGTCGCCCTGCGTACCGCGAGGAACGCGGCGCCGACAGCCGCGAGCAGGGTGATGTCGATCCCCGACATCAGGGCGGCCGTACCGAACGTGTGGTCCACGGACTCCGCGACCTGCCCGGTGTCCTTGAAGACCTGCAGCAGCGCCTGGCCGCCGAGCATCGCCGGGCCGATGGCGAGCAGCGCGCCGGCGAGTGCCACGGCGACCGCCTCACCGACGACCATGCGCTTGATCTGCGCGGGTGTCGCCCCGGTGTTGCGCAGGAGCAGGAGTTCCTGTTCCCGCTGGCGCACATTGACCGTCAGGGTCGAGGCGATGGCGAAGAACACCAGGAGCGTGCCGTAGCCGCCGACCACGCTGGCGGTGAGCGTGAGCGTTTCCGCACTGACATCGTCCACTCCCGCCGCTGCCGCCGTGTCGTGCATCGAGTTGAACGTCATGATGATCGCGGCGCCGAGGAAGGCGGAGAGCAGCGTGGCCAGGAACCGTCCGGGCCGCTGTCTGATCGACCGCATCGCCAGAGAGAGCATCGCTCACACCCCCACCGGCATGGCCGGGCGCTCGTCGCCCAGGTGCGCCAGGCGCTCGGCGACCGCGTCCACCGTCGGCGCGTGCATCTCGCCGGCGATCCGGCCGTCGGCGAGGAACAGTACGGAGTCGGCGTACGAGGCGGCGACCGGGTCGTGCGTCACCATCACCACGGTCTGTCCGTGCACCCGCACGGCCTCCTGGAGCAGCCGCAGCACATCGCGTGCGCTCTGGCTGTCGAGCGCACCGGTCGGCTCGTCCGCGAAGATCACGCCGGGCTCGGTGACCAGGGCCCTGGCGATCGCGACGCGCTGGCGCTGACCGCCGGAGAGCTGGTCGGGGCGGTGGCCGAGCCGGTCGCCGAGGCCGACCTGGTCGAGGATCTGAGTGGCCCGGCGCCGGTCCACGCGCCGTCCGGCGAGCTTCAGGGGCAAAACGGTGTTCTGCGCGACGGTGAGCGTGGGCAGCAGGTTGTACTGCTGGAAGACGAACCCGATGTGGCTCCGGCGGAACCGGGTGAGCTCCGCCTCGGTGCCGCCCGTCAGCTCCGCGCCGTCAACCATCACGATGCCGCGGTCGGGACGGTCGAGACCGGCCGCGCACTGCAGCAGCGTGGACTTGCCGGAGCCGGAGGGCCCCATCACCGCGGTGAAGGTACCCGCGGCCAGGCTCAGGCTCACCCCGTCGAGGGCGGTGACCGCGCCGTCCCCCGAACCGTAGACCTTGCTGACCTTCACCAGGCGCAGAGCCTCAGAGGTGTTCCTGGCCGGCTCGTTCCCGCTCTTACGAAACATGGTGTTTCCTCTCCGTCCGGAACATCCCGGCACATCCGGCACTCTCTGCGCCTCGTTGACCTCGTCGACCTCGTTGCTTCGTTGACTTCGAAGTTACGGTCGGACGGGCGGCGCCACATTGGGCGTACGCGGCCAGTGCGGGGTGGGCCTGGGTACACCTTGTTCGGTGGGGCCGGGTGCTTTCCGCTGGTGAGAGCGGGGGGTTCTTGCCGGCGGGGCGGGGGCTTCTCGGTGGTGAGAGCGGGGGGGTTCTTGCCGGCGGGGCGGGGGCTTCTCGGTGGTGAGAGCGGGGGCTTCTTCCTGTCGGGGCGGGGGCTATTCGCTGGCAGGGCCCGGTACTTCGCGCTGGCGCGAGCGGGGGCTTCTTCCTGTCGGGGCGGGGGCTATTCGCTGGCAGGGCCCGGTACTTCGCGCTGGCGGGGCCCGGCGCTTCGCGCTGGCGCGAAGCGGACGCCCCGCTGACGAAGCCCGGCACTTCTCGCCGACGCGAGCGGACGCAGTGTTCCTCGCTGGCGGGACCGGGTGTCCTCGCTGAGGCGTGCGGGCGCCTCGCTGGTGGGTGCCGGTGGCGCCGGTATCGGTCAGCCCAGGGCATCCGGCGCGCTCAGCCGTGCGGCATCGGGCCCGCCCGGCCGGACGGCATCGGGTCCGCCCGGCCCGGTGGCATCCGGCGCCGTGGGCACCAGCGCGCCCCTCTCCACGAGCCGCGCCACCTCCGGCAACGCCGCCTCCGCGAGCCGCCCAGGCTCCGTGCCCTCGGCCTCCGCGAGCCGTGCGACCTGCTCGCCGATGGTGGCGTCCCGGCCCGCCCCGCCGAGCAGCGCCACGGCGAGCGGCGAGACCCGCTCGCTCCAATTCAGTCCGTCACCGGGCACCTTGAGCACCTGCTGCGCCAACTGCCAGCCCGCGCCGTCCCGGTGGTCGGCCTGCTGCCACAGGGTCAGGCCGTGGCCCGGCGTGAGGCGCTCGGCGAGCGGATCGTGGGCGCGCAGCCAGTCCTGCCGGGCGAACCACCCCGCGACCTGGGCGCCGGTGAGCTCCCCCGCCTCCGCGGACAGCTCCTCGACGCGTACGGCGGACCGCTCGCGCCCGCTGCGCCGTACGACCACGGTGCCCATGCCCACGGCCTCGGCCTTCTGCCCCTCGAACCAGCGCAGCCACGCCTCGCGTTGGCCGAGCGCCTCCTCGCCGCCGCCGAGCTCCAGCCACTGGTCGACGTACGGCACGACACCGGCGGCCGACCGCTGCACGATCCACGCGTCAAGGCCCGCGCCGCCCGGAATCCAGTCGGCGACCCGCTCCCGCCAGTCCTCCCCGGCGCGGTGCAGCCAGTGCGCCCGGAACTGCAGATACCCGCCCTCGGTGAGCAACTCGGGCGCGTTGCCCGCCAGTTCGGCACAGAGCCCGTCGCCGGGCCGGCCGGAGTCGCGGTGTACGCAGTGCACGGTCCCCGGGCCGACGGCGAACGGCGGGTTGCTCACCACCAGGTCGAAGCGCCGTCCGGCGACCGGCTGCGCCATGTCACCGTGCAGGACCTCCCAGTCCAGGCCGTTGAGCGCGGCGGTGGTGGCGGCGAACCTGACGGCGCGCGGCGACAGATCGGTGGCCGTGACCCGCGCCGCCTGCCCGCTCAGGTGCAGCGCCTGCACCCCGCCGCCGGTGCCCAGATCGAGCGCGGACTCGACGCGGTGCGTCAGGGTGGCCCGGCGCAGGAGGGTCGCATCGGGCCCGATCGGCTGGACGCCGTCGGCCCTGCGGTCCTGCGGATCCGGCCGCAGAAACCGCGGGAAGTCGGAGAGCGCCCACCATTTCTCGTACGGATGGAGATACACGGCGGCCCGCACCAGGCCCTCGCCCGCGGTTTCGAGCAGCGGTACGACCCCGGGCTCCACGGACCTGAGCCGCACCGTGCGGCCGCACATGAAGAGCTGGATCAGCACTGCCAACGGATCGCCCTCGCCGAGGAGTTGCAGGGCGAGCGTGGGGTCGTAGCGGTTGAGTCCTTGCGCGGCCTCGATCCCGACCCGCGCGACGATGCCCTCGCGCGTGTAGCCGTGTGACGTCAGTACGTCCCTCAGCGCGTCGATCGCAGAGGGGGCAAGCAAGGGCTGCGTAGTCATCATGGTGCGTTTGTCGGCTGTTGTACGCGATGACTGAACCATTGGGCCATCGGGTTACCGCCAATGGGCGAACCGGATGAAATTGCCTTACGCGGCCGCGAGTTGGCGCCTTCGCGCCGTCTGACCTGCTAATGACGGCGCGATGGATCTTGCCGGGCCCCGCCTGGGGCCGCCTCCTCCGGTCATGTTGTCCATAGCCTGTGGACAACATGACCGGAGGGTGCGCAACTCCCCCTCAAACCAAGGCGGAACCCACAGAAACCGCAGAAACCGCAGAAACCGCAATGTCCGCCGCTTCGGCCACCACCCGGTCGTCGCCCGGCGTCTCCGCGTCGAGCCGCGTCGTATAGACACAGATGACGAGCGGCGCCGCGCCGGGCGGCCACGCCACGGCGATGTCGTTCATGGAGCCGCGCTCACCGGTGCCCGTCTTGTCGCCGACGCGCCAACTCCCGGGCAGCACCGACCGGATCCGCTTGTCCCCGGTGGTGTTGGCCACCAGCCAGGCATTCAGCTGCGCGCGGTCAGGCGGAGCGAGGGCGCCTCCCAGGCTCATGAGACCCAGACTCCGCGCCATCGCCGCGGGCGTGGTGGTGTCCCTCGGATCGCCGGGCAGGTTGGTGTTCAACTCGGGTTCCCAGCGGTCGAGTCGGGAGTGCCGGTCGCCGAGCGTCCGCAGAAATCCCGTGACCGCGCCGGGCCCGCCGATCCGCCGCATCAGCAGATTCGCCGCACAGTTGTCGCTGTACGTGATGGCCGCATCGCACAACTCCCGTACGGTCAGCCCGGTTTCGACATGCTTGCTGGTAACTGCGCCACCACCGGCCTGCTCCACATCGGCGGCCGTGTACCGCACGAGCCGGTCGAGCAGCCCCGGATCCTCCCGCCGCGCCACCCGCAGCACCGCCGCCACCGCGGGCGCCTTGAACGTCGAGCACATCGCGAACCGCTCGCGCGCACGGTAGCCGAGGAACCGTCCGCTCCCGGTGTCGAGCACCGCGACCCCGATACGCCCCGGGTAGTCGGCCTCCAGCCGCCGTAACCGCCGCCGCGCACCGTCGGCGGCACCGGCGGCACCGGCGGCATTCACGGCGTCGGCGGCATCGGCCTGGGCGCCGGGCAGGGCGAGCGCGAGCGGACCAGCGAGCACGGCGGCGCCGAGCAGCCCCCGGCGCGAGAGCGCGGGTCCGGAACGGGAAGACGTGGGCCCGGTACGAGACAGCGTGGGCCCCGTACGCAAAAGTGTGGGTTCAGTACCTGTCTGCATCCCGCGAGGCTAGACAAGATCCGCTCGGACTACGCCATAAAACGGGCACTTACGGCACGGCGCACCGGGCACCGGCCCCGCCACCGCAAAGAACCGGCCATTCACCGCCGCACCCAGCCCCGACCAGGGCCTACGCGCCGTAACGACTACAGCCTGTTCATTGCCCGGCGTCACCCCTCGTGATACACAGAGTGACCATACGCGCCTCTGTATACCGTCCTGTGCCCTTGCGCGGGGCGGCCGGCGGCGGCGCGTACGGAACCCATACGAACTCCGCCAATGAATGACTCCAAGTCGTCATGCGACAGCGGCATTCTCGGCGAGAATAGGCCTGACCTCTGCACATCGGCAGAGGGTGCAGAACTACCCAATAGGGGCGGTGAGTTACATGCTTATGGCAGCCGAAAAGGGCGACATCACCACCATCATCGGCGGGATCGCCCCGGACTGGGGTCCCTTCGGGAGCCTGGGCAACGAAGCGCGCGTGATGATCGAGGTGGTGATGGCCATCGCCATCCTGCTCTGCCTCGGCATCGCGATCTGGGGTGCGGCCAAGCAGCGCATCGGCGCGACGGCGCTTCGCGACACCTTCAGCGCAGAGCAGGGCAAGGGGCTGATCATCGCGGGCCTGACCGGAGTCTTCATCATCGGCTCACTCGGCACGGTGTTCACCATCGTGTACGGGATGGCCGTCTGACCGACCACGCAGTCCCCGCCCCGGGCGCCTCCCACCGCCCCGGCCCCCGTCCCCGACCCGTCCGCCCGTCGTGCCCACCGGCAGAGGTTGCGTCTCCCTGATGTCGAGTCACCACACCGCGCCCGCGCGGGAACCAGCACGGCTACCGTCGTACTACGCGGTTCCGCAATTGCTTGAGGGGGCGTACGCGCTATGAGTCTCGACGACGGCACTGGCGTGGGCGGCACGGGCCAGACCCGCACCCGGCTCCCCGAAGGCGACGGCGGCGTCTACGGCGGCCCACGCCGCCCGGCGGCCCGCTCCCCACGCAGCCTCATCACGGTCGTGACCGTGATCGTCCTCCTGATCGCGGCTATCGCGTTCGCGAACCGGGGCGACGGAGGCGGCAGTTCCACCGACGACGGCAACGAGTCCGGCCCGAACGCCGCCCCCACGGAGGCCTCCGGCAAGAAGGCGGTGTCTTCGGGGTTCGCTCATGATCGGCAGGGGGCGGAGAGTGCGGCGGCGAACTATGCCGTGGCTCTTGGTTCCGACGACATGTTCAACGCCGGTACCCGCCACGAGATCCTCGACTCCATCTACACGCGTGCGGCGGCTGCCAAGCTCAAGAAGCCCATGGACAAGGCCTACTCGCCGGAGTTCCTCGCGCGGATGGGCCTGGACGCCGACGGCAATCCCCCGAAGGGGAGCACCTTCGTCTCCCGGACGGTCCCTGTCGGCACGAAGGCCGTACGCCATGACGCCGACAGCGCCACGGTGTCGGTTTGGTACACCGGCCTGATCGGCATGTCCGGCACCAACTCCACCGATCCGGTACGGACGACCTGGAAGACCTGGACGTTCGAGCTGACGTGGACCGGCGACGACTGGAAGATCACCAAAGACTCGCAGAAGGACGGCCCCGCCCCGGTCCCGGGCGATGAACCGGCCGCCACCTCCAAGGACATCAGCGAGGCCGTTGAACAGTACGGAGGGTTCACGTATGCCCGGTAAGAGCCACCGTGCCCTCTCGCTCGCCGCCACCATGGCAGCGGTACAAACGACCGCCGTCCTGCTGGCCACGCGCGCTGCCGCCGAACCCACGCCCAAGCCGTCCGACGACCCCTGCGACCTGCTGATCGGCCCGGCAAAGAAGTACTGCGAAAACGGCAAAGACGGCGCAGGCGGCGCCCCCAAATCCCCCGCCGACGACGCCCTCGGCGCCCTCGATCCGCTCTCCTCCCTGGCCAAGGGCTGCGCGGACGCCGCCTCCTGGACCGTCGACAAGCTCAGCGCCGCCGTGAAGGAGACCGCGAACGTCGACTTCACGAACCCCAAGTTCCTGCAGCAGTACGCCGTGGTGTTCGCCGCGTCGACGATCCTGACCCTGCTCCTGTGGCTGCTCGCCATCGCCAAGCGGGCCGTGCGCGGGGTGCCGTTGGCCACCGCCATCAGCGAGGCCATCGGGTTCCTCTGGCTGACCGTGCTCGCCTCCGCCTTCACACCGCTGATCCTCTACACCGTGGTGTCCGCCACGGACGGGGTGTCCCAGGTCCTGGCGAAGACCACGGGCGGGCAGACGGACGTGTTCTTCGGCTCGTTCTCGGAGGCCCTCAAGAAGGGCGAGGACATCGGCGGCGGCCCGATCATGCTGATCGTGGTGTCCCTGGTGTCGATCCTCGCGGCCGGTGTCCTCTGGCTCGAACTCGTCATCAGGGCCGCCCTGCTCTACGTAGGAGCGCTGCTCGGCACCGTCGTGTACGCGGGACTCGTCGACAAGAACCTCTGGTCCCACGTCCGCCGCTGGGCCGGAATCATGATCGCGGTGATTCTGGTGAAACCAGTGATCGTCATCGTGCTCGGGCTCGCCGGGGCCCTCTCCGGCGACCAGGGCCCGGACTCGTTCTCGGCCGTGGTGTCAGGACTCGCCATCATCCTGCTCGCCATCTTCGCCTCGGCGATGATCTACCGCTTCGTGCCCGGCTTCGGCGACGAGATCGCCGCGGGCCGCAGCAACCGCATCATGCAGAGCGCCGAAGGCAAGGCCGCCGCCGTCATCAGCTCCCCGGCGGCGCTCGTCTCGCAAGGCATCAAGACCCACTCGAGCCGTGGCCGCGGCGGCGACGACAGCGGCGGCTCGCAGAGCAGCGCACCGCGCCCCGCGAACCCCGCCAGCGGCGGTGTCGCCGCGCACAGCAGCCGCGGCTCCAGCGGCACAGCCCCCTCAAGCGGCGGCGGAACTGTCCCCTCCGCCGCACCCTCACCCCGTACGAGTACTCACAGCTCACGTCCCACGAGCAGCACCACCGGCACCAGAGGCACGACCAACCGCACGGGAGGTGAAGGGCGTTGACGACCCAGTCCCACCAGGTCGCGCCCCGCCGCACATATCTGATCGGCCGAGCGCGGCCGAACGCGATCGTCGGCAAGAACCGCGAGACCGGCGAGATCGCCCTGATCATCGCCGGGGCCTTCCTCGGCATGATGTGCGGCCTTCTCGTGCCGGTCCTGTCCCTGCGCATCGTGCTCCTCATGGGCTTTCCGATGCTGGCGATCGCGGCGGTGTACATCCCGTACAAGGGACGCACCTTCTTCAAGTGGTTCGAGATCAACCGGAGTTACAAGCGCAGCCTGCGCTCGGGCACCGCCTACCGCTCCGCCGCCCCCGAGGCCGGCATCCGCTTCGACGGGCGCGAGGTCGAGGTCGGCCCGCCCCCGGGCATCGGCCGGATCACCTGGCTCGCCGCCCCCTTCGGCCCGGACGAGATCGCCGTACTGCTGCACGCCGACCGCCGTACCGTCACCGCCGCCATCGAGATCGAGGGCCCCGGCGTCGGGCTTCGGGACAGCGAGGACCAGGAAGCCCTCGTCGACCGCTTCGGCACCCTGCTCAAGCATGTCGCGAACGGCGACGGCTTCGTGACCCGGCTGCAGATGCTGGCCCGCACCCTGCCCGCCGACCCCGACGCACACGCCAAGGACGTCGCGATGCGCGGCGACGACAGATCCCCCGGCTGGCTGCGGAACTCCTACGACCAGCTGCAGTCCATGGTCTCCACCAGCAGCGAGCAGCACCGTGCCTACCTCGTGGCCTGTATGCACTACACCCGCGAACTCGCCGCCGAGGCCCAGGCCATGGCCCGCGCCTCGCGCCCGCACTCGGGCCGCAAGGTCGACAAGGACGCCGGTCTCGCCGTCGTCATGGCACGTGAACTCACCGACATCTGCTCACGCCTGCAGGAGGCGGACATCCGCGTACGCCAGCCGCTCGGGCAGGGCCGGCTCGCGTCCCTCGTGCACTCCATGTACGACCCCGACCACCCCATCGACCACATCCAGGCCATGACGAAGCGCAACGCCTGGCCCGCCGAACTCGACGCCATGGAGCCCACGTTCCTCCAGGCCAAGACCCGCGAGTCCTCCACCCGCGCGCCCTGGTGCCACGCCACCGCCTGGGTCAAGGAGTGGCCCATGACCCCGGTCGGCGTGAACTTCCTGGCGCCCCTCCTGGTCCACACCCCGGATGTCATCCGCACCGTGGCCGTCACCATGGACCTGGAGCCCACCGAGATCGCCATCGAGCGGATGCTCACCGAGAAGACCAACGACGAGGCGGAGGCGAGCCGCCAGGCCAAGATGAACCGCACCGTCGACCCCCGCGACATCGCCGCCCACTCCCGCCTCGACCAGCGCGGCGAGGACCTGGCGAGCGGCGCCGCGGGCGTCAACCTGGTCGGTTACATCACGGTCTCTGCCCGCTCCCCCGAGTCCCTCGCCCGCGACAAGCGGACCATCCGGGCCTCGGCAGGCAAGTCGTATCTCAAGCTGGAGTGGTGCGACCGTGAGCACCACCGGGCCTTTGTGAACACCCTGCCGTTCGCGACCGGCATCCGACGGTAAAGGTAGAAGGTAGGCGCCAGGCCCATGCGAGATCCGCTGTCCATGCTGACCGATGCCTTCACCTCCTTCCTCTTCGGAAAGGTGGAGACGACCCGCCTTCCGGTACGCACCTCCACCGGCCAGGCCCAAGCCGTCTACCTGCCGACCGCCGCACCCGGACTCGGCGACTCCGGCGTGATCATCGGCCGCGAGGTCTACAGCGGCAAGGGCTATATCTACGACCCCTTCCAGCTCTACGGCCAGCAGCTCCCGGCCCCCCACTGGCTGGTGCTCGGCGAGTCGGGAAACGGCAAGTCGGCCCTGGAAAAGACGTACGTACTACGTCAGTTGAGGTTCCGTGACCGCCAGGTCGTCGTCCTCGACGCCCAGGGCGAGGACGGCGTCGGCGAGTGGAACCTGATCGCCCAGGAACTCGGCATAACGCCGATCCGCCTCGACCCCACGGTCGCCCTCGACACCGGCATCCGCCTCAACCCCCTCGACCCGTCCATCACGACGACGGGCCAGCTCGCGCTGCTCCGCACCATCATCGAAGTCGCCATGGGCCATGGCCTCGACGAGCGCTCCGGCTTCGCCCTGAAGGTCGCGCACGCCTACGTCAACGAGACCATCGTCGAGCGCCAGCCGGTCCTCACCGACATCGTCGAGCAACTGCGCCACCCGGAGCCGGAGTCGGCGGAGGCGATGAACGTCGCGATAGAGGACGTACGCGCCTGGGGCCTCGACGTCGCCCTCGTCCTCGACCGCCTGGTCGACGGCGACCTGCGCGGCATGTTCGACGGCCCGACCACGGTCGGCATCGACCTCGACGCACCCCTGATCGTCTTCGACCTGTCCCATATCGACCGCAACTCCATCGCCATGCCGATCCTGATGGCGATCGTCGGCGTCTGGCTGGAGCACACCTGGATCCGCCCGGACCGCAAGAAGCGCATCTTCCTGGTCGAAGAGGCCTGGCACATCATCAACTCCCCCTTCGTCGCCCAGCTCTTCCAGCGCCTCCTGAAGTTCGGCCGGCGGCTCGGCCTGTCCTTCGTGGCGGTCGTCCACCACCTCAGCGACGTGGTCGACGGCGCGGCGGCGAAGGAGGCCGCGGCGATCCTCAAGATGGCCTCCACCAGAACCATCTACGCCCAGAAAGCCGACGAGGCACGGGCCACGGGCCGGGTACTCGGCCTGCCCCGCTGGGCGGTCGAAATCATCCCGACCCTCACCCCCGGCATCGCCGTCTGGGACGTCAACGGCAACGTACAAGTGGTGAAGCATTTGATCACCGAGATGGAACGCCCCCTCGTCTACACCGACCGGGCCATGACCGAGTCCACCCTCGTCGAAGAAGAGGACGACCTCCTCCTCGCCGCCGAACGCGAGGCGGAGGAACGCGCGGCCCGCATGGAAATGGAACGGTACGAAGAGCTCGGCGGCTCGGACGCGACGGTGGCGTGATGCCTGAATACGGCCGCGGCCACGAGCGGCGATTCGACGGCCGTCACGATCGCCGACACGATCGCCGCCCGGACAGGGGCCCGGAGAGGGACGGCGGCATCCCCGACGGCCTGCTCGTGGGCCTCCTGGCCTTCCTGCTCGGCCTGACCCTCCTCGTGTGGACGGCGACGGGCCTGGCCGCCCTCTTCGCCAAGGGCGCCTGGCCCACGGGCGTCACCTTCGCGCGTACGCCGGTCGCGATGCGCCATCTGATCTCCCAGCCGCACGACATCGCAGGCGCCTGGCCCGACAGCCCCGCCTCCGCCTTCTCCGGCTACGGACTCTTCTGGGGCCTGTTCATCGGGCAGTTGATGGTCCTCACGGTCCTGACGGTGTTTGTGATGGGGACGCTGGCGCGGTGGCGAGCGGTACGGAAGTCCCGGCGGGCCGGAGGCGCGGAGGTGGAAGAGGTACGGGCCGGAGGCCCGGAGAAGCTTGCGCCGGAGGCGGACGAGGGGCGGGCCGGGTGGGAGCACCGCGCCGGAGGCGCGGAGAAGAACGCACCGGAGGTGCGAAAGCAGGAGGCACCGGAGGTGCAAAGCTCCCGCGCGCCGACCGCACCGGACCCCGCACCGGAGGTGCGAAGCCCGGCGACCGAGCCGACGGTCACGGCACCGGTGACGGTCCCAGCCCCCCGTAGCCCCCTCTTCCTCGGCCCTCCCGAAGACCGCCGCCACGCCGCCGTACAGGCCATCCAGGAGTCCGAGAGCGCAGCCCTCGTCCTGACCTCCGACCCCACCCTCTGGGAGGAGACCAAGGACGCCCGCGCCAAACTCGGCCCCGTACTCCTCTACGACCCCTCCCACCTCTGCGACACTCCGGCCCGTATGCACTGGTCCCCCAGCAGCGGCTGCGAGGACCGCGAGACGGCCGCCTCGCGGGCCCGCGCCCTGCTCGCCCCCGTACGCCCCACCGCCAAGCTGGACGCGGCGACGGCCACCACCGCCGAGACCCTGCTGCGCTGCTATCTGCATGCCGCCGCTGTGGACGGCCGCCAGTTCAAGCACGTCCACCGCTGGGCCCAGGGCAGCCAGGTCCAGGAGGCGGTACGCATCCTGCGGACGAACGCCAAGGCGGCGAGCGGCTCCGGCGGTGAACTCGAAGCCGAACTCACCGCGCACCCCGAACGCCGCGACATGGCCCAGGAGTTGACGGCCCGTGCCCTGTCCTCGCTGTTCTCGGTGCACATCCGCGAGGCCTGCACTCCGAACCGGACAGATGCCCTGACGCTGGATTCCTTCATCGCCGAAGGGGGCACGCTTTACGTGGTGGGTGAACCCATCGAGGACCCGAAGACGAAACCCGGCGCGATGCCCCTCCTCACGGCGCTCGCCGCAAGCGTGGTCGAGCACGGCCGGCGCATGGCCGAACGGTCATCCTCCGGTCGGCTCGACCCACCACTCACCCTCGTCCTCGACGACGTGGCGGCGGTGGCCCCGCTGCCGCAGCTGCCCGAACTGCTCGCCACCGGAGCGGACCGCGGCCTGCCGACCCTGGCACTGCTGCGCTCCCGCGAACAGGTACGGTCCCGCTGGCCGCACGACGACGTACCGGTCTGAAGCCCGCCACACCCCTGCCTCGCGCCTCTGCCTCGTATCCCCGCCTCGCGCCCCCACCCCACGTCAGGGCCCCCGTCGTACCCCGGTACTACGCCCTCCGCCACGCTCCCGCCCCCGGTCCGACGCCCAGCGCCCCCGCGCACAGCAGCATCGAAGACATGATTCGGGCACACGGACTCACCAAACGCTACGGCGACAAGACAGTCGTCGAGGACCTCACCTTCGAGGTCCGCCCCGGCACCGTCACCGGCTTCCTCGGCCCCAACGGCGCCGGCAAGTCCACCACCATGCGGATGCTCCTCGGCCTCGACGCACCCACCCGCGGCCGCGCCACCATCGGCAACCGCTCCTACGCCGCCCACCCGGCGCCCCTGCACGAGGTCGGCGCCCTCCTGGAGGCCCGCTCCGTACATCCGGGCCGCAGCGCCTTCCACCACCTCATGGCCCTGGCCCACACCCACGGCATCCCGCGCTCCCGTGTCGAGCAGGTCCTCGACCTCGCCGGCATCCGCGAGGTCGCCACGCGCCGCGTGAAGGGCTTCTCGCTCGGCATGGGCCAGCGCCTCGGCATCGCCGCCGCGCTCCTCGGCGACCCGGCCACCGTGATCCTCGACGAGCCGGTCAACGGCCTCGACCCCGAGGGCGTGCTGTGGATCCGTACCCTCCTCAAGTCCCTTGCCGCGGAAGGCCGTACGGTCTTCGTCTCCTCACACCTGATGAGCGAGATGGCCCTGACCGCCGAGCACCTGATCATCATCGGGCGCGGCCGGCTCCTCGCCGACACGACCGTCGACGCGTTCGTACGCTCATCGGGCACCGCCACCGTCAAGGTCGTCACGCCCGAGGCGGCCGCCCTCAGCGAGCGGCTCGCCGCCCCCGGCGTCCAGATCTCCAGCGAGACGCCCGGCGTTCTCGACGTCCACGGCACCGACGCCGAGCACATCGGCCGCACCGCCGCCGCCCACGGCATCCCCCTGTACGAACTCACCCCGCGCAGCGCCTCGTTGGAGCAGGCCTTCATGGACCTGACCCGCGACACCGTCGAATACCAGGCGCCGACCGCCACCTCCAGGACCACGACGACCTCCGGGACCTCCGCGACGGGAGCCGCAGCATGACCACCGCAACCCCCTCGACCACCCCCCACACCCGGCTCCCCCACACCCGGCTCCCCCATACCCCGCTCCCCCGCCTGACCTCCCGGCGCGTCCTGCGCTCCGAGTGGCACAAGCTGTGGACCCTGCGCTCCACCTGGATCACGCTGCTCGCCGCCGCCGTCTTCACCCTGGCCATCGGCTTCGTCATGGCCGGGTCCTACGACGGCGACGACTCCGAGATCGACACCGTCACCTACGTCCTGCTCGGCACCCAGATCAGCACGATCTGCGTCGCCGTCCTCGGCATCCTGGTCACCGCAGGCGAGTACTCGACGGGCCTGATCCGTGCCTCTCTCACCGCCGTTCCCCGCCGCACACCGGTCCTGTGGTGCAAGGCCGCGCTGTTCACGGCGGTCGCCCTCACCGTCACCCTGACCGCCAACCTGGTCACGTTCCTCGCCACCCAGCCCCTCCTCGCCGGCACCGACAAGGCGGCCTCGCTCACCGATCCCGGCGTCCTGCGCGCCCTGGCCGGGAACGCCGCCGGGATCACCCTGCTCAGCCTGATCGCCCTCGGCCTCGGCGCGCTGGTGCGCTCGATCCCCGCCGGCATCGGCGCCTTCGTCGGCCTGGTGCTCGTCCTGCCCGAAGTACTCGGCGCGATCCCCTCCAGCGCCCTGCGCACCGCACTCGACTACTTCCCCGCCCAGGCGTCCGGCGTCCTCGGCTCCGCGCATCCGCCCGCCGACGCCGCGTCCCCCGGGCCCGCCCTGCTCGCCCTGGTCCTGTGGGCCCTGGCGACCCTGTGGCCCGCGGGCCTGCTCCTGAAGCGCCGGGACGTGTGAGGTACGCGCCGCAGCGTAGGAGGATGATCCCGTGACCGCACAAGCCCCCAGGCCACAGACCACGGCGGCGAAGGGCGACACCTCCGCCCTCACCGCCCATGTGCAGCGGCTGCTCCAGCGGCTGCGGGCCTTCGACCACCGCCACCCACTGGTCTGGGACCTGCTCCTCACCGCCTTCTACGTGACGGCCTCACTCATCGACTACAGCAGCGGCGGCTGGCACACGGTCGCCCGCAACCGCGATGCGTCGGAAACCCTGGTGCTCCTCATCTGCCTGGGCTTCTCGCTGCCGCTGCTGTGGCGGCGCACGCACCCGGTGGCGGCGCTCCTGGCCATGGCCCCCGCGGCCCTCGCCAACGCCTGGGACGGCATCATCGCCCAGGCGGCCCTGCTCCAGTTCATCGTCGTCTTCAACATCGCCCTGCACCGCTCCCCGATGACCCTCCTACGAGCCTTCGCCGTGATCGCGGTCCCCACGGTGATCGGCGCGGTCCGCTACCCGGAGGACAGCTGGGACCAGCAGATCCTGCCCACGCTGTGGGGCTTCGTGATGGTCGTGCTGCTCGCCGTGGCGGTGCGTACGCGCAAGGAGTATCTGGCCTCCCTTGTCGAGCGCGCCCGGCAGCTGGAGGTGGAGCGCGACCAGCAGGCCCGGCTGGCGGCCGCGGCCGAACGCACCCGTATCGCCCGCGAGATGCACGACATCATCGGCCACAACCTCTCGGTCATCACCGGCCTCGCCGACGGCGGTTCGTACGCCGCCAAGAAGAACCCCGAGCGCGCCGGCCAGGCCCTCACGGCCATTGCCGGCACCAGCCGCGAGGCCCTGACGGAGCTCCGCCGGCTCCTCGGCGTGCTGCGCGACGACACCCCGAACGCCGATCTCACCCCGCAGCCCGGCCTCACCGATCTGAACTCCCTCGTCGACGGCGTACGTTCGGCGGGTCTGCCGGTCCGTATGACCGTGCGCGGCACCCCGGCCCACGACTCGGACACAGCGGGCCGTGAACTCACCGTGTACCGCGTGGTCCAGGAGGCCCTGACGAACACCCTCAAGCACGCGGGCCCCGGCGCCACGGCCACGGTCGACGTCTCGCACTCGGACACGGGCGTGACGGTCACCGTCACCGACGACGGCCGCGGCGCTCCCACGGTGACTCCGGGCGGCCGCGCCGAGGCACCCGGCGGCCGCGGCATCACCGGCATGCGCGAGCGAACAGCCCTGTACAACGGCACACTTGAAGCCGGCCCGCTCCCACAGCCGACCGGCGGCTGGCGGGTCCGAATGCACCTACCGGAGGAACCCGCCCCGTGACCGCCGTCCTGATCGTCGACGACCAGCCCATGCAGCGCTTCGGCTTCCGTATGCTCCTGGAGAGCCAGGACGACATGACGGTGGCGGGCGAGGCGGGCAACGGCAGCGAAGCGGTCCGTATGACCGCCCAACTCCTCCCGGACGTCGTCCTGATGGACATCCGCATGCCGGGTCTCGACGGCATCGAGGCCACCCGCCGCATCGTCGCCTCCGGTGACCGCACCCGAGTCCTGATCCTCACCACGTTCGACCTCGACGAGTACGCGTACGCGGGCCTCCGCGCCGGCGCCTCCGGTTTCCTGGTGAAGGACGCCCAGCCGGAGGAACTCCTCGCCGGTATCCGGGCGGTGGCCTCCGGCGACGCGGTGGTCACCCCCAGCCTGACCCGCCGTCTCCTCGACGCCTACGCCGACCAGCTGCCGTCGGGCACCGCCGAACACCGCGCCGAGGACCCCCGGCTGACCGCCCTCACCGACCGCGAACGCGAAATCCTCACGGCCATCGGCCAGGGCTGGACGAACACGGAAATCGCCGAACGCTTTCATCTCGCCGAGTCCACAGTGAAAACGCATGTGGGCCGCATCCTGGCGAAGACCGGCGCCCGCGACCGCGTCCAGGCGGTGATCCTGGCGTACGACACCCAATTGGTGAAGCCGTCCGCATGAAGGCATAACGGTAGGAGTGCATAACGGCAGGAGGGCATAAGGGCATAACGCAGGAAAGCCCCGCACCATTGGTGCGGGGCTTTCCCTCAAAAATAGTTCGGCGGCGTCCTACTCTCCCACAGGGTCCCCCCTGCAGTACCATCGGCGCTGTAAGGCTTAGCTTCCGGGTTCGGAATGTAACCGGGCGTTTCCCTCACGCTATGACCACCGAAACACTATG